>JAILNR010000047.1 GCA_024691325.1 Saccharofermentans sp. | reverse complement strand
GGAATGCTTCTTACGAATCTTCCCTGGCCGGGCGGCGGAATCTTCCACCCCGAATGGTTCAACGGTGAGATCAATTGGGCGGCCATAGGCGGCGGTTTTGTCGATGCGGCGGGCAACCATATCGAGCCCGGTCTGTTCGACTTCCTCTATATAGGTGTTAAGCTCGACATCTTCCCTTGTCTGATCTTCATGGCTGTCGGTGCCATGACTGACTTCGGACCGCTGATCTCAAGACCTTCATCCTTCTTTATGGGTGCGGGTGCTCAGTTTGGTATCTCTTTCGCATTCGTAGTTGCTATCCTTCTCGGTTTCTCACCTGAAGGTGCTGCTTCTATCGGAATCATCGGAGGCGCAGACGGCCCGACGGCTATCTACCTCACAAGTAAACTTGCTCCCGAACTTCTCGGAGCCATCGCGGTCGCCGCATATTCGTATATGGCTTTGATCCCGATGATACAGCCTTTCTTTATGAAGCTTCTTACAACAAAGAAGATGCGTCAGGTAAAGATGGAGCAGACAAGACCCGTATCCAAGCTCGAGAAGATCTGCTTCCCTGTTATCGTAACTGTAGTATGTGTACTTATCCTTCCTTCAGTTGCACCTTTGCTCGGATGCCTTATGTTAGGCAATCTGTTCAAGGAGTCAGGTGTTACGGACAGACTTTCCGATACAGCTCAGAATGCTATGTGTAACACAGTAACTATCATGCTCGGTGTAGCAGTCGGCGGTACAGCTGTCGGTCAGAACTTCTTAAGTGTTCAGACATTGCTCATCATCGGTCTCGGACTCGCAGCATTCTCATTCGCTACTATCGGCGGTCTTATCATCGGAGACATCATGTACTTTGCAACAAAGGGCAAGATCAATCCTTTGATCGGTGCAGCCGGAGTTTCCGCCGTTCCTATGGCAGCACGTGTTGCTTCCAAGGTCGGCCAGAAGGAGAATCCTTCGAACTTCCTTCTCATGCACGCTATGGGACCGAATGTTGCAGGTGTTATCGGATCCGCTATCGCAGCAGGTATCCTTCTTACACTGTTCGGTTGATCGGTTTGTATAGATCTTGATTTAAGGGGCGTCCTGACGGGCGCCTCTTTTTATTGGCGGTTTCCGGTGTAGATTCTCTGCTTCGACGACCAAATGGGCATTTTGGGAAGCCAAGAGGAGAATGCACCAACGGATAACGGTACTTTATAGAGAAATCTACGTAGTACCGGACCTGGATTAATAGAACAGTGCGTTGATGCTTGCGTTATTGGGGATAAAGTCGATATTAAGCAATCCGCTTATGTCGTCACTTGAAAGATCGACCCATTCATTATCTATAAGGACATAAGACTCGCCGGGTTCGCTGGAAGCAACATAAGCTATATATGAATCGTCGTAGAAAGATTCGGTGGACTCGCCCTCTACAGGGGCTTCGGATCTATATCTTATAACTACAGTAAATGTACTTACATCCAAAGGCTCAGGCAACTCGATCGTGTGGTATCCGCGGTATTCGAATTCTTCTGTCGCAGAATAAAGAAGCTCGCCGTCTTCCAATATCCCGTCGTAGATCTCGACCGTAATTTCCTGTCCCGGTTCTGGTGTATATGTCCCGACAGCTCCGAGAGTTCCTTCGTATTCGAAGACATTGGCAACCGAGGTTACGTCGCCGGTCGATACAGAGCCGGTGCATGAACCATATGAACAAACATGAGAGTAACAGGTGCTTCCTTCAAAGGAGAAGGGTTCGATAAATCCGGTCTCATACGACAGCCAGAAGTATCCGCCGTTGCCCCAGCGGTCTGAGAAAGAGTTCTGTACCAGCCAGGCCCCGTTCTCTTCGGCAGGCGGGTCGAAGTATTCCCCTGGGAAGTCGTCATCCCAGCCGACTAAGGTTACTGAATGATCGGCATCAGTATTGTGATTATTAAGGGTAGTGAAGCCGTAGATATCATAATAATCATTGCTTCTGTCCGCGTAGGCTATCGTAAAAGCTCCATATGTCCTCAGGACTTCCTGGAGCTGTTCGCGGGACAGGCCGTCGAAGTCCAGGGCTTCGGTAAGTACTACACCGCCTTCGATCCCGGGCGCAAGACCGGCGATGGTCTGCAGAGGTCCCGCACCTACATTTAATGCTGAGTATAGTCTGGGGTGAAAGCCTTCCCGGTCGGGGTCAGGGTGAGCGATAGTGCCGTAAGTTGCATCGACTATATCCGTCGTATCTACATCCACGGATACCCCCTGAACATAAAGAAAATTAGATTCGAGTGCCGTAGCGGCCGCATGCGCCCAGCAGGTTCCGGATGCCTGATCCGTTACTTCGGTTCCGTATCCTTCCTCGACGAGGGAGAATCCGTGACCCGAGGCGAAAGGAACATAGACATCGTCCGGCAAGGTCTCTTCCACAGCTGCGGTTGTTTCTTCAGCGCTTGACACAGAAGTGGCTTCGGAGGATGATTCAGTCACTGTCTCATCTGATGATAAGGAAACGGTTTCCGGGGACTGCACCTCTTCGGGCGATGCCTCACAGGATACTGCACTCATTAATGAGATTAGCAACAGAACAGATAAAACTTTCTTGTTCACGGGAAACTCCTTTTGAGCTATTTTAAATGCCCCTTTACAAGAAAATCAAGCGGGTGTAAACTTAATTGCTTTTCGAAAAGGGGTTAATGCGCCCTTTTGCAGGAAAGAAATACTAAAGAAAGGAGATGTATTGATGCCGACGTTCAATCAATTGGTAAAGTCGGGTAGACATGACAAGACTTATAAGTCTGCTTCCCCGGCTCTGCAGGCTGGTATTAACACGATCCACAACAAGGAGACCGAGGTTTTCGCTCCCCAGAAGCGTGGTGTGTGCACAGTTGTTAAGACAACTACACCTAAGAAGCCTAATTCCGCTCTTCGTAAGGTTGCCCGTGTACGTTTAACAAACGGCTACGAAGTAACAGCTTACATTCCCGGAATTGGCCACAATCTGCAGGAGCACTCCGTTGTTCTCATCAGAGGCGGACGTGTAAAGGATCTCCCTGGTGTTCGTTACCACATCATCAGAGGAACTCTTGATACAGCAGGTGTCGCTAACCGTATGCAGGGTAGATCCAAGTACGGAGCTAAGAAGCCGAAGGCTGCTAAGGTTAAGAAGTAATCCTAATTTTAAGTAGGGTTGGACAAACATAAAGCGATCAGTACATTGCTCATATATGGGACTAATGCTACTTGACGCACGACACGTGTCCAAAGGCAAAACTGAAACGTGAGTACCTATGGTTTCAGTAAAACTGAATATCATGTAAGGAGGGAAGCAAAGTGCCCAGGAAAGGCAATATCCCAGTAAGAAAAGTGCTCCCGGATCCGCTTTATAACGATGTAAGAGTTTCTAAGCTCATCAACAACGTTATGCTTGACGGTAAGAAGGGTTTGGCACAGAAGATCGTCTACGATTCCTTTGATGCAATCAAAGAGAAGACAGGCGAGGAGCCTATCGAAGTATTTAACAAGGCTCTTGAGAATGTAATGCCTCAGCTCGAGTGTAAGGCAAGACGTGTCGGCGGTGCTAACTATCAGGTACCTATCGACGTTAGACCTGAGAGAAGACTTACTCTTGGTTTAAGATGGCTTGTTCAGTACGCAAGAACTAGAAGCGAGAAGACAATGAGAGAGCGTCTCGCAGCTGAGCTTATGGATGCAGCTAACGGTACAGGCGGCGCATTCAAGCGTAAGGAAGAGATGCATAGAATGGCAGATGCTAACAGAGCATTTGCTCACTACAAGTGGTAATCGATAAGGAGTTATGACACGATGAATAGAGAATATCCTCTCGAAAAAACGAGAAATATCGGTATCATGGCTCATATCGATGCAGGTAAGACAACGACAACTGAGCGTATCCTCTACTACACAGGTATCAACCGTGTATTGGGAGAGGTTCACGACGGTGCTGCTACGATGGACTGGATGGTTCAGGAGCAGGAGAGAGGTATCACAATTACTTCCGCTGCTACTACAGCTCCCTGGAAGGGAAACAGAATCAACATCATCGACACCCCCGGTCACGTTGACTTCACGGTTGAGGTTGAAAGATCTCTTCGTGTCCTCGACGGTGCTGTTACTGTCATGTCTGCAAGAGGAGGCGTTGAGCCTCAGACAGAGACTGTTTGGAGACAGGCAGAGCACTACGGCGTTCCCCGTATGGTATTCGTCAACAAGATGGATATCATCGGTGCTGATTTCTTCCATGTAGTCGACATGATCAAGGACAGACTTAAGAACGAGTCAGTTGCTATCCAGGTCCCGATCGGTAAGGAAGACACATTCTCAGGAATCATCGATCTTATGACGATGAAGGCTGAGGTCTACTTGAGCGAAGACGGTAAGGAATACGAGGAGAGAGATGTCCCTGAGGACATGCTCGACTTCGCTAAGGCAAAGAGAGAAGAGATGGTTGAGAAGATCGCCGAGACAGACGATGAACTCACACTTAAGTACTTGGACGGAGAGGAAATCTCCATCGAAGAACTCAAGAAGGCTCTTCGTAAGGCAACAGTAGAGTGTAAGCTCATCCCCGTTACTTGCGGTACATCACTGCGTAACAAGGGTGTTCAGCTCCTCCTCGATGCAATCATCGACTACATGCCTTCTCCTCTCGATGTACCTGCAATCAAGGGTGTTAACCCTGAGACAAACGAAGAAGAAGAGAGACCTTCTTCCGATGAAGAGCCTTTTGCTGCTCTTGCATTTAAGATCGCTACAGACCCGTTCGTAGGTAAGCTCTGCTTCTTCAGAGTTTACTCCGGTGTTCTTGAAGCAGGTTCTTATGTACTTAATGCAGGAAAGAACAAGAAGGAGAGAGTTGGTCGTATCGTTCAGATGCACGCTAACGATCGTAAGGAGATAACAGAAGTATTCTCCGGTGATATCGCTGCTGCTATCGGACTTAAGATCACAACAACAGGTGACACACTCTGCGATGAGGATCATCCTGTTATCCTTGAATCCATGGAGTTCCCGGAGCCGGTTATCGAAGAGGCTATCGAGCCTAAGAGCCGTGCATCCCAGGAGAAGATGATCGTAGCTTTGCAGAAGCTTGCGGAAGAGGATCCTACTTTCCGTACATACACAAACCAGGAGACTGGTCAGACGATCATCGCAGGTATGGGTGAGCTTCACCTCGACATCATCGTCGACAGACTTATTCGTGAGTTTAAGGTTGAGGCTAACATCGGTGCTCCTCAGGTTTCCTATAAGGAGACAATCACCAAGACTGTTGAAGCTCAGGGTAAGTTCGTTCGTCAGTCCGGTGGTCACGGTCAGTACGGTGACTGCTGGCTCCGTCTCGAGCCCCAGGAGCCCGGTGCAGGATATGAGTTCGTCAACGCTACTGTTGGTGGTTCTATCCCGAAGGAGTTCATTGCTCCTATCGATGCCGGTGTTCGTGAAGCAATGCAGGCCGGTGTATTGGGCGGTTACCCCGTTGTTGACGTTAAGGTAACTGTTTATGACGGTTCATTCCATGAAGTCGACTCTTCAGAGACTGCGTTCAAGATCGCAGGATCTATGGGTTTCAAGGCAGGTATGCAGAAGGGCAGCCCTGTACTTCTTGAGCCTATCATGAAGGTTGACGTTGAGGTTCCGGATGAGTACTTGGGAGACGTTATCGGTGGTCTTAACGCACGCCGTGGCGCTATCAAGGAGATCGAGCCTATGAACGGCACACAGCAGGTTCACGCAGAGGTACCTCTCGCGAACATGTTCGGTTATGCTACTGACCTTCGTTCCTCAACACAGGGACGTGGTACGTTCATCATGCAGATCTCGCACTTCGCACCTACGCCGAAGAGCATCATGGAAGAAATCTTAAAGAAGTAATAATTCAGCCGATTTAAGCCCGTAAGCACTTGAAAAACAAGACTTTACCTTGTAAAATAGTTGCTGTCGCTTGAATTAGAGCTGATAAAGAGAAAAAGATCTACGGATCAACAAAATTCTTAGGAGGAATTTTTAAAATGGCTAAGGAAAAGTTCGTACGTAACAAGCCGCACGTAAACATTGGAACGATTGGTCACGTTGACCACGGTAAGACTACTCTTACAGCTGCAATCACAAAGGTTCTCGCTATGAAGGGCGGAGCTGAGTTTAAGGATTATGGCAACATCGACTCCGCACCGGAGGAGAGAGCTCGTGGTATCACGATCAATACAGCTCACGTTGAGTATGAGACAGAGACACGTCACTATGCACACGTTGACTGCCCTGGTCACGCTGACTATGTTAAGAACATGATCACAGGTGCTGCTCAGATGGACGGTGCTATCCTCGTTGTTTCTGCTTCTGACGGCCCGATGCCCCAGACAAGAGAGCACATCCTTCTCGCTAGACAGGTTGGTGTTCCTTATATCGTAGTATTCATGAATAAGTGCGATCAGGTTGACGATGAGGAGCTCCTCGAGCTCGTTGAGATGGATATCAGAGACCTTCTCAACCAGTACGAGTTCCCTGGTGATGACACACCTATCGTAAGAGGTTCTGCTCTTGCAGCACTCGAGTCCTCTTCTACAGATCCTAACGCTCCTGAGTATGCTCCTATCGTTGAGCTTATGAAGAACGTTGACGAGTACATCGCTACACCTGAGCGTCCTACAGATAAGCCTTTCCTTATGCCTGTTGAGGACGTATTCACGATCACAGGTCGTGGTACTGTTGCTACAGGCCGTCTCGAGAGAGGTATCGTTAAGGTTGGTGATGCTGCTGAGATCGTTGGTCTTGAGGATGAGCCTAAGGCTACAACAATCACAGGTGTTGAGATGTTCAGAAAGATGATGGATCAGGCTGAGGCTGGTGATAACATCGGATGTCTCCTCCGTGGTATCGATCGTAAGGAAGTTGAGAGAGGCCAGGTTATCTCTAAGCCGGGTTCTGTTACACCTCACACAAAGTTCGAGGGTCAGGTTTACGTTCTTACTCATGATGAGGGTGGACGTCATAAGCCCTTCTTCGATGGTTATCGTCCTCAGTTCTACTTCAGAACAACAGACGTTACAGGTATCGCTCACCTCCCTGAGGGTACAGAAATGTGCATGCCTGGTGACCACGTAACAATCTCTGTTGAGCTTATCACACCTATCGCTATGGAGCAGGGTCTTAAGTTCGCTATCCGTGAGGGTGGCCACACAGTTGGTGCTGGTACAGTTTCCAAGATCGTTGAGTAATCAATAATCAAAA
Source organism: Saccharofermentans sp. (assembly GCA_024691325.1). GTDB lineage: Bacteria > Bacillota > Clostridia > Saccharofermentanales > Saccharofermentanaceae > Saccharofermentans. Next base: position 18,777 of record JAILNR010000047.1, on the reverse strand, counting down.
CTGATTTCAAGAGGCTCCGGTTTAACCGGAGCCTTTTTTGTTATTTCATTTTTATTTACATTAAGTATAAGAATTCTCCCCAGGTACAACATATAATCATTATATGAGACAGATACAGTTTGAATATGATGATGATGCTACCTTAAGGCAGGAGCTGAACAGAATTGACAGATGGAGGATGTCACACATCGCCTCTGTTATTTTGTTTCATATATTTACCGACAGCCTGGAGGCGGAGAAAATCCGTCACGTTACAAGTATGATCGAATTCACATTGCCGGATGCGGTTTATATGGGTTGTACGACCAGCGGCAATGTAATGAACGGAAGACTTAATTCATCTCATATAACTATAACCTGTACTGTATTTGAAGATCCTACATCAAGAATAGAAGTTCTGCAGTTGCCGTTAACAGCAGAATCCGAACCCCTCGTTTCCGAGGAGTTAGCCGGGATGATCAATGAGCGTCCCTGGGTTAAGGCGATTGAGATGCTCGTTACTATCAGAGGTCTGTCGATGACCAAGTTCTGTGAAGATTTAAGTTCGATCAAGAGCGATGTTCAGATGTTCGGCGGAGGAGCATTTTCGGATAACATTAATGAGGTTTCCTCTTTTGTATTTTCGAGCGGTTCTGATTGCTCGGAGCATTCAGCGGTATTCCTGCTAATAGGCGGAGATAATCTCCATGTTTACACGGAGTGGGTAACGGGGTGGAAGCCTCTGGGCAGAAGACTCAAGATAACAAAGGCGGATCATGCTGTCTTGCGTGAGCTTGACGGAAAACCTGCTTACGATACTTATTACAAGTATCTGAATATCGCGAATGACGAGAACTTCTTTAAGCACACACTGGAATTTCCGTTTTTGTATCAGCATAACGGAATAGATATCCTGAGGGCTCCTGTCGCATGTAATCCGGATGGAAGTCTTATTATGACGGCTGACATAGAGGAAGGCGTGGAAACTAATATGGCTTACGGAGACCCGTGGACCATACTTGATAAGGTCAGGGAGGCAGGCACGAATCTTGCTCAGTTTGAACCGCAGAGCATATTCCTGTTCTCATGTGCCGCAAGGCGTGCTTTCTGGGGTGACGAGGACTCCAACAGAGAGACGGAGCCGTTTCAGGACATTACATCCACATCAGGTTTCTATACTTCAGGAGAGTTCTTAAGAACAGGCAAGGACTTAAACCAGCATAACGTAACGCTCGTTGTTACGGGTATCCGTGAAGGTGATGCCAGCGGTGTCATCCATAATTTTGATATAAGAAACCATACGCTTGACGGACAGGCTTCACTCGTAAGCCGTCTTGCTAATTTTGTACATGCGGCAACGGAAGAGCTCGAGCAGACGAACAGGATGCTTGAGTTAAGCTCGATAACAGACGGTCTGACGAAGCTTTATAACCGTACCGAGATACAGCGCAGGATAACTGAAGTTAATCAGAAGTACACCGCGACTCCCGATAAGATCAATGTGCCGTCGCTGATAATGCTCGATATCGATGATTTTAAGATGGTTAATGATACATATGGTCACCATGAGGGCGACGATGTCTTAAGGTACTTAAGCTTACTGATGAACGATATTTGTAAGATTACGGATGCTGATATAAGCATCGGAAGATGGGGAGGAGAAGAGTTCATGATACTTCTTCCCAATGCGATACCTGAAGGGACAGAGGCTCTGGCTCAGAAGATAAGGCAGTGCTTCGAGGATCATCCGTTTACGAAGTCAGGCAATCACACGATAACCCTGGGTGTTACGAAGGCAATAGCCGGCGAGCATGCTGATGCGTGGTGCAGCAGAGTCGACAGTGCTCTTTACGAGGGCAAACGCACCGGCAAGAATAAGGTCGTAATTAAGTAAGCACAATCAACGCGATTATGATAATATTCTTACAGTTAATTGTGAGGATATTATTATGGAGAAAAGACCTTTTGTAACCAAGGAACAGATTGAAAAGATAACAAAGACTTATCCTACCCCTTTTCATATTTATGATGAAGCAGGGATAAGAAAGAACTGCGAGGCTGTTAAGGAAGCCTTCGCCTGGAATAAAGGATTCAGAGAGTTCTTCGCTGTTAAAGCGACACCTAATCCGTACATAATGAAGATATTAAGCGATTACGACTTCGGATTTGACTGCTCAAGCGAAGCCGAACTCATTTTGTCCGGTGCCGTTAAGGCAGACGGTGAGCACATCATGTTCTCGTCTAACGACACGCCTGCCGCGGAATACAAACTCGCATACGATATGGGTGCGATCATCAACCTCGATGACATCACACACATCGAATTCCTCGACGGCATTATCGGCGATAAGTATCCCGAGATAATGTCCTGCAGATTTAACCCCGGCGGTGTAGTTACTATGAGTAACGGCATCATGGATAATCCCGGCGACGCCAAGTACGGTATGACTGAGGAACAGTTATTTGAAGCATACAGAATGCTTAAGGAGCGTGGAGTTAAGAAGTTCGGTATCCATGCTTTCATCATAAGCAATACACTTACTAACGATTATTATCCTATGCTTGCAGGTAAGCTTTTCGAGCTGGTGGTAAGAATAGAGAAGGAAGTGGGAATCAAGTTCGCTTTTGTAAATCTTTCAGGAGGCGTGGGTGTTGCTTACAGACCTGACCAGACTCCTAACGATATCAAGATCATAGGCGAGGGAGTAAGGAAGAAGTATGAGGAGATCCTCGTTCCTGCAGGTATGGGGGATATCGCTATCTATACCGAGATGGGAAGATTCATGCTTGCTCCTTACGGCGAGCTTATCACAAAGGCTATCCACGAGAAGCATACATACAAGGAGTATGTGGGAGTTGATGCGTGTGCGGCAAACCTCATGAGACCAGCGATGTACGGGGCTTATCACCACATCACAGTGCTCGGCAAGGAAGATGCACCCTGCGACCACAAGTACGACATAACGGGTTCACTTTGTGAGAACAACGATAAGTTTGCAATCGACAGGATGCTTCCCGTAATCGAAAAGGGGGACTACCTCGCGATTCACGATGCAGGTGCACACGGCTTCTCCATGGGCTACAACTATAACGGACGTTTAAGATCAGCTGAGCTCCTGCTCCAGACTGACGGATCTGTTAAGCTTATAAGACGTGCCGAGACATTAAACGATTACTTTGCGACATTTGATGTAACAGACTACAAGAACGATCTTATTAAATGAGTGAATTCATAAAGAAACATAAACTGCTGACAGATGTAGTAATACTTGTGCTCATTTGCATATTAATGCTCGTGGCACTTGAGATAAGGCAGCCGTATTTCTTTCTTCAGGACGATAATGCGGATTCATATATCTGTCAGTATGTTCATTCGTTAAGATCGGCAAGTCAGGGACAATTACCTTTTTATAACTTCCATCAATTAGGAGGTATTCCGTTTCTTGACAGGGGACAAACGGGAGAGCTTAATGTCTTCGTTTACATAGGAGGCATCTTAAGTCAACTGTTCCTGGGGCACTTGTGCGGAACGGTTGATTTTACGGCTTCGCTCTATCTTATTGCCGGCGCTGCCGGAATGTTTCTTTTTCTTAAGAAGAAAACGGGGATTGCTGATTATGTTGCCATGATGGGAGCAATAGCATGGAGTTTTAACTCATTCTCCATTTACTGCGGGAGCAACTGGATAATCTCGATAATACTTACGGGGTGCTTCCCGTGGATGGTCTTAAGCACTGTTTATCTGTCGGAGAATAACGGGCTCAAGGCTATACTTCTTGCGGCGATTCCCAAGGTGTTCATGTTCTATAGCGGTCATCCGCAGTATTTTATATATGCAATCATCTTCGATTATCTGTTCGGATTAAGCTATCTGTTCTTCTTTACGCCCAAGGGCAATAAGCTTAAGACTGAATGCAGGTTTACGCTGAAGTATTTTCTAAGCGGACTTGTAATAACTTTGTGGAGTCTGCCTTTGCTTGGCCCTATGTTCAGGGCAATGATAATCTCGGTGGACAGAACGGGTGCGCCGGATATTAACTACTTTATCGAATACAGGTTCAGACTCGAAGATTTCTTCCTGTCACTTGTTTATCCTGTAATGCAGTATGACGTTACAGGGTTTAAGCAGCTTATAGGTAAAGAGGCTGCAGTCGTTGATGAGATCATAGCGATACAAAAGAACATGGCTCATATCGGCATCGTTTTGTTCCTGATTGTACTTTTGGGGCTGGTAAGATTTATTTCTTCATTTTCGCGCAGGCTTACTAAGGAAGAGAAGACGCTCTACAGATGGATGTATTCTCTTCTCCCGGTTGCCGTTATCTCATTTCTTTGGGGCGGAACGAAGTGGTTTAACATGATCATATACCATATTCCGATGTTAAACAGATTCAGGTACCCGTTTAAGGTGATGCAGATATTCCTGTTCTTCCTGATTATGTTTGCATGTCTTTCTTTGCAGCAGATGATATCCGGAATGAAGAAACAGAAGAAGGCAAAGGCCGTATCAATAACGCTGCTTGTGATTGAATGCATTAATTTGCTTGCGGTTTATTTCATTCTTCCGGTAAGGTTCTTCGGTTTGTATACAAACAGTCCCAAGCCTTTTACGGAACCGTTGTACGATGATCTTTGCGGTTCAAGATATGTAACTGTACTGGATAGTCCTTTCTTCTGGAAGGAGAATCCCGAGACACTCGAGGAAAGATCACAGAGGGTGCCACATGATACTGCGGCACTATTGTCGTACAACTATGCGACATACTATGGTCTTGATTGTGTTTCAGGATATGATCTGTTGACTTCCATAGAGAATGTGACAGCCAGCGATGTTTTGCTTTACTACACTGACAGCATAGGCGGCAGTGTCGGATACTTCTACGACGGATTTGTGGATCACATGAGAAGTAAGGGCGTAAGGTATTATGTGACTTTAACATCTAATGCGGATACCGTTGAAGAAGAGCTTTCTTCTTACGGTATAACAAGATGGGCCGAGGATGATAACAGAGTCATCTTCATTGACGGTCAGGAAGAGCCGCTGGCCTTCAGCGGGGACGATTATGGCGATGTTACGCTTGAAGAACATATTAACTATCTTGAAGTAACAACCCCCGAATCGTTTGAGGGTGGAAAAGTAACAGTAAACTATACGCATAACAGAGATTTCATAGCGACAGTGGACGGACAGGAAACTGCTATTACTGACAGCGGCGATTATCATGATATGATAGTTGACGGAGTACCTTCCGGTTCACATAAGATCGTATTCAGATATGTTGAACACACTTTCAGAAACTGTCTTATGGTAAGTGCGGCGGGAACTGCTGTGCTTGCTGTGTTGCTTTATGTAACCGGACGCAAAAAAAGGAATGAAAATAAATGAGAGAATTTATAAATAAACATAAACTGCTTACAGATATAGTTATACTCGTGCTTATTTGCGTATTGATGCTTGTGGCACTTGAGATAAGACAGCCGTATTTCTTCCTTCAGGACGATAATGCGGATTCGTATATCTGTCAGTATGTTCATTCCTTAAGATCAGTTCGTGAGGGGGAGTTTCCTTTTTATAACTTCCATCAGTTGGGAGGCGTTCCGTTCCTCGACAGGGGACAAACGGGAGAGCTTAACGTTGTTGTTTATCTCGGAGGTATCTTAAGCCAGTTGTTCTTAGGACACTTGTGCGGAACAGTTGATTTCACTGCGGCACTCTATCTTATCGCAGGAGCTGTCGGTATGTTCATGTTCCTTCGAAAGAAAACAGGAATCGCAGATTATATTTCAATGCTTGGTGCAATTGCATGGAGTTTTAACTCATTCTCCATTTACTGTGGAAGCAACTGGATCATCTCAATAATACTGACGGGGTGCTTCCCCTGGATGATGCTAAGCACGGCATATCTTTCTGAAAACGACGGACTCAAGGCGATACTTATTGCAGCGATACCTAAAGTATTTATGTTCTACAGCGGACATCCGCAGTATTTTGCATATGCGATCATATTCGACTATCTGTTCGGTATAAGCTATCTGTTCTTCAATTGGGGAAAGAAAGGCAAGCTTAAAGCGGAAGGTCTGTTTACACTTAAGTATTTCTTAAGCGGACTTGTCGTAACTTTGTGGAGTCTTCCCTTGTTTGGCCCTATGTATGAGGCGATGTCTAATTCGGGCGACAGAAGTGCAGAACTTCCTTTGGAGATATTTGTTAATAACACATATAACCCTCTGGATCTTATAAGGGGACTTTTATTCCCGTTCATTCAATATGACGTAACAACGATGGAGATTATCGACGGGGAAGAAGTCGGAGTCATGGATCAGATCGATGCGATCCACAAGAACATGTCTCATATAGGAATAATCCTTGTTCTTGCAGCACTGTTCGGTCTTACGCATCTTGTCGGAGCCATGAAGAGAATTAAGACCAAGGAAGAGAAGACGCTCTTTAACAAGATGTACTCGCTTTTGCCTCCATGCATCATAGCGATGGTTTGGGCAACAGCGAAGTGGTTTAACAGGATAATCTACCTGATCCCCATGATCAACAGATTCAGATATCCATTTAAGCTCATGCAGTATTCACTGTTCTTCCTTATAGCGTTCGCATGCATGTCCATAGAGATGATCATGATGGATTCCAAGTTCAAGGACAGGAAAAAGAAAATGATCGGCATCGGACTTATAGCTGCTGAATGTATTAATCTTATGGCAGTCTATATGGTCATTCCGGTAAGGTTCTTCGGAATATATACAAACAGCCCGATTCCTTATGTTGAAAAGTTTGAAGAAGATTTCCGCGGAAGCCGCGTTGTTCCGGTTCTTGCACATCCTTTCTTCTGGGATCCGTTCAATAACAACGAGTACAATCTTCCGACGAGAACAGCCCAGCCTGATGCTGCGACCATGAGGAGCAATTATGCGACATACTACGGAATTGATTCTGTAAGCGGCTATGATTTTCTTACGAGTGATGAAACATGGATAGCTACAAGTTTTATGTCGTATCTTGTGAGTGATGTCGGCGGAAATATAGGCGATATAGACGATAATCTTGTCACGGGTTTAAGAAGACATGCTGTAAGCTACTACGTAACCATTCCTTACTATGCTGATTACGTCGAGAGTAAACTAGCTCCCTACGGAATAACAAGATTTGGTGAGGACAGCGATCACGTTGTGTTCTATGATGACCAGGCTGAGCCCCGTGCCTACTGCGGTGACGACTTCGGCGATGTCATTCTCGACGAGCATGTTAACTACTTAAAGGTAACTACCCCCGATGATTTTGAAGGCGGAAGTGTCACGGTTAACTTTACACATGACAGAAGATTCGTTGCGACACTCGACGGGGAAGAGGTTGCCATAACTGACAGCGGTGATTTCCACGACATGATCGTAGAGGGAGTACCCGCAGGCTCACATGTGGTTATCTACAGATATGTTGATAATACTTTCAGGAATTGTCTCATCATCTCCGGCATAGGAACAGTCATCCTTGCCGCAGCTTTGTTTATCACTTCAAAAAAACGTTCAAAAACAAGTTAAGAAATACTTTACAACAAGTTCAGCGTAGTATATAATCCATTCCGTTTTGAAAGTTTAATATTAGTAAACTTGAAGTTAAGGTGCGGTTATGGAGATTGGAGAAAAGATAAAGTTTCTGCGGCAGCAGAATCATCTTACGCAGGAAGAGCTCGGAGACAGATGCGAACTGTCCAAGGGCTTTATCTCAATGCTTGAAAGGGACCAGACGTCCCCGTCCATTGCCACACTTAAAGACATACTTGAAGCCTTAGGCACCAACCTTGCGGATTTCTTTGATGATACCGAGCAGGAGAAGGTTGTTTTCGGCGGGGATGATTACGCCGTGAAGGAAGACCGCGAGCTTCAGTATGAGACCTGCTGGCTTATCCCGAACGCACAGAAAAACGAGATGGAACCCATCCTTGTTACGATAGCTCCCGGCGGAAGGACTTACCCTGATAATCCGCACGAGGGCGAGGAGATCGGGTATGTGCTCTCCGGCAGCATTGTTATCCACATCGGCAAGAGTGCCTATAAAGCTCGAAAAGGACAGAGCTTCCTCATAAAACCGGATAAACCGCACTTCATCGCGAATGAGGGCGATAAAGAGGCGAAGATACTGTGGATATCATCGCCGCCGAGTTTCTAAAGGAGGGTAATACAATGAGTGACAATACAGAGAACAAGACAAAATATAATCAGCTTCTTCCCGATTCACAGGGCGGAGAGCACATCATTGAACTTAAGGACGTAAACAAGAGTTTTGACGGAACCCAGGTTCTTCACGATATAACTTTCTTTATCAGAAATAATGAGTTTATTACGCTTCTCGGTCCTTCGGGATGCGGAAAGTCGACAACGCTTCGTATCATAGCAGGATTCGAGACTGCAGACACGGGTATCGTTAACTTCGAAGGAAAGGACCTTCTGTCGGTTCCCGCCCACAAAAGACACATCAATACCGTTTTCCAAAGATATGCGCTTTTCCCGCATCTTAATGTCTTCGATAATGTTGCGTTTGGCCTTCATCTTCAGAAGGTTCCCGCAAAGGAAGTTGAAGAGCGCGTCAACAAGGCCCTCAATACTGTAGGTCTCGGCGGTTACGGCAAGCGTTATATCGACCAGCTCTCGGGCGGCCAGATGCAGAGAGTTGCGATCGCAAGAGCTATCATCCTGAAGCCGAGAGTCTTACTTCTCGACGAGCCTTTGGGGGCCTTGGATCTTAAGATGAGAAAAGAGATGCAGATCGAATTGAAGCAGATGCAAAGAGATCTCGGCATCACCTTCGTATATGTTACGCACGATCAGGAAGAGGCTCTTACGATGTCCGATACGATCATCGTAATGAAGGACGGATACATCCAGCAGATCGGCACACCGATCGATATCTACAACGAGCCTAAGAATGCTTATGTTGCGGACTTCATTGGTGAGTCAAACATCATTCCCGGAACGATGGTCAAGGATTACGAGGTTACATTCGCAGGTAAGAAATTCGAGTGCGTCGATCCTTTGTTCGAAGAGATGAAGGAAGGCGATGTTAACGATGTCGATGTCGTTATCCGTCCTGAGGACATCTATGTTAAGGAAGAGAATGATAATTACGTAAACGGCACCGTAGAAAGCATTGTATTCAAGGGTGTTCACTACGAGATAATCGTCAAGGGTGATACGGGCATCGAGTGGATGATCCAGGATGTCGACCCCGTTGAAGTGGGTAAGAGAGTAGGCCTCACGGTAGATCCCGACGATATACAGATAATGAGAAAATCCAGATTCTCTCCGCTTCCCGGAAGCTTCGGTGTAAGGGGCGTTAAGAACGACGACATTACAGAGGCGCAAGGATGAGAGAACTTCAGAACCGTATTAAGTTGATGCCGCTTCACGGCATAGTGATGTGCATAGCCGCGATCCTCTCGTTCGTGTCTGTGTTCATTCCTATGTTCGAGCTTTTCGTTCAGTATAAGAGAGTGCGCGTTTACTCGCTGTTCTCGCTTATCATGTCTCCGCGCGTCTTCGTCCAGCTTCGTGACGGTTCGGTCAATCTGGACTTCAGAAACTTCGGCGGAATCTTCTTCACATTGACACTTATAGTTGCGGTTGCCGCGCTTACATTAACGCTCGGTTTCCAGCTTTACTCCCACAGCAGAAAGACAAAGAGATTCGGATGCCTTGCTGTAATCGCACTCTTTATTTTAAGACTCGTTCTTCACGTGATCGCATTAAACAGATTCGTGTCTCCCGGGATGTATGCGTCCAACGGACTTAACGAGCAGAGGTTATATGTGGTCCAGTCCCTGCTCGGAAACATAATGTGCGTCGTTATCTTCATAGGTATCGCGGCAGCTGTTTACGGCGCGATCGGACTTAAGATGCACATGAAGCTGTTCTCGTATCCTTACATAGCGTGGACGGTTTTGTTTACGATACTGCCTTTGGTGCTTATCCTTTTCCGTGCATTCTTCGCGAAAACATCCGGCGGTTACACTTTTAACCTCGACGGCTTCCAGACTTTATTTGCAAACAAGACTGTAACGGCTGATTTTTACGGAGCGAAGATCACGCTTCAGGAGAATTTCTCGGTATTCCTGCGAAGCCTCGACTACGCATTGTGGACGACCTTCGGATGCCTTGTTATAGGTTATCCTCTGGCGTACATTCTTGCTGACCGTTCCAAGAAAATGCACTCAACTTCAGGCAAGCTTCTTTTGCTGTTTGTTCTTCCCATGTGGATGAACACGATGCTCCGTACATATGCATGGAGAGCTTTCTTCGGTCAGACGGGTGTGCTCAACACATTCCTTACAAGTGTAGTGGGTCTCGACAGCCCGATACTTTTCCTGAAAGATCCCATCATCTCGGATATCATCACAAAGTTCGTAATGGTGAACGATTTTCTGCCGTACATGATCCTTCCCATCTATTCCGTTCTCGTTAAGATTGACGAGAGCCTGGGACAGGCGGCAGCTGACCTTGGTGCAAACAGAGTTCAGACGTTTACGAAGGTTATATTCCCTCTGTCTCTTCCTGGCGTGATCTCAGGAATACAGATGGTATTCATGCCTTCCATGACCTTCTATATGATTCCCGATATCATCACTGAGGGTTCGAAGACCACGATCGGTAATACGGTACAGACATTCATATTAAGTGAGAGTTCCACGTACCAGCAGGCGGGTAATGTTCTGTCGCTGATACTGCTCATATTCGTACTCATCACTATGGGTATATTAAGAAATCAGGATAAGGAAGCATCCGGAAGCGGAGGTATGGTACTGTGAGATTATTAAGAAAACTCATTCCCGATATCTACATCGGACTTATCCTCGTCTTCTTGTATCTTCCCATTGTGCTTCTGATCGTCTATTCGTTTAACAGCGTACCGAAGTCATTCATCTGGGGCGGCTTTACACTCTCGAACTATACGAGTCTGTTCTCGGGAAGTGACGGAGGAGAACTTCTTGAAGCACTCCTTACGACTTTGAAGATCGCTGCCATTGCATCTGTTGTATCCACGGTGTTCGGCGTAATAAGTTGTCTTGGTATGGCTTATTTGTCGAAGAAGATGCAGACGCTTCTTATGAACATCACATACATTCCGAATGTTATGCCTGAGCTTGTTATCGGTATCTCGTTCATGCTTCTGTTCTCCTTCCTCGGTGTTCAGAAGAGCCAGTTTACTTTGATCTGCGCGCACATCGCTTTCTGCGTGCCGTTCGCGATATTATCGATCGACCCGAAGATAAAGCAGCTCGATAAGAATCTGTCGGAGGCTGCGATGGATCTCGGCGCGACAAGATTCCAGACTTTAAGACTTGTAATCATCCCTGAGATCATGCCGGGTATCCTGTCATCACTTCTTCTGACATTTACTCTCTCAGTTGATGATTACCTTATCAGTAACTTTAACGTCAACTCTTCGGTACAGACACTTCCCATGAAGATCTACTCCATGGCGAAGTTCGGTGTTAACCCGAAGATGAATGCGCTTACTACCATACTTTTCGCAGCAGTGTTCCTGTTGCTCATATTGTCCAATTTGTCCCGCTTCAAGGGCAGCAAAGATAAAAACGGAGGAGTAAAGAAATGAAGAATGCAAGGAAGATCGTAAGTGGAGTTTTGTCTGCCGCTTTCATCGCGATGACAATGATGAGTGCCACCGCCTGTGATGACAGACAGGAGCTTATCATCTACAACTGGGGTGAGTACATTGCCGAGGATACTATTGCCAAGTTCGAGGCAGCTTATCCGCAGTACAGGGTAATATACAGAACGTTCGAGACGAACGAGACCATGTATCCTAATCTCGACAACACATATGATGTAATTATTCCTTCCGAGTATATGGTTTGCCGACTCATAAACGAGGAGAGGATCCAGCCTCTTGACTGGTCTTTGCTTCCTAATGTAACTGAGAACATGGATCCCATGTTCAACACCATGACTTACTCCGATGATCAGGATTTGTCCGATGAGGTGCTCGACTATGCTGTACCTTATCTGTACTGCACGGTCGGACTTGTATATGATGCAAACAGAATCACCATTCCTGAGGGAACCACAGATCCTGAGGTTATCTGGGGAACTGTCTTTGACGAAGCTAATGCCGGAACTATCGGTATGTATGATTCCATGAGAGAGTCTATCGGTGTCGCTTTGAACTATCTTGGATATTCCATCAACACAATGGATGAGAATGAGCTTGCTGAGGCCATGCAGCTTCTTATCGACCAGAAGAGCCTCATCAATCCCACATACGGTGTCGATAACCTTAAGGACAAGATGGTATCGGGCGAGCTCGCAGCTTCTGTTGCATGGTCAGGCGACCACATCGTTATGCTCGACAGATTAGAGGAACTTGGCAAGGATGACGTCGATTTAAGATTCGTTCTTCCCGAGGGAAGCAACTGGTCCGTTGATATGATGTGCATTCCTACAAATGCTGCCAACTACGAGGGAGCTCACGACTTCATCAACTTCATGTATGAGCCCGACATCGCACTTGAGAACTGCGAGTATGTAGGTTATTCCACACCTAACGTTGCAGCTAAGGCTATGCTCGATCCTGAAGTCTCCGGAAACGTTTACTACTACCCGACAGAAGAGATCTTCTCAACACTCGAGGTTTATTACTCTTCTTCCGCTATCGAGGAGAGATATGCTGAGATCTGGAACACGGTAAAGGCTTCTGCTTAAGTAATTACTTGAATTTTACACGAGTGAAGTATATTCTTAACGGGCGGCTTTCAAGTGAAGGCCGCCTGTATTGATTAAGTTATGAAGGGGATCGTTAATGCAGGTTGATACTAACGGAGGTTCACGCTATGCAGTGAACTTTGCCAAGAGGATAGTTGTTAAGGTAGGAACCTCAACTATTACCTACGAGAACGGCAAGATGAATCACAGCAGTATTGATAAGCTGTGCCGTGGTATTGCGGACCTATGGAACAGCGGTAAGGAGGTAATCCTCGTTACGTCAGGTGCCATCGGTGTCGGCATCGGAAGCCTGAATCTTCCCGAGAAGCCCGACGACATCCCCCAGAAGCAGGCGATAGCTGCCGTAGGACAGTGCGAGCTCATGAATGCGTACACGAGATCTTTCGCGGAGTATTCCTACGTGTGCGGCCAGATCCTTCTTACCAAGGACGGCATCGCTGACAAGCTCCAGCGCCACAACATAACCAACACTATCGAGGCCATGCTCGAAAAGAGCCTGATCCCCGTAATCAACGAGAACGATACCGTGTCCACGAGCGAGATCTGGCATAACGGTACCTTCGGTGATAATGATACTTTGTCAGCAGATGTTGCCAAGCTCATCAACGCGGACCTGCTTATTATCCTCTCGGATATAGACGGACTTTATACCGGTAACCCCAAGACAGATCCCGAGGCCAAGAGAATATCTTATGTCGAGACTATAACTGACGAGATGTTAGGTTTCTCTGAAGGTGCAGGCAGTAAGCTCGGTACCGGCGGAATGTACACGAAGGTCACAGCTATGAAGATGGTGACAGAGAAGGGTATCAACGGGGTTATCGCGGCTGGTTCGGAATCACAGGTTCTCGAGAGGATCCTCGATCAGGACGATATCGGCACTTTCTTTGCCGCTCTTTAATAATATCCTTTTTGTTTAATAATTATTAATATATATCGGATGCAACACTAATCTCTCAAGTGTTAAAATTACTGTATGATTTGGTTTGTAGGGACAGCTGCAATGCTTGTGCTCGTGATAGTTTTCTGTCTCGTGCGCTCGTTAAGGAGTGAGAAGGAGATTGCTCCTTTTGTTTCCCAGTGCCTTTTCTGGCTTTTGATACCCCTTGTATCCAACATGGTCATTGCGTTGAGCAATAAAGTTGCGGTATTGGAATTCTGCTTTACAGTTTACTTTGTAAGTTCCACGATCCTTCTTTATTACTGCAACATGTTCATGATCAAGTACTGTCACTTTGAGCATTACAGACCGTTGTTGAACAAGATTCTGCTGACGCTTACTGCGGTTGATGCGGTCAGCGTAGTTTCCAACTACATCTTTAAGCATACATTCGATATAAGCATCGGTGATGTAGGAACTCACAACGGTATTCCGGGTATTCCCGGAGCACTCGGAATGGAAAATGTGGTGTTCACATCCCTTTGGTACCATAAGATCCATCTGGCCGTAGCAGGTTTGTTCGTACTCCTTCCTCTCGCGATGATCACAGTAAGATTCTTCAAGTCGTCGAAGCTGTACCGCGACAGATATGCAGGTATCCTGATCGCTTATGTTTTCTCAATCTTCTGGGAGTCATTCCATGTGTTTATCAACGATCCGGTTGACCAGTCGGTCATCGGAATCAGCGTGTGCGGAATTTTCATTTACATATATGCGATAGAGTATATCCCGTCTGTGCTTATGGATGAGATGAAGACTACTGTAATCGCTACCGTATCAGATGGTGTCTTGTTCTTTGATGAGAACCGTAAGTGCATATATGTTAATCCGGCAGCAAGAATGCAGCTGGGGATAGGGAACAACGAGTCTGCGAAAGTGGGATTTGGTAAGCTTCATGAACTAACAGGTGAGGATCCTTTGGAATCCGGTAATTACATCTCCAAGAAGATGACCTGCAAGAAGGTTGAAGGGGATGAGGAGTATATCTACGATATTGAGTTCCACAAACTTCACGATCTTCAGGGTAAGCTTATAGGTTCTTTTGCAAAGATTCAGGATACAACGGAGAGAACGAAGAGAGAGAACCTTAACAAGTTCCTCGCGACACACGATAAGCTTACAGGCATCTATAATATTGACAGATTCTATGAAGAAGTTAGAAAAGTTCTTACTGACAATCCTGATAAGAAGTTCTATATCGTTACATCGGATATAAAAGACTTCAAGCTTATTAATGACAGATTCGGAAGAGAATTCGCAGATAAGCTTCTCATTAGAACCGCAGAGTTGTTCAAGGAATTTGTAACTGATGATCTGACACGTTACGGAAGGATCGGCAGTGATAAGTTCGGCTGTCTTATTGAGAGTTCCCGTTTTGATGAGCAGATATTTAAGACTGCTATTCAGGAAGTCGGTAATCTCGGCAGCGATAAGGTCGTACCTATCATTATCCATGCAGGTATCTATGAGATAGAAGATAAGAATATGCCTGTAGCAGCGATGCTCGACCGTTCATTTATCGCTATAGCCGGAATAAAGAATGACGCTGACAGAAGAATTGCTTACTACGAGGAGCATGCAAGGGAGGAGATGCTTTGGAGCCAGAAGGTGACAGAGCAGATCGACAGTGCTATTCAGTCTGGTCAGATAGTGCCTTACTTGCAGGCTCAGGTCTCGCGTGAAGGTAAGGTGGTCGGCGCAGAGGTTCTCGTGCGCTGGATCCACCCGGTAGAAGGATTTATGCCTCCCGGAAAGTTCCTGGGAATACTCGAGAAGAATGGCATGATCGCCAAGATCGACCGCTACATCTGGGAATGCGCCTGCAGGATCTTAAAAAGATGGGAAGAAGAAGGACGGCCGGATCTGTATCTGTCGGTTAATATCTCACCTAAGGATTTCTACATCATGGATGTTCCGAAGGAGATCATCGGACTTGCAGATAAGTATAAGCTCGACAAGAACAGATTAAGACTTGAGATAACCGAGAGCATCATGATGGACGATGTTGATGAGAAGCTTAAGACAATCGACAAGCTCCGCGATGCAGGCTTCATCGTTGAGATGGATGACTTCGGAAGCGGATACTCATCTCTTAACATGTTGAAGGATATGCCAGTAGATGTACTTAAGCTTGATATGGTATTCCTCAAAGACACTGCAGCTAATGAGAGAACAAAGAAGATAATGTCACTTATCATAAATCTTGCTAAGAGTCTTAATATTCCGGTAATCGCCGAGGGTGTAGAGACTGTTGAACAGGTAGATCTTCTGACCGAGATGGGCTGTGACTACTTCCAGGGCTACTACTTCGCACGTCCTGTCAGCCTTGATGAGTATGAACAGAAGACATTGAATGCATCTTAATTGAACAAAATAAAACCCCTAAGGAGGAAAAAGAACATGGCAAACAAGTACGCAGGTACACAGACGGAGAAGAACTTACAGGCAGCTTTCGCCGGTGAGTCACAGGCAAGAAACAAGTACACTTACTTTGCTTCCAAGGCTAAGAAGGAAGGTTACGAGCAGATCGCAGCTATCTTCCTCAAGACTGCCGAGAACGAGAAGGAGCATGCCAAGATGTGGTTCAAGGAGCTTGAGGGCATCGGTGACACAGCTGAGAACCTTAAGGCTGCAGCTGACGGCGAGAACTTCGAGTGGACAGATATGTACGAGGATTTCGCTAAGACCGCTGAAGCTGAAGGTTTCAAGGGTCTTGCTGCCAAGTTCCGTATGGTAGGTGCAATCGAGAAGCATCACGAGGAAAGATACAGAGCCCTCCTTAGCAACGTTGAGATGCAGAAGGTTTTCGAGAAGAGCGAGGTTAAGGTTTGGGAGTGCAGAAACTGCGGTCACATCGTAGTAGGCACAAAGGCTCCTGAAGTTTGCCCTGTATGCGCTCATCCCAAGAGCTACTTCGAGATCAGCGAAGAAAACTATTAAGCGAAGTATCCTCGCTACGTAGTGTTAAGCGAAGTATCCTCGCTACGTACTCGACGCCAAGGCGTCTGCGTAAGTCCGCTCGGAGTACATTCGCTTAACAGTAACAAACAGGATTATAAAGGACTGTCGGAAGGCAGTCCTTTTTGATTTTATGTTTTGCGGGTGGTAGTATTAACGGGTATAAAAATAGGGGGGCAAGAAATTAAGATGCCTGTTACCGAATTACTTAAAAGAAATGCCACAGAGCACGGCAACGAAGTTGCTCTTGTAGAGATCAACCCGGCAATGGAAGAGACAAGAAAGTACTCATTCAAGGAATACGATCTTGTTCAGCAGACGAAGCCAACCAAATACTACAGAAGGCAATTGACCTGGCAGGTATTTGACGAGAAGGCAAACCGCGTAGCCAATATGCTTCTCGACAGAGGCGTAAAGAAGGGTGATAAAGTCGCGATACTTATGTTCAACTGCCTTGAGTGGCTGCCTATCTACTTCGGTATTTTGAAGTCGGGTGCTATCGCAGTTCCTTTTAATTTCAGATATACGGCAAATGAGATCTCATACTGTGCGAATCTTGCAGAGGTCTCTGTTCTTCTGTTTGGTCCTGAATTCGTGGACCGAATCAATGTTAATGCAGACGAGATGACAAGAGGCAGGATCCTTATCTATGTCGGAGGAGGCGGCAAGCCTGATTTCGCAGAGGATTACTGGAGTCTTGTTGCAGATTACCCGAGCACGGATCCCGGGATTAAGCTTACGGACGAGGACCTTGCGGCAATCTATTTCTCTTCAGGAACAACAGGATTCCCGAAGGCTATCCTTCATCCTCACAGAAGCCTTATTCAGGCAGCCGAGATGGAGGCTGTACACCACGAGACAACAAAGGACGATTGCTTCCTTTGCATTCCTCCTCTTTATCACACAGGTGCCAAGTTCCACTGGATGGGATCTTTGTGGACGTGCAGCAAGGCCGTCCTTCTTAAGGGTGCTAAGCCTGACATAATCCTGAGGGCTGTTTCAGACGAGCAGTGTACAAATGTATGGCTTCTCGTACCGTGGGCACAGGATATCCTTGATGCTTTGGACAGAGGGGATCTCAAGATTTCTGATTACAAGCTTGATCAGTGGAGACTTATGCATATCGGTGCACAGCCTGTACCGCCCTCACTTATCCGTCACTGGAGGGATTACTTCCCGAATCACCAGTACGATACGAACTATGGTCTTTCCGAGTCGACCGGCCCCGGCTGCGTTCACTTGGGACTCGAGAATACTCATAAGGTCGGTGCGATCGGAGTACCCGGTTACAGATGGCAGTGTAAGATCATCGATGAGAACGGCAACGAAGTAAAGCAGGGCGAAGTCGGAGAGCTTTGTGTTAAAGGCCCCGGCGTAATGCTTGAGTACTACCATAATCCTGAAGCAACAGCTGAAGCTCTTCACGACGGATGGCTTCATACAGGCGACATGGCAAGACAGGACGAGGACGGCTTCTACTTCCTCGTAGACCGTAAGAAGGACCTCATCGTATCAGGCGGTGAGAACATCTATCCTGTTGAGATAGAGAACTTCCTGCAGGAGTATCCGAAGATCAAGGACGTTGCAGTAATCGGTCTTCCTGACAAGAGATTGGGTGAGATTACGGGTGCTATCGTCCAGATCGAGCCGGGTTCAGGCTGCACCAAGGAAGAAATCGAGCAGTTCTGCATGCAGCTTCCCCGCTACAAGAGGCCTAAGAAGATCATCCTTGCGGATGTACCCCGTAATGCGACCGGTAAGATTGAGAAGCCCGCACTCCGTAAGAAGTACGGCGCAGACAGACTGGTTGAAAAGGAAAATATGTCCTGATGTTGCTCGCTACGTACAACCGGTATCGACAAACGTGCAGATTTTGTACACGAAAACAAGCATATATGGTACGAGAAAGTGCACATTCTAACGTTTGTACACTTTTTCGTACCAAAAACGGGCAATTTAGGTACGAATTTGGTACACCGTGAAACTCTCCATAGTTAACAAACCGTTTACCTCTTTACCGCAGTTTTCCCTCAAATTCAAATAGTACGAATGTCATCCTAATTAGGCGCCTTACGCGACGCTTAATTTAGGATGGTTTTATTATGAAAAGAATACTTTCAACAGTATTGTTGTCATCTGTCATTTTGACAGGTTTC
>JAILNR010000046.1 GCA_024691325.1 Saccharofermentans sp. | reverse complement strand
GTTCGGATCCTTAGAACCCGTAAGCAGCATCATCTTATAGCAGTTGTTTTCTACTGCGATCCTTTTTGCCATATCAAGGCATTCACCTGCATACCCGTGACCTCTGTAATCTTCATGTGTCACCACATTCTCTATGAATGCGTACGGGCGGATATGTCTTGTAAGATTCGGGATGATCACGCATACACACGAAGAGACGATCTTCCCGTCGATCTCATTTACAATGATGTGATGATTATCATCATTCATAATCGTATCCCACACAGAAGACAGATGCTCATCCATATCCGGAACACTGTCTTCATGAAGATACGTATAAAGCTGAAGCAGCTGCTCTAGCTCATCGCGTCTTATCTCTCTAACCATATTCTTATCTACCTATCAAAGATCAAGCCTCATTACATCATAGCAAAGGTAATCGCCGTTAGAGGTCTTTATCTTGTTATACTCAATCTCTTTGTAGCCTCGCTTTAAGTAGATGGATTTTGCAGGAAGTGAAGCATCGATAACCACCGCATCATAAGCGGAAGCGATCTTCTTCTCAGCAAAATCCATGAGCGCTCTGCCATAGCCTTTATGCTGATACGAAGGCAGGACAAACAGCCTGTTGATCTCATTTCCTGCGACCGTTACCGTTCCTGCTGCCACGCCTTCTGCTTCCAGAAGATAAACGCACCCTTTCTTAATATCTTCCCTGATCCTCTCATCCGAATGATAAGCACTGAAGAATTCGACCGCGCCCTCAGGATAGTAATTCGGATATACAGCCCTGATCGTAGTCTGCGTAATGTCGCGAACTTCTTCAAAGTCATTCATATCAGCAGGTCTGATGTTATTGGTCATGCGATCTCATTCTCCTTAATAAACTCCGCAAGCGTCTGCCCAAGTTTTATCTGGTTATCAGGATCAAATCCCCATGTAAGCGAATCGCCAAAACACAAAACTCTCTTCTTAGCCATAGTTCTACACCTCTTAAGATGTCATTTTACCATTCCGCCGTGGAACACACATTCATAGACTTTGACGTCGCCTTTGTATATCTCCTCATATCCCTGAAACCATGTAAAATCACCGGTCACATTACACTTATAAAGATACTCGCCCGACTGATAGAATTCAGGGCCGCGGTAGGGCATCTTCTCATCTGCAGCGCGCAGAGCTTCCTTCAGAAAATTCCCGCTGAACCCGTCACTTAAAACACGGCCCATATAGTTCATTGCATAGACCGTCACGCCATCCTTCCAGATTGCCTCTTCACCTGCAAACTTCTCGCCTCCGACGTAAGTGTCGTGATACAGAAACTTGCCGTTCTCGTAGCGGAAGTCATGCGTCCCGGGACGGGTGGGATCCACTTCATTTTTAAATGCAGCATACGTATTCACATTCGCTTCAAGTCTGAAGGCGATAAGCTCATCCTGGTCTGTATCCGGTGCAGCCTTAACACTTACCGCACAGTCCTGGTCTTTAACCAGATAGTCAACACTTACATTAAGAAGATTGCTTATCTCGATGAGATTGCCGATATCGGGATATACCTGCCCTGATTCCCACTTCGCGACTGCCTGCCTCGAGACATTAAGCCTCAGCGCGAGGGCCTCCTGTGTAAAGCCTTTATTCTTGCGCAGCACCTGTAGTTTTTCTGAAAAAATCATTTTCGCTCACCTCCAAGGAAAGTCTACAAAACGAACCCTCTGCAGACCACCAATCGCAAGTAGCATTTACGCAACCTGTGTTATACCCTGATGAATCCCTGGTCAGAATCGGGCAGGTCCTCGGAGATGTATCTTTCCACCCTCATGTGAAGGTCGTACTTCTCGCGAAGGGAAGCAATAGTCGCCATCATAGCAGAGGCGTGGTGAACATCGATTGCCTCCTGACTTTCCCACGCATCTATAAGCAGCACAGTCTCAGGATCATTCATCGGGAAAAAGTACTCGTAGCGCACATTTCCCTTCTCGGCACGGATCTTGTCTGCAGTCCCGCTGCTCTCCATCTCCTGTGCAAACTTCTTCGCATTTCCGTTTGTGCCTGTGTAGTAAAGATTAACTGTGATCATGTTATTCCCCCTGTTGATTAATTATATTTTCATATCAATCCTTCTCGAAGAACACTATATCCATATTGTCGTTTATCTTATGAGTCTCGCCAGTTCGTCTGTAGCCCATCTTCTCATAAAGATGAAGATTGCCCTCTTCCTGCAAAATCGTGTCGAGACTCCAGTTATCCGCGCCGTGTATGCGTTCTGCTTCCTGCATAGCAAGCTGGGCATAACCTTTACCTCTGTACTCCGGCATTATCCACAGAGGCGATATTCTCTTGCGGGTGCCGTCTTTATTATCTATGACGCGTATCACGCCCACGTCTTCGCCTTCCGCCACAATGAAGTAGTAGACCGAACCCGGCATATCAAATCTCGCCGCCACTCTTTCCGCGTCTTCCGCAGCCGGATTCGTATCGTAATCCTCGTACTTCTCCAGAAGCTCTCGAAAAGCCTCCACCTGCATCTTCCAGACCTTCCCGATATCTTCGCGCACAGCTTTTCTCAAAGTAACATCACCACTCATAAACGCCTCACAAAAACAGGCAGATCATGACGATATAACATATCGTCTTCGGGATCATAAGCATGCCGACAGCAGGCTTCTTCTTAGCAAAGAGAACCACAGGAATATAGAACGCGAAGCTAAGAACTATCAGCACAGCAAGAAGATACATGTTCCATCCATATAAAACACTTCTGTAGATAAGCCACGCCACCATAAGAATACCCATTACGACGAAAGGCACATTACGCATTATGCCCCACTTAAGACTGCCGACGCCATCGAACCATCTGTTGGCAGGAACAAGGCACAGGCACACACGGACTACTGCGAGCAGATCAAGAGAGAGAAGAACAACATAATCAAACAGATCAGAAGCTCCCAGACCGTTCTTAAATGAAACAACAAAATACATCAGCACATAAAACACTGTCATGGTTACCGAGGAAATGAGATTACCTATCCCCAGATATAACTCACTCCTGTTAAGGGAGCCTCTTAAATTACGGATTATCCTCGGGATCAAATGAAATGAATCGCCAAAAGCCAGGAACATTATCATGATGCCCGCGAAAAAACAGTATTCATCGTAAATCCTGTCAATGCCTCCGATTCGGGTAAAAAGAATAACAGCAGAACAAAACGCAAAGATCAGATACCCTGCGCAGAATACGCTCTCACCTATTTTCATTCCAATCGGGGGCTGTTTGTTCTTATCCTTTTCCATAATGGTATTTTATCATTAACCATGTCACTTAATGTTATAATCAATCATCATTAAGCGGAGAAGCAATATGGCAATCGAAGATACTATAAAGAGAATAAACGAATTGGCTCATAAAGCTAAGACGACCGGTCTTACCGGGGACGAGATTAAGGAGCGCGAGGAACTGCGTAACATATACCGCCAGAGTGTACTCGGCAATTTAAGGGCAAGTCTGAATAACATCTCTATTAAAAATCCGGACGGCACGAACGCCGTCAATCAGGAACTTAACTAGAGCACCTACTCCGATACCCGTGAATACCGCCTTGGCTTTTGATCCTCCCTCTTCACCTGCCAAAAGCACCTCAGCACATGCAGTTCCTTCAGGATAAGGAAGAACTCCGTGTTCTTTAACTATAAGTGCATTTCTCAAAGGAACCATAAAGAAGATTCCAAGCAGACCGCCTAACAAAGCGATTACCGATATAAGGATCATCGAGGGGCGGTCCATCACTCCCTCGGAATTCCAGATAAACAAAGCAGGAAGTGTAAATATCGCGCCTGCCGCCAATGATTCTCCCGCAGAACCTACCATTTGAACCATGTTGCTCTCGAGTATGGAATCGCGTCTCATGATAATGCGGATTACCGCCATCGAGATAACGGCAGCCGGTATCGAGGCTGATATCGTAAGACCTACCTTAAGTCCGAGGTACGCATTCGCAGCACCGAAGACTATCGAAAGCAGAACACCGATTATTATCGATTTAGGCGTAAGTTCGGGCGTGATCTTATCCGCAGGTATATATGGTTTAAATTCTTCTTTCATTAAAAGCACTGCCAAATAAAACTTAATCAGCTATATATCCTACCATATAGTGCAAGTTTTTATTCAGCGGTGTATTTACGGTGTGTATCTTCGATGACACCTATGGTGTGTATCTTCGATGACACCTATGGTGTGTAATAATCAGCCCACTCGGCTGCATTTACCATAAAATGAAGATTATTATCTTCTATACAGCCGGTATCAATGATATAGGTGACATCGTTAACATCTATCTCGCCCCAGTAGTGATTGTTATGGCGCGGACCGATGTGACCATGTACCATTCTGACGTCGTAGCCTAAGTAAGACATCATGGCAAGCATCGCACCGTTGTACTGTATACATTGACCGTTGCGATGGTTAAAGATCGCATCGGTGTAACTGCTCCCTATAGCTCCGTTACTTGCATAATGAACATTTACACGTATCCATAGAGCAGTAAATTCCAGTTTCTGAAGGTCAGTCCATTCAGGACGGAAATACCTGTCTGCAAACTGCTGGCAAATCGCATAATCAGAAGCAGAATATGTGCTGCGCGGTGTTCTGTCCGTATGATTCTCAAAGAAAGACGTCACTTCCGGTCCGAAAGCATCTTCCCAATACAGCCTGAAGTACGCTTCAGTCTTTCCAAATCCGTAAGGAACATCTATGTGATCTCCCGGGTTAACGCCAAATGACAGGCACTTATTCCTGAATTCCTCAGAGTCTGCAAAACCGTTAAACAACTCTGCAATTGATCCGTCAACCTGATAGAGACGGTCATACCAGTAGTAAAAGCCGTCGATATCTGCCGGTCTGTCAAGAAATACGCGGTAGAACCTGTCTATAGTCTCATCAGGGTAACTGTTCAGTGTTATATTAAGAAACTCATCACTGAAGAAGAAGCCGTAAGCGGCCTGCTTACCGGTTATCTGTCCGCTCGCAAGTTTCTGACACCATTCGTTGTAACCTGTCGGATCGGGATCACGCCCCAAACATTCTGAGTAAAGCGCCGACACAAATCTTCCGATACCGTCGGACGGTTCTCCGTCTGCCCTTACTGCAGGTCCGATAATCAGAACCGTCATTGCAGCAAGCAGCATAACAGATATAGATCTGATAAAAGTTTTTCTCTTCATACTAACACCCCCACACCTTCAGATTATAACTCGAAGTGCAAAGGATTAGTATCGTATTACTCGCACTTATATCCGGGTTTTACATACAAGGCGGCTTCGTCCGCCATGATCTGACTGTCGAAGACCTGATCCTTCCAATTCTCCTTTGGTACTTCCTTGATGGATACAGAGACTGCTGAGAGATCGCAGCCGAGTGACTTAGCTACCTGCACGGCAACTGCATCGGCACACGCCTGCTTAATATCTTCGCTTCTTCCCGGGTAACACTTAATCTCAATATGCGGCATAACTAACCTCCGAATCAAAACAATTCAGATTCATTATACTAACAGTTCAAATAAAAAAGCCATCTGCGTACGGCAGATGGCTGACCCGTTATGAACAGGTTTGCTTATTCCACATTTTTCAGTGCCACATCCATCGGTATCTTCTTGATCCTGAAGTAATCAATAATAGATACGAACATGTATCCGAACAGAAGATACAGGATCGACAATACCATCGATGAAGGCTTCATGAAGAAGGCGAAGTAACCGTCCATCTGAAGTATGAATACCTTGAATACCCACAGCATCAGGAAGTAACCGGCTACGAAGCTTATGAGCGCAAACACGGATACTACTATCGCAGTCGGGATGATATAGAGCGAACCGATCTCGCTGTTCTTGAATCCAAGTATCTTTACCATCGATATCGAATGCTCGTTACGCTCGATGATTATCTTCGCGAGCAGATATATAAGAGCTGCAGCGAGCACGATGAGTGCATACTTGAATATGTTTATGAATGCACCGAATGAGTGCATCAGCTGCTGCGTAACCTTGGCAATATCATCGGCAGTGATCACCATCGCGATGTACTCCTCGTCTATGTCTGTGATCTCGTTACGCGAGAAGTAACCCGAGAACTCGCCGGACTTCTTATCGAAGATGGAATTGAAGCTGTCGTTACTCATGAAGACTGCGATGCCGCCGTCGTAGTCGATCACGCCGTCAACAGTGAACTCATAAGATTTGTTAGCATACTCCTCACGAAGTGTAATGACATCACCAACATTCAGATCATACTTACTTACGTATGCGCTCGATACATATACATGTCCTTCTTCAAGGTCAGAAGGAAGAGTAATGTAATCACTGTCTTCGATAATACCGTAAACTGTAATGCTCTCGTCGCTGCCGCTTCCCATTCCGTCGCGAAGTGACACGCCGCCCTTCGGGTAAAGAAGTGAAGTCGAACTGAAACGCTCAGCGGTCTGTTCAGAAGTCTCTATTACATTGCCGTCATCATCCTTATAGCTCATCAGCATATACTGATAATCTGAGAACACCATCTCGGGAGCTTTTTCCCCGTAATAATTAAGTGAATCCGGTAATCCGAATGCGAAGCAAAGCATCAATTCGATCAGGATGACACCGAAGATGAGTATCGCGTAGTTAGGCATATTCTGGAACAATATCCTGATTCTGAAACGCTTCATGAATGACCATGCGGGGATCCTTCTTGCTTTGGAACGTTTGGTCTTGGAAAGATCGTGTCTTAAGAACTTCAAAGGACTTAACTGCAGCTTCTTTACAATAACAAACAGGTTGATAAAGAACATTAAAAGAAGCGGGATGATTGTTGTCTTAACAAGAGCGATAGGACTCCAGACAAGATGAGGTACAGGCAGGCTGTAGCTGTTGAAGTAAAGGTTCACGGCAAGATTGCGGAACGCGGTATACCCGAACACGTTACCGATAACAGCTCCCATGAGAGTTACTATAAGCGGCATGGACATGTAATGAACCGCAAGCTCGTCTTTGCTGTATCCGGAAGCACGCAAAGTTCCGATAACGGATGCCTCCTTTTCGATCGTGTTGCTTATCGTGACTGCGAAGATGAATGCGATTACTGCAATAAGGATATAGCAGAGGATCGCAGATCCCGTGGAGTCACCTTCGATATCGGAAGGAGCAAAGTTACTTGCCTGTCTTAAATACTCAGGAAGGTAATCGTCAATCTCGTTATCGTTTACGAGTGTCTGTGTGATAAGAGACTTCAGGAACCGTTGAGACCAGTCGCTCTGCTCTATCTTGTCCGAAGGCTTCGTGTCATACAAAAATGCGTAGCTGTAGTGGATTCTTGAAGTTAAAGTATCGAACGCTTCGGGTGTGACCATAGCGACGTCAAAGCCGAAAGCATCGAACATCATGTCTGTGTTCGACTCGTGCAAAGTAAGGTAATTTACATAGGACAGAAGGCCTACGACCTCAAACTCCTTGCCGCCTACCGTGATAGTATCACCGATGCTGACGCCAACATTATCAGCATGCATTCTGTCGATTGCTATCTCTCCTGCATTCTCAGGAGCGCGGCCTTCGTTAAACGCCGCCAGATCAACCTCGGCATCACTTCTGAAAATCCTTACAACAGCATCTTCTTCGCCGTCGTTATTATTGTCTTCGGACTCATTGCGGTAGAAGTTCTCATAGATGGAAACCGAAACGGGCGTGAAGTCCTCATCATTAAGATCATATTCTTCAGCGATCTCATCCCACTCCTCGTCTACGGCCTCGATAACAGCCTCATGAGCTTCATCATAGGCATCTTCTACCGACTGTATGAACTCTTCAGAGTTACGTGCATCTTCAAGCGCCTGTTCGTAGCTTTCATCCATTGCGGCATTGATCTGCTCCTGTATCATAGCCTCGTCGGTTATGCCGTATGCCTCACACTGAACACGCACGCCTTCTTCGATTGAAGCCGTGACCTGCTCCTCAAGTCCTTCCTCGACCGCCTGCGCGACTTCTTCGTCTGCCTCCCGCATGCCTTCGTCTATAAAGTACTGACGGACGTCAGCTTTCTGCCCCGTGCTTAAGGCCTGCAGAAGTTCGGGTGAAGCCTCATGCGACAGCTCGAAAGAACCATCTTCAAGTTTGAGGTCAGTCTTGTTCTTTTCGATGGAGTAGAGCATGCTGTCGTGTCCGACATACATGCCGGAGATGACGCCGATCATGAGCACCATGAAGATAATTATTACAAGATACTTATGCCAATCAGAAGCGAGTTCCTTCGGAATTCGCTTAACAAGAGGATTTCTCATAGTTATGCCTCCTTACCACTCAAGCTCGGAAGCCGGAATCTTGCTCTCGTTAATGTCGTTATGACGGACGACACCGTCTCTTAATTTGACCACGTGATCTGCCATGTATTTGATGGCTTCATTGTGTGTAACCATGATGATTGTCGTGCCGTACTTCTGATTACAGTCTTCTATAAGAGCGAGTATCTCCTTACTCGTCTTATAGTCAAGTGCACCCGTCGGCTCATCGCACATCAGTATGTCCGGATTTTTAACAACCGCTCTTCCAATAGAGACTCTCTGCTGCTGTCCGCCTGAGAGCTGATTAGGATACTTATACTTGTGATCCTGAAGTCCGAGCGTACTGATAACTTCTTCCACATCAAGCGGATCATCTGACAGATATGCACCTACTTCGATATTCTCTTTAACATTAAGATTCGGTATCAGGTTATACATCTGGAAGACATAACCGAGATGCTTTCTGCGGTATATCGTCAACTGCTTCTCGTCCATGTCTTCAAGCTTGTCTCCTGCGATGCTGACATAACCCGAATCCGGTGTGTCGATACCGCCAATGATATTAAGAAGTGTCGATTTACCTGAACCTGAAGGACCGAGTAATACGCAGAACTCACCTTTCTGAACGGTAAAGTCCATGCCCCTCAGGACGTCCTGTCTTGCTTCGCCTGTGCCGAAGCTCTTCCTTAAGTCTTTGATCTCCAAGAAATTGTCTGCCATTTTTAATTTCCTCCCGGCATTTTTTCTTGAATTCCCTGAATCTTTCCAAGTAAAAGACCCAAGTACAGCCGAACTATACTTGGGTCACAATCAATCAATTTATAACATCATGTATAGTTCTTTAAAGCTATACATGAGTCTCGCGATTTAAAACAAGCCAGACGTTAACGCCAGGATGTTGACTTGCTACGCTTGCGCGCTCGCTACTCCCCCATGGGAATTACGTTCAGAACTTAACATACGAATCACACTATGTCAATTGTTCAACATGAATTCTGTGTATAATAGTATCAGTACGGATAAGGGGGATATTGGTATGATTTCGGCTTCAATCAGAGACGAGTTTTTTGAACAGTACAAGGAATTCTATAACGGCGGCCCTGTACCTCTGTACGCATCGAACGATTTTGCCTACTATCTGGAGTGTCACCGTAAGAGGCTGGAGAAGAAAGGCATCAAAACCATAAAGAAGATCGACCGGATCGAAGACGATATCGACAACACCATCCACAAGGACAAACAGCCCTACACTCTCGACATGACTTACAAAGAGTGCAACTACGAGACTGAATACTATAAGGATGATGTATTCCTCGCACGCTCCGATAAAGATACTGAGACTTTGTACTGCAACATCCTTCATAAACAGGATTATCAGGAACAGACCATAAGCTGTCCGAACTGCGGGCATTCTGACGGTGCGAAAACATTCGTCAACGGATGCCCGATGTGTGGTACAAGTTTTAAAACATTCAAGTTCTTCCCTTGCGTCACCAGCTTCTACACTCTCCCAAAATTCGTAGAGAGAAGCAGCATCAACAAAGGCCTGAAGAATGTCGTTAAGTATGGCATCGGCCTCGCAGTATTAGTTGCTGTCGGAGTATTCATCTTTAACTGGCACGAATCGGGTTC
This sequence comes from Saccharofermentans sp., assembly GCA_024691325.1. Taxonomy (GTDB): domain Bacteria; phylum Bacillota; class Clostridia; order Saccharofermentanales; family Saccharofermentanaceae; genus Saccharofermentans. The sequence goes on along the minus strand of JAILNR010000046.1, from coordinate 4,508 downwards.
AATCGGAGCAGGGTTATTCTTCGGCATCTTAGCCGGCCTTCTTACCGGTTGGCTCGGTACGATATTTATATATCTCGGATACTCATTCTTTATTGGTGTAACTGCATTCTCCAAGATGTTCGCTCAAGCGGCTGACACTTCGGATATCCAGGCAGCACGTTTTACCAAAAAGAGATTTGAAAATGATATGCTCCGCTACTTTCCTGATTTCTCATACGAGTATTTTGAAGGTAAGATGCTGGCTCTGTTAAGGTCGATTGTATTCTCTGATGACAGAACCAATCTCTCGATATATAAAGGACAGGACCCGCTCGGATACCTGGACGATGTCGTCGATGTCGAATACAGAGGCGGATTCAAGTACGAGGGTTCAACAGTCGTAGGCGATGTCCTTCATGTAAGGCTTATCAATTATGTTAAATGTGTAGTCTTTTGTGATGGCAAGCTTACAAAGCATTACCGTAATTTCAAGATGGAACTGGTGCGCCGCCTGAAGTCAGATGAGGACTTGGGATTTTCTATTCACGCTGTTAACTGCAGCACATGCGGTGCAACCTTTGATGCCATGCATGTCGAGAAGTGTCCACACTGTGGTAATCCATATGAACTTATTAACGATGACTGGGTCGTTATCTATGTAAGATAGCAGACGTGGTCAAATCTGACCTGGTTGCGGTTATTATCCGTATTTATAATTCCAGAACTATTGGCAGCAAATACAAAGAAAGAAATGCTGATGCTCCGGCTATCAATAATGACACGAGGATGATCCACCAACGCCATTCCTTTACCTTCTTGATGCCGATTATAATTTGGGCGAGCGTCAGGACAAGGTATAGTACGCCTCCAACAAATAACACAATACCCGCTATGGTATTGTCACTATTTCCATAGAAGTCAAAAGTAGCGTTCTTCAGAAATAGATACCAGACGATCAATGAAAAAATAACCGACCAGATTATTTGAATAATGAAGTAAATTGATTTCCTCATCCGTTCCCCTCCTATCCGAACAGTTCCTGTGCATGTTTCAGGATCTTAATTCGCATTATACGTAATTCTTCATCGCTCAACAATCCATGCATATATAAATGGCAATAGTTCTCCATAAGCCCTACCACCATATAAAGATCAACCAGACTTCCCTTCCTGTTTCTTATCTCATCAGGAAGCCGGCCGTAAATCCTCTTCACGGCAGCGTGATAGAAGCCGTCATAAAGAGAACGCACATCTTCATCCGTATGACGCAGGCCTTCAAGTTCGTCGTGAAGTTCACGGTACTTAATATGAATATTCTCGAACACGGCAAGAGAATCGGAAAGATTGCCGTTAAATACATCTTCGGGATCAGTCCCGGTCAGAGAAGTGATGTTAAGAAACAGATACTCAAGCGTTGCAAGCAGCAGTTCCTTCTTGTTTTTGAAGTATCTGTAAGCAACTCCCACGGACAGTCCGGCGTTCTTTGCGATATCATCAACAGTAGTCTTCTGATACCCCTTGGATGCATACATCTCAATTGCAGACGAGAGTATCTTCTGTCTTGTGACAAGTGCTCTTTCCTGAACTACATCGCTATCTGTGCGCCTCTGCCTGATACCCAAATCAACGCTTCCTTTCTTTTAAAACAAAAGGTCTGAATATATCCGCTCCCATTATCTTAACACTAACCTTGTCTGAAGCAGATTCAAGCCGCGCTGTCTCTTCCTTCGTAAGCTTCATCCTTGAAGCATCCGCGAGGTCTTTGACCTGCGACGGCTTCCTGCATCCGGTCATCGGTATTACGCCCTTGCTCGCACAGTAAGCCATCGCGACCTGCGGAACTTTGATTCCTCTTTGGGATGCAATGTCTATCATAACATCATAAACTGGCGCGAGCTTTTTTACCTTGCGGTTAAACGCGAGTTTCATCGGGGACTTCTTCCTCACCCTCGGATCGACGAGCAGTCCCTCCTCGAGCACGGCCCACCCCCAGAAGAGGATGCCGTTGTCGTGACACCACTTAAGAAGTCCGTTCTTCTCCCACTCTCTGCAGATTATGCTGTAGTGATTCTGAACACCGTAAAGCGGGATGCCGTGCCTTAGAAGCACCTCCCTGGAACGGATACACTCATCAAGAGTGAAATTCGATACGCCGACGTGCTTTATCTTCCCTTCCTTAACAAGCTGCGCTATCTCTTCGAGGTGATCCTCTATGTCCGTGGGCAGATGGAGCCAGTACACATCCACGTACTCTCTGCCAAAATCCTCGAGGTCCTTCATCAAAGACTTTCTTACGCACCCCTTCCTGTAGTGCGTGAAGGGCGTGTATTTCGCTGAGATCGTTATGCCGTCAGTGCCAAAGCTGCCGAGCATTTTCTGTGCCTTACCGAGACCGTAATCACGCGCCATGTCGAAAAGCGCGATATCCTGCTCACGTGCTTCCCTCATGGAATCCATGAGGACGTCATCTGGAACATAACTTCCTCTCACCGCTCTCGAGTAAGCCTTGCTTCCCCATGCATTGGTGCCTATAACAGCTGCGGGATTCAATATATTCATAACCGTTTCTCCTTATAAGTGAGATTATTCTCACTTTTGATTATAAGACGATTTTTACTGCTGTCAAATCTCCCAAACCAAAAGCTCCCCTGACATAGGGGAGCATTAGTCTGAATACCATCGCTATATAATTACTCGTACTCTACCGCAGAGGTTTGATTATCTCCATAAATACATCAACATCCGTTCTGTCATACTCTTTGAACCCGCACTGTTCATAGATATGTATCGCACGCGGGTTGTCGACATACACGCCTAAGTATATTCTTCGGAATCCGCCCTCATTAAATCCGTACTCTATCATGCGTCTCAGAGCTTCCTTACCGAAGCCTTTATTCTGCATGGAAGCTGTCATCACTATGCCCCACTCAGCTTCTTCGCCGTTAATATTGAAGAACGACGTGTTGCCTATGAATTTGCCCGTCTCTTTCTCCATCATCGAGTACATCATATCAGGCCCGGCGATCTTCTCCTTCATATACTCGATCTCTTCCTGTTCCGTATACGGCTCGCGGCGGTCACTGATGTACTTCGCCACATTCTCGATGTCATTGACCATAACAAGATACTCCGGAACCAGATCCAGAGTCGGCTCTATGAAGATTATTCTTTCCGATTCAAATACTTTTTTCATTCCCTTAAACAGCTTACAGGCTGTCTCTTCCGTGCTTCGACATAATGAGAGTATAGCACGGGTTTTGAGACTTGCTATGTCCTTGTTATAAGTACAATCTGGTTTATGTTCTAATTTCCTATTCCACTTAAGAATTCATCCTCATCTTCCAGGCTGACCACCGTAATACCCAACTTATCCCGGTCGGAATGGACAACAAAGGTATGATATTCCAATCGATCATATTCTTCGCCCTCATCAGTTGTGACATCTAAGAAAATAACCTCAAGAAGACATCGTGTGATATTTCCGTCATCTATGAATTGTTCGGAATATGTAACCCTTAATCTTTCATAAGACTCAATGTTGCCATCGATAACATCGAAGAATTCTTCCCACTCTTCTTCGAGATCGCAGGTATCCTGAACTTCATCTGAAAACAGATCGACCAAACTGTCTATATCTTCATCCTTGAGATATTCGAAGAATTCTTTGGCATGTCTGATCTCGTTGCGTCGTAGCTTCGAATACTGAAGGAAATGACACCCGCTCACGCTTAACGTGAACAGTAGAACCACTATTAGGCATAAGAACCTGTTTTTTATCTGTCGCATTCCATTATTTTTCATAATTAAAACACTCTTAATCAGCAACGGTTATTCCCCGTAATTGGAGTACCACTCTCCGTATTCAACTCTGTTGTTAACGAGGAAATTGCAAATGAAGAATTCCTGACCGTCAGCCTCAAAGTAATAGATCATGACTAGGTCATCTGCTGACCGGGGATACGGCTGATCAAAGGACTCGACTACATAGTACAGATCAGCGCCTGTATCGGAGAACGGAATCTCTTCACTTCTGATAAAGACTGCATCAGGATTCTTCATCTGCGCCATCTCAAGATAATAATCTTCAGCTTCCTTCGCGCGATCTCTGAAGGATATTTCCGGTAATCTCACGCTTCCGATATGACGCAGATCGCCACCGCCTGCAGAAGAGAGTACGTAAGAATACTCAGGATCGTTATAAATGTCTTCACCTTCGTAATCGTTCATCAGCTGCTCATAGTATGCTGTGAGCCACCCCTCGCCGTGCTCCAGGTAGATAGTCCATCCGTCCATCCTTGATTCGAGATTATATCTTTGGAATACATCGGCTATCTTCTCGATGCCTTCCTGAGCCTGCTCATCAGAGAACTCCGGATCCACCGAATACCAGTAACAATCCTCGAGATTCGATTCTTCTTCTGTTAATCCGTATTCAGCACATATATCTTCCAATTCGGCCGCAGCATCTTCAAGAACATAGTAATGCAAAGCGCGGTTGAATGAGTCGGAAGAAGCCGGAACAGAACCGAA
>JAILNR010000043.1 GCA_024691325.1 Saccharofermentans sp. | reverse complement strand
TTTCGGCAATCCGTTAACGGATGAGCAGATGATCATGACCGCGGCAAAGCTCGGCGCCGATGTGCCGTTCTTTCTGTCCGGCGGCACCTGCATCTGTGAAGGCGTAGGCGAGATAGTGACGGAGCTCCCGGATCTGTCGGGCGTGAATATAATCCTCGTGAAACCCGAAATCGGCGTAGGTACCAAAGAGTGCTATGAGTTATCTGATGAGAACCCCGCTGTTTTCGATGAGGCGGAATACAGGGAGCAGATGAATGCGGTGTTTACCGATGAGAAGAAACTTCCCGTTGAACGTATCGCACAGGCTGCGCCTTATCTTGTAAATGATCTGCAGGAGCCTGCGATCAAACTGGCACCCGTTATAGCGGACCTTATCGATGCAGTAAAGAATACCGGAGCTGTTTTCTCGGCGATGACAGGCTCCGGCAGTTGCGTGTTCGGTATTTATGAGGATGAAAGTGCTGCAGGTGAAGCGCAGGCTGCGTTACAGAACGATCCGCGTACGTCAGGCTGTAAGATTATCCCTTCCGTCATGGTCTGACATGAAGGCGAACAAAGCACGCTCGTAGCCTCTTGAGTCCTCACTGTCTAATATCAGGAATCCTCTGTTAAGGTAGAATTCTTTCATCTTCGTGTTTGCAATTGCTGTGTGAAGAAGAGCAAGACCTGATCTTGTCGACACGGGAAGCCTCAATGCCTCATTCATCAATGTGACACCAAGCCCTGTATCTCTTAGTTCTTCAAGTACGGCAAACCTTGAGATGTAAGCACAGTCTTTGTACTGCGTGAGAGTTCTCGCTGTCGTTGAAGAGAAGCTGTACTTCATCGGATTATCGCAGTAGCTTACCGTGATGGTGCCGACAGGCTCTCCGTCCCTTGTCGCGATGAGGCAGTGATGTCTTCTGATCCTCTCCTTAACAGATTCAACGCTCTCGGTAAGTGATTCAAGAACATCGTGCCGGATACCGGATGCCTCGCGGTAGTGCTCCATCGCATCTTTGATGAGAACGGATACCTTCTTTGCATCTTCAGTCACGGCCTCTCTTATTATTATCTCTATGTTTTTATCTTCCATATAATCGTCCTTATTAAGAATTAAGGAAGCAGTTAACAAGGATGGCCTTGTGAGCATGGAGCCTGTTCTCTGCTTCATCGAAGACTACGCTTCTGGGTCCGTCGATAATATCTTCGGTTACCTCGTAGCCTCTGTAAGCGGGCAGGCAGTGAAGGAAGATAGCATCCTTATCTGCTGTAGCCATAAGGTCGGAGTTGATCTGATAATCCTTGAAGATCTTGATCCTCTCAGCCTTCTCCTCTTCCTGTCCCATTGATACCCATGTATCAGCATAAAGAACGTCAGCATCCTTGGCAGCCACATAAGGGTCTTCTGTCATGACGATCCTGGAGCCTGTGATGGCAGCATCCTTCTTAGCCTGTTCAACATACTTGTCAGGGCATGTGTGTGTCTTGGGGGATGCAACAGAGATGTCCATTCCTGCCTTGGCACAAGCCTGCAAAAGAGAGTTGGCAACATTGTTTCCGTCACCTATGTAAGCGAGCTTAAGACCCTTCAAAGTGCCCTTGTGCTCCTTGATGGTAAGAAGATCAGCGAGCATCTGTGTAGGATGCTGGTCGTCAGTAAGGCCGTTGATGACAGGGATGGAACCGTACTTTGCAAGATCGACTACGTCCTGGTGTGCGAAAGTCCTTATCATGATGCCGTCAACCATACCCGAGAGCACCCTGGCTGTATCGGAGATAGGCTCGCCTCTTCCGATCTGAATGTCGTCAGAACTTAAGAACAGGGCGGAACCTCCCAGCTGATACATACCTACCTCGAACGAGACGCGGGTTCTTGTGGAAGACTTAGTAAAGATCATGGCAAGTGTCTTGCCGTTTAAGTAATGGTGCTCGATGCCTGCCTTAGTCTTAGCCTTCATGTCTGCTGCGATATCAAGAAGATAATCGAGCTCTTCTATTCCAACGTCCTCATGAAAATCTATATAGTGCTTCATATTATCTTTCTCACTTTCTGTTTGCCTTTAAGATCTTTGCGAGTGCATTTACGAACATCGCTGCTTCTCTTTGTGTGATGATAAGCGGCGGTGCGAGCCTTATCGTCGATGCTCCGATGGAACTTACAAGGAATCCGTTCTGCATCAAAAGCTGCTTCATGCCGGCGGACTGTATTGAATCGTCAAACTCGATTCCGATAAGAAGTCCCTTGCCTCTTACCTGTTTGATCTTTCCCGTCTTAACAGCAAGCTCGTTTAACTTCTCGAACAGGAAAGAGCTTACGTTGTTTACGTTCGAGAGGATATTCTTGTCGGACGAGATGATCTGGTCAAGAACACAGTTTGCAGCCGCACATGCGAGCGGGTTGCCGCCGAATGTGGAACCGTGGTCACCGGGCTTCATGCCGGTTGCCGCTTCGTCCGTGCAAAGCATCGCTCCGATCGGCACGCCTCCTGCAAGACCTTTTGCCAATGTCATGATGTCGGGGACGATATCATAGTTCTCGTAGCAGAACAGTCTGCCTGTTCTTCCGATACCTGTCTGCACCTCATCGATGATAAGGAGAATACCGCGCTCAACGCACAGCTTCTTAACCTGCTTAACATAGGTAACATCAGCAGGATGGACTCCGCTTTCTCCCTGGATAAGCTCGAGCATTACTGCGCAGGTCTTGTCATCGACCATGGTCTCAAGAGCCGCATAGTCGTTGTAATCCACATACTTAAACCCGGGCACATTAGGTGCGAACGGTATCCTGAACTTCTCCTGACCTGTAGCCGCGATGGTAGCCATAGTTCTTCCGTGGAAGCTCATCTTGGCTGTGATTATCTCGTTCTTCTCAGGCTGGCCCTTATAGTAGAAATATCCGCGTGCGAGTTTGATAGCCGCCTCATTTGCCTCTGCACCTGAGTTACAGAAGAATGCCTTATCGGCAAAGCTGTGACTGCAAAGCTTGAAGGCGAGCTCAGACCTTTGCGGGATTACATAGTAGTTGCTCGTGTGGATCACTTTCGCAGCCTGTGAGCTTATTGCTTTAACAAGCTCCCTGTTGCCGTGTCCCAATGAATTGACGGCGATGCCGCCTATCATGTCCATGTACTTTCTTCCTTCAGGGTCATAAAGCCAAACTCCCTTGCCGTGCGTGAATGCAATGGGCAGGGGGTTGAAAACGTTAAGTGCATATTTTGAATCATAGAGCTTCGCGAGCTCGAGGTCATTTTCTATACTCATGAAAGTCTCCTTACTTAATTTCTTTCTTGTCTTTAACTATCATTGTTCCGATACCGTGTCTTGTGAACATCTCGAGTATGATGCTGTGAGGTATTCTTCCGTCGATGATGTGTGCACGTCGGACTCCTCTCAAGACAGTGTCGAGGCATCCTTCAACCTTGGGAATCATGCCTCCGGTGATGATGCCCTGCTCTTTGCACTCCTTAACAGTTGCCACATCGAGCTGGCCTATCAAAGACTTGGTTCCATCCTCATTGTCTCTTAAAACTCCGCGGACATCGGTCAGGGTGATGAGCTTGCTTGCCTTAAGTGCAACAGCAACTTCAGCCGCAACCGTATCTGCGTTGATGTTATAGCTGTGGCCGTCAGCACCGACACCGATAGGAGCGATTACGGGGATGTACTCATCGTTTGCGAGCATCTCGATAACCTTCGTGTTTATCCTGGTTATCTTTCCTACATAACCGATATCAAGATCGTTGCCGTCGCTGTCCTTTGTAAGCTTCTCGGCCTCAATGACATTGCCGTCGATACCGCAGATACCGACCGCCTTCGCTCCCTTCATGTTAAGAGAGGAAACGATCTCCTTGTTTGTCTTTCCGATAAGGACCATCTGTGCGATGCCCATGGTCTTCTCATCGGTGTATCTTAATCCGTTTACGAAATGTGACTCGATATTAACTTCCTTAAGCATTCCGCTTATGTCGGGTCCGCCTCCGTGTACAACGATAGGGTTGATACCGATGTACTTAAGAAGAGTGATGTCATCCATGACGGAGCTCTTGAGCTCTTCGTTGACCATCGCGTTTCCGCCGTACTTGATGACTATCGTCTGACCGCTCATCTTCCTTATGTAGGGAAGAGCCTCGATCAAGATTGAAGCCCTGTCGATCTTTGACTGCATCTCACCCGATACTACGGGCATCTCTTTCTGGTTTGCCATATTAAACTCCTCTTACTACCGTTTGAAGTCCCGTCTGTTCCGGGAACCCGAACATGGCATTAAATGCCTGTATTGCCTGAAGTGCCGCGCCCTTGCCGAGGTTGTCCTGAGCCGAGAACAGCTTGATGAAACCCGTGTCCTCATCGTAGATTCCGGTTACATCGATGTAGTTGCTGCCGTTAACGCACTTTACGTCAGGAAGGATTCCCTCCGGCAGAACTCTTACGAAAGGCTCTCCTTCATAGCGGCTATCGAGCACCCCGCGCACCTTAGCGGAATCAACCCCCTCGAAAAGCTTCGAAGGACGTGCATAAATGCTTGCGAGCATTCCTCTTTTGAAGGGGGCAAGGTGAGGTGTGAAAGCAGCCTTCACGCTCTTGCCTGTCTCATCTTTACTTAAAAAAGACAACTGCTCGTTGATCTCTGTGCCATGTCTGTGTCCTGACACACCGTAGGGTTTGAAGCTCTCGTCGAGTTCGCAGTAGGAATACTCAAGCTTCTCCTTTCGTCCCGCGCCGGTAACACCTGAAGTAGCATCGATAATAATGCCTTCGGTCTCGATAAGACCTTTCTCGATGAAAGGCGCGAGAGCGATTATTGAGCATGTGGGATAGCATCCGGGATTAGCCGTAAGTTTTGCATCTTTAAGAAGATCCCTGTGGATCTCAGGCAGTCCGTAAACGGCTTCCTTAAGAAGTTCCGGAGCCGGATGAGTAAGCTTGTAGGACTTCTCATATGTAGCGACATCCTTGTATCTGAAGTCGCCGCTGTGGTCGATAACTCTTGCACCTGCTTTAAGAAGCACGGGGACAACCTTCGAGGAGACACCGTGGGGAAGAGCTGTGATAACAAGGTCGCTTTCCTTGCCGATCGTATCGTATGAGACTTCTTCGGAACTGACCAGGATCTTGTCGCAGATTCCCCTATAGACAGGATAGATATCTGAGAACTTCTTTCCTTTGAAAGATTCTGATGTCAGATACAAAAGCTCAACTTCAGGGTGAGCGATGAACCCGTGTACGAGTTCCGCTCCGACGTATCCGGTGCTTCCGATAATGCTTACCTTAATCTTATTCATAACTTACTTCATACTCCATACTTATAATAAAACAATAACCATAATAATACTCCGCTTGACGCGTACCGTCCACGCGGAATGTTTATGCAGTTTAATGCATAATTATTCATTTGTCAATGCTTTGACTAAATGCACAAAGGAGCGGAATTATTAATGTGCAAAAAGTCGAAAAGCCCTTTAATTCAATTGAATAAACAACAAATCATGGTAGTTTTTTTTGGTAAGACTGTCATATAGAAGATGAAAAACCCCTTTGCTATGATAATCGCATAAAAGCCGAGAGGCATTTTACGGAGGTTTAGAAAATGGCAAGTTTATCTTTCCAGCATGTTTACAAGAAGTATGATGGCGGCGTAGTTGCTGTATCCGATTTCAACCTTGAGGTAGCAGATAAGGAATTCGTTATTCTCGTAGGACCTTCAGGATGCGGTAAGTCTACAACACTTCGTATGCTTGCAGGACTTGAAGATATTTCAGAAGGTGAGATCTATATCGAAGATCGTCTCATCAATGACGTTCTTCCTAAGGACAGAGACATCGCGATGGTTTTCCAGAACTACGCTTTGTATCCTCACATGACAGTACGTGACAATATGGCTTTCTCCTTGAAGCTCAAGAAGATGCCTAAGGACGAGATCAACCGTCGTGTTACAGAAGCTGCTAAGATCCTCGAGATCGAGCACCTCCTCGAGAGAAAGCCTAAGGCTCTCTCCGGTGGACAGAGACAGAGAGTTGCTCTCGGCCGTGCTATCGTTCGTGACCCTAAGGTCTTCCTCATGGACGAGCCTCTTTCCAACTTGGATGCTAAGCTCCGTGTTCAGATGCGTGTTGAGATCACAAAGCTCCACCACAGACTCAAGACAACATTCGTATACGTTACACATGACCAGACAGAGGCTATGACAATGGGTACGAGAATCGTTGTTATGAAGGACGGATTCATCCAGCAGGTTGATTCTCCTACGGAGCTCTACGATAACCCGATCAACACATTCGTTGCAGGATTTATCGGAATGCCTCCTATGAACTTCATCAATGCTACAATCAATGTTGACGGTTCTGATGTTTATGTAACATTCGAGAACGTTACAGTTAAGCTCCCTGAGCGTTATGCAGTTGAGGAAGTTATGGAGCGCGACGGTCAGGAAGTTATCTTCGGTGTTCGTCCTGAGGCCATCACAGACGAGTCCACATATGTTACAGACCACCCTGAGTCTGCTTTCTCTGCTGACGTTGACGTCGTCGAGATGCTTGGTGCTGAGACATACCTCTATGTTACTGTTAACGGTTCACTCCCTCTTACATGTAGAGTTGACCCTACAACATCTCAGTCCACAGTTGGTCAGGTTGTTGACCTTGCTATCGACACTAACCGTATCCACCTCTTTGATAAGGATACAGAGCAGAGCATCATTTCCTGATAAATTTACTCTCCAGAGTTGTAAAGAGCCGTTCGGGATTGTCCCGGCGGCTCTTTTAATTTTCTTCTGTTTTTTGCGTTTTTGTTTCAACATCAGCGTAAGCCTTGTTTAAAATGCTCTAAAAAGTTATCATTTATTGATATAAGTGTGTCCTAATCCGAGAAAGTGGGGAGAAAACATGGAAGAGATCAAAAAATGCATACGTGTTGCTGCACCGATCCTTAAGGCAGAAGCCGGGGTCATGGATACAAATGGTCTTATAATCGCATCCACGAATCCTGACATGGAAGGCCAGACCGATTCTGCTTCCAGGGCTGTCATGGTAAGCGAAGACCAGTTCTCGTCTACTTCTGACAAGACATACATGAAGATCTCACTTACCGATCAGGTAAGATACATTGCTTATCTGAATGGTACGGACGCTGAATCAAGAACAAATCTCTCTTTGCTCGGTGAATGGATAAGATCAGTCGTTAAGGAGCACGGCTCCGATGCCGAGAAGGAACTTTTCACCAAGAATGTTCTTCTTGAGAATGAGCTTCAGGGTGATATCCCGATCAAGGCGAGAGACTTCAAGATCAATTGCAATGACCCGAGACTTGTCATCGTTGTAAGGACAAGTGAGGAGCAGGGAGCCAATACTCTTGATATTCTCCAGAGCATATATGGTGAGTCTTCCGATTCGACAGTTATCGCGATGGACGAATCTACATCGATAATCGTTCTTAATGTTTCCGAGGTCGGAGAGGCTGAGGCGGACAGAAGCACTTATGTCGATGAGATATCGGAAGCTATCCTCGACAGCCTTAATAACGAGGGCATCACGGCCTATATCGGCGTAGGTTCCTTCGTACCTTTGTTCCAGCAGATTGCCAAGAGCTACAGAGATGCGATGCTCGCATTAAGAGTCGGTAAGATATTCGAGAAGAATTGCTACATATCAAAGTATAACCAGTTGGGACTCGGCAGACTTATCTACCAGCTCCCGTCAACCCTTTGCCGTATGTTTATAGATGAGGTATTCCCGAACGAAGCATATAAGTCTTTGGACGAAGACACGATAGAGACCATAGACTGCTTCTTTAAGAATAACCTTAACGGAAGTGAGACTTCCCGTGAGTTGTTCGTACATAGAAACACCCTCGTCTACAGACTTGATAAGGTTAAGAAGAATACAGGTCTCGACTTAAGATCCTTCGATGATGCCGTTCTGTTTAAGATGGCTTCAATGGTTAGGACTTATCTTCAGTATCTTGAGACCTCTAAGGACAACATGATCAGATGATAAAATTCCAAAACGTTCACAAGACATACAAGAATTCCGGTGTTCACGCACTCCGCGGTGTATCTTTCCTTATAGATGAAGGTGAATTCGTCTTCATCATCGGAAAGTCCGGATCCGGAAAATCGACAATCCTTAAATGCATGTACTGTGAGGAGCGCACCAATGAAGGCGGTGTCTTTGTGGACGGATTTGATATCTCACATATGTCCAGAGCCCTGGTGCCTATCTTCAGAAGACAGGTAGGAATGATCTTCCAGGATTTCAGATTGATCGATACAAAGACGATAGCGGAGAATATCGCGTTCGCGGGAGAGATAATAGGTCTTCCCAAGCGTGAGCTTCATCAGAGAGTCCAGCTTGTACTTAACATAGTCGGACTTAAGGAGAAGGCTGATGCTTATCCCCAGGAGTTATCAGGTGGTGAGCAGCAGAGAGTCGCAATCGCAAGAGCTATGCTTAATAACCCCAAGATTATTATTGCAGATGAGCCGACAGGTAACCTTGACCCGGCGACATCCGAGAACATCATGGGACTTCTGCTTGATATCAACAGATCAGGTACAACTGTAATCGTGTGCACACATGATGCGAATATGGTTGATAAGATGAAGAAGCGTGTTATCGAGATAGAGGCGGGACTCGTTGTAAGAGACAAAGAGGGGAGTTCCTATGCCGATGACGAGGTTACAGAAGAACCCCTGCCTTCTAATTTTGCTTTCGGCGACGACCGTGATTATCAAAGTGAAGCGGATGAGGTTGAGGTTCCCAAGATCGAGCCTTCTTCAGACTTTTTCTTTGGTGAGACACCTAAGGCTGTTATCGAGGCGGCAAAGAACAAGGCTGCCAGGAACGCTGCAGCAGCGGCTGCCGCAGCACCCGCAGCACCCGCAGCACCTATCCCGACGATCCCATTCTCGGATGATGACGGATATGATGATGAGGAAGTCGCTTTCGAGGATATGATCACGGATGTTGATACTCTTCCTGTCGAGAATGATGAAGAGGAAGCTCTTCCTGCTCCTAATGCTCCTGCTATCGAGGCCGGACATGAAGAGGTTCCTTCGAAGGAGCAAGAGGAAGAAGAGATAAAGGAAGAAACCTATGTGCCGGATGAAGAGCCGGTACCGGCTGAACTTACCGCTCCGGAAGAGGAGAAGAAGGCCGAGCCTGCACATACAGAAGAGGATGACAGCTGGTTGAGCGAAGTCCGCATGGATGATATAGACCTTGATATCCAGGAGGACGACGAGTGATTTTTAAGACTTTTTTCAATTCAGTAAAGGAAGGTTTCTCGGGTATCAAGAGACACCCGTTTGTTACCATAGCTTCCATAACAGTTGTTCTTTTGATGCTCATTATCTTAAGCGTATTCTTTATCTTCTCGGCAAATGCGAGAACGATAATGAGAAAGCTCGGTCAGCAGCCTCCTATCGAAGTTTATATGAAGGTGGATGCTACCGAGGATCAGATTGTTCAGACCGAACAGCTTATTCACGAGGATACACGTATCATCGAGTGCATAAAGAGAAGTCCTGAAGAGAACTACAACAACTTCAAGACGAACTTAGGTGACAGCCAGTCCATCCTCGATGAGTTTGACTACAATAACTATCTGCCTTATACATTCAGCTTGAGGATATCCGATCCTTCCATGGGTGATGATGTGGTTGCAAGACTTCAGACTCTGCCGGGTGTATCAAAGGTATCAAGAGAGAGCCGTGTCATGGATGTCCTTGAGCGTGCAGGTCATTATGTTAATATCGGCACTGCTGTCGCATCGGTTCTTCTGTTTGTGATCGCATTGTTTATTATCTCGACGATGGTAAGAATCTCAGTTTACTCAAGAGCAAATGAGATCGAGATCATGAAGTTCGTCGGAGCTACCAATTCGTATATACGAATGCCGTATATCATAGAAGGCGCGATAATCGGACTTATAAGCGCGGTATGCTCATGGGCAATAACCATAATTGCCTATAAAGCTCTGTATGCCAGGATAATGTCTAACGTTGATCCCGCAAGCTTCTATGCCATTCTTCCTGCAAAAGGAATCATGTGGTATGTACTCATCCTTGCGGTTGTAACGGGAGTTCTTATCGGAAGTATCGGAAGCGGAATCTCAGTAAGGAAGTACATTAAGGTATGATGAGAGCTTTTATTGAGAATCACATAAAGAAAATAACATCAGTGCTTTTGACACTGTCCTTTATTGGTGCGGGAAGCAGCATAACTCTTCTTGCACAAAAGCCGGCATATGTATCTGCTTCAGGTAATATTCTGCAAAGATCTGCCCACTTCAGGTTTGATACCGAAGAGGAGCTCGAGGAGAGAAGAGAGCAAAGAGACCAGGCTATGGCCCAGGCTGAGGCTGCTGCCGGAATGGTATCGCAGCTTGCAGGTGAGCAGAACTCGTTAAGAGGAGAACTTGCCGAACTAAATAATCTGTCGGAGGAGCAAAGAGCGCAGTACGAGGTCATCTCCGCGCAGCTTGCAGCTGCTTTGGTCGCCAAGACGGAGGCTCTTGATGCATATATTCAGGCACAGGAGAATCTTGAAGCAACCGAGCAGATGTTCCAGGAGAGACTGTCGGTAATGTTTGAATATCAGAACAAGTCGACACTGGAGGTTCTTCTTGAATCAGACAGTATTGCAGGTTTCTTTACCAATATGGAGATCATCTCTTTGATCGCCGATGCCGATGCTCAGGCGGTTGATGAGATGGAAGTCGCTTTGGGTAATGCCGAAGCACAAAGAGAGATTGCTTTGCAGGAAGCCGATGAGATGCAGGCTATCGCTGAGGAGAAGCAGGCGCAGCTTGATGAACTCGAGGCAAGGATCGGATATACGACTGAGGCTCTCGCAGATATTTCCACGGAAATAGACTCGTGGACTGCTCAAGAGAATTCTCTTGAGGATCTGGCCGCACAGCTTGATAATCAAATCGCAAATCTGCAGGCACAGCGTGATGCTGAAGATGCAGCGGCTATTGCAGCCGCTTCCGCTGCCGCTGCTGCGACAGCGACTACGACCACAGTTGCAACTACGGTTCCGACTATCCTGTCTGAAGTTACTCAGACTGATCCTGTAACAGGTCAGGTGATTACGGTTACTACCCAGATTCCTGATCCTGCGGCTCCGGTTGTTCCTGAACAGACTGAAGCTGCTCAAGCACCTGCTCCTGCTGCCACATCATCAGCAAGCGGAGTTTCACTGCAGTGGCCTACATGGTGTCATACCATTACCTCATATTTTGGAAACAGAGTTCACCCCATTTATGGAAACACGAGGTTCCATTCCGGTATCGATATCGGTGCAGGATTCGGAGACGCGATTATGGCTGCCGCATCAGGAACGGTAATCTATGTTGAGACACCGGTTCCGGGACAGAACTGGGGTGGTTCGGGATACGGCAACTATCTGATCATCGATCACGGCAACGGCGTATCGACGCTCTATGCCCACTGCACGAGCATCAGCGTATCCAACGGTGCGAGTGTATCTGCAGGCCAGCAGATCGGTACGGTCGGATCCACAGGAGGATCGACAGGTGCGCACCTTCACTTTGAAGTACGAGTTAACGGCGAGAGAGTGGATCCTCTCTCATGTCTGCCGTAACAGGGATTTATATGGAAGCAGGTTATTTTGCTTCGGGCATGCCCGAAGATGAGAAGTTAGATCACCTCGTAAGAGCGGTAGCACTTCGCGGAAATGTAAAAGCCGTAGCAATACGGACTACTGCAACATGCCAGAAGGCAATGGAACTGCACGGCACATCCCGTGCCGCTACTGCTGCTTTGGGCAGATTCATCACAGGTTCGCTTCTCATCGCCGAGAGCATGAAGAATGATACGGATACCCAGACCACGATAATCAAATCGGACGGTCCCATGAAGGGCATGACCTGCGTATGTGACAGCAAGGGGAACGCACGTGCTTACCCGACTGAGGCTTCAGTGGAGACGACTTACATTAAGCCCGGCAAGATAAATGTCGGTGCGGCCGTAGGTAAGAACGGTTCTTTGACCGTAATAAGAGATGTTGGTCTTAAAGAGCCGTATTCGGGCTCGGTTGAGCTGATCTCGGGAGAGATCGCTGAAGACTTTACATATTATCTTGCTTCATCCGAGCAGACCCCGTCCATAGTAGCTCTTGGAGTTCAGATAAAGGACGATAAGGTCGTTAATGCCGGCGGCATGATGATCCAGATGATGCCCGGATACACGGATGAGGACTTGGATTATGTCGAGAAGCGTGCGAACGGAGGCTTCCCCGAGATTACATATCTTATGGAGGAAGGATTCTCTCCTGCGAAGATCCTCGATCTTTTTATGGGTGACCCCGGTATTGAATACTTAAACGGGTATCCCGTTCAGTTCTCCTGTCCCTGCAGTAAGGAGAGAATGTCATCAGGTCTTGCCACATTGGGCAGGTCAGAGTTATATAGAATGGTAAAAGAAAATAAAGATATAGAGACCGTATGCCATTTCTGCGGTTCAAAATACGTTTTTACACCTTCTGAGATAGATAAATTGTTCATTCAGAAGATGGAAAACGGCTGATTTGATAAAAAGTTTAAGTTTTTTCAAAAAAACTATTGCCAATATACATATCCCGTAGTAAAATCTTCCCCGTGCGACTTTAGGGGTTGCATATGCGCAGATCCTGGAGATTGCCGCCTGAAGCTGTGAGCTGCACGGCCCGGCGGGTAACTTCGGAGGAGCAAGTCGGACAAGATTCCGGCGATTCGGCTTAAAGCCGGCAGCGATTTACTAAGAACCGTTGCCCGGGAGCCAAAGTGCCGTAACTATGCGGTAACTGGAGATCCGGGTTTTTGAATGGGAGATTAGGAAACGCCCGGCAAGGTTGAAAGAAATACAGCATTAATTGGAGGAACAACAATGGCTAACCAGAAGATGAGAATCAAGATCAAAGCTTATGATCACAAGCTCCTTGACGAGAGCGCAGCTTCTATCATCGCTGCAGTTCAGAGAACAGGTGCTTCTTACTCGGGACCTATCCCGCTTCCTACAGAGAAGGAGATCGTTACGATCTTAAGATCACCCCACAAGTACAAGGATTCACGTGAGCAGTTCGAGCAGAGAACACATAAGAGACTGATCGATGTATATACGCCCAACGCTAAGACAGTTGAGGCACTTGAGAAGCTTGACATTCCTGCCGGCGTTTCTGTAGAGCTCAAGGCTTAATAGAAATAAGACAGGATTTAATCGGTTTAGGAACTGCCAAGTCCGAAGACCGAGGTCATGTTCGCACCAATACAAAAGCGAACCAATAACCTAAACAGGAGGAAAGAAGAATGGCAAAATTTGTTATCGGCAGAAAGTCCGGAATGACACAGCTTTTCGATGAGAACGGCAATGTTATTCCCGCAACCGTCATTGAAGTAGAGCCTATGTACGTGCTCCAGAACAAGACGGTTGAGACAGACGGCTACAAGGCTGTCAAGGTCGGTTCCGGCTCAGTTCGCGAGAAGCTCGTGAATAAGCCTGACAAGGGTCAGTTTAAGAAGGCTGACGTTGAGGTTAAGAAGGTTATCCGCGAGTTCAAGACTGAAGAGGATTATGAGCTCGGACAGGAGATCAAGGTTTCCGACATGTTTAATGTTGGCGATCAGGTTGACGTAAGCGGTGTTTCCAAGGGTAAGGGTTTCCAGGGTAACATCAAGCGTCACGGACAGAAGGGCGGACCTGAAGGTCACGGCTCCATGTATCACAGAAGAGTCGGTTCCCTCGGTGCTACATCTACACCCGGTAGAGTTTTACCCGGTAAGAAGATGCCTGGACACATGGGAGCTGTTAATTGCACAGTACAGAACTTAAGCGTAGTCATGGTTGACGGCGACAGAGGAATCCTCGTCTTGAAGGGCGCGATTCCCGGACCTAAGGGAGGCCTCGTTACAGTTGAGACTTCCGTCAAGGCCTCAAAGTAATAGGCGGGAGGAGAGATAATAATGGCTAAATTAGATATCTACAATCTTAGCGGCGCCGTTACGGGTTCGATCGAGCTTTCTGATGCTATCTTTGGCATTGAGCCCAACAAGCATGCGATCGCTACAGTTATCAGAAATCAGCTTGCAAACAGAAGACAGGGTACTTCCAGCACAAAGACAAGAAGCGAGACAAGAGGCGGCGGTAAGCGCCCCTGGAGACAGAAGGGAACAGGTCGTGCACGTCACGGTTCCACACGTTCTGCTCAGTATGTCGGTGGTGGTACAATCTTTGGACCCAAGCCCAGAGACTACAGCTACACAGTACCTAAGAAGATCAGAAGACTTGCTTTGAAATCTGCACTTTCTTCTAAGCTTGCTGACAACAAGATCATCGTTGTTGAGGATTTCAACCTCGATGCAATCAAGACAAAGGAAGCTGTAAAGGCTCTTTCAGATCTTAAGACATCAAACGCTCTTATTGTTCTTGATGCTAAGAATGAGAATGCTGAGCTTTCTGTAAGAAATATCCCTGATGTTAAGTCTGCTCAGGTTAATGAGATCAACGTATTTGACATCATGAAGTACGACAGCCTGCTCGTAACAAAGGCAGCTGTTGAGAAGATTGAGGAGGTGTACGCATGATTAAGACAGCGCAGGACATCATCATCGCGCCGGTAATCACCGAGAAGTCTTCCGGAGAGATGGCTGAAGGCAAGTACACATTTAAGGTTGCGGTAAATGCTACCAAGACTGAGATCAAGAAGGCTGTTGAGGAGATTTTCGAAGTAAAGGTTACAGCAGTTAATGTTGCTAACTACGACGGTAAGCTCAAGAGACAGCGTTACCAGCTCGGCAGAACACCTTCTTTCAAGAAGGCAGTCGTTACTATCGATACTGAGGGTAAGGAAGAGTCCTACCTCGGCAAGGGCGGCAAGGCCGTTAAGGGTTCGAAGAAGTATAAGACATCCATCGAAGACTTCGGCTTTGGTGTGTAAGGTCAGATAAGGAGTAAATAAAATGGCAGTAAAAACATTTAATCCTACTTCTCCGGCAGTCAGACAGATGGCAGTTGCCGATTATTCTGTCCTTACTAAGAAGGAGCCTGAAAAGAGCCTTCTTACGACAGCCAAGAAGCATGCAGGCCGTAACTCATATGGCCGTATCACTGTTCGTCATCAGGGCGGCGGTAACAGAAGGAAGATCCGTATCATTGACTGGAAGAGAACAAGAGACGGTGTACCCGCAGTTGTAAAGGCTATCGAGTACGATCCTAACCGTACAGCTTATCTCGCACTCATCCAGTATCAGGATGGTCAGAAGTCCTACATCCTTGCTCCTAATGGAATCAAGGTAGGTCATAAGATCGAGAGCGGCGAGAATGCCGATATCCTTCCCGGTAATGTAATTCCTCTTTACGCAATCCCCGTTGGTACGGTTATCTGCTGCGTAGAGATGTATCCCGGTGCAGGTGCACAGCTCGTTAGAACAGCAGGTGCTTCTGCTCAGCTCATGGCTAAGGAGGGCGATTACGCTCAGGTAAGACTTCCTTCCGGTGAGGTTCGTATGATCTCTCTCAAGTGCCGCGCAATGATCGGTGAGATCGGAAACGCTGAGCACGAGAACGTTAAGCTCGGTAAAGCAGGTAAGTCCAGACACCTGGGCATCAGACCTTCCGTTCGAGGTGTTGTTATGAACCCGAATGATCACCCTCACGGTGGTGGTGAAGGTAAGTCTCCTGTCGGTCTTCCGGGCCCTGTTACACCTTGGGGTGTTCCTACACTCGGTAAGAAGACGAGAAATAAGAAGAAGGCATCTAACAAGTACATTGTTAGAGGCAGAAAGGGTTAAGGAGGAATAAGATGTCCAGATCCGTTAAGAAGGGTTATTACGTTCAGGAAGCCCTTATGAAGAAAATCAAAGCATTGAACGATGCGGGAGAGAAGAAGGTCATCCAGACTTGGTCCCGTGCTTCCACCATTTTCCCTGAGTTTGTAGGACACACGATCGGTGTTTATGACGGTCACAAGTTCATTCCTGTATATGTTACAGAGGACATGATCGGTCATAAGCTCGGTGAATTCGCTCAGACTCGTAAGTTCGGCGGTCACACAAGCGGCGAGAAGTCCGCTAAGGGCTGATCGGGTTAAGGAGGAATAATTCGTGGAAAAGATTATATTGAATAAAGAGAATATCGAAGCTAACCGTGAAGCAATTCTGGAAGCTTACAGCAAGCCTGTATCAAAGAGCTCCAGACTTCCGGTTCCCACAAAGAAGCAGAAGAAGCTTTTGGGTCTCGGCAGAGATCAGGGAACAGCTACAGCAAAGTATGTAAGGATCTCACCCCGTAAGGTAAAGATCGTTGCAGACCTTATCAAGGGCAAGTCCCTCGATGATGCTTATGCAATCCTGACTTACACTCCTAAGGCGGCTTCACCCGTTCTTACAAAGGTACTCAAGTCAGCTGAGGCAAATGCAGTAAACAACTTCGGTCTTAATAAGTCCGACCTTTACGTTGCAGATGCTTATGCAAACGAGGGACCTATTCTTAAGCGTTTCATCCCCAGGGCTAGAGGCGCAGCTAACAGAATCAACAAGAGAACCAGTCATGTAACTGTAGTTCTCAAAGAGAGAGTATAAGGAGGATATCGCATGGGCCAGAAAGTTAATCCCCATGGTTACAGGGTAGGCGTCATTAAAGACTGGGATGCCCGCTGGTATGCCGACAAGAAGACATTCAGCGATTTCCTTGTTGAGGATAAGAAGATTCGTGACTTCATCATGAAGAAGACGGATGAGATCATCAAGGATGCCAGCAAGAATTCAAAGAAACCCATCGATGAGAACCGCAGAAATGTAGCGGGAATCTCCAGAATCGCTATTGAGAGAAAGGGCGCTGATAAGACATCCGTTACTCTCGAAGTTGCAAGAGCTGGACTTGTTATCGGTGGTAAGGGTGCAGGAATCCAGGCACTCACAGCAGCTCTTAACAAGAAGTTCGGTAAGGACTTCAGAGTTGAAGTAAAGGAAGTCAAGGATATCGATGCTAACGCACAGCTCGCTGCAGAGAATATCGCTTCTCAGCTCGAGGCTCGTATCGGTTTCAGACGTGCAATGAAGAAGGTTATGGCATCAGCCATGAAGCAGCCCGGCGTACAGGGTATCAAGACAAAGTGTTCAGGCCGTTTGGGCGGTGCCGAGATTGCACGTTCCGAGACATACCACGAGGGTACAATTCCTCTTCAGACACTTCGTGCAGATATCGACTACGGTTTTGCTGAGGCAAACACGACTTATGGTCGTATAGGCGTTAAGGTTTGGGTCTACAAGGGTGAGATCCTTCCTGAGAAGAAGAACGCTGAAGCTTCTACAGAAGGAGGTCAGAACTAATGTTACTTCCTAAGAGAACAAAGTATAGAAAGCAGCAGAGAGGCCGCATGAAGGGTAAGGCTTACCGCGGAAACTATGTTTCTTACGGTGAGTTCGGTCTCGCAGCTACAGAGCCCTGCTGGATCAAGGCAAATCAGATAGAGGCTGCCCGTATCGCTATCAACAGATACGTAAAGCGTGGCGGTAAGGTTTGGATCAAGATCTTCCCCGATAAGCCTGTATCAAAGAAGCCTGCTCAGGTCCGAATGGGTTCCGGTAAGGCAGCAAACGAGTACTGGTGCGCAGTTGTTAAGCCCGGTAAGGTAATGTTTGAGATTGCAGGTGTATCCGAAGAGGATGCAAGAGAGGCAATGCGTCTTGCAAGCCACAAGCTTCCCTGCGGCACAAAGTTCGTTGTCGCTGACAAGGTAGCAAATAAGAAGGAGGAAGAGTGATATGACAGCTGAAGAAATTCGTAAGAAGTCAGCCGAAGAGCTCGAGAAGGAACTCGTTTCCCTCAAGGATCAGCTCTTCAAGCTTCGTTTCCAGAACGCAACACATCAGCTCGACAATCCTTCTCAGATCTCTTCTGTTAAGAAGGACATTGCAAGAGTTAAGACAATAATCCGTGAGCAGCAGCTCAAGGCTAACTAAGGGGGAAACGCAAGATGGCAGAAAGAAACTTGAGAAAAACAAGAGTCGGCCTCGTTACATCTGACAAGATGGACAAGACGATCACTGTTTCTGTAGTAGAGCACGTTAAGCACCCTCTTTACGGAAAGATCATGAAGAGAACCTATAAGC
>JAILNR010000045.1 GCA_024691325.1 Saccharofermentans sp. | reverse complement strand
TAAATGTTTTGACATGTCTAGGCTCCTTTCAGGCCGGACAGTGTCTTATTATTTTCTGGAATCGATTGGTTTGTAAAACTAATTATTGAATTTGTAAGAGTAAAAGTAGAGAAAAACTTCAAATAACAATTACATTCAAGGTAGTTGGCTTAACGGCGTGAGTACTTTTATTGGTACTCACGCTTTTCGCGCGCCTATTATAATCGGGGCAGATAGTTAATCAAAGAATACAAGGGAAGGCTGGTTGTAATATGAGACATAAATTGTATTTCACAATTTGTATATTGCTTATCATCATTCCACTTGTATTCGGGTCGATCCTTTATTTGGTGTACAGGCCGGACACTTATATTAGCCGCTTTATATTGAGCTCGATGGAAGCGGGTAATTTGTCGAAGGCAAGAAGCCAGTTGATTATCTGTTATCCGGTATTGAGTTACTTGTCTAAGAATTATTTACCGGATTGTTGTTGGGCATTCTCGTTAGAATCATGTCTCGCTTTAGTCCTGCATAATTCTGAACGAGTGGTTGTGAGTAGTTTGATTATTAGCGCAGCGTTTTTGTCTTTGATGGAAACGCTGCAAGTAACTCCGTTAATCCCTGGGACTTTTGACGTCTTCGATATAGTCATCGAATTAGCGGCGATTGTTATCTCAGGAATTATTATAAATTCAATAAGAAAGAGGTGTTTTTATGAGAAAAACAACTAGATTAATCTCAGTAATCCTGGCTCTGAGTCTGTTTGGCACAATGGCTATGGCAAGTGGAAGTTCGGACAGCGATTCAGGATCCGGAGAATCCGGTGCTGCGCAGGCCGGAGATTCCAAGTATTCCGTATCATTGGTAAGTACCACGTTCACGGTCAACTATGAGAATGCTCCCGTTATCCTTGCGACGTACAGCTTCACTAATAATTCCGGTGAAGAGAAGATGTTCTCGTTTGCTGTTGATGATGCTGCTTACCAGAATGGAATTGAGCTGGACAACGCATACATCACGGATGTAACTGAAGGCGGTTCAACCAATATCCAGGATGGTACAACCATCGAGGTTACATGCGGATATCTGTTGCAGGATACTGAGAATCCGATTCAGATCAAGGTTACTGAATTGCTCGGCGATGGCGTATATGTCGATGAGACAATCGAGATAGACGCAGATACAATCGGCGAGATGACAGCTCCTGACTTCACAATCGAATACGTCAACTATTCGATCATTGAGGACTATCAGGGTAATCCTTCGATAATGTTCGAGTTCAGTGCTACCAATAATTCTTCCGAGGCGTCATCGTTTATGGCTAATGCACTTCCGAAGGTTTATCAGAACGGAGTTGAGCTGTCGAATGCCGTATCAATGGATGACTCTTATGATCTCGACGGATACATGGCGAGCGTTCAGCCTGGTGCAACCGTAACTGTTTACCTTGCTTATGTTCTCCAGGATGAGACTTCAGATGTTCAGCTTACCGTAGGTCAGGTTATTGGTGACTATGTTTATGCCGAGGAGACAATTAGTCTCGGATAAGTGCATAATTAAACCTCCTTAAATCAGAACAGGCTTCGGAACAAACTCCGAAGCTTGTTTTGTATTAGTGATCTTGTCCCAATATTCCCCCACATGTGCGTAGGATCTCATAGTAAAATTAGACTATGAGATCTTTTGCTTTGTAAGCGGGAGGAGGTCTATATGAGATTAGTAAATTTGACGTGCCCGAACTGCGGGTCGCGGTTGAAGGTTGATAAGGAAACGGGAGAGTGCGTGTGCGACAGCTGCGGCGGTTCGTTTTTCCTCGATGACGAGGCGCAGCATGTTCAGTACGATAATGCTGAAGAGGCGGGCTATCAGTTCGAGAAGGGCCGCCAGAAGGCGATGAGTGAGAGTGCGCCTCGTGTGCAGTATGTTAACACGCAGCAACAGAGCACTCCGAAGAAGACGAAGCTTCCGTTGTGGGTATGGGTTCTTCTGTGGCTGATGTTTTTCCCGTTCACGGCGATCTACGTCATCTACAAGAGTAATCTGCCTCAGAAGGTGAAGGTCGTGCTCATAATCGCGGTGGCGCTGTTCTGCCTCTACGCAGCAATTAGTAATATCGCTACCAGTGGTGCGTAACCAAACTTGACCAAAACGGTGGAAATCCGTGCGACTTGGCTCATACGAACATAGAATGTCGGGGCTTTAATAATATAATATCTGTATGTTTGGAAGATCTAAGAATTCTAGGGATACACAGTTTCACGAATACTGCACCAAGTGCGAGGCCGACCTCACCATGCAGAAGGGCTACAGCAATGACGTACCTTTCTGGATTTGCAAGGGCTGCGGGCAGATGCTTATCAACCCTGATGTCGAGAGTGAAGACGATGTCGCATGGATCTGTGACGGGTGCGGACAGATGCTTAACGTGCAGCCGGGGTTCAAGGAGAATAACGGAACTTTCAAGTGCCTGTGCTGTGGTTTTGTGAATGCGATCGACGAGAAGAATCTCTACGATTCGGAGGATGAGTACCAGCGCGATCTTGTAAATCCGTACAGAGGATTAAGTGACGAGGAAGTTTTAAGGTTAACAAGTTACCAGGAAGTCGGCAATGTAAAGGACAGAGCTGACATCAGCATCGTGACCTCACCCGAGACCGGCAAGAAATACATAAGAAAGTTCTTAACCACATACGATAAAGATATCTATGAGTTTTTGAAGAAGAATCCCGTGAGTCACATGCCGCGCATAGTTGACCTCGCTCAGAGCAGCAACTGCCTCATCGTGATCGAAGAGTTTATCGAGGGACACACGGTGCAGGATGTGATCGATAATGGGGTTTTCGAGAGGTCGGAGGCAATAAGGATCGCGCTTGATGTGTGCGAAGTGCTTAAGGTTCTTCACGGGCTGCCGACGCCGATAGTGCACAGGGATATCAAGCCCTCGAATATCATGATAACGCCTGAGGGGGCGACGTACCTTTTCGACATGGACGCGGCGAAGTGGTACAACACCGCGAAGAGCTCCGACACCGCCTACATAGGCACGTGGGAGTATGCGGCTCCGGAGCAGGTCGGGTTCGGGCTGAAGGCGTCTTCGGTGAAGACCGATATCTACGCGATGGGAATTCTTTTTAACGTGATGCTGACGGGCAAGGTGCCTAAGGAGTGCCGCGCGGACGAGCCTTACTGGTCGGTGATAAGCAACTGCATCAGTCTCGACGCGGACGCAAGATACAACGTGAACGAGCTCATGGATGCGCTCAAGGAGTTGAGGGGGAAGGATTGATGTTTATGAAAGACACGGGAGAGTTGGACAAGAAACTTCTTAACACGGCGCCGGACAAGATCGGCGAGTACCTGAAGGAAAACGATAAGTACCTCGCAGGTGGTGACAAGTCGTTCTACTACTACTTTAAGGACATCGTCGACGCGAAAAACATGCGCCTTAAAGACATCTACACGGCGGCGGGCGTATCCGAGTCCTACGGCAGCAAGATCGTCACCATGGAGAAGCACACCAAGAACAGGGACCTGATAATCAAGCTGTGCGTTGTCGCGCATTTCGCGCTCGGCGAGATCAACACCGCACTCAAGCTGTACGGCTTCAACGCGCTATACTCGAAGAACCGCAAGGACGCGTGCATCATAGTCGCGATCAACAACAGGATCTTCGAGCTTACCAAGATAAACGAGATGCTCGCGCAGCAGGGCCTCGAGGGCTTGTGCGAAAAGGGAGATTAAACGGACAGACGACAGAGTATTATAGATTCACTACATTTTATAGGGGGTAGAATTATGGGTGATGTTTACGAGTTTGAGATGAGCGATTATTCAAAGGGTGGCATGGAAAAGCTTTACGGATTGGTCGCCTACATGACAGCGGAGCTTAAGGATATCGGCCTCGCGACTGAAGATGTCTACGAGATTATCGAGGATGTTCTCCAGGTAAAGCTCCTGCACGAGAGTGTATGGGAGGAGCCGATCAGGCAGCTGCTGGACGAAGCCCTCTCGAAGGCAGAGTCAGACTCCCCGGAGGACTTCCGCAAATCAATCACAGCGTTGTTGGAGGATGATGAGGAAGAGTAGTTGATAACATAAAGGAATGGAATAGATAGGAGGGGTAGTTATGTTAACAATGTTATTTTATGCTGCAGTGATTTATGTGGCAGTCAGTATGTTGGTTTGGTGTATCAGAGCCGCGTGGGGCATCGCGAAGATAGTCGCTTTCGTGGTGCTGCTTCCGCTTCTGATCGTATGGCTTGCGTTGTCCGGGCTGATTTTGATCGCAATCGGACTTCTTATCTTGTCGGTCATCTTTGCCACAATCGGCGCGATATTGTGGGTGTGAGCCTGTAAGGCATTTCTGCTGTTAGTGTATAATTGAATCGTAGACACTAAACTAGTAGTTTCTGCGGAGGGTTGTATGAATATTCCTGATAAGTGGAAGTTTACTGTTGAACGGCACAGGTTCATCATTATTATCGCGAGCATAATTCTCCTTCTGGTCATAATAATCACTTCTTTTGTTATGTGCGGAGGCATGGATAAGATCCACGACTCAAGCTCGGATGATGATTTGATTGCCGCAGATTCTTTGGCAGAAGGTTTGGTGTCTGACGCGGGTGAGATTGCGGATGCTGTGATAGGATCAGAGGCTTCTGTTGAGGTTGATAACACAACCAGTATCGAAGAGATAGTTGCGATCAGCGAACTCCAGACTCTGCGATATGACTACAATGCGATTTGCCGTGTTTACGAAGATGATGGCGTAACTCCCAGGTATTATGTTGCTTACGAGGGCACAGTTGTCTTGGGTGTTGATCTTGCTGATCTTGCGATAGATTACGGCGATCACGAGAATAAGGTGATCACGATTACTATCCCCGCAGTTGAGATACAGTCTTATAGTGTTGATGCGGGAACGATGGAGTTTATTTTCGAGGATGTGTCTTATAACACGTCGCAGGCGATGATCGAGGCGCACCCTTTGTGTGAGCAGGATCTTCTGGCGAAGGCGAGTGAGGATGAGTCGATGTTCGAGATCGCGCGGATTAATACTGAGGCACAGGTCAGGGCGTTGACGGAGCCTTTGGTGGAGCAGTTTTACCCTGACTACGGCTTTGTGATCGAATGGGAGGAGCAGTGATATGAATAAGAAATTATTGGCATTGCTTCTTGCAGGATCTATGTTGCTCGCGGCATCGTGTGAGGACGATTATGAGGTCGAGGAGAAGGCCGAGTCGACTGTCACAACAACTTTTGCCGTGGAGACGATGCCCGTGGCCCCCGTGGAGTCGCTTGTTACAACCGAGTCGATGCAGCCTGATATCGTGCAGATTAGAAATATATGTGAGCTTGCAACTTACCGAGTGTATTTCCATAACGTAGCGAAAGCGGTTAAGCCGAGGTCGAGCGGGCTGTCCGGTATCGGTGAGAGTGACAGACAGTTCTGGTTCGAGTACAGCGGTTATGTAGATCTTGGTGTTGATATGAGCCGCGTCGCAATGACGATTGAAGGTGATGTGGTTACCGTTACGATGCCTGATGTGGGGCCGATCGGAGGCGTTAATGTCGATTCATCGTCGTATGATTTTAATTCAGTTATTATCGAGGGTGAGCATTGGTACAATGTCATCAATCCCAATGAGATAACGGCGACGGATCTTACAAATGCTATTAATGATACGAATACAGATACGATGTTCTCGATCTTGTCGGATAACACGATTATGATGACCGCGCAGCAGAGGGCGGAAGAGCTGATTGAGAATTATATCCAGCTGGTCGGCAAATATTCGGACACACACTTCACGGTTGTATTCGAGCACGTCAGCGAGAGTTGAGTCCTATTATTGTCCCACATGGTTCGCGGTAGGGTTGTATAATGTGCTTGTAAGGTGAATAACACTTTACATCTCGTTTTTCATAGTACCTTTCTTGAGTTTTCCACCGCCGGGTTGTACCTCCCCGGCGGTGGTTTTTGTGTCGCTTGGCTGTTTGGGCTGGAGGCACCACCGAATTGGTGTGGGAGTGGGCCGAAGGTGCTTTTATTAGGACTTATAGGCCCATTTGCGGTGCTATACTCGAAGTGGTGGTTGAAGTAGATAGTTTAGTAAAGAATAATTAACACCTTCTTTATAACCTAGGCACACCACAGTCTTATACTTGTACATATGTGGTAACGATTATTCTAATCGATTTTGGAGATCGGTACTGGTGAGGTGTTAAATATAGGATGTACTTTACAGAAGTTTCTTGAAGAAGAGATTCCTGTTTATGCAGATGATTGCCTTGCTTATCGATTCTATAAAGAATGGAAGAATAATAATCCTGAAGATATTCCCTTTGGAAAATGTGTTGGATACAAAGTGCCTTTATTCCTTGGGTGAAAGGATGATGTGTCAAATCTCGAATTATCAGATATTGATGTTTATTGGAATGTAGTAGGACCATTGTTAAGAAGATAATACTTATCCCATTTATTATAGCAAAGAAAGTGCCGTCTGTTTTTCGTGCGGCACTTTCGATAGATTTCAGCATTACAAGAAAGGAACCCCTGATATGACCCCAAAGAAAGCCGTACAAACCTTCATAAAAGAATACCCTTCACTGAAGATCGTCTCTCTGAAGGACTATTACAACGCGTATCTCATCACCGCCTATAAAACACCTGATGAGATGGATCCATTCTACCTTGTCGATAAAACCGACGGGTTCATCAGGCGGTATACGATTGCGGAGAATCCTTCAAAGTATTACGACACCAAAGATATTGATATCAAGGACTCCTGGCTCCGGTAAATCTGACAGCCTATTGGTGTACCTCCTCGAATTATCTGATTTGCCCACCCAAACTCCGCCACCTCTAGCACCCCTATGCCCCCAGCACCCCCACCCCCGCCGCTGTGATACAATATCCCCATGAAAAAGCAGTACACAGTTATCTCTTCGGACAAGGCGGCTTTATCCGGAGCCATCAACTTCGTAGAAACGACAATAAATGACCTCGGAGTAAACAAGAAGCTTGCGATGCGGACGGTCCTCATGACTGAGGAGCTGATACCGCAGTTCATCGAGAGCGCCGCTGAAGACGGGGAGATCCGCATCACGGTCCGCAAGTTCTTAGGCGACATCAGCGTGACGATAACCGCTGAGGGCAGCCGCTTCGACCCGTTCGACTTCGAGACTGACGGCTCGTTCATGACCGATACTTTGAGCAACAAGGACACGCAGCGCGCGATCCGCTCAATCCTGCTTAAATCCCTCGAGAACGATTTGAAGGTCGTCCACCGAAACGGCGTCAACACCGCGCGCATCTTCGTCGGCAAGTCCGAACAGTCCAGACTCTACTTAACTGCTGCTGCTGCCATTCTCGGCGTAATAATCGGAATTCTCATGAAAGCCGCACTGCCCGCATCCATCGCGGACGGCATGGACTTTTACGTACTGACACCCGTCAAGCTGATGTTCTTTAATGCATTGAAGATCATCATCGGCCCCGTCGTCTTCTTCTCGATAGTCTCCTGCTTCGCGCAGTTTAAAGACCTCTCGGAACTCGGACGAATCGCGGGCAAGGTCATGGCCTTCTACCTTACAACTACCGCCATTGCCGTTGGTGTCTCGATAACGCTTACCAAGCTCATAAGCCCCGGCGAGTTCGGCGCCGCACTTGGGTCCGTCTCAGCCGTCCCGCCCAACGTCCCGCTCAACCCGGACCTCGACACTTCAATCCGCTCGACAATAATTAACATTGTTCCAAATAATTTCATAAGCCCCATCCTCGAGGGCAACATGCTCCAGATAATCTTCCTTGCCGTGCTGTGCGGCCTTGCTGTCGGCAAGATAGGAAGGTATGCTCCAGTGATGCAGGATTTTTTCGACGCGTGCAATTCACTTGCGCTTGCCGTCACTTCCATGGTGACAAGCTTCATCCCGCTTGCGATCATGTGCACGACGGCACTCATCATCTCGCATTTCAACTCGCAGGCGCTCCTGTATGTTCTAAGTTACGCGGGCGTTTTCCTGCTCGGAATACTCTGCATGCTCGTGGTCTACGGCCTCATGATCCTCATCGTGGGCCGCCTGAACCCGTTTACGTTCTTCCGTAAAAACCTCGAGGGCATGGTAACTGCAGCCTCGCTTTGCTCCTCATCCGCGATGATGCCTATTAACATGCGCATCTGCACCCAGAAGATGGGAGTCTCGCCGAAGGTCAGCAGCTTCTCGATCCCCCTCGGAGCCACCGTCAACATGGACGGCTCGTGCATTAACCTCACCGTGTGCGGCCTCTTCCTCGCGAAAATGTACGGCGTGCCCGTTCCAACCTCCGCGCTCATATCCATGGCGGTAACGATCATCCTGCTTTCGTTGGGTTCCCCGGGAGTCCCCGGCGCCGGACTCGTGTGCATGGCTGTCGTGCTCGACGGCATCGGCTGCCCTCTCGAAGCAATCGGCCTCATGATGGCAGTGTACCCCTTCATCGACCTTCTCATCACCATGTCGAACACCACGGGTGACGTCGCTGCGACGCTCGTAGTCGCGAAGAGCGAAGGCCTCCTCGACGAGAAGGTCTACAAGCGGTTTGAGGTCTGACCTGCCACGCACTCATCCGCAGCCCATCCGCATTCCCGCGGATTCACTTTTTTGCTCACCAAAACCCTCGAAAAAGTGAATGCTTTAGTGAAAATGGGCCCAAATTCACCATTTCATTCACCAAATCTCTCGAAAAGGTGAACACTTTGGTGAACGCGAGTGCCAAGAACGGCAGCCCCGCGGCCACGCACTCAGCAACAAAGAATAGATAGAGATTTAATTAGGAACGTCCTTAAGGCGTGAATACTTGATAATCTCCTGGGCGACGTTGGAGTTGATCGACTGCAGCATATCCTTATCGGGTAAGGCCAGGTAGTAGCCTTGCAGCAGGTCGACGCCGAGTGTGATGACGGTCTTTAACTCTTCGCTCGTTTCGACGCCTTCCGCGAGTACAACGATATTGTTGTTGTGTGAGAACTCGATTACATCTCTTACGAAATGCTGCTTCTGCGGGCTGTCTTCGATGCCCGACAAAAGTGCGCGGTCGATCTTAACAAAATTCGGCATGTAGCGAAGAAGATTCGTGACGTTTGAGTATCCCGTGCCGTAGTCGTCGACGGCAGTGTAGAGGCCGATCCTCTCGCTGGTCTTCTTGCGGCGCTCGAGCTCGTCGTCAGGTGCCTCGGAGTGCTCCGTCAACTCGACTACGATCGAGCCGGGGCGTTCAGACATGAATTTCTCAAGCCTCCTGAGACTGTCCTCATCGAGCATGTGACCGGGGATGGAATTGATAAATACTTTCTTGCCGTCCGACAGGGTTGACTGGTGCATCTTCATGAGCGCGATTACATTCGCGAATGTCAGCCTCTCGACGTCATCGAGCCTGTCGAAGAATTCCGCATAGCGAAGGATTACCGGGGGTGCGAGGTAGGGTGTGACCTGTGCTCTCATCAGCGCCTCGTAACCGTAGATCTTTGCGGTCTTCGCATCTACTATAGGCTGGAAGTGATACGACAGTTTGTTATCCACGAGTATCTGCATTACGACGGATGCCACCTGCTGCTCTTCCTCGGTAAGCTGCCTGTGGATGAGACTTAGTGCATCCGACTTGTTGTTATTCTTGCGTCCTATCGCGAGGTTAACGAGTCGCTCGACTTCCTCGCTCGTTGCTGGCGTTCCGCTCTCGACTCCGTAGTAGAGGCTGAGCTCGTACTCTGTATCGTTGTAGTTCTCAGCGATCATGGACATGAGTTTGTCCTTCTCATCGAGGATCTCCTGATCACCCTCTTCTCTTGTTAAGTGGAGTGCCACGAGCTCGTCGTTACCCGTTCTGAAGCAGATAGAGTTGCGCGCAGAGAAGACGTTCTCGAGAGCGCTTGCTACCGTTACGATCGCCTTGTCGCCCTCCTGTCGCCCGTAAGTGTCGTTTACATAGGACAGGTTTTTGATATCTATCGCAAGCGCGCTCATGTGGCCGCCGTAGTTGTCCATAAGAGAAAGCAAATTCTCGGTCTGCTCGAGAAAGCCTTTGTAGTTAAGAAGACCCGTTAGGCTGTCGGTCGTGATGCCCTGGCGCGCGATCTTGGAGCTTCCTATCAGGGCGTCTCTTCTCTTGAAGCATTCGATGCCGCGGCTGATGCTTCTAAGCCATGCGCGGTACTCGGCCGAGATTACCGCGGGCTTGCCGTCGTAGCGCACCGCCGTGTAGCCGAAGATGCTGTCATCGTAGAAAAGAGGGAAGAAGTAGAACACCGACGGCTTCTCCCGCTCCTCGTAAAGCTCGGGGAGCATCTCGCTTTTGTCTATCAATGTGTCGGTTAAGATCTTGTCGTTATTCTCGTAAGCGCCGCCGCATCTTATCGCGTGCATTATCTTGTCCTCGAAGCCTTCTCCCGCGTCACCCAGTGAAGGGTTGAGGCAGAGGTTGAAGCTGTCAAAGTCGCGCACGAGATAGATCGTGCTGAATATAAGTCCGATGAGACCTGACATCGACGTCTGTGCGATCAGGTCCTCGTCCATGTTGTTGAAAGGCGAGAACATCGTGCCTAGCGACAGTTCCGTGTCCCAGGAATTGCGCAGATAGTAGGTGGGCTTAGCGCTCTCGCAGTTGCATCCGCAAGTGCCGCCTACGAAGACTTCTGCCGTGGAAGGCACCTTCTTAGGCTCAGTTCCCGTTATCAATGCGTGCGCCATAAGTGCCGAGTTAGTCCCTAGTTCTGAAGAGGAGATAGGTATCGATGTAAGAGGAATCGGTGCGTGTCTGCCTTCGTCGTTCGAGTCGCAGCCGACGACCACGATGTCCTCCGGTATCCTGTAGCCGTTCGCAGTTATTACTTTCGCAAAGCCTAGTGCCATGCAGTCGTTCGCACATGCCACGGCCTGCGGAAGTTTCTCGCCGCTTCTAATGAAGTTCTCCGCGAGGCTCTCACCGCTTGTGTACCAGAAGTCGCCGTAGAAGACGCGGTTCTCGTTAAATTCTATGCCGTGCTCCTCAAGAGAATCCTTGTATGCGTTAAGGCGGATTATCGAGTGCGGGTGCCATGACTTGCCCGTAAGAAACGCGATGTCGCGGATCCCGTGCTTCTCGATAAGGTGGTCTATAACGAGCTTCTCGGGCGTGTAGTTATCGATGTGGATGGCAGGGAAGTATTTGCTGTCCTGATCTACGATAATAACCTTGCCCTTATAAGTCTTGTGAAGCTGCTCCTCGATCTGCTCCGTGAGGCCCTTGATCTGTATCGTGTCAGCAAGGACGACAACGCAGTCGAACTTATCGTAATTAATGAGCTTAAAGATGGACGCGTCTCCGATGCAGCGTGCGAGCGTGTTCTGGTACTTGATGTACATCGCGAACACCGCGACATCGTAGTCAAACCCGATCGTCTCCTCAAGAAAACCTTTAAGGAAAGAGGTGTAGGAGTATTCCTCCGGGTGCCCCACGAGCACTGCTATCTTTTTGCGCACTGAGCCTGCCATCTTATTCCACCGCGAAAACGCAATACCTGCCGTCATCGTAGATTAAGTCAGCACCGAGACTTGCGAGGTTTGGACTGTTTTTCTCTTCTTCCGATGAGTAGGTCAGTACGAAGAAATGAGACTGTGGTTCATTGCCGAAGTGATCCGTGCGCTGAAGCCACTTGTTAAGAGTCAGGTCGTCAGGCGAACCGACTGCTGTGTAAACATCGATCTGTCCGTCAGACATATACATAAGAGTGTTCGACAGCCAGAAGATGGAATAGCCTTCTCTGTAGTCTGTCTCGTTCAAGATGAAGTCAGATACGCGTGCAAGTCCGGGCTCTGCGACGAATGGATCTGCAATGTAAGAACTGCAGGTTCCCGTCGAACAGATGAGAACTGCGGCACCGATGGCAAAGTAGCAGGCAAGTTCGTGTTTCGCTTCCTTGAAGTCAAAGTGCCGTATTGCAAGGACAATCAGGAAGTAGCCGAACGGCATTGTCTGCTGCCAGTAACTGCTCATGCCGTAGATGTAGGAATAGACGACGCACATGATGGCGATCATCGAGAATGTGAGTACGACGAGAATCTGCTCCCAATCGCTTAACTTCTTGAACTTCACGATGAGGATGACCATGGATGCGATGACGACGGCACACATAACGAGACCTAAGCCGATTGCGATTCCGTTGAAGCTAAGAAGTTTAACATCCTGCGGCTCATTGAAGTAGCCGTATTTATAACTTTGTGAGAATCCGAAGCCTTCGACATACCATCTGAAACTTGTAAGAAGGCTTCCGTTTCCTTCTGCCCAGGTAACCTGCTCCTGAGCCTGGAAAGAATAGAAGTTTCCAAGTACTGCGATGTTGATGAACAGGCCCATCGCATTAAGGAGGAATGCGATCAATGAGTAGTTATAAAATTTGAGATTCTTTTTCTTGACGATAATAGCTGCAACGAGCAGGGGGGTGAACATTACCATTGAATGGCGTATGCCCTGCATGCCTGATAAGAAAGCAAGCAATCCCATTACCGCGGCGCCTATGATAATCATCGGCTTTTTCTTTGAGGTGCACATCTTGATGATGCCCCAGAGTGCGCCTAATGATACGAGTGCGTGTGCAAGATAGTAGCCGCCGTAGATAGACTGTATCATGTACCAGAAACCGACGGGAAGAAGCGATAATCCCGCTGCCCAAAGGCCTTCATATTCAAAGTCGAGGTCGCGGGCGATGCTCCACATAACGAGCACGAGAAGCAGCAATGCGATAGCCATTCCGATGTTACGGGCCGTATCCCAGTTGTTCGGACTGAAAAGAAGGCCGATCTTATAAAAGCCGATCATGTTTACGACACGAAGCTCCGTGCTGTAGAACCAGTCGGGGTTTATAAGAATGTGCGGAAACGGCATCTTGAGCTTGGCAAGGACCATCTCGGCAGCGAGGTCTGAGTCGATTATGCCGCGGCCGTATCTGAACAGGAAAACAAGGTCATAAATATAAGCTATGACGCAGAAAATAATGGGTGGAATCAGTTTCTTTTTATTATCTTTATTCATGCGTATATAGTACCACACGAGATAGTGTTTATAAACGGCTTCGGGGGTATAATATAACCAATTTAACCTTCAGGGGAGAATCTCATGAATAACATTCAAGTTGCCAAAGAAACGATGCGGATAACTGAAGACGGAGCATACGAAGTTTCCGGCAGGAAGGTTACTTTCAACAAGGATGAACATACCGGTGTTAAGGTCTACTCTCCCGAAGATGGCGAAGCACTTCTCGGGCGTTTTCCGGAGTTTTCCTTAAATGACAATATCTGCAGGTTCACTGTTATGAATTCTGATTCTTTTGAAGCTGCCAAAGATCTTGAGAAACCCTATGTAATGAATTTTGCCAACGCCCATAATCCCGGAGGCGGCTTCCTTCTCGGTTCTCCCGCACAGGAAGAGGCGCTTTGCAGATGCAGCACGCTATACGCTTCCATCTCATCTTCAAAGGCGTCACCTATGTACCGCTACAACAACACCCACTTAGGCCGTGTTGAATCAGATTACATGCTTTTGTCCGAGAATGTTCTTGTGTTCCGCAACGCGAATCTTGAACTTCTCGAAGAACCCTTTACCGCCGGTGTTGTCACGGTTCCGGCCCCGAACAAAAGAGGCGCCGCCATGCTCGCACCTTCGTCTTTGATTGAGAAGACTATGTTGCGCAGAATTAGAATTCTTCTGCTGATTGCCGCTGATAACGGCTACAGGAATCTCGTTCTGGGCGCGTGGGGATGCGGGGCCTTCGGCAACGATCCCAAGGATGTGGCCGGGTACTTCGAGCAGGTCCTGGTTGATGAGAGATACGGGTTTCTTTTCGACGAGGTGAGATTTGCTGTTTACGGCAAGGAGGACGGGCGTAATATCACGGAGTTCAGAAACGCTTTTGCGTGAGTGATTAACCCGCAGTGAACACGAGCAGTGCATCTGCTATGATGGCGGTGCCGAGCAGTCCACCGAGGATGTAAACGGGTGCCGCGGGAGCTTTCTCGAGTTTGCGGCACAAGGGGTGGATGAGCTTCAAAAAAGCCGTGGCGAGCGCGCCGAAGATAAGCGAGCTTACAAGCGAGATCCTGCCGTCGAAGTTAAGCGGCCACACCTCGTAAGTCCAGGGAAGATACCCCAGCACCTTCTCGAGCGGGTACGAGACCACAAGTTCGAGCACGGTAGTAATAACAGCACTCGTGGCGAAAATAAAAAGAGCGGAATGTTCCTTCTTACCGTACAAAAGCAGAAGCAAAAGACACCCGAATCCGTAGATCGGAATCAGCGGCATGTGAAGAATCCCGCGGTCGGCGTATGAATGGTTCACGATAAGTTCGAGCGCGACCTCATAGATCCATCCGAAGAAGGAGCCGGCTGCAAACTCGATAATGTAGGTCATGAGAGTTTTCATTCTTTCACCGTATCACGTGCCCATACGGGGTTCATAATACTCATGTTTTGCCACTTTTTATCCCTCCCCCGTACTATTTTAATTGATAGAATTAGATGCAACAAGGAGGGTTATTCATATGTCTAACAAAGCAAGAATAGTATCAGCTGCACTGTCAGTATCCATGTTGTTTGCTCTTTCAGGTTGTTCCGGAACCGAGGCGCCTTCTACACCGGACTTTTTTGAAGAGCATGGCCTTGAGATCACGCCTCAGGGGCATATTGAACTTGCCACTACCGTGAATGACGGACAGAACGATGTCGGTGATATCGTGGCAGGCATCGATGTCAGCATATCCGAAGTTGCACCGTCTGAGCGTGAAGATTACAAAGAAATCATCTGCACTTATGTGTACGACGAGAGCGGCTGTGATGAAGGCACTGTTGTTGCCGGCTGGAACGGCGCTTTCGACAGATATACAGGAACGTCATTCGAGTTCTATCCGGATCCCGATGACGAAGACAGCATGCCCGCTGTCGTTGAGTTCGATTACAACGGCCGTCATATAGATGTTCAGATGTCTTACAGCATTGAATGTGATGAAGAGGCCGGCACAGTAACGGTCATGATCACAGTCGTCTGCCCGGAGGACTACGACGGAACTGTTTTCCAGATTGGCTATTCTGATATGGCGATCGACCAGGCCAACGGCGAAGTTGATTACACTCAGCATCAAACGGTTGATGGGCTCCCGGGCTTCGGCACGAACGGTCACGATTACTACTACTTCAGTGCATCAAACAGCTGAGGCACTTGGCTGCTTGATTGCCAAAAACGCTGCCCGCAGCAAAAAAGCATCCCGTCAGGGATGCTTCTTAATTTTGGCGGAGAAGGAGAGATTCGAACTCTCGAAACCCTTTTGGGGTTTACACGATTTCCAGTCGTGCGCCCTCGACCAGGCTAGGCGACTTCTCCGTGACTTATATATACGCGTATAAACACAAGGCTCAAACGCTCGAATATTGTACTTGCTTTATCCCCCTTTGTCAAACAACACATCACACTAACTTAAGCCTGTGATATAATCAACCGCGGATAAAGACAAATTAAGCACATACGAGGTGTTTTTGAATATGAAAAAACTGATTGTTTCCATACTTTCGCTGTCTGTCATCGCACTTGCGGGCTGCGGTTCAACTGTAACTGAACCCACGCAGACGGTGCCTGACTATAACACGGTAACGGCAGCTATCACCGAGTACGAGGATGCCTACAGGGAATTCGTCAACGGCGGTGAGGGTGAAGTACAGTTCGTAACCGGAACAAGTGAGACGCCTCTTGGTGCTCCCTGCGATATCCGTTATTCCCGTACCACTGACGGCAGATTCGAGTCCTGCTCACTTACTGTTACACGTGACAGGGAAGAGCACGACGAGTATATGAATGTTTCACCTGATCTTATGTTGTTCGTACGTACTTTTGTTGATGATGAAGCCGAGCTTATTCAGATCGATAAGTACATCTGCACGGGAGGGGCTGTCTATCACATCAATCCCGAGACACAGACGCTTGAGCCTGTTGAAGACATAACGGCACTTGACTGCTTCATTACTTTCAGTCAGGTGAGAACTGCTTACGGTCCCTCGGGTTCTGAGGATCCTGCTGCCGCATTAAGTGAGACACAGGTAGCAGCATAATTTAAGCATGGGTTTTAGAAGAGGAATGTCCGATGGTCTTGCCATCGGCTTAGGTTATCTATCTGTCTCGTTCTCATTCGGCATCATGGCCGTCACGAGCGGTTTGGCTTGGTGGCAGGCGGTCCTTATCTCGCTTACCAACTTAACGTCAGCAGGACAGGTCGCAGGCGTCGGCATCATGTCGGCATCGGGCGGTCTTATCGAGATGGCTATCGCACAGTTCGTCATTAACATCAGATACTCGCTCATGGGCATCTCGCTGTCGCAGAAGACCGACGAGTCCATGAATTTCCCCGCGCGCCTCATAAGCTCGTTCTTCATTACGGACGAGATCTTCGGCGTCGCCGTCACGAAAGAAAAGGTCGGCTTCAGATACATGGCGGGCTTGGGCTTTTACCCCGTCATCGGCTGGACGACGGGAACTTTGCTCGGTGCCGTATTAGGCAACATCATGCCGCCGTTTGTAACTAATTCACTTGCAATCGGTATCTACGGCATGTTCGTGGCCATCGTTCTTCCCGTGTGCCGCCGCTCCAAGATCGTCGCCGGCGTAAGCACACTTTCAGTACTTCTTGCAGTTGTCTTCAGGTATGTGCCTTTCCTGCATGATAATGTCTCATCGGGATTTGCCATCATCATCTGCGCCGTCATTGCGGCTGTTGCAGGTGCCGTGATCACACCTGCCCGCGAGGAAGATGTAAAGGAGAATGTAAAGGAGGAAGCCGATGGATAACAGGATCTACCTTCCCCTTCTTGCCGTGTCCGCTCTGACGACATATCTTATCCGTGCGCTGCCTTTCACGCTCTTCCGCAAGAAGATCACGAACAGGTACATCAAGGCGTTCTTCTACTACATTCCGTACTCGGTACTCTCCGCGATGACTTTCCCCGCGATACTGTACTCGACGGAATCTTTGATAAGTGCAGCGGCAGGCGCCGTCACCGCGATCGCGCTCGCGTACAAGGGCAAGAACCTGCTCATAGTTGCGATAGGAACCTGCGCCGCATCTTTCCTCGTAAGCCTTATCGAGCTTTTGCTCCGCTAAGTCTTCCTTTACTTCACGAAAATAAAAAGGCCGGCATCATCTGCCGGCCTTCGTTATTCAACTTAAAAACTGTCAGTTCTTATGAGGAATGTACTTGTAGATCATCATAGCTGTTGAAGAGATAGGCATTGTCTGGAGTATGACGTGTCCGGGACCTGAAAGTGTTGTATTGAACAGACCTTCACCGCCGAACAGAACGTTCTTAACGCCCTTAACCATCTGAATATCAAGGTTAACTGTGCTGTCCATCATTACTGTATATCCTGTATCAACGATCATTGTCTGGCCAGCTGCGAGGTCATACTCGATAGCGGATCCGTCAATCTCGAGGAAGACGATACCTGTACCTGAGAACTTCTGCATGATGAATCCCTCACCACCGAAGAATCCGCCGCCCATGTTCTTCTGAACGCCGATTGACTGCTCAACATTACCGAAAGAAGCGAGGTAAGCGCCCTTCTGTGCAAGAATAGTATTGCCGTTGAGCTCGACAGCCTTGATGGAGCCGGGGAATGAAGATGCAAATGCAATCTCACCGGGCTGATTAGCTGTGTATGTGTTGATCATTGCGCTCTCGCCGCTGACCATTCTTCCAAACATCTTGCCCAAGCCGCCGCCTGAAGTGGACATCTCGATGCCTGATGTCATCCAACTCATTGAGCCTGACTCACAGTTTACTGATTCACCGGCATCAAGAGAGATGATTACTACAGGTAAGTTACCGCCTTCGATTCTGTAATTCATAAAGGAACCTCCTCATTTATGGGAATTGAATGTAAAATTAATTATATCATAAAAATTTTAGTGGTGTTATTATAAAAAAGAGTTCTTGAATTTTTGAAAACCTTACTATATTGTATGCGTTATAAATAACCCAGGGGGGTAAGCAAATGATTGCTTCAACTAAAGGCCGATATGCTCTTAGAGTGCTTGCGGATATGGCCGTTAATTGCCCTGACGGAGGTTTTCTGCCCCTTAAAGA
The DNA here is from genome assembly GCA_024691325.1 of Saccharofermentans sp. Taxonomy (GTDB): domain Bacteria; phylum Bacillota; class Clostridia; order Saccharofermentanales; family Saccharofermentanaceae; genus Saccharofermentans. The sequence continues at coordinate 8,094 of JAILNR010000045.1, read as the reverse complement.
AGTGGCTGAACGTCAGGAGATTTCAGAGAAGTACCTTGAAGCTATTGTAAAGCTTCTGGTAGAGAAGAAACTTCTCGTGGGTCACCGCGGCAAGGGCGGCGGATATAAGCTTGCCAAAGCTCCGGAAGAATACTCTGTAGGCGAGATTTTAAGAGCAACAGAAGGAAGTATCGCACCTGTCGCGTGCCTTACGGAAGGTGCTGATAAGTGTGAGCGCTATGACCGCTGTACGACGATAGCTATGTGGACCAAGCTCGATAGCATTATTAACGATTATCTTGACTCGGTTAAGCTGACTGATCTTATCAATCAATAAGCGCAATAATAAAATCTACGCCACATTCGTTCATACTATATTTATTTATGTGAGCCTCTCACGGTGTTATAATCAAACCGATTATCATCATTGAGGAGGATCAGTATGAAATTCTATAAATGCTTAACCTGCGGTAAGATCATTGTTGTAGTAAGGGATACAGGTGTTCCCACGATTTGTTGTGGTGAAGACATGAAAGAACTCGTTGCAGGTGAAGTGGATGCTGCTTTGGAAAAGCATGTACCTGTAGTAGCAGTTGACGGCAACATCCTCAATGTTACGGTAGGTTCTGTTGAGCATCCGATGCTCGCTGAGCACTACATCACTATGATCGCAGTTGAGACTGATAAGGGATTCCAGGTTAAGAACTTAAAGCCCGGGGAAGCTCCCAAGGCTTCTTTCGCTTTGGCCCCTGATGAGAAGGCAGTCGCAGTTTATGAGTACTGCAATCTGCACGGTCTTTGGAAGGCAGATATCTGATCAACTAACCTACGCACATGCACAAGGAAGATCTGGAAAAACTCGGATATAAGCTCGTATGGCAGGATGAGTTTGACGGGAATAAACTCGACGAATCATCCTGGAGTGTTGAAGAGCATCCCGATCACTGGGTGAACGGTGAGCTTCAAAGCTTCGTTGACGACGGTAAGCACGTCTTTGTAAGGGACGGGCATCTCGTAATTAAACCGGAGCGAATCCTTGAGCCTGACAGAACTATCTCGTATAAGTCTGCAAGGATCAATACACAGGGTAAAAGAGATTTCACATACGGCTACTATGAGACGCGCCTGAAGATATCGCGCGGTAAGGGTTTCCTTACTTCGGTCAGGCTTTTGTCCACCGGGGAGCCGTACGGCGAATGGCCAAAATCCGGTTCCATCGATTTTCTTACAGCTGACGGCCAGTATCCCGATAAGGGAATCAGTATCGTTCACTACGGTATGCCCGTCGATGAGAAGAGCGGCGTATGCGGTGACGGCAAGACTGATCTGTCCGATGAGTTCCACGTCTATGGAATGGAGTGGCTTCCGGGAAAGATCAACTTCTATTTTGACGGCAAGGAATTCTTTTCCACTTCCTACTGGTACTCGCGCGATTCCGTGGATGACCCCAAGAAGTATCCCGCACCGTTCGATAAGCCTTTTAACATCGAGATAAATGTCTCGGTCGGAGGCGACTGGGTCGGTGCGCCCGACAGAACGACTGTCTTCGATGAATTATCAGAACTTCACGTCGACTATATTAAGGTCTATCAGAAGGATGTTTACGAAGAAGAACCTGTAATGCCGACAGATGAGAGGAAGTTCAAAGAACCCGATTCTACAGGCAACTATATAAGCTCAGGTGCGAAGAACTGGAAGTTCGAGATCGCAAGAGCGGGTGAAGCTCACTTACATACACGCGGCAAGGAGTTGGTCGTAGATATCACTAATTCGGGTGATACCGATTATTCCGTTCAGGTTCACCAGGCGGGACTTCCGCTTATCAAGGGTAAGAAATACCGCTTGTCTTTCGAGGCGATGGCTGCGAAGAGACGTAAGATCAAGTTCGCGGTAACGGCGCCCGACTTAAGCTGGAAGCGTTATCTTGAGGATACCGATATCGACCTCGAGACTAACTGGCAGACACATATCCTTCCTTTCGAGATGAAGGGGGAGGATGACGATAATGCGAGAGTCGAATTCAACTTCGGTAACAACGAATCGACGGCGCAGGTTAGTATCCGTAATGTCAGGCTTGAAGAGGTCCCGGACCACGAAGCCGGCAGGCGTGCGATAGCAATCTGCGGTGCATGGGAGGATGCCGAGAACTATAACCTCTTCCTCGATGCCTTCATGAACGAGAAGGTAAGACAGGATTACGTGGTTATGGGATTTACTTTCGGCCTCGAGACTTCCGGTCCCGATGACCCTGTCGTCGGCTTAGGTTTTGCGGATTTTGTTGATTCATTCGACCTTGCCGTTATTATTGTTTTCGCAGAGATGATCAAGGACGAGAAAGTCCTAAACAGGCTTCGCGAGATAGGCCAGAACAAAGGCATACCCGTGGTTTTCCTCGAGCGACAGATGGACGGCGTCATCAATGCTGTCCTTAACTACTCTGACGGCTTCGAGAAGATGGTAAAGCATGTTCTTGACCATCACGGCTGCAAGCACGTTAAGTTCTTTGCAGGTTACCCCGATAACCCGTTCTCGATCGAACGTGAGAATATCTTTAAGAGAGTCATGCTCTCTCATAAGCTGAAGGTCTATGAGGACGATATCCTCTACGGCGAGTTCTGGGATGCGACGACAGTCCGTGTTCTTAACGAGAAATTAGATGAGGGAATGGAGATACCGGAGGCCTTCATCTGTGCTAACGACTCGATGGCGGTGGGCGTGTGCGACTGCTTGAAGAAGCGCGGTATCCGTGTGCCCGAGGATGTTATCGTAACGGGCTTCGACGGTATCTGGCACGGCATGAATCACTCGCCTTCGATCACGACGCTGACACCTGACTTCGGAGGCCTTTGCGACTACGTTCTGTCGATAATAGATAACAAGGACTCATGGAAGAGCAAGCAGACTATTCGAAAAAAGATCGACTACATCGAGTGCTACCGGGGTTCCTGCGGCTGTGAGACAAGGAATCTCGATCACATGCAGGCTGCAATCAATATGCTCTCGGACGATAACCAGGACTATTTCAGGCATATCCTGGAGATGGGCAGGTTCGTAACGCGTACGCTCAGCATGAGCGATCTTGATATGGCGGCTTCGAGCCTCCAGAATTATCTGTGGCTTTGGAAGGACCAGTACTACTTCGTAGGTCTGACGGAAGGATCTGACAGAAGGTGCGTCCACTCGCTGCTTCACGGCAACAACACGGAAAAATTAAACTTCAAGGAGAAGTTCTACAACATGGCGGAGCCGCTGCCTGAATACGATTATCTGATGGCGCCCGACAGCAACGTTAATATACTTTTGTTCAGACAGATAAGGACATCCGATGCTGAGTACGGCTATGTCTGCAGCGGCTTTGACGAGCTGACCTTGCGTAAGCAGCAGCGCTTCGAGGAGTTCGGTCTTTACTTCTCCGCGATGGTAAGTTCGGTAATAGATAAGATCAAGCTGATCGAGGCGAACAGGGCGATAAGCCAGCTCAACGAGAGAGACTACCTTACGAATCTGTACAACAGACGCGGCTTCTTCAGCAGGATAGAGGATATGCTTAAAGACCCGATGAACAAGGGAAGGATCTTCTCGTTGTTCTCCATCGACATGGACGGCCTTAAGTATATCAACGACCACTTCGGTCATCAGGAGGGTGATAACGCTCTCATTATTCTCGCCAAGTCGCTTCTTAACTACGCGGGCGACAACGGTATCTGTGCGCGTTACGGCGGTGACGAGTTCGCCATGGCGATCGTCGGTGATTTCTATATAGCAGATGAGTACATGAACATAAGAGATAAGATACACGGCTACGCGATGATGGATCCTGTCGTTCAGGAACTCGACTACAGCGTGAACGCCAGTATCGGTATCTCCGAGTGTGTCATCACAGACACGGTTGACCTTGAGGAACTGATAAGATTCGCCGACCTGCGTATGTATGAGGATAAACAGAAGCGTAAAGGAAGCAATGAGATAAGGTGAGCGGGAGAGTACTAAGACTCACAAAACCAAGACTTAAAGGTCTCCTGCGCGTCATCTTCAGCAGGATCATGTTCATCGTTCTCATGATCGCACTTCAGGTCACCATCCTCGTGATGCTCTACATCAAGTTCACCGAGTACGTCGCGAACATCAATGTCTTCATGAGTATCTTCTCGATATTGATGGTCATCTATCTTTATAACTCCAACATGGATTCATCTTCGAAGCTGACATGGATGATGCTCATCGGTCTGTTCCCTGTTCCGGGTGCGGTCTTCCTGGGCTTTACCCGTTTTGATCTTGGAAGCAGAAGTCTTAAGCGTGCTGTGATCAACTCAGTTGAGAATACTCGCGACATGATCCCGCAGGACCCTGACGTAATCGAGAAGCTTGAGCAGGACGGCGGCGACACCGAGGATCTTTATGCCTTCGTTAATAAATCCGGCTGCTATCCCATCTACGAGAACACCGCTTTGAAGTATTTTGATAACGGCAACGACTTCCTCGACAGTGTCCTCGAAGACCTCGAGAAAGCCGGGAAGTTCATCTTCATGGAGTACTTCATAATAGGTGAGGGCTACATGTGGGGCCGCGTTCTTGATGTGCTCGAGCGAAAAGCTTCCGAGGGCGTTGACGTGCGCGTTATGTACGACGGCATGTGTGAGCTCAAGCTCCTGCCGCCCGATTATCCCGAGAGGATGAAGAAGATCGGCATAAAGTGCAGGGAGTTCTCCAAGATCTATCCGTTCCTGTCGACTTACTATAACTACAGGGACCACCGCAAGATACTGTGTATCGACGGCCGAGTCGGCTACACGGGAGGTCTTAACTTCGCTGATGAGTATATTAATCTTGTTCCCCGCTTCGGACGCTGGAAAGATACTGCGATAAGACTTGAAGGAGATGCTGTTCGAAGCTTCACTCTCATGTTTTTGCAGCTTTGGAATATCTACTATCAGGAGCCTTCATTTGATCTCGTTAAGAATGTAAAGCCTTTCAAGGTTGATAACGCATCAGGCTTCGTAATGCCGTTCGCCGATTCGCCTCTTGATTCGTACCGCGTAGGTGAAGGAATGTTTCTTGATGTCCTCGGCAAGGCGAAGGATTATGTCCACATAATAACTCCGTATCTGATCATCGATGACACGATGAAGAATGCTTTGAAGTTTGCTGCCGAGAGGGATATAGATGTTAAGCTTATCCTCCCGGGGATCCCCGATAAGAAGACCGCATTTGCGATCGCTAAGTCCCACTACCCGGATCTTATAAGTTCAGGTGTAAAGATATACGAATACACTCCGGGATTCCCTCATGCCAAGGCGATGACTTCCGACGGCACGAAGGCAATGGTAGGTTCCATCAATCTTGATTACAGAAGCTTGTACCATCACTTCGAGTGTGCGGTATACATTTATAAGAGTGATGTCATTAATGATATCGAAGCAGACTTCCAGGAGACGCTCGGCAAGTGTAAAATGATAACTCCTGAAACGATTAAACACGAGAAGATCGGCTATAAGGTATTCAGTAAACTGTTGAAGTTTGTAGCCCCTCTGATGTAGGTGGAGTATGAGAAATATTAGAAAATTCCTCGCGCTTTGCGCGGCTGTTTTATTTTCGCTTGCGGCTTTAAGAAGTCCGCTTCCCGTCCGTGCTGATTCCCCGGTGACGGCACAGGAGCAGGTTGCGGCAATAAACGTCGGCTGGAACCTGGGAAACACACTTGATTCGTACGGCACATGGCTTACCGATGTTAATCCCGAATCGGTCGAGACTTGCTGGGGTAATCCCGTGACGACGAGGCAGATGATCGCCTCTGTCCGTGAGGCAGGCTTCAATACTATAAGGATCCCCGTTACCTGGGCTCACTTTACGGATTCAAACGGCAATGTCGATCCTTCCTGGATGGCCCGCGTTAAGCAGGTCGTCGACTGGTCTTTGGAAGAGGGCTTATATGTCATCCTGAATGTTCATCACGATACAGGCGAACACGGTTCGGACAAGGTGTGCTGGATAATCGCAGATACAGGTACTTATGCTTCGGTCAATCAAAGGTTCGCCAATCTTTGGACTAACATCGCGAACGAATTTAAGGACTACGATAACCGTCTGATGTTCGAAGGATATAACGAGATGCTCGATATGAACAATTCCTGGAATGCGCCTACGGCGGGTCAGGGAGCATACGATGCAGTCAATTCATTCGCACAGTTATTCGTCGATACGGTTCGCGCGACCGGCGGTAATAATGAGACGAGAAATCTTATCGTAAATACTTATGTTGCATCAGCGGATCCCGATGTCCTTAATCACTTCGTATTGCCGAATGACACGGTGTCAGGTCACCTTATCTGTGAGATACACGCATATACGCCCTGGAACTTCTGTTCGCATGACGGCGATGCTTCTTATACGGCTTTTGACAGTAACTGTCAAAGCCAGATAGACAATCTTATGTCTTCACTTTCTAACTTCTCCAATTCGACGGGTGTGCCTGTGATCATAGGCGAGTTCGGCGTTGAGAATCAGAACAACGATTCAGACCGCGAGGCTTATATCGAATACTATATGCAGAAAGCCACGCAGAACGGTATCAGATGTATCTGGTGGGACAACGGCCAATTGGATTACGGCGGATACGGGATCTTAGACAGAAATACTCTTTCCTGGAATGAACCTCTGACGAATGCTCTTATAGACAATGCCCCTTCGGGCACTGCGGCGGAAGCTGCCGCTCCTGAAGTTGAGGAAACGGAGGAGACTTCGGCTTCAACAACTGAACAGGCACAGGTTGAGACGCAAGAAACTGTGCAGACACAGGAACAGATAGCACAGCAGGAAGAACCGGCAGCCGGGACAGCTCCTTCCGGGACCGAAGAACAGGGTGATTTACAGAATATTAACGCAAATAAAAATTCTTTTATATTATTATTGATAGTAGGGATAATAGCAGTTTTGGCAGTGTATTCCGGACTGTTCCTGCTAGGAAGAAGGAACGGCAGAAAACAGTAATGTAAAGGGGGGACGATCATGAGCGATTCGAAGAGACTTAATATAGGACTACTCATCGACGATCTTGATAATAATTTCTCTGCTCAGGCCTGTAAGGGTGCAGAGAATGCCTGCAAGGTTCTTGATGCAAATCTTTATATCTTCCCCGGTCACTATATCGGTAAATCGGATACCAGATATCAGGATAAGCAGTATGAATATCAGTACAATTCCGTATTCAAGTTAATTAACGATAAGCAGATCGATATCCTGTATGTCCTGTTCGGTATCATCTGTTCAAGAGCGGACGAACAGCAGCAGAAGGAATTCCTCGAGAGTTTGCCGAAGGTTCCGACTGTTCTCCTGTTTACCGAATACCCGGGCTATGCGTCGGTTATGTACGATAACCATACAGGTCTTGGTCAGGCGATAAGACACCTTATCAGCAAGCACAACTGTACGAAGATCGGATTCGTAAGCGGTCCTATGACGAATGAGGATGCACGTGAGCGTCTGGATGTCTATAAGGAGATCTTAGATCTCGAAGGAATTGCTTATGATGAGAAGCGTGTGGCTTACGGCGATTTTACCGAGGACTGCGGCAGCCAGATAGAGACACTTCTTAAGAATGATCCGGATCTTCAGGCCATCGCATTTGCAAATGACGTTATGGCGATGGGCGGTTATAAGAAGCTTCGCGAACTGGGTAAGGTGCCGGGCAAGGATATCCTCGTAACGGGATTTGATGATGATATTTTCTCCGTATCGATGAACCCGCCTCTTACAACTGTTGATGCAAGTTCGGCTGACCTCACATACAAGTCCGTTCTTAATGCAAGAAGATTTATCGAAGGCAAGAAGATCGAGAGGATGAGCATAAGAACCTATCTTGTTCAAAGATCCTCCTGCGGATGTAACGGTCTTGATGTCGAGAGCATGAGAGAAAGATTGAGACTCGACAGTCTTGAGAGCGGAAGCAAGCGCTTTATTGATGAGTCAATCAAGTATCTGTTCGGCATGTTTAATGATGATGATTCAGTAATAAGGATCAAAGAGGCACTGATCGAATTCCTTGACCAGTATTCGAATTTCCTGCTCTCGCAGGCATCACGCGAATATGTTGATGATCTTAACTACGCATTCGATATG
>JAILNR010000014.1 GCA_024691325.1 Saccharofermentans sp. | reverse complement strand
CCTGCAAACCCTTATTGGTGGGAAGAGGTGGATTCGAACCACCGAAGTCGTAGACGGCAGATTTACAGTCTGCTCCCTTTAGCCACTCGGGAATCTTCCCATATATACTTGTCAATCTGTGAGGTGAAAGTGGTGGGCCCTCAGGGACTCGAACCCAAGACCGACCGGTTATGAGCCGGTTGCTCTAACCAACTGAGCTAAGGGCCCGTATCACCTCTCGCGTTCAAAACGCTTAGTAAGTATATAAATTGTTGTCGTTCAAGTCAAGTGCTTTTTTATTAAGCTGTGACTATCTTGTTTGCTTTCTCAAGACCGTGTCTTGCTACAGCCTCTTCCCTCATCTTGTACTTCAGGATCTTACCTGCGGCGTTCATCGGGAAGGAATCAACAAAATCAACGTATCTGGGCACCTTATGCTTAGCCATATGTGTCTTTACATACTCTTTTATTTCCTCTTCGGATGACTCCTCACCGGGCTTTAAGATGACGCAAGCCATGATCTCCTCACCGTAATCAGCATCGGGCACACCGATAACCTGTACATCCTGTATCTTAGGATGCGTATAGAGGAAATCCTCGATCTCCTTCGGATAGATATTCTCACCGCCTCTGATGATCATGTCCTTGATTCGTCCAGTGATCTTGTAGTAACCATCCTCAGGACGCTTCAGTGCAAGGTCTCCTGAATGGAGCCAGCCATCCTCATCGATAGCAGCTGCGGTAGCCTCAGGCATCTTATAGTAGCCCTTCATGATGTTATAGCCCCTTGCACAGAACTCACCCGGAACTCCGTCAGGACACTCCTCACCTGTCTCGGGGTCTACGATCTTGGTCTCAACACCAAATATGGAAGGACCTACGGTATTAACACGCTGCTCGATCGTATCAGTAGTCTTACTCATGGTTGTAGCAGGAGATGCCTCAGTCTGACCGTATGTGATAACGATCTCAGGCATGTGCATCTTCTCGATAACTTCTTCCATTGTCTTGATAGGACAAGGAGATCCTGCCATGATACCGGTTCTCATATGAGAGAAGTCCGTTGAAGCGAAATTCTCATGTCCGAGCATGGCAATAAACATAGTAGGAACGCCATGGAAGCATGTGATCTTCTCCTGGTTGATACAGTGCAGTCCTTTTCGAGGAGAGAAGGCTGTGATAGGAGACATAGTAACGCCGTGTGTGACGGATGCCGTCATGGCAAGAACCATACCGAAACAGTGGAACATAGGAACCTGGATCATCATCTTGTCGTTTGTGGACAGATCCATGCAGTCACCTATTGCCTTACCGTTATTTACAACATTGTAGTGTGTAAGCATAACGCCCTTGGGGAAGCCTGTGGTTCCTGAGGTGTACTGCATGTTGCAGACATCATGCTTGTCTATCGTACGGCGGATCTTCTCCACTTCACTATAGGGGACCTTATCAGCCAAAGACCCCATATCATCCCAGTGGAAACAACCGGGAACGCGGGACTCACATGTGATGACATTCTTAAGGTAAGGAAGCCTTGCCGCACTAAGCTCACCGGGCTTGGAATCCTTAAGTTCAGGACAGATCTCATTGATGATCTGGATATAGTCAGAATCCTTAAACTTATCGATCATAACGAGTGTGCAGGTATCTGACTGGCGTAAAAGATACTCGATCTCATGAATCTTATAAGCAGTATTAACCGTTACAAGAACGCATCCGATCTTGGTTGCAGCCCAGAATGTCAAATACCACTGGGGAACGTTCGTGGCCCAGATAGCGATGTGATCGCCCTTCTTACATCCCATGGCAAGGAATGCTCTTGCGAGGTTATCCACATCATCCCTGAATTCGGGATATGTCCTTGTGTAATCGAGCTCAGTATATCTGAAAGCATACTGATTCGGGAAAAGCTCACAGATCTTATCGAGAACATCCGGGAAAGTCAGATCAATTAATGTTTCCTTGGGCCAGGGATAGTAACCTGTTCCTCTTGTATCCATCTGAAGTGACTGGGTTCCGTGGGTCTTGTACTGCTCCATATAGCCGGAGAAGTGAGGAACAACGATATTGGCATCAAGCATATCCTTGGACCATCTGTAGACCCACTCAAGTGAAACGAAACCATCGTAATTAATGGAATCGAGGGCATCAAACATCTCCTTCAAAGGCATAGAACCGGTGCCCATGAGCTTGTAAACCACGTTACCGTCCTCCATCACGGAGTCCTTAACGTGTACATGCTTTATGTATCCGCCTAATGTATCTACTGTCTGCTTAGGCGTCTCACCGAAGAATCTGTACGGATGGTGCATATCCCACAAAGCCTGAACCTTGGGGCTTGCAATCTCATCGAGAACCTTCTTAAGCCTTGAAGTATCTGCATAAACACCGTTTGTCTCAAGAAGCAATGTGACATTGTACTTCTCGGCAACAGGAACGAGTTCCTTCATGGTGTCGATAACGATCTTATCGTCGAAGTCGCCTGCGGGAGCTGCTGTAAGATCTCCCAAAACTCTTATATATCTTGCTCCAAGCTTTGAAGCGAGCTCACAGTAAGCTACGATCTCGGCAACAGCCTGGTCCTTGCTTTCAGGATTATTAACAGGAAGACCTGAGGATAGGCAAGGGATATCGAGCTTAAGCTCCTTAAGCTTTGCAATGGTCTTCGGAAGCTGTGCATCCTTGAAAGGGGGAGCCTTTACAGAAAAGATATCGTCTCCGAGGCCTCTTATCTCGATACCGTCAAAATTGAAATCCTTGGCCATGGAGTAGATCTCCTGCCAGGTAAAATCAGGACATGCAAGTGTCGAAAAACAAGTTAACATATAAAAACCCTCTGCCTATATTAAAATCTTTCCTATTTTAATATCAGGCAAAGGATTAGTAAATTCACAATTGTTAATAAAAATTAGCGATAATATACGAGGTTTATAGGGTTTTATTTACCTCTCAATTTATAAATAACAGCCATTGCGACGTGTTCACCGCGGATTCCGACCTGTACATCGTCAGCTATATTAGAAACGATAGACTTCTCAAGCTCATCCCAGGATTCGCTGTCCTCGCCCTTCTCCTCGACATTCTTCTTATAAGTCGAGAGGGACCAGTAAAGTGTATCCATAACCTGCTCAGACTCACATTCGTAAGGAACACCCATCATCATGGCAGGCGTGCAGTAATTACTGATATCGACACCGGCAGGAAGTGTGAACGCTACCTCAAATGCCTCTCTTACCTTGCCCATAATGCCCTTCGAAAAGGCATTCTTGCCTGACTTCGATGCTGCAAGAAGTTCTGCCCTCTTGTTGGCATCCATAAGTGTATCCGTCTCAAGATTGATACTTACGACCCCGTCCTCCTCGATAAAGGTAAGTTCGCACTTAACTTCACCCGTAAGAGTTCTTAACATTGACATCGTCTCTTCTGTTAAAAGACGAAGCATCAGTGAATCCTTATGACCGAGATTTATAAGTTTACCGAATTCAACTGCCTCAGAGAGAACCTCAGATGCGTCATCGCCTGTACTTTCTAATTGAAATCCTCTGGACTTAATCATAATGCCCCCTGTTATAGCAATTTATGTGTGTGTTCAGATATTCTTGGTGATGGTGAGGATATTCTTCCCGTCCTGATTGACGTAATTAACATCATCCATGGTCTTCTTGGTGAGGAAAATACCAAGACCGCCAACATCTCGCTCGTGTACACCCAAAGTAACATCGGGATCTTCCTTCTTCAAAGGATCGAAGGGTACACCCGAATCAATAAAAGTTATTTTGATTGAAGCAGGGTCATCAACGATAGCCGCCTTAATGACAGCCTCACCGTCACTGCCCTGATAAGCGTAACTAGCAATATTTACAAAAATCTCTTCAACCGCAAGACTGATCTGCATGGAATCCTTCATGGAAACTCCGGTCTGTTCAACAACACCGTCGATAAACGACTGTACTGATGACAGCTGATCAACCTTGGCAGGTATCTTCAATTCTGTTTCTTTAATAGCCATATTCGCCGGAATCTATTACTCTTACTCTATAGTAAGAATGTCTGCAAAGCCTGTAACTTCAAAAATCTCCATAATCGATTCATTAACATTAATGACCTTCATGCTGCCATTATTGTTCATGATCTTCTGAGCTGAGATAAGGATTCTAAGTCCTGCAGAAGAGATATAATCGAGTTTCTCAAAGTCCATGATAAGTTCTTTAACGTTCTCGAGCGAAGTATCAACCTCCTTCTCAAGATCCGATGCAGTAACTGTATCCAATCTGCCCGTAAGAGCAATAGTGAGTTGATCACCATTGGTTTTCTTCTCGATACTTAGCATATTATCCTCCCGAATAAGATATCTGTAACTGATTATACCATTACAATTCTTTGATATGCACATAATATTAGGTTATATTAGTGTAAAGCGAAAACTTACTGAGCAAATGGTGGAAAAATGAAGTGTTTTGAAATAGCGGAGAAGATGAAAGAGGTTCAGATCTCCGATTTTAAGAGTTGTCCTTTCCAATATGTTGTCATTCTGACACCTTCTGAATGGGTTCAGAAAAGGGATTTGTTTGACATGGGTATCGACCTTGATGTCGAGACCTCAAGCATCTATAACACACGCGCTGAAGTAAACTACGACTCCCTGACAGGCGAGTTCTACATTCCCGACAGGAATAACCTGTCAGGTAACGGATACAGGTTTGCTTTCGCACTTGATGAGAAGGGCGTTATCTTTATTGACGATAATGATGACGCATTGACACTTGTCACCAACGTCGCCATGAAAAGAAAGCTTATTAACCCCTGCCTCGAGCGTTTCTTATATGATTTTCTCGAGCTTATCATCGACAAGGACCAGCAGCTTCTCGAGCAATACGACCACTCGTTAGATAAGGTGGAGAATACTATCCTCGACGGAGAAACCGATGACATACTCAGTAAGATAAGCGGCATAAGAAGCGATCTTCGAGACCTTAAGACACACTATACCCAGCTTCTTGACCTTTGCCAGGAGTTGGAGGAGAACGAGAATGATTTCTTCAAGGAAGAGAACGAGCGTTACTTCCACCTCGTATGCCAAAGGATCGAGACTTTGTATGACATCGATACTTCCCTCGTTGATTTCTCCATTCAGATCCGCGACTTCTACCAGACACAGATGGATGTTAAGCAAAATAACACCATCGCGCTGCTTACTATCATATCGACTATCTTCATGCCGCTTACGCTGATCGCAGGCTGGTACGGAATGAATTTCAGGTATATGCCCGAACTTAACTGGCCGTGGGCTTATCCCGCAGTATTCCTGGTAAGTGTGGTAATCGTTATCGCCTGCGTTCTTATCTTTAAGAAGAAGAAGTGGCTTTAATACTTAAGAACATCTATCAGCAGGAACCAGCTTAAACCGTAGTAGCATCCAACCGCCACAAGGTCGTTGACAGTTGTAATGAGCGGGCCCGACGCAACAGCCGGGTCTATTTTTATCTTCTTGAAGAACAAAGGAATTATAGTTCCGATGATGCTTGCCATTACCATGGATACGATAAGAGATAATCCGATGCATCCGCTTACTGAGAATGCAAATCGGGGCTCAGCCTGCTTTACGGTAATAAGGTAGACTCCCACAAGAAGAACTGAAGCGAGTCCGATGATGATACCGACACTAAGACCTACCCTCGACTCCTTAAGAACAAGCTTAAACTTCTGCGCGAAAGTAAGGTTCTCGTCAGTAAGAACCCTGATGGTGACAGCAAGAGACTGCGTACCAACATTACCTGCCATATCAAGGATCAGCGACTGGAATGCCATGATTATCGTAAGCTGTGCGATGACGGATTCAAAAACTCCGACGAGGGATGAGACCAGCATACCAAGACCTAAGAGGATGAACAACCATGGAAGTCTCTTAAGCATACTCTGCTTCAAAGGTTCCTTAAGATCCTCCTCTGCAATAAGTCCGGCGAACCTCGCGTAATCCTCACCCATCTCATCATCTACAACCTCGATGATGTTCTGTGCAGTGATAACGCCCAATATTCTGTTATCCTCATCAAGAACAGGGATCAAATCCTCCGAATAGTCCTTAAGTTTCTCAATACAGTCGTCGATCTGCTCACTGCCGTAAACATACGGGAACGATGTAACTATAAGATCATCCAAAGGCTTTGTGTTGCGGGCTATGATCAGATCCTTAAGATCGATGGCACCAAAGAATGAGCCGTCATCACCCTCAACGAATATAGTCGAGATATTGTCATTATCTTCCGCCTGCTTAACGAGTTCGCTCATCGCCTGCTTTACAGTAAGGTCAGCTGTGATGACAATGAAGTTAGCTGTCATGTGGCTTCCGATCTCATCCTCATCATATGAAGCGATAAGGCTGATCTCATCTCTTACATCAGAATCGAGAGCCTCGATGATGAGTCTTCTTCTCTCCTTATCAAGTTCTCTCAGAATATTGGCAGCCGTATCTGTCTCAAGTTCAGATACGATCAAAGCGGCACGCCTCAAGTCTATCTCGTTAAGGAACACTCCGGCCTGTTCCTCGTCAAGGAACTCAAATACTTCGGCAAGCAAAGACAGACCGCAGACGCGGAAAAGCTTCTTCCTTCCTGTCTCATTCAGGCCTTCCAATGCAGAAGCAATATCACTTGCGTGATAGTCTTCAAGTTTGTTGTGAATTACTCTCGGGGATTCCTTCCCCATTACGATCGAGATTATTTCCTCGGAATAATCTCTTCTTATATCTTTCTCACCCATCTGTCCTACCTCTTTCTCAAAGTAAAACAAACGGAAAACAAAAACCTCTGATTCCTATCGGCAAACAGAGGTTACAACATATCATTTAATCCTTAAAGCTAATGATTCGATCGACGCCACGACACTTTAAGAAACAAAGGATATCTCGTAACTGTTTTCTCCGTTTGTCACAACTGTCACTACCGTCCACCGAATTCACCTCACTTTGCAAATAAACTAAAGGATCTTAATCCCTCGCACGTCATTATAATACCGTTCATTTTATTTGTTAACCCCCGAAAGAATAAAAACTTGAATTTCTTTTTATCGTTTGCTATACTCTCTGTCGTTGACCATTCAACATTGCCGAATTGTGTAATGGTAGCACTCCGGTTTCTGGTACCGTCTGTCTGGGTTCGAATCCTAGTTCGGCAGCCAAAGAACTCCCGCCAATGAGGCGGGAGTTTTTATTTTACTTATTCGTTGACAGGCTCAAGAGGCGGCAGACAGCCCAACTGTTCAAGTTTACTTCTTACCTTTCCCATATCTTCATATATCGGTATTTTCTGCTTCGGGTCCCTTAAAGCATAAGCCGGATGGAATGTTGTCATAATATAGTATCCGTTCGACTCGATGAACCTTCCTCTTACATCACCCATCTTGACTTTCTGACCGAAGAATCCCTCATAAGCCGTTGAACCGCAAAGAAGTATTACCTTAGGTCTAACGAGCTTAAACTGGATGGCAAGAAGGCGCTTGCAAGCCATAATCTCGGAAGGCTCAGGACGTCTGTTCTGAGGCGGTCTGCACTTACAGATGTTACAGATATGGTAGTCCTCATCTGTAAACCCATATGAAGAAAGAAGACTCTGAAGAAGCTGGCCGGACCTTCCTACGAAGGGCTTTCCCTCCTGGTCCTCGTTAGCCCCCGGCGCCTCCCCTACTATCATCAAAGGTGCATTTCTGCCGCCTCTGTAGATTACTGTATTGGTGGCATTCTGCTTTAAAGGGCATTTATCACACGCTCTGCATAATGATTCAAATTCTTCCCACTTGGCATTGAACTGTTCTGATGTCATCTCATCCGCCTCACTTAAATAATACAATTATACACGAATGATATAATCTTCCCATGAGACTCGATAAAGCACTATCATCATCAGGATACGGCACAAGATCCGAAGTTAAGACTCTTATAGCCAAAGGGCTTGTAAGTGTCTCCGGGAATGTTATAAAAGACCCGGGATACAAGCTTAAAGATGACGAAGCAAAAATGATCGAAGTAAAAGGTCAATCGGCAGATATCAAGGAGAACATCTACCTTGTTCTCAATAAACCTGACGGTGTTCTTACGGCAATGGAAGATAAAAGACTGCCTCATGTGGGTGAATTCATTCCGCCAAACCTTAAAAACCGCAAGATATCACCTGTAGGCCGACTTGATTTCCATACCACGGGACTTCTTATTCTCACCAATGACGGAGAACTGTCACACCGTCTTACCTCACCTAACTATGATATCCCTAAAGTATATGAGGTAACCTATGACGGTCCGCCCGTTACAGATGAGCAGGTACGGGATGCAAAGGACGGTGTTACGCTCACGGATAAGGATAAGCCCGTTAAGTTTAAGCCTTCAATACTCGAACCTGTTAACGGCAGCCAGGCTTTGCTTACTCTTACCGAAGGAAAGACACATGAAGTAAGAAGGATTTTCGCGAAGTGGGAAAGACCTGTGACAGCACTTAAAAGGATCAAAGCGGGTTCACTGTCGCTTGGTGATCTTAACGCTGGGGAGTTACGGGAGCTTACCGCAGAGGAAATAAGCGGTCTTAAGAAAATTACAGGACTGATTTAAGCAGTTCCATAATGATGAACTCTGAGTCGGAAAAATCCATAGACTGGGAATAGATGGTGAATACAAGCGAAGCATCATACTCGGGCCACAGATTCTCATAACCCAACGAACGGATTGCATCAGGGTCCGTTATCTTAAGGCCTACAAGCACCGAAGTATCGTCGTACATCTGAAGATTATCATCAACAGCAAGTTCAGCTCCGAACTGGCGCTCGTAATCATCGAGGATGTGCCTTGCTTCCCTCTCACTCATGAATACAGGCTCGATCTTTCGCAGCTGCTCGGCTGTAAGATTGTCACGAAGAAGTGAATAAAGAGAGGAAAGATCGGATAGATTCGAGAAGTAGTAAGGCATAGTCGCCTCATCATAGACAATAACGTTCGGACATGAAAGAATCAGCGTCGCGGCAGACTGATCCGCATAGGCTGACGGGCTTTGATCCTGATCGTTCGGAACGACCATATCAACAACACCGATCATCGGATTCTCGAATCCTAATCTCGTAGTAAGGAATCTCTCCATGTAATCAGACTCATTCGAGAAATGGCCGATAGAGATAATACCGCTGTCATAACCCGGACGGGTGACTATAGTATGGATCAGGTTTCCTGCAAGGAAGATCAGGATAATTCCGATTAAATACTTGTACCATGTGTAAGAGAAGTATGTTCTCCACTCATCTCCGGTCTTACCCAGGAACTTCTTTTCCTGCTCCCTTTGCTCTTCCTTCATCACGCGCTCATCGCGGCGTCCGGAGGCGATATCATAGACCGCAGATAAAATACTAAGCTTCTTGCGTCCTTCGGGAGAACTGTCTGACCTTAAATTCTTTGATAATACCCAGAACTTCTCATCGATAGCAAAGTCATTGGCATTTAACGGGAGTCCCATATATTCGAGAGCTTCCGCCTTAGTCATATTGGAAACCTCTGAAGAAACTTCATCCTCACCTTGACTTTTGATCGCCGTGAGAGCCGCTTCTTCACTAACAGCTTTGAAGGTCTTAAACTTACCGGAAAACAATCCGCTCAGAGCGTCATCGGCGGATTCTTCAGTATCCTTACCAACAACATAGTAAATATTTTCACAGGAAGACTCAGCAAGCTTAGGGATAATGATCCTCTTGACCCACTTAAGGTCAACTTCATTTATCTTCATATGAAGGTCAGATGTCGTTAAGTCATCAGTAATAATAAGGTTGCTGCATTTATACTTGCGGATAATCTCCACAGCATGCATCATGGGTGTCCTGAATCCATCCCTGTCGCCATAAGACTTAAGGGAGAAGATACAGGACCTGGTTTCCTCGTCATACTTCAGAGTAAATGCTTCTGAATCATAAAGATTATCCATTAGTAAAACACTTAACCGCCATATTCAAAATATTCATAGTGCAAAACTGCAGATCAGCCTTGGGAAGAGCTCCTGAGCCGACCGCATCAATTATATCAGTAACATTAGCTTCGCACCCCGGCATCTGCCAGTCGTTACCGCTTCTGATGCATTCCACACTCGAAGATATAGGATATACCGCTTTCTCATAATCTCCAAATACATTTTCCTGAGAGGTGTACCAGTCAGTCATTACAACACCCTTAAAGCCCCACTCATCACGCAAAACATTACGGCAAAGACCGACATGGTTTGCAGCGTGAGTGCCGTTGATCAGGTTATAAGAAGTCATAACGGAATAAGGCTGAGATTCCTTAACTGCAATCTCGAAGCCTCTTAAATACAGGTTACGTATTGTCCTCTCAGATACATGGGAGTTAGAGAACATCCTGTTTACTTCCTGATTATTACAGCAGAAATGCTTGATCGTTGTTCCCTGCCCGCCGAGAGACTGGACACCGTCTGTCATTGCAGCTGCACACTTACCGGCGATAAGAGGATCCTCTGAATAGTACTCAAAGTTCCTTCCACAAAGGGGATTTCTATGGATATTCATTCCCGGAGCCAGCCAGAAGTGTACAAAATATTCCTTCATCTCCTCGCCGACTATCTTACCCATCTGTCTTATAAGATCCATGTTAAAACTCTGGGCAAGGGCAGTAGCTATCGGAATCGCCGTGCAGTACTGGTAGTAGTCAACAGCATCCTGAGGTATATCATCCGGGAACGGATTATACGATAAGCCGAACACTTCACCGCCCGGAATAAGAACTCCGTCTTTGGTGGTCTTAAAATGAGGCTGAAGTCTTAAGCCTGCAGGACCGTCGGCCAGGATCATGGAGGGGATTCCCCTTGATTCAAGATAGGTGGTAATAGTCTCGGCTGCAGCGCCGGGAACCTGCTTGGAAGCCGATCCTACAACATTAGCAGTCTGGACCATATCGGCACCGTAATCACCGACACACAGCTTAGCCATTTGCTCGACCGTTAACTGAGCGGTCAATTCTTCAACTGTGGCTCTGCCTTCAATGACATCCTCGAACCTTATAGTCTCTCCGGCTCTTATATCCTTGAGCTCCTCCCTGTTATCCACATA
The DNA here is from genome assembly GCA_024691325.1 of Saccharofermentans sp. GTDB lineage: Bacteria > Bacillota > Clostridia > Saccharofermentanales > Saccharofermentanaceae > Saccharofermentans. The sequence goes on along the minus strand of JAILNR010000014.1, from coordinate 230,628 downwards.
TGAGGGCTCGAATGTTACGACACCGGAAGCATCTATAATAAATCCCTTTATACCGGTAAGATCGGGCTCCTGCGCCAATCCGGGGTTAGTAAACTCATCTTCGATTCCGCTTTCACCAAACATATTACGCAGATGCTCTGTAGCGATCCTGTCGGTAACAACGAACTTCGCAACAGGAACAGCACTTGCGCTGTCCTTTCCGGCAAGAAGGATATAGTTCCCGGGCTCAAGGACTTTACTCTCACACTTGGTGCAATACGATGCCACCTGCGAAAGCGAGAATGAAGCCTCAACGGTTCCCTCTTCCCCTGGTGCAAGCAAAGCTGTTTTCGCAAAAGCTACGAGTTCCTTAAACGGCTTATCAAGTTTAACGTGCGGGGATGCGACAAAAAACTCCAGAACCTCCTTGCCTGCTCTTGCCCCTTCGTTGGTGACTTTGTACTTTACACTTACATCAAGGCCGTTCACATCGACCGAGACAAGCTCCATGCCAAATGTTGTATAGCCTAAGCCGTACCCGAACGGATAGTCAGGTTTGATGTTGTAGGAATCAAAATAGCGGTATCCGATATAGACGCCTTCCTTATAGTACTCATCATCGGTGTTGCCGTTATTGTGACTGAAATTCTCACCGTTAGGATAGGAAGAAAAGTCAAAGCACCATGTGTCCGTAAGGCGTCCCGACGGATCTGCCTTTCCCGTTAAAACATCTGCGGCTATATTGCCGGTAAGATTACCTAACTGGCTAAGCTGAACCACAGCAGAAAACTTCTTGTTAAAGCCGCTAAGAGAGACAATACCGCCCGTGTTAAGCACTAGTATGCTGTTCTTAAAATTGGATGTTATGAACTCAAAAGCCGCAACCTCATCGTCAGCAAGATAGAAGTCACCCTTTACTGCTCTTCTGTCGCCGCCCTCACCGGAATCGCGCGAAAGGATGTAGACCGCAGTATCCGTTCCTTGTGCGTCTTCCTCTGTTATGGAAGGAATTGGAGCTACCCCCGGAACATATTCAAACATTATCATGGCAGCAGGAAGACCTGTCGCTTTGACACGGCGGTCAACTTCAGCCATATATGCTTCAAGATGGGAATCAAAAGATTTATCGAATCTGTCGAGCCAGTTTCCGGTCGTTATCTCAAATCCGGCTTCCTTCAATCCCTGCTCGATATTTACAACGAACCTGGAATTAACATCACCGCTTCCCGTTCCGCCTTTAATCGTATGGCGTGCACCGTTGCCAAACAATGCAACAGATGAGGGATTTACAATAGGAAGAATTCCGTTGTTTTCCAATATGACTGCACATTCCCCAGCCAGTTTACGGACTTGATCACCGTGGTTAAGCTCCATTACTGTAGGTTTACTGTCTGTTCTTGCGTGATATGACATAAGCGGATCCCCCTTAGAACGTATGTAACCATTCTAAAGGATAAATCCGCTTATAAAATCAAAGTATTTGTTAATTAATAGAGATTACTTATTGATCCAGCGCTTGATAAAGATCTTGAATCCTCTGACATCAGCACCATGAATAGAAAGACCTTCCTTAATTTCTGCTCCCTTACAGACAGCTGTAATATCCTCGATTGCGTGTCCGAACGAAGAACCCTCGTGAGTTATGAAAGGCTTGATCGTCTTTCCCTCCCAGTTGTACTTCTCGAGGAAAGTAAACACTGCCATCGGGTAGGTCTCAATATAGTTAGGACCGCCAAGGAAGATAGTATCGTACTCATCGATAGATTCGGGAGCATCCTTTATTTCAGGTCTTAACTTAGCACTCTGATCGACCTTTGCCTTAGCAAAGCAGTCCTCGTATGATTCAGGCAGCGGCTCAACCTGATCGATCTTAAACATATCAGCATCAGGAATGAATTCCTTAATATAATTAGCTGCTACTTCAGTGTTACCTACGGCAAGCTTTACGATATCTCCGTTGATATTATTCTCTCCTGCCTTCGAAAAATAAGCGATTAGTGTCTTTCCCATTCTTATAACCTTTCTTTACTCTTCCACATCAAGTTTACTTATAACGTAATCGAGGATTGCTTCCTCTATCTCATCAGGCTCCATCTTCGATGCATCAAAGCAAATATCATAGTTTGCAGGATCACCGAAGACCCTGCCTGTATAGTATTCATAGAATTCTTTTCTGTAACGGCTGGTGGATTCCTCCATCTTTGCAGCCTCAGCCTCATCAATATGAAGTCTCTTTGCGATGGAACCGATACGGTACTCCTTCGGGGCATCTATGAAGAATCTGAAGACATTAGGTCTTCCCTCAAGAACATAGTCTGCACAGCGTCCTACAATAATGCATGATTCACTGTCTGCAAGGAAATTAATGATCTTCGCCTGCTTATCGAACACATCCTGATCAGGAACAAACACCTGAGCCTCCGAACCGACAAAGTCGCGGCGGTCGGATTCCTGAAGCATTCTGGAGATATTATCAACACTCGTCTTATGGGATGCCACATCCTTGATCTCGATGTTATAAGAACGGATACCAAGTTTACCGGCCAGCTTCTTACCTATACGCTTACCGCCGCTTCCGAAAGTTCTTGATATCGTGATCACATAATCTTCCAAAGCAAATGCCTCCCGTCAAAAATCTTGGTATATTATAGCACAATAATATCTGTTATCTCGGCAATCCGGATTCGATGTCCGTCATCAAGAATCAGTTCATCAGAATACTCGTCTATCTTTCTGACCGTTCCCTCATATTGGGCATATTTACCGCCCTTCTTATATTTGTCAGGAACAAAATATGTAATACGGACTTTATCAGACTTTAAAGAATTGCTTCGTATCTGCTCCAGTTTTTGATTAAGCTCATAGACCGCATCTTCCTGAAGCTCAATTCTCATATCCGTAAACCTGGCCGTCTCCTCGACCGCATCACCATACCCGACAACGGCCTCAAATGGAGAGAACTGGGCGGCTCTGTCGGAAACAGACATAGGCGGAAGATCATCATAAGAGGGACGGTCAAGATCTATGATGTCATCATAATTATCACTCACGCCTTATGCCCTCCTATCTGGTTATTTCTGTCCATCCCGGTTGCGCCCTCTTTAAGATTCTTCGCTTTTACCACTGCGTTCTTGCCAAACTTATGCTTTAACTCAAGCATCGCTTCCTGCAAAGCACGTTCCTTCTCAAGTTCTTTCTCATCTTTATCCAAAGGTGTATCAAGATCAAAGATGCTCATCTGGGTGTAGCTTTCTTCCTTCGGAACATCTTCCTCCTTTATGACACCACAGGCTGATATAGTTATCCTCCTTGAAGATAAAGACTTGTCTATTATCCTGTCGAACAACTCCATCGCTTTATCTGTTATTACTTTCGTCGAGGAAGTGTGTTTATCAAGATTGACAGTTCCATGAGCATGCTCGGGAACGCGTCTTCCGTAGTAATCTGTAGTGACATTCCCCGTATAATCCCCGCGGTCAACATTCTCGCGGTCGTAATCGATAGTAAGAACCAACTGATCCATAACAAGCCCTTTATCAACAAGATCCAATGACAAAGCATCTGCCATCTCCCAGACAATGAGCTTCGTGTGTTCATAATTGGTGGGATGCTGCAGAACCTGTCCGGAACTTATACTGTTCGATGACGGTTTGTAAGCTTTAACATCTTTTATTGTTGCGGGTTCTATCCCCCAGGCATGATCTATAACGAGTTCGGCATTTTTACCTAATACATCATATAGAAGTCCTATATCAGAACGTGTCATGGACATTCGTGCTATATCACCCATTGTGTAGACACCGAACTCGGAAAGACGCTTAGCAATACCATGGCCTATACGCCAGAAATCAGTTATCGGCTTGTGACCCCATAAAGTCTTTCTGTACTCGTGAACATCTATTGAGGCTATCCTTACCCCGTCGGAATCCGCGGGAATATGTTTTGCAACTATGTCCATCGCCACTTTGCAAAGATACATATTAGGACCTATGCCGGCAGTCGCGGTTATACCGGTAGTCTTCAACACATCCTGCACCAGCATACGTGCAAATGAGTGCGCATCCATTTTATACATCACAAGATAATCCGTGGCGTCAATAAAGACCTCGTCTATCGAATAAGCGAAAATGTCTTCAGGAGCAACATACTTCAAATATGTCCCGTAAATCCTGGCACTGACCTTCATATAAAGTGCCATCTGCGGAGTAGCAACAACATAATCCAACGCTAATGTGGGGTCACTCTTTAAAGCAGAGTCCACATAACTCTTACCGCTCAATCGGCCTGCCGGGGAATCGGTCTTGCGTTTCCTGTTTACAAGTTCAACGCTTTGGATTACTTCGAACAATCTCGCACGTCCGGGGATACCGTAGCTTTTTAAGGCCGGAGATACGGCAAGACAGATTGTTTTCTCAGTACGCGAAGAATCAGCAACAACCAGATTGGTATCCAGAGGGTCAAGACCTCTTTGAACACACTCCACGGATGCGTAAAACGATTTAAGATCTATGGCTATATAGACTCTGTCTTTAGTATTCTTATCCACTTGAAGATTATAGTATAAAGTTCATAACTATTTAATGAGATAACCCCTGAAACTGAAGGGAAAATGTGGCACAAAATCGGCAGAAATTAGTGATTCCTCAAATTTTTGTGCTATATTCACAACTTAAAATATCAATTACTCTGTAATTATTAACATTTTCTTCATTTGAACGGTAACAAGATGGTGGTTAGATAAACTCACAAGACAAAAAGAGGAAAGAACAAATCAAAATTTGGAGGAGATTATTATGAAAAGCTTAGTATTAAGAAACAAGGTCACAGCGGTTATCCTTACAGTTGCACTCGCAACAGTAGCACTTCCCTTTACTGCTTCCAATTCACAGGCAGCTTTGAACGTTGGTGTTTATTCTGCATCCCGTCAGGTTAACGATCAGCTTTACTATGAGCTTTGCGATCTTTATGATTCAGCAAGTGCTTTCCTTTCAATGCATGCCGATGAGCTTCCTTTCGATGTAAGGGGCTCACTTGAGTCAGCACGTTCACTCGGACTTCAGGCTTTTGAGTCCGATAAGGATCTTGATTACTCCACAGCTATCAACAACATTAAGATTTCCCTTTCTGTTGCTGAGGCTTACTTGAGAGGCGTAAGCGCAGCTCCTGATTATGCTTACCAGCATGTTACAGGAACAAACGGCGCTAACAATCAGGGTGTTACAGGTGTATCTGCAGATGCAGCTAACCATGTTGCTGCTGTATATGCTTCACACAGAAATATCCCTTACACAATGTTGAGAGACGTAGTCCTCGGTGACTTCGTTGACAGACTCTATGTAAACATCCTCGGCAGAGGCGTTGAAGATGCAGGCAGAGATTACTGGGTAAACGGCATCAAGAGCGGTGAGTTCACACGCGATTCTGTTGCTCTTACAATTCTCCAGTCTGCTGAGTTCACAGGCAAGAACCTGAGCAACGAGCAGTATGTAACTGTTCTTTATCAGGCATTCCTCGGAAGAACACCTGATTCACAGGGCTTGAGCAACTGGGTAAATGCTCTTAACAACGGTGCTTCAAGACAGGATGTTGCAAGCGGCTTTGCTCATTCAGCAGAGTGGAACAACTTCTGTGCTTTGTACGGACTCTGATATGCAGAACGACATCATTTTTGAATAATATGATAAGCAAAACACCACTTCAAACGAAGTGGTGTTTTCGTTATAATCGTAAGGCTTATGAAGACTTCAGATTTTTATTATGATCTACCGGAAGAATTGATCGCACAGCATCCTTTGGATGTGCGATCTTCTTCGCGCCTTCTCGTTCTTGATAAGAACGACGGAAGCCTTCTGCACAGACACTTTTACGATATAAAGAAATTCCTTGTTCCGGGAGATGTGCTTGTACTTAACAATACTCGTGTTATTCCTGCAAGACTTATGGGAGTAAGATCCGATACGGGATCTGCAATAGAGATACTTCTTCTTAAGCGTCTGGATGAGAAGCGCTGGGAGACACTCGCCCGTCCCGGAAAAAAGGTCCGTGAAGGCAGACATGTTACCTTCATAGAAGGTGAGCTTGAAGCCACCTGCGAGGAAGTATTGCCCGACGGCAACAGAATAATGAGATTTGAATACGACGGTATCTGGGAAGAAGTACTTGACCGTGCAGGAACGATGCCGCTTCCTCCCTATATCCATGAACAGCTCGTTGATAAGGAAAGATACCAGACAGTCTATTCGAAGATCCCGGGATCTGCTGCCGCACCTACGGCAGGACTTCACTTCACGCCCGAGCTTCTTAATGAGCTCGATGAGATGGGAGTCATCCGTGCAGAAGTGACGCTTGATGTGGGACTCGGTACTTTTCGACCTGTAAAGTCCGATAACATAGAGGAGCACGAGATGCATAGCGAGAGATATACTTTCGGGCAGGATGCATCAGATATAATACGCAAAGCACGTGAAGAAGGAAGAAGGATAGTATCTGTAGGAACGACTTCCACGCGCGTCCTCGAGACGGTTGCCGCTTCGGATCCTGACATGAAGCCGTGCGCAGGTAACACACAGATCTTCATCTATCCCGGATATGAGTTCAAATGTGTTGATGCTCTTATCACAAACTTCCACCTTCCCGAGTCCACTCTCGTAATGCTGGTATCGGCAATGGCGGGCAAAGAGAATATACTTAACGCATATAACGAGGCAGTCCGTGAGAAGTACAGATTCTTCTCTTTCGGAGATGCAATGTTTATAACAGATATTAAGAGGTGCCCTGAGCATGAGTAATTATCCCGTATGGTACGAGCACATCCACACCTGCAAGCAGACAGGAGCGAGATTGGGCCGTGTACACACGCCTCACGGCACTTTCGATACGCCTGCTTTTATGCCTGTCGGAACGCAAGCTTCCGTTAAGGGAATGAGTCCCGAGGAAGTCGCGGAATCAGGTGCAGGCATCATTTTGTCAAACACATATCACCTTTGGCTTCGTCCCGGAAGTGAGATAGTTGCCAAAGCAGGCGGTCTTCATAAGTTCATGAACTGGAAAGGCTCAGTCCTGACCGACAGCGGCGGATTCCAGGTTTTCTCACTGGCGCGGCCCAAAGACATAGTTGAAGAAGGAGTTAAGTTCAGGTCCCATCTTGACGGATCAAGACAGTTCCTCTCACCTGAGATTTCCATGAAGGTGCAAAACGATCTTGGAGCAGACATCATCATGGCTTTTGATGAGTGCTGTCCCTACCCTTCCACGCATGAATATGCCTTAAGGTCTCTCGAAAGGACAACAAGGTGGCTTGACCGCTGCATTGAATCCCATAAGAACCCTGACACGCAGGCCCTATTCGGCATCATTCAGGGCTCAATGTATGAAGATTTAAGGAAGATCAGTGCAGAGCAGATCACATCCAGAGATCTGCCCGGATTTGCCATCGGCGGAATCTCTGTCGGCGAACCCAAAGACTTATTCCTCAAGATGATAGATTTCACCGTGCCTTTGATGCCGGAGGACAAACCGCGTTATCTTATGGGTGTAGGTACTCCCGACTACCTTATCGAAGGTGCGCTTCGCGGAGTTGATATGTTTGACTGCGTTCTCCCGACGAGACTCGGCCGTCACGGAACTATACTCACAAGACATGGAAAGAGAATTATAAGAGACAAGTCTTTTGCAGAAGACTTTGGTCCGATGGATCCGGAGTGCGATTGCTATGCTTGCAAGAATTATCAGGCTGCTTATGTACGCCATCTTCTAAAGGCGAAAGAAATGTTCGGACAGAGGCTTTGCACCTATCACAACATCTGGTTCCTGGTTAAGTTAATGGAAAAAGTAAGGCAGGCCATCGCAGAAGATTGCCTCGGAGACTTTAAGGACGCTTTCTATAAGGATTATTATCAGTAAGAGTTCTGCTGTCTTCTCGTCTTTAAAACAGACAAAACAACCGTACATACCGCAAGGCAGATAAGAGCAAATATTAAAATGTATCCGCCGTAGTCCATCTTGCTTATGAATTCACTATGTTCAGATAATTCCTTTTCAATATATAGGTCATGCATCCTCTTTGTGAATTCATCTATCTTATATAACAACGCCCCGACTGATATGACTATAGGCAAAACAGGAGTCAGTGCGAACACTATGCTTTCTTTACCGACAATGAAGAATGTAACGACCAGGCTTAATAGTGTTAATACTCCCGGGACAGTATTGATTATAGATGACCAGTATTGAAGTATTCCCAAATCAACTTTTACCGCAGGAAGGAACAAACATATCGCCACAACAACGATAATAATCCTGATAATATCGACAACAGTTTCTTCTGTTCTAAACATTTTATTTCTCCGATAGAAGTTTTAAGCCAATCTCATGACATCGTTTGACCTTACTATCATTGTAACAGCAGTAAGGTTGCCTTCGGAGAGCCTATTCTTGTCAGAAATGCGGCAAACCATGTTATCCATCCACTCTTCTGCACTATCGGATGATACGGCATCGGATAAGATCGCTATATCGTTAAGGTGTCTTATGAATTCTCCTGTACAGCAGATAACACGGTCTTCATCTTCAAGAGCTGTCATTCCGTTCGGAAGCATCTTCAATTCACCGCCTTGTACGATGTAAGCATATACCTTGCCGTGGCGCTCGATATTGATGGCTTTATCATCGATCCTTATGAGCATGTAATTCTTAAGTTCCGTAAGGATAGGATATATGGAATCAGACAAAGCCTTAAAATCCATCTTGGAACTTCCCTGAACAAGTGCAGCAACGGAAGCTTCATCCGTCACAGAAAACTCAGTTTCAGAAGGAAGATAAAGAATAGCCATCGTAAGCGCAGATGAATAATTGACAAAGATATTATCGCGGTACTCGTCCTGTCCGCCCTTATGCATCAGGATATAATTCTCGATCATAAAAGACTCCTTTTTACCGAGAACACTATAGCAGTGTAGTTATCCTGTTTGGGACGGTTGCGTGCTGCAACAGCACGCTTCAGGGCAGCTGCGGTTCCGGCCGCACGGTCCTTGATATAGTTCGGTATATGCCTCAATGATACGGCATCAGTAAGTCCGTCTGAACTTACGATTATTACATCCCCATCGAAGATCCTCATGGGTTTCTTTGTATATATAACGTGTGGATTCTGGTTACCCATGAAGTCTATAAGAGCTCGTGACTTGGAATTTGTATACGCCGTCTGCGTCTGCTTGTTATTACGGCACAACGACTTGATAAGCAGAGTCATATAATTCTGTCTTGGATTAAGTATAGTGGGATTCCCGCCTCTGATCAGTATAATGTCGCTGTCCCCAACACTATAGTAATTCATGAAGTGTCCGGTTATCTGGATCATCGCAAGCGTTGATCCGCCTGATAATTTGTACTCATCATATAAGGAGTTTGAAAGACGCCTGATCTCATCTGAATTCTGCTCGGTCGCAAAGAAGGATAACGGACTCATCTGTTCAATATGCTTTACGATCTTCTCTGATATCTCCCCACCATATTCCATTCCGCCCATACCGTCTGCAACAACTGCGGTTATTCCGAATTTACGGTAATCATCAAGAGGCGATACAAAAAGAGAATCCTGCTGTGAGGGACGGTTGCCTACCTCAATGAAGTAAGCACAGTCGATGGAAAGGTCCGAATCATCATTACGGCTGCTTTTCCTCTTTCTCGCATAAACAACAGCTATACCGATAAACGCGGTTACAGCCAATACGAGAAGCACCAGAGCGATTATAACGACGCCCTGAAGCTGTGGAAGATCATTCAGCCGGCTCTCCATCTTCCTCCTCTTTGTCCGGGGTGCCGTCATCATCGTCATCCCCAAACTCATCTTCATATTCAGGCTCAGGCGTGGGGCTTAAAGGCTCGATGTATTCATTAATAAGCTCGCCCGTGAAGTAAGCGAATGTGTACTGAATAATACCGAATACTAAAGTCAGATAGTAAATAACAACTAATGCGTATGCAAAATAAGTAGTGGTAACCATGAGCATCGCAGGTATTACTATAAGCATTACGATCAGCAGGAATATAAGGCCTAAGCAGGGTCCGAACTTCATGAGGAAAAACAGGAATGCATTCTTGTATATCTTGGGCAGGGATATTTCTCTTGATACTATCATCGTATATACCATGTTCTGGATAACGATAAACATGAAGAACAAAAGAACAAATACAGTCGCCGCTATGGTACCAAAACGGGTACCGGTATTTAAGTAAAAACCGATAGCGAGGAGATCAACCGCCGTAAACACCAGCGAAATAACAGATGCACCGAGTGACTGCTTCCAGTTTCTTATAAGACCTTCTTTAAAATCGTTAAAAAGGAATACACCTTCCTGCCTGTAAAAGTTTCTGTATATCTGTGAGAAGCCTGCCTGGAAAGGTCCAATGACAAGCAACGTGCTACCCAGAAGAAACATTACACAGAATAAAACAATGAGATAATAGATCTGAAAGGCAGCATCAGCGCCAACATCATTAATAGCCTCGTTTCCGACAACGCCCGAATCGTACATAAACTGTGCAAAAGCTGTAGGCTCAAAAACACTGTTCATGTAAGGAAGGAACACAAGCGAGAAGCCAAAGGCCACCAGCATCATCGGAATATTGAATACAAGGAATAAGAAATTAACCGACATTATTGTCAGGAAATGCGTCTTAAGTGAATATAGAAAATTAAATACGGGACCATGCTGAGCGGGCTCGTAATCTTGCTGAGGTACTTTCTTCAGATTCATCTGAATCTCCTTTTAAACTGTTATATCTTTGATTATATCGCTAAAAGCATCGATTTTCGCAAGTGAGCGCTCTGCTATAGCTGCATTTTTATCCTGCTTTGCAGTCTTACCCTTAAATCTTCCCGGCATCGGAGCCACTATTCCGAAGTTTGCATTCATAGGAACGAACTTCTTTACCGTCTCGTCCGATACATAAGAAGCCATAGCTCCGATCACGGTCTCGTTATCAGGACCCATAGAAGGAACTTTATCCATAAAACGCATTGCTGCGTAAAAACCCGCAAGGAATCCGGAAGCCGCAGATTCGATATACCCTTCAACTCCGGTTATCTGACCTGCAAAGAAGATATCGGGCCTTGTTCTCATGCTGTAATCGCTGTTAAGAAGCTTTGGAGAATTGATATAGGTATTCCTGTGCATGACGCCATACCTTAAAAACTCGGCATTCTCGAGTCCCGGTATCATACCGAAGACGCGCTTTTGCTCACCAAACTTAAGCCGTGTCTGGAAACCTACAAGGTTATACATAGTTGATGCCCTGTCATCCTGCCTTAACTGAAGACATGCATACGGTTCCTTTCCGGTCTTCGGGTCAACAAGTCCCACGGGCTTAAGAGGCCCGAATCTCATTGTATCCTCGCCCCTTGATGCCATTACTTCGATCGGCATGCATCCTTCAAAGACATTGATCTTATCGATCCCGCCGTGTACATCAGCCTTCTGTGCAGTAATCAGTTCATTATAAAAAGCTTTGTATTCCTCTTCATTCATGGGACAGTTGATATAATCGTTGCCGCCCTTGCCGTAACGTGACTGTCTGAAAGCCTTATTCATATCGATAGAATCATAAGAAACGATAGGTGCCGCTGCATCAAAGAAATGAAGGTCAGCGTCCCCTGTCAAAGTCATTATCTCATCATAGAACTTGCCGTCAGTAAGAGGCCCCGTAGCTATAATTACTATGCCGTCATCAGGTATCTTATCGACTTCAGCGCTTATCACATTGATACGGGGATCATTTTTTATCTTGTCAGTAATAAATCCTGAGAACTCTTCTCGGTCAACAGCCAAAGCTCCGCCGGCAGGCACCTCGGCCTTATCAGCTGCTTCCATGATCAAAGAACCCATGCGTCTTAATTCTTCTTTAAGAAGACCGACTGCATTAGTAATTGAAGCGGCCCGTAATGAATTACTGCAAACAAGTTCAGCAAAATTATCACTCTTGTGGGCAGGGCTTTTACGGACAGGCTTCATCTCGTAAAGATCAACTTCGATCCCCATCCGCGAAATTAAAAAAGCAGCCTCACATCCCGCGAGGCCGGCTCCTATTACTTTGATCCTGTCTTTTGAATCACTCATCCTTAGACTCACCGTCTTTATCGGATTTCTTGCGCGTCTTACGTGATTCACACTCCTCATTAGCACATCTGGGATACATCTTTCCCCTGAATCTGTGGAGAACCATATATGAACCGCATACTTCGCACTTCTTATCGTCCATAGGAAGATCCCATGAGATAAATTTACAATCAGGGTCAGAACCCTTCTTATCACAAACGTAGAAGGTCTTTCTGTTCTTTATTGTCTTCTTAATAAGAAGTCCCGATCCGCACAAGGGACATTTACCCTTCGCCTGAACTTCAATATTTCTCGTATATCTGCAGTCAGGATAATTGGAGCATGCAATAAACTTACCGTTCCTTCCATCCTTTATTACAAGATCACCGCCGCAGTCCGGACACTTCTCACCGGTCTTAACATCCTCTACCTTTATCTTCTCGATACTCGCGTCTGCCGTCTTGATCTTCTCGTGGAAATCAGGATAGAACTCCTTAAGCAAAGCTACCCAGTCCTTCTTACCCATCTCGACATTATCAAGTCTTTCTTCCATATCAGCCGTGAAAGAAACATCAACGATCTCATTGAAGTTCTCCTCAAGCATTACGGTAACAAGTTTTCCGAGGTCTGTAATAAGAAGATTCTTACCGTCCTTATCGACATACTTACGATCCAAAACAGTAGTAATGGTCTTCGAGTATGTTGAAGGTCTTCCGATACCGAATTCCTCCATTGCCTTAATAAGAGAAGCTTCATTATAGTGAGCCGGAGGAAGAGTCTGCTTGGCCTCACACTTGGCACCGAGATTCTTCAGCACCTGTCCTTCTTCGATATCAGGAAGGATAGCCTTACCGTCATCACCGTTCTTCTCACTCTTGATATCACCGTAAGCTGCGAGGAATCCCGGGAATACTACGGTCTCGCCCGTTGCTCTGAATACATCATCATTACACTTGGCATCGATGCTTACCGTGTTTGTAACAGCATCTGCCATCTGTGAAGCGAGGAATCTCTCCCAGATCAACTTATAAAGCTTATACTGCTCAGTGGTCAAAGACGACTTTACTGACTCGGGATCCAAATCAAAGTGGGAAGGTCTTATCGCCTCGTGAGCATCCTGAGATGAGTTTCTGTTCTTATACTGTCTCTTATAAGGACAAACATAATTGGAACCGTACTGCTTGGAGATCAAGCCGTGCGAAGCCGTAACAGCCTCATCAGATACACGTACGGAGTCTGTTCTTATATAAGTAACGAGAGCAGTCTGACCCTGACCTGCGATATTGACACCTTCATAAAGCTGCTGGGCAACTCTGGTCGTTGTTCTTGTAGTAAATCCGATCCTTCTTGATGCTTCCTGCTGCATTGTGGATGTGGTAAACGGAGGTGCAGGCTTCCTTGAACCCTTTCCCTTCTTTACCGTAACAGCAGTAAAGTCATTATCCTTAATATTGTCGAAGATCCTCCGGGCAGTCTTCTCATCACCGATCCTTCCGCCCTCGGGTTTTACAAGTTCCGTGCCTTCCATTGTTCCCAGATACTTAACAACAAAAGCATCCTTCTTGGCACCGGGTGTAACCTCCGCACTTAAATTCCAATAGTCTTCAGGAATAAATGCCTCTATCTCAGCATCCTTATCCATTACCATTCTGGTAACAACAGACTGAACGCGGCCTGCAGACAGACCGGTCCTTATCTTCTTACAAAGAAGCGGACTTAACTCATAACCTACAAGTCTGTCCAGTATACGTCTTGCCTGCTGTGCGTTAACAAGATCCATATCTATTGTTCTCGGAGCATTAATAGCCTCAAGGACAGCTTTCTTCGTAATCTCATTGAATGTTACGCGGCACTTGGACGCCGGATCAATCTTAAGTGTTTTGGCAACATGCCATGCAATCGCTTCTCCCTCGCGGTCAGGGTCGGTAGCGATATAAACAAAATCAGATTTCTCGGCAAGTGATATAAGTTCTTTTTTTACTTTTACATTCTTATCTATATATAAGGGCTTAAAATCATTATCTACATTTACACCCAAAGTTTTATCCGGCAGATCTCTGAAGTGACCTACCGTTGCCGTTACTTTATAATCTTGTCCGAGATATCTCTCAATGGTCTTCGCCTTAGCGGGAGACTCGACAATTACAAGATTCTTTCCCATCTTTTCATATCACCGCTTTCTCTTTCTCGGTTTTTTACTATAGATTAACGATTGGGAATTGTCAAAACATATTTCCCGCGTTCAATGGCAATTCTTCCCTCTGTCTCAAGCATCGTGACGAGAGAAGACAAATATGAGAATGGTATTCCGAGACTAATACAAAGATCATCTATATTCTTAGGACGCTCGGATATCTCATCACACACGACAGTCTTCCAGTCATCCTCCGATAAGGCTTCAGGATCAGTCCTGGACAGTCGCCGCAAGTCTCTTTTACCATCCTGTTCATCCTGCAAACCATCCTTAAGCACTGCCCGTCTTATGTCTGTCTCATGCACGATCCTTTCATAAACGCTATCCACATCTATGAGGACCTCAGCGCCATCACGTAAAAGCTGCAGACCGCCAAGACAGTTATCTGAATAAATACTATTCGGAAGAACAAAGACGTCTTTTCCCTGATTTCCCGCAAAAGATGCCGTGTGCAATGTACCGCTGTACATACCGGCCTCCATAATAAGACATACATCCGACAATGCCGATATCAGTCTGTTTCTTGACGGAAAATACTGCTTCATTACTTCCTGACCGGGCGGCAATTCAGTAATCAGGACACCGTCTTCAATAATCCTCTCATACAGATCCTTATTCTGATACGGATAGACAACATCGGAACCTCCCGCGGTAATGGCAACAGTCTTACCTCCCGCATTAATGCATGCCTCATGAGCTTTACGGTCTGTTCCCAACGCAAGTCCCGAGACTATTACAACACCTTTTGACGCAAGAGAAGAACTGAACTGCCCGGTAGCGTATAAAGCGTACCTGCTCGCTTCCCTCGAACCGACGATGGCTGCGGAACCGCACCTTGAAATCTTTGACAATATACTTGTGTCACCCCGCGCGAAAATAAGCGGCGGCATTCCGGAGAGTTTCTTCCATGAATACGGATAGTCTTTATGGTCTTTGGGGACAAGCTTTATATTATATTGCTCTATCATCCACAGATACTTCTCAACCTCAAGCTTAACCCTTTCTTCATTTCTCATTACATCCCTTATTACCTCTTTTGATTTATCGCCTAAGTTAAGAGTATTAAGATCACGGGCAAGAAGCTTAATGTCATCCATCACTATAGGTGTATCACCAGCCCAAAGACCTGTATTGATAATCAGCTCATTAGTCTTATTGTTCATCCGGGTAACAAATCTTATCGCTGCATTCTCAAGCCACATTAATTCATACTTATCCACGTACTGTTTCCCCCTTTCTGTAGATTCCCGCTTCGGCTACATCGTTAACTTCCATGTCCTCTCTTCCGTCGAGATCCGCGATCGTTCTTCCGACTCTCAAAAGACGGTTAAATCCCCTTGCAGAGAAACCGCAAGCCTGCGCTATCTCGGATGCGTAATCTATTACTTTGGAATCCGCCCTGAACACTTCAGCATCAACATTTAGACAAGTACCATTAAAGATACCGTCGTTAAATCTTTCTCTTTGCATCTGCCAGGCATCTTTTACGAGTTGTCTCATCTTCTGATTGATCCTTACCTCTTCACGTACAGCAGACTTCGTAAGAGCCTCGCCCGGGATCGATCTCATCTGGGCAACAAGGTCTATCCTGTCCTTGATAGGACCTGACATCCTGGACATATAGCTGTTAATAACCCTTGGTGTACAAGTGCACCTTCTTCCCTCTTCGTAGAGCATTCCGCACCTGCACGGATTACCGGCTGCCACAAAGATGAACGATGCAGGAAAAGCATAATTCCTCCCGTCCCTGCTCATTCTCACCACATGATCTTCCAGGGGAACTCGTAAAGCCTCCAACACATCATGCTTATACTCAAAGATCTCATCAGCAAAAAGAACACCGTGATTTGCAAGGGCAAGTTCCCCCGGCATTAACTTCCCGGGATTACCCAGGATACGCCCCTTGCTCATACCGGGATAAATGTAACGGAACGGACGCCTGTCACTTAATATAAGTCCCTCCTCAGGATCCTCTTTAAGCCCTGCCGCCTCCATTACAGAGTAAACATCACCGATCTCCGGACCTTTAAGAGGAGGAAGAATGCCTGCGAGGATCTTACCCGCCATGGTCTTTCCGCATCCGGGGCTTCCAAGTAAAAGTATGTTATGGACACCGGCAGCAGCTATAAGCAGTGCACGTATCGCCTTCTCCTGACCTTTGACAGCTGAAAAATCAGAAATGTCATCATCATACTCACTTATGTCATCCAAAGTGAATTCACAAGGATCGTACATCCCTTCCGACAAAGCGATCCGTATCTGCGACAGTCTATTCAAAGGCATCGCGGTTATACCTGCGCATTTTGCAGCATCGGTCTCATCTTCAGGTATAAAGACATAATCGTATTCTTTATCGACAAGCCGGAGACGTAAAGCTGCAGATGGTGTTCCCTTTATGGTTCCGTCGAGCATGATCTCTCCGCACGCATATATAGCTGTTTCTTCCTGCATACAGATCTGTTTTGAAGCTATAAGCATTCCAATAGCTATAGGAAGATCAAATACAGTTCCGGACTTCTTTATATATGAAGGCGATATCGATACCGTTATATGGCCCTTGGGCATGTTAAACCCCGACGCAAGAAGAGCTGACTGTATCCTCCCTCTTGATTCTCTTATTGAAGGGTCACACAGCCCTATAACATCAAATGTGGGAAGACCCGGACAAATAGATACTTCGATCATTGCCGCTTCCGGAGCCATACCATCCATAAAGGATGTGTATACTCTCACAATACCAACTTTTGAAGACATTTATACCTCCCCTTTTCCTTGTTCCGCCTTAAGCGTAGCAGGGAAAAAAGCGGGATTGGGAGACAATTGGAGACAATTTTCGACAATTTCCGACAAACTGCGGTATAATACCTACGCTTTATTAAAAATATATAAACTATACATACAGAGGTACAAACGATGGAACTGGGCATTGTAGGACTTCCTAACGTAGGCAAGAGTACATTATTTAACGCAATCACAAAGGCAGGAGCAGAATCGGCTAATTACCCCTTCTGCACTATCGAGCCTAATGTCGGTGTTGTTGCTGTACCTGATAAGAGACTCGATGAGCTTGCCAAGATGTATAACCCCGAGAAGTACACTCCCGCAGTTATCAAATTTGTTGATATCGCAGGACTTGTTAAAGGTGCGAGCAAGGGTGAAGGTCTCGGAAATAAATTCCTTTCGAATATAAGAGAAGTAGATGCTGTAGTTCATGTTGTCAGATGTTTTGACGATCCCGATGTTATCCACGTTGACGGTAATGCAGATCCTGAACGCGACATCGGAGTTATTAATCTTGAGCTCGTGCTTTCAGACATGGAAGTCATGGAGAAGAGAATCGACAAGACAAAGAAGATGATGAAGGGCGGCGATAAGACTTATCAGGCAGCCCTCGATGTATATGAGAAGATCTACGCAGCTTTGGAAGCTGAGAAATCAGCCCGTTCAGTAGAGCTTGATGAAGATGAACTCGAGTACACAAAGGACCTTCAGCTTATCACCATGAAGCCGGTTCTTTACTGCTGCAACATCGCGGAAGATGATATCAAGAATCCTGATATCCCCTATGTTGAGACAGTAAGAAAGATTGCTGCTTCAGAGAACTCTGAGGTGGTTGTAATTTCTGCAAAGATTGAGGAAGAATTAAGCCAGCTCGAGGATGAAGACAGACAGATGTTCCTTGATGATCTTGGTCTCGACTCTGCAGGTCTTGATAAGATGATCCAGGCTTCATATAAGCTTCTCGGACTTATCTCCTATCTTACGGCAGGACCGCAGGAAGTACGTGCATGGACTATTAAGGAAGGCACAAAAGCTCCGCAGGCTGCTGGTAAGATCCACTCTGACTTTGAAAGAGGATTCATCCGTGCTGAAGTTGTCCCCTACGATGAACTCGTGGAATTAGGTTCCATGGCAGCATGCAAAGAGAAAGGTCTTGTCCGTTCAGAGGGCAAGGAGTATGTAATGAAGGACGGAGACGTCGTTCTGTTCAGATTCAACGTCTGATACTGATTACTTCTCGTTGATAATTATCTCAAACGTCTCCTTATAGGTGACGTTTTTCTTTAGCGGCAAACTGGTCGTATTAGTATCTGTACGCTCAATCTCCTTGGAGCAAAAGTCAATGAGAAGCTCACAGGATTCGTTCTGCATAAGGATCTCATCATGCAATGACTCATTCATCTGCTCAGGTGTGAAAGGAAGTATCGTAAAGTCAAACTTCTTGTCGCCTGATACTCTCTTGATAACAACGGAACTTCCGTCAGCGGATTGAAGCTTAAGCGTATCCGTATCAGTATGAGAAGAGTTCTCGGCAGGTCTTGCATAAGAATGGAATATCTTATCGGCACCGGCTGAAAACAGACCTATCTTCGTAGCATTCTTACGGTCGTAATAAGACTCACCCGGACCTCTTCCGTACCAGGTACAAAGTATATCGTCACGTGACACGGGTACTCTGAAACCATACCTTATCATGTCGTACTTAGGCGTGAAGTTCAAAGTAACACGGATGTGGTTTTGTAAAGGAACCTCGTACGCAACAAGAATATCGCCCTTCATAGCGAAAGACTTATACTTGGAAACGATTGAGAACATATCATTCGAGACACCATAAGTCATACCGGCGAACTTGATCGACTTTTGAATCTGCTCGTAGTCGCTTTCATTCGAGAAAATCGTCTTCGACAGGATAAAGCTTCTGTCAGTTCTGTCGATATTCGACGGACATCTGTAGAAACTCGGCATCATGGATCCCTTGATAAACTCATAGTCATGCGACCTGATACCGCACAATGAACCGTTCTTTCTGTCAAAGCGCATATTAAGGAAATCTTCTGTAACCTCGATGCACTCAGGAAGGGCGCGGATCTCGGATGCATCCATCTTGGATATCTGGGACTCTTCAGGAGCCTCTTCCGCAGCGATTTCCATGCTCGTCTGCTCGAGATTCAACTCTCCGAGCTCATCCTCAGGCTCGTCTTCCATTACTGTAAGTGAACCGTCGAACGACTCTTCTGATACTTCAGGAGCTGGAAGAGCAGCTTTTACAGACTCATCCCCTGCACCATCATTAGCATCAAGAGACGCCGCAGGCTTGAATGCTCCGCCACCCGGCAGACCGCACTCTTCGGAGATAACATCCTGGTAGAATGCCATCTCGTAGCCTTCTTTCGCGTAGTATGTATCTCTGTAAAGCTTAAGTGAGATATCAAATACAATCTGGTGTGACAAAAGACCCATATAAAGCTCAACAAGCTCCGGCTTACCTTCACCCCAGCCGTCATTTAAATACTTATCAACGTTGATTGGGAACTTCAATGTTCTGGTGCCGTAAGGCTCGATCGCAGGTATCGTTCCTCTTCCCGTCATTACTGCATGACCGCCAAGCATTACCTTCCACTCGAGCAAGAGCTCAGGAGTGTAAGCAAACGGATGCGCATTACGAAGTGTAAGCGTCGAAGGATCATCAGGGTGCGAGAAGATGCTTATGGTACGGCACTGGTTCTTGATATCGTGATAGATAGGGTGCGGATTACGCTCGGCATCTACGATACCCTGACCAATACAACTGTCATCCCTGTTCTTTCCGCCAACAAGATCCGCGTGATGAATCCACTTGTAGTCGGCATTATCGTCAGTATACTTTCCTCTGCCCGGAATACTCTCGAAAAGGTTCTTTCCAGTCCTGTTCTTCGAGAACACTTCTCTTCTGTCAAGGCACAGGTCGACCCATGGACCAAAAACGATACCGGCCTCATTCGGGAAAGGAGTTACATCAGATACAACCTTATCCCAGTCTTCCTGGCAGTACCAAGGTCTTGTGGGATCGACTTCGGATGTAATCTCATTCTTTATCTTGAGGCACTTATCCTTATTAAAACGGTATTCGTTTATTGCCCACATTACTACGGAAGGATGGTTTATCGCACTCTCCGCATAATCTCTCATATATCTTCTGTCACAGCAGGCTATAACATAGATACCATACTGGTCACAAAGGTTAAGGAACTCATCACTTAACGGGAATCCCTGGCCTATAACGCCGTTTATTCCGCAGCGCTTCATAAGGATGATATCCTGACGGAATCTTCCTAACGGAACGCTAATACCGCCCTTAGGATCGAATTCACAGTAACGGACGAGCTTCAGCTGTACCGGAGTATCGTTGATATGGAACTTATCTGCAAGGATCTCAGCAGTTCTGAAGCCGAATCTCTTCTTCTTCGTGCAGATTACCCTTCCCTCACTGTCCATTATCTCGATTATGACATCGTAAAGAATAGGTGTTGCATCATTCCATCTTGCTACGTCCAAAGCAACAAACTCGACCTTTTCTCTTCTGGTCGAATGAGCATCAGCTGTTCCGCCCGCCTGAGACTGGATGCTGATCTGAACAAGAGGCAGCTTATACGGATCATATTCAGGTCTTGACTCCATCAAAGATACTCTCAAGGAGTAAGGCATAGTAACTTCAGTGTGGTTTCTGACTCTGAAGTCGGCTGTCACCGAGAAATTACCTCGGGATACACCTGATACGATCTTGGTCGAAAGCGCCGTGGAAGCACTTACTATCTGATTATCAGAATTTACAATAGAGAGCTGGTCAACGTAAGCGTCAGGAACAGATGTAATGTGAAGTCTTAAATTGCTCATCTCGAGCAAAGGCTCAGTTACGATAGTAACCGGTCTTATGATTCCCGAGAAACCAAAGTTCATAAGTTCCTTTATAATGTGGCCGTTCTTAGCCCTGTCCCATCTGTAAACAGCGATAGCAAGTGTATTGGCACCGGCTTTAGCACTGTCCGACAAAAGGATCCTCTTTCTTGTAAGTACCGAATGGGACTCTGAAAGAAGCTGTCCGTTAAGATAAATATCGAAGCTTCCGCATATACCTGAAGTCTCAAGATATATAGCTCTGTCTATATCCTCAGGAGTAAAGATGACAGTCGTCCTGTAAATTCCGACTTCATCAGACTCTTCCCCCGTGGATTTCATAATATACTTGTCGCTTATTGAATCCTCTCCGCGCTTGGTAAGCTTCATGAGTTCATCAGGATAGTTATAAAGAAGATTCTGAGGAAGACCATAACCTTCAGTCTGCCATGTGGACGGAGCATTGATTATGTCCCAGTCAGAGTCATCAAATAACGGTGCCTCAAAACCGAACGGAATCTTTGATTCGCCCTGAGCTAAGAAAAACTTCCATGAAGAAATCTGCCGTGCATAAGGACATGCCGGGTCACCAAACTCGGGTAGCTTTCTGTCTTTATATATATAATCGAATGAATCATATGGCAAAAATCCGTCTGTACTGAATTCAAAATCCATACTAACTCCTCTGATCAGAAACAATAATATATTTTATTTTATCAGATAGTCGCCCTGCTTTCGTTTCTTAATGATTACAAAAACCGCCTTCCCCATAGGAAAGGCGGTTGTAACAACAAAATCCGACAGTACTTATCAGAATCTGAAGATCGAGATGTTTCTCAGAACAGGCGCAAGTGTGTTTGCAACTGTTGACATGAGCTTGATGAAGATATCAAGAGCAACGCCGACAACATCCTTTCGAGTGTCACCTATGGTATCACCTGTTACAGATGCCTTATGAGCGGCAGAGCCCTTGCCGTGACCTTCAAGCAATCCGGACTCGATATACTTCTTGGCGTTATCAAAAGCACCACCGGAGTTACCCATGAAGATAGCTCTCGGGATAGCAACGATAGTAGCACCTACGAGCAAGCCTCCGACGAACTGAACACCGAAGAGGATACCGCCTACAACAGGGATAACGAGTGCAAGGAGCGAAGGAAGAACCATCTTGTGGATAGCTTCTCTTGCTGCCATTGCGATCATCTTGTTGTAGTCTGGTCTTACACTTCCGTCAAGAACACCGGGAATGGACATCTGCTTGTCACCCTCGTCCGCCATAAGCTTGGCGGAATCGATAGTGTTATCGGTAAGTACAGCTGTAAAGTACTCAACGAGAGAGCCTCCGATGATACCGCCGGCAATAACTGCAAACGATGCGAAATTCAAAACAGGCTCACTGCCAAGTTCAGTATACTGTCCTACATAAGCCGTAATAAGCGACACTGTAGCGAAAGCTGCTGATCCGATAGCAAAACCCTTACCGATAGCTGCCGTCGTATTTCCTACGGCATCAAGCTTATCCGTGATGGCACGTACTTCCGGAGGAAGATGGCAAGCCTCGGCAAGTCCGCCTGCGTTATCTGCAATAGGACCGAATGCGTCAATGGAAACCGTTGCACCAACGAAAGCGAGCATTCCCAGCGAGGAGATTGCTACACCGTAAGTACCGCAGAGGATACCGGAGATAAGAAGTGATATACCGATAAGAAGGATCGGGAAAAGACATGATCTTGAACCGATGGCATCACCCTTCGTAACAACGAAAGCTTCACCTTCCGTACAGATTTCAGCAAGCTCCCTGGTGGGCTTGTACTCGGTTGAAGTGTAGTACTCAGTAATAATACCGATAGCAACACCGCTTGCTATGCCAAGGATAGCAGAAATCCAGGGTGAAGCCCATCCGAGCTTAAAGCTGTATGCACTCAGATCATAACCATGGAAAAGAACATAGGATGCGATTCCGCCTAATACAAGAGTGATACCGGCAGAAATCCATGTTGACAGGTCGAGCTCCTTTGAAGGATCGTCACCCATCTTCTTGAAGTTGGCAATGCCAAGTCCGATAAGACATCCGATAAGTCCGCAGCAAGCGAGGACTACCGGGAATAAAGTAGCATGATTAAATGCTGTCTCTTCGATCGAATAACCTTCGTGAATAGCGACCTGATAAATAGTAACAGCGATCATGATGGTAGCTGACATAGTTGCAACAAAACTCTCGAGTAAGTCGGAGCAGTTACCTGCGATATCGTTAACATTATCACCGATAAAGTCAGCGATAGTATTAGGGATTCTTGAGTCATCCTCAGGAAGGTCGTGACGGAGCTTACCAAGGATATCAGATGAGATATCTGCTGCCTTTGTATAGTTACCGCCTGCAACACGGTTAAACATAGCAACAATTGAACATCCGAGTGAATAAGTGGAGATTCTGATCATTGTAGGATTGCAGATAAGGTTAAAGACTAAACCGTGACTCAATGCGGTATGTGATACACCGCCGTCCTTGAATACGAATTCTCCTAACAGAAGAACAACGATCAAACCAAACATACCGAAGGCCTGAACAGCAAGTCCGCTTATGGAACCGCCGCAAAGAGCAACTTTGACCGTCTCACCGATGGACAATGATTCTCTTGCCTTGTTTGATGTTCTTACATTAGCATAAGTCGCACTCTTCATACCCAAAAGACAAACCAGAGAACTCATAACGCCTCCGATGAGGAATGAGATTCCGGATGTCTTCTCGATAACGAGGCAGAATATAACTGCTACTGTAACAAGAACGATACCGATGTACTTGAATTCCGTCTTAAGGAATGTTTCTGCGCCGGATCTGATGATACTTGCAAGTTCGGACATCTCCGCCGTGCCTTCAGGAAGCTTCTTGATTCTTATGTAATTCCAGAATACATAAGCCATAGCTACGAGAGTGACACAGAGGACAATCAGCCAAACAGAAACCGATGACATAATAATACCCTCCTGAAAATACAAACTAAGAAAATTATATTAAACGCAGGTATAAAATGCCACAGGGATATATAACAAAAAAGACGGTCAGAGAATGACAATAAGACCAATTATCTCGAGTACGATCAGGGCTGTTAAAATTACCGAACCGATAATCAGATCAACGGGATTGGTAAAGAATCTCGGCAGTGAAAATGACTCCTTGGTAAGAGCACCCATAGTAGATGTGCGGTCGAATGAATCTGAACTTACCATAGGAATGACGCTGTCTCGGGAAGGATCATAGACATTAGGTTTGCCGTCGTACCCGGTATTGTAGTGCGCAGTAACCTCAGGTCTTACCTGACCTGATATCAAAGCCTCATCCTCAAATGTTCCTGCATAGTCCAAAGATGTATCGGTAAATTCAACAGACTCATAACGGGATGATCTCATAAGCTTACGCTTATTCTCATCTGTCTTTATGATGAAGCCGTTCTTATCATCCGGTTCCCTGGTATTAAGAACATTGCGGTCCGGATCCATGTCATACTGTCTAGCGACCATACGCGCATTATACCACGAATCCGGCCGGAAGTACTGTTTGCGGCCAAGCGCCTCTTGGCGAACGAATTACCAGGATGCCCAATCTCCCATATTCCAGTTATACTCATCACTCGGTGTACCGTTTGCACCGGCATATCTTTCCTGCTGAGCCTGGTTCTGAATATCCATGAGCTGTTCCTCGGGAGTCTGTGTCGGAGTCGGTGTTGCACCCTGCTGACCACCTTCGGGTGTAGGCGTCTCGGGATCTCCGTTACCATTCTCCTCAGGGGTCGGTGTAGGACCTCCTTCCTCACCATCAGGTGTGGGTGTGGGGCCACTAGGATCCTCTGTAGGCGTAGGCGTATCCTCTCCTCCTTCCGGTGTGGGAGAAGGCGTCGGCGTAGGAGTAGGTGTAGGTGTAGGTGTGGGAGATGCATCAGGATCATTATCCGGATCCTGCTCCTCCGGAGGTGTAGTGAGCTGGTTATAAAGCTCATCTATCTCATTCTTCAGAGTCTGGGCATCAGGCCAATGACCATTATTGTCATCACGGTTAGCGCAACCATCCTCACAGAGGATATCGCGGGCCTGATCGAGTACATCAAGTATATCCTGAAGATTATCTTCGTTTACATCAGAAAGGTCGAGCTGCTTAACAAGTGACAAAGCAAGATTTACCCTGAGTCTGCATTCGTCAGGATCAGCTATATCACTTTCCATAGCACGCTCAAACTCTTTCTGGGCATCCTGATAGTCACCGATCGCATAATAGATACAACCGCGGTTATAGTGGTTAACATAAGGCTCTAAGAACCCCAGGAAACCGAAAGCATTATGCTCATATTTTCCCTGCTTGAAGTTCTCGATTAGTTTGTTGTTTGTTAATTCGGATACAATAACCATTCCAAAGAGAATCAGCAGGACAGTCCAGATTCCGATCATTAATCTCTTCATCTATTATCCCCTCCTCTTCAGACTGATAAATTCGTAAGCAACCAATGGTACGAGAGGAATAACGAACCAGAAATAAACATCCGAATAACCCTGTTTAAACAGTTCATCAGCCTCACCGTCAGCAATAGCCTTAATCTCATCA
Organism: Saccharofermentans sp.; assembly: GCA_024691325.1. Lineage (GTDB taxonomy): Bacteria > Bacillota > Clostridia > Saccharofermentanales > Saccharofermentanaceae > Saccharofermentans. Next base: position 205,112 of record JAILNR010000014.1, on the reverse strand, counting down.
ATAGTATTATCCAAAGCAGTGCGGTCTGTATTATGGATATACTGGATATTCAGGTCATTTGCTATCTGGTTAAGATTAGTTACATCTATCTTTGATACAGCTGCCGAATATCCGTTTCCACGCTGGTCTATAACTGTGGCAACCGTACCAAACTGTGTGCTCATATAATGCATCTGTCCGCCTCTTTCGGTGCCGTATCCTATAACAGCACCGCCGTCAACACGGTCGGAAAGCCTCGAAAATGAACTTAACGTGTTATTATCGGTATTCTCACCGTCAGTAAAGAAGAAGACCATAGTTCTGTCCGTATCAGGAGAACTATCCTGCTCATCTTCAACATCGTCATCAGAGTTGTGACTGATGCTCACACTTGTCAGTACGGAATCCAAAGCTTCATAACATATACTGATGTTGGTACCCGTAGCATAAAGAGAAGGAATCGGTGCAATCATATCTATTGCATTCTTTACATATGCCTCAGAATCAGTAAAAGGACTTAGAACCTGAGCTTCATTGTTAAATGCAAGAACCGAGAACCTTGCACCGGGCAAACTGTCTATGATGTAATACATGTCTGCTTTTGCAGCATCCATTCTGGTCTCATAGCCTTCCTGATCTTCAGCAAGCATACTAATCGTGTCATCAACAACAAAGACTATATTCATATCAATCTTTTGCTTCTCTACCCTGATGTTGTCATCGGGATACATAGGTCTTAAGTTGATAAGGAACAGCAAAAGAACGGTCAGAATCTGTCTTATGTAAGGAATAACACCCTTCCTTTTAAACACAAGTAAAACTACACAGATGACTATCATCATCTTTACGGGAATGATGGGATTAAATATGAAATCACCCAGAACCATGTTTTTAAAATCGGGTATATCCATACTTACACCTTACAAAGCCACTGCAGCAGTATCATGCATGCTATCGAGATAAGAAGTGCGATAAACGGAATCTCCGGCATATCGGTCTCTCTGATCTCGTGCTCGATAGTATCGAGTGATGCAACCTGCTCCTGAATGTTATTAACTATATTCGAGACAACTCTCGGATTCTCACCATAGAAGAACTCGCCGCCGGTCGATTCTACGGCTGCCTTCATCATTGCTCTGTCATCGTTATACATAACCTCTGTTCCGATGCCGTAAACAATGATACCCCTGTCTGCACACATTTGCCCTGCCTGCGGCAAGGTTATGATCTCATTACCCTGAAGATCGTTATCCGTCGAGAATATGATTATCCTTGATCTGTCCGGATCTTCTTCGATATTCGGGAAATCAAGACAGGCAGCAGCCAGTCCGTCACCTATGATGGAAGAACCTCTCTGGATGTTACCTACCAAAGTTCCGTCACTGATATATGCATCAAGTTCAACCAGACGCGAAGTGTATCCGATAGAACCGTTATAGAAGTCAGTTCGAAGTTCCAATGCTTCCTTAATGAGTTCGAGTTCGTTAAGAACCATCTCATAGTCTGTCGTAAGAGGAACCAGATACAACGGGGATGTGTTGAAAATAACGATACCGAATCTCTCTCCGTCAAGATCTCTTACAACATCTTCAAGCTTATCGATAAGAACCGCATTAAGATTATCTACGGTCGTTGAGATATCCATGCAAAGGATAATATCCCTGTTCATGTTACGTATCTCATCGACCTCGGTCTTGTAAGGCCTTGCCATAAGAACACCGGACAATGATATGCTTATTATGATGATCATCGTAAGGACGAATTTAAGTATCTTATACAAGATAAGCTTACGTCTGAAATACGGGATCTCCTTAAGATAATCAGCCTCAAAAGCTTTTGTACCTGTCTTATACTTCTTTCTTCTTCTGAAGCGGACGAACGAGAAGACAACAAATACCAAAGAAATACCAAGGCAGATGTAAAGGACAAGCTCATACTTTAGTTCCATCCCAGGATAAGCCTCCTTGTCTTCTCAATTGACGACTTAACATCACCTTCGGATATCTTGTCGAACTCAGGCTCATAATACTCCTCGACAAGATCAGCAAGACCCTTCATGTCCGTAAACCTGATCTCAGTAAGAGTATATTTATCAACCTCTACGCCGGTTGCTTTATAAGCGAATTCTCTGACGAGAGAACTCATGCTCTCGTAGGCGCCTCTGATATCATCAGGGTGTCTGTTAAACTCTTCCTCAACAGCCAAAAGCTTTGCCAGATACTCCTGCTTTAACCTTTCAAGGTGAGGTGGCGTCCACATGATCTCCCTGATGGTATTCTTCTTATGCTTTTTCTTATTGCTGTTGATCTTGAAGAAAATCATGCAAATAAGAATCAAAGACGCAAGCGCCAGCAGTGCCCCCACAATCGTGATGGGGCGCCATGTATATCTGAGCAGTCTTTGCAGGTTTACCGTAGTTTCCATGTTTTCCTTACTTGTTTAACTTATGCTTTTCGAGCAGTTCGATGAGGCTGCTGTCTATCCTGTCGACGGAGCCTACTGTTGCCATAGCAATGCCATGACGCTTAAGTTTGTTGTCACATTCCTCAAATATTTCCCTCTTCTTCTTCTCCTCAAGCTTACGGAGTTTCTTGCTTTCAGATATAAACGGAGGGATATAAGTCTCGTTGTTTACGCTGTATACCTTCTTGCCGTAAATGTTGGTGTCACTTACGTTGATCATAAGAACATCATGAACGAGGATAAGCTGTCTTAAAATTGAATCAGGAATTCTTCTCATCCCCTGAAGATCCGTAACGATAACGATAATCATTCGTCTCCTGATATTACGGATAAGATACTGAAGAGCATTTACAAGATCTGAATTATTCTTCATATCTACGGAATTATGATAGTTCGAGAGGATATTCTCTATGTTAAGAAGCCCCATCTTGAAAGGGAAATGGCGCATAGAACTCGAATCAGGGAATATCGCACTAACATAATCACCGTTTCTGTTTACCATATAAGCCAGTGATCCGCCGGCAATAAGGGCAACATCTCTCTTCTCCTCGCCGTCGGCCGTCTGGGCAAGCATTCGCTTATTAGTATCCATTACGAGCATGATATTATGCTTCTTCTCAGCGATATACTGTCTTACAAGGACCTTTTGGCTTCTTGAAGTCGCCTTCCAGTCAATATCCTTGATATCATCGCCGGGAACATATTCGCGCAGCTCATCAAAGTTCATACTTCTACCCTTGTAGATAGAGTTGTATGAACCGTCAAGTACTCTGCTCGTGGCCTTATTGGTAGCTATTGTCTTGTATCTTTGAAGGCCGTTCGAGATCCTTGATACATAGTCGAGCTTCATGGAGTCTGAACTGCTCCGATGATTGCATCAATAATGGATTCTTCCTTTACGCCGTCCGCAATAGCAGCAAAGTTAAGCATAATCCTGTGTCTTAACACCTCATAGCGTAAAGCCTTAACATCATCAGGAACAACATATGCTCTTCCCTCGATCATTGCAACGGCCTTAGCTACCTCCATGAAAGCGATAGCGGCACGTGTGCTGGCACCCATTGCAACATAGGATGCTAGTTCGGGAGAAATATGCTTGTTAACTTCTCTTGAAGCCTGAACGATGCTTACGATGTAATTCTTTATTGAAGGAGCAAGATAAACCTTCTTGCAGATATCCTGTAAGAAAACAACATCCTCAATAGTTGCAACAGGATTAACGGATGTAAATACATCCCGCTCGATACGGTTTAATATCTCAACCTCCTGATCAGCCGTAGGATATGTAATTACTTCCTTAATAAGGAAACGGTCGAGCTGAGCCTCTGAAAGCTCATATGTACCTTCCTGCTCGATCGGGTTCTGAGTAGCAACTACAACGAAGATATCGGGAAGCTTATATGTCTTACCGCCGATACTTACAGATCTTTCCTGCATTGCCTCGAGCATGGCACTCTGAGTCTTCGCACTTGAACGGTTAATCTCATCGAGAAGAACGAAATTAGCAAATACAGGACCTATCTTGGTCTCGAAAGTGTTATTGCTCATATTGAATGTCTGTGTACCGACGATATCACTCGGGAGAAGGTCAGGAGTACACTGAATTCTTGAGAACTCACCATTAACGGATTCCGTAACGACCTTAGCTGCAGTCGTCTTGGCAAGTCCGGGAACTGACTCAAGCAGGATATGACCATTAGCAATCATCGATACCAACAGCGAAAGACCTAATCTTTCCTGTCCTACCATCTTAGAAGAATAGTAATTCTTAATGCTCGATACAATGCTCGAGACTCTCTCCATCTGGTCAATAGTTATCTGCGGCTGAAATTGTTCCATATCATCCACCCCTTCATAATAATAAACAACCAAATCATTATACTAAAAATTATTTTATAGTAAAACCCCGACAGAAAATCTGCCGGGGTTTATTTACATTTTAATCAGTAAGACAGGTTATTATTAAGCCTTACCAGCAGCCTCGAAGCCCTCGCAGAGCTCCTTAGCCTTAGCAACGATAGCCTCACAACCGGGCTTGAGGAGCTTACGGGGATCGTAGCCCTTACCCTCGAGGTCCTTGCCCTCTTCGATGTACTTTCTTGTAGCAGCAGCGAATACGAGCTGGAGCTCTGTGTTGATGTTGATCTTAGAAACACCAAGAGAAACAGCCTTCTTTGTCTGCTCGAAAGGAATACCGGAACCACCGTGGAGAACCATAGGCTTACCACCGATAGCTTCCTTGATCTCAGCGAGTCTGTCGAAGTTAAGACCAGCCCAGTTCTCAGGATACTTACCGTGGATGTTACCGATACCAGCTGCAAGGAAGTCAACACCGAGATCAGCGATCTTCTTGCACTCAGCAGGATCAGCGAGCTCACCATTGGATGTAACGCCATCCTCTGTACCGCCGATACCACCAACTTCGCACTCAACGGATACGCCCTTAGCATGTGCGAGCTCGATGATCTCCTTGGACTTAGCGATATTCTCATCGATCGGGAAGTGTGAACCGTCGAACATAACAGAAGAATAACCAGCCTCGATACATGCCTTAGCACCCTCATATGTACCGTGGTCAAGGTGCAAAGCTACAGGAACTGTGATACCCATGGAATCGATAAGGTCGTTAACCATATCAACTACTACCTTGTAGCCGCCCATGTACTTAGCAGCACCCTCAGATGTCTGGATCATTACAGGTGTGTTTGTCTCCTGTACTGCTCTCAAGATGCACTGTGTCCACTCGAGGTTGTTTGTGTTGAACGCAGGAATTGCGTAATGTCCCTCGTGTGCCTTCTTGATCATTTCTGTTGCAGAAACTAATGCCATTTTATATTTCCTCCTAGAAAATTATTAACCTTTAATATCTTACCTTCTTTTGATCAAAAATCAACAGGATCAGTCTTTCTTATCCTCTTCCATAGCTTCGTCAACGATCTTGTCGATATCGTCCTCGTCGAGGTCAGATGAAGCGATCTTAGCCTTTGTTGAAGCTCTTCCGTCAGTATTGGGCTTGATTGCATCCTCGCTGTTTCTTGCACCGTATGCATCAGCAATGGCAAAAGCCTCTTCCCTTAACTTATAGAAGTCCTCCTTGGAAGCAAGATCCTTTGTAGATGTCTGATAGCAAGCCTCATCAAAAACATTATCAAGAACAAGATACTCAGTTACAGCACCGCTGTTTGTAGCATTATCGAGCATCTCCTCTGCTCTGTCAGCCTCGCCCTCTCTTGCATCAAAAGAGTCGAAAGGGATCTCAATGAGACTGAAACGGTAGCGAAGAACGATCTTCTTCTCGTTATAGTCAACAGCAACACGATACTTCTCGATAAGGAAAGACTGGATAAATACGAGAAGGCTGATGATAAAGCCTGCACAGGCAAATCCGGCAATAACCAACTGCTTTTCCTTCATGATGAGAAATGCAGCAGCTGCGGCTGCAAACAATGCCATAAGAATTATCGTTACGATCCTTCTTGTCTTAACCTGCTTCTCGTTAGCGGCAAAACAGTGTACTCCTTCCTGCGGGAGCTTTGCGATCAACTCGCTGTTTTCAAATTCTGAAGCCATAATGGTTTCCTCCTGGTATGTATATATTTATATGTTTTTTAATGTATCTATTCTCTCGGAAAGATTCTTAGCCATCTCCTGATACTTTGCAAGCTTCTGCCTTTCAGCTTCTACAACATTAGCAGGGGCCTTACCGACAAAGTTCTCATTGGAAAGCTTACCTTCAAGTCTCTTAAGTTCTCCCGCGAGTTTTTCCTGCTCCTTCGCAAGTCTGTCGAGTTCCTTATCGATATCAATAAGATCCTCCAAAGGCATATAGATCTCACCGCCGTCAAACAAAGCAGCTACGGCTGTAGAAGGTATACCTTCCTTGTCTTTCCTGATATCCATGGAACCTACGGCTGCAAGTCTTTCAAGGAAAGGCAGACCGTTGGTAAACATAGATGCAACATCATCAGAAGGTGTTACAAGAATGATGTGAGCCTTGCGTGAAGGTGCAACATTCATCTCTGCCCTGATGTTTCTCATGGATCTTATGGCAGCCATAAGTGTTGACATCATCTTCTCATCATCCGGATAAGCCTTAATCTTATCAACAGAAGGCCAATCAGAGATCATGATCGATTCACTGGCAGAATCTATAACAAGATTCCTGTAAACTTCCTCTGTTACGAATGGCATAAACGGATGCAGAAGCTGCATACATGTACCCAATACATTATTAAGAAGATAAAGCGCCTCAAGTCTTGTGGGACACTGTTCATCGAACAGACGGCTCTTAGCTATCTCGATGTACCAGTCACAGTAAGAATCCCAGACAAAATCGACTATCTTCTGCAGTGCAACACCATAATCATAGTTATCGAAGTTAACTGTAACCTCGGATACAAGTCTGTTAAGACCTGTAAGGATCCACTTATCTTCGAGTGTGTATTTTGAAGGAACAACATTCTCATAAGAAAGATCGTCAGGGCAATTCATAAGAACGAATCTCATTGCATTCCAAACCTTGTTAGAGAAGTTTCTTCCAAGCTCGATCTTGTCTTCCTGGAATCTCTGATCATTACCGGGCGCGTTACCTGTAACGAGTGCAAATCTTAATGCATCAGCACCATACTTCTCGATTATCTCGAGAGGATCGATACCGTTACCCAAAGACTTACTCATCTTTCTACCCTGAGCGTCTCTTACAAGTCCGTGAATAAGTACATCTTTGAAAGGAACCTCATCCATGTGGGCAAGTCCTGCAACCATCATACGGGAAACCCAGAATGTGATGATATCGTAACCTGTTACGAGAGTGTCAGTCGGATAGAATCTTCTAAGATCATCTGTCTTTTCAGGCCATCCCAAAGTGGAGAAAGGCCACAAAGCTGATGAGAACCAGGTATCAAGAGTATCGGGATCCTGACGCATCTTCTTGCCGCACTTGGGGCAAACAGCCTCATTGTCCTTAGTGACAACAATCTCACCGCAGTCATCGCAGTAGAATGCAGGAATTCTGTGACCCCACCAAAGCTGCCTTGAGATACACCAGTCGCGGATATCATTCATCCAGTTAAAGTAATTCTTCTCGAATCTGGTGGGAACGAACCTCGTCTTTCCTGTTTCAACTGCTTCGATGGCAGGCTTTGCAAGCTCCTCCATCTTAACGAACCACTGAAGCGATACACGGGGCTCGATAGTAGTTCCGCAGCGGTAGCAGGTACCAACATTATGGCTGTGGTCCTCTGTTCTTAAGAGGAAACCGCCTTCCTCGAGGTCTTTAACGATAGCTTTTCGAGCTTCATAACGGTCCATGCCGGCATACTTGGGATAATCCTCGGTAACCTTGGCATCTTCAGTAAGTACGGTAATAACCTCAAGGTTATGACGGCGTCCTACTTCAAAGTCGTTGGGATCGTGTGCAGGCGTGATCTTAACAGCACCTGTACCAAACTCGATATCAACATAATCATCTGCAATAACAGGGATCTTTCTTCCAACCAGAGGAAGAACAAGCATCTTGCCGATAACGTCCTTATAGCGCTCATCCTTGGGGTTAACTGCCACAGCGGTATCACCGAGCAAGGTCTCAGGTCTTGTGGTGGCAAGCTCGATATATCCCGTGCCATCCTCGAAAGGATACTTAAGATGCCAGAAGTGACCTGCCTGATCTTCATACTCAACCTCAGCGTTGGAGATTGATGTAAGGCAGTGAGGGCACCAGTTGATGATTCTCTCACCTCTGTAGATATAGCCCTGGTTATAGTACTTAACGAATACTTCCTTAACAGCCTCGGAGCATCCCTCATCCATTGTGAAACGCTCGTGATCCCAGTCACATGAAGAACCGATCTTCTTAAGCTGCTCAACGATTCTGCCGCCGTACTTCTTCTTCCAGTCCCATGCACGCTCAAGGAATCCGTCTCTTCCCAAGTCTTCCTTGAAGATGCCCTCTGATCTCATCTGCTCAACGATCTTAGCTTCTGTTGCGATGGAGGCATGATCTGTACCGGGTACCCAAAGAGTAGCATATCCCCTCATTCTCTTATATCTTACGAGGATATCCTGCAAAGTATTATCGAGTGCGTGACCCATGTGAAGCTGTCCCGTTATATTCGGGGGAGGCATAACTATCGAGAATGTCTCCTTCTTATCATCGTCAGAAGGCTTGAAATAACCTTTGTCCTTCCACTCATTGTAAAGCCTCGGTTCCGCCTCTTGAGGATCAAAAACCTTGTTTACAGAATCAATTCGCGCCATGTTCGTTCTATTCTTCCTTTTTGATTATTTGTCCAAGATCATAGACAGAGCACCCCAGAGGATGGAATCATCTCCCAAAGCTGCTGTCTTGAACTCAACTGTCTCTCTTATAGAAGGCATACAGTACTTATCAACCTCAGATAAGATCCTATCGAGGAAATAGTCACCGCAAGCCTCAATTACACCGCCGCCGTAAACAACGATCTCGGGGCTGAATGTATTAACCAGATTGCCTGATGCGATTGCAAGGTAATGACACGCACGGTCAACAGCCTCAACTGTTACGGGGTCTTTTGCCTTAAGGTTCTTCTTAAGAAGCTTACTCTTAAACACACCGCCTTCCACAGCTTCAGCCATGGGTGTCTGTCTGCCTCTTGCTGCCTGCCCTCTTATATAATCACTCATTCCCTGCTTACTGGAGAAAGCCTCAAGGCATCCTCTCTGACCGCAGTTGCAGCGGGGGCCTTCCGGATCCAAAACCATGTGTCCGTACTCGGCACCCTTAAACTTATGTCCTGTGTAAAGCTTGCCGTCAAGGATAAGTCCGCCGCCCATACCCGTTCCTACGAACAGACCGACTACGTTCTTCTTTCCCTTGGCAACACCATACTTATACTCACCCAAAACACCGACATTAACGTCGTTTCCGATAAAGAAAGGTGCACCGAATCTCTTCTCGATAGGCTTTCTTATGTCGTAATTCTTCCAGGGAAGATTAGGTGAAGTAAGTACTATTCCGTTCTGCTGGTCGATAACACCGGGAGCACCGGCAGCAATAGCCTTTATCTGTGCAGCCTTAATGCCGAATCCTTCAATCAGCTCATCAACAACTGAAATGATGGTCTCTTCAACATTCTGCGTGGCATCACCGTCAGCCTTTGTCTTCTTCTTGATCCTGTAGACAATGTTCTTCTTGCTGTCAAATACAGCACCCAGAATCTTCGTGCCTCCGATATCAAGACAGATATAGTAACTAGCAGCCATGACAGTACCCCCTTTATTTATCAGCCGACTCCGAGGCGCTTATTGCTGCCCGAAGAACCGCTGTCCTTATTCTCAACCTTCTTCTTATAGATAAGAGTAGGTTCCTTACCTTCGGTTACGCATGCCTCGTCGATAATGCACTTCGACACGTCCTTGGAGGAAGGGATATCGTACATAACGCCCTGCATCGTCTCTTCGATGATTGCACGCAGACCTCTCGCACCTGTCTTCTGGTCAATAGCCTTGTTAGCGATGGCAAGAACTGCTTCGTCTGTAAACTCGAGATCTACGTCATCGAGCTTTAACATCTTCTTATACTGCTTTACAAGTGCATTCTTAGGCTGTGTAAGAACTCTTACGAGATCTTCCGCAAGAAGCTTGTTAAGAGCAACTGTAACGGGGATTCTTCCTATAAACTCAGGAATCAGACCAAACTTCATAAGATCCATAGGCTGAACCTTATTGAAGTAGGCACCGCTGTGCTTCTCATCATTCGATCTTACTGTGGCACCGAAGCCGTACTGCTTCTCAGCAACTCTCTGAGCAATTATATCCTCAAGTCCGTCGAACGCACCGCCGCAGATAAAGAGGATATTTGTGGTATCGATAGTAAGGCACTCTTCGTTCGGATGCTTTCTGCCGCCCTTGGGAGGAACGGAAGCAACTGTTCCCTCGAGAATCTTAAGCAATGCCTGCTGAACACCTTCACCGGATACATCTCTTGTAATGGAAACGTTCTCTGACTTCTTAGTGATCTTATCAATCTCATCGATGTAGATGATACCCATCTGAGCACGCTCGATATCGTAATCCGCTGCCATGATAAGCTTGAGGAGGATATTCTCAACGTCCTCACCTACGTAACCTGCTTCAGTCAAAGAGGTGGCATCTGCTACAGCGAAAGGTACATCGAGTATTCTTGCAAGAGTCTGGGCAAGCAAGGTCTTACCGGAACCGGTCGGACCTAACAGCAGGATATTACTCTTCGATATCTCCGTATCGTCCTCAGGCATATCCGTATAAACCCTCTTGTAGTGATTATACACGGCAACAGAAAGAGCGACCTTCGCATCATCCTGACCGATAACATACTGGTCAAGCTTGTCCTTGATGTCGTGAGGCGTAGTAAGCTTCTTCGGCATCGTAGAGCTTAGTCTCTTCTTCTTTCTGACCTTCTCCTCTTCGGAAATAATACCGTAAGCTGTTCTGATACAGTCAATACAGATATAACAGTTAACTCCGGAAAACAATCTCGGTACATCGTACTCTGATTTGCCACAAAAAGAACAGCTGAGGATTTCTCCGTTGTTCCCGTTATCACCGCCGTTGTATCTCATGTTCGCCATCGACAAGCTCCTTTGAAACATATTTGTTCAAACAATTAAGTTTATCACATATATTATAAATAATAAAACCGCCGTTCCACTTAATGAAACGGCGGCAGGATTTCATTATCACGAACAAAAGATTACTCTTCGCTCTTCTCCTCGCTCTTCTCTTCCTTAGGCTCAGTCTTAACAGCCTTGTCAGCGAGGTACTCAACAGTCTTTCTGTTGATGATAGTCTCCTTGATGTAAGGATTATCCTCACCGAATGCCTGCTTAAGGTTATCAACCTCTGTGTTGTAAGCCTTAGCCATATCCTCGAGTTCCTTCTGGTACTCTTCAGCAGTAGCCTCCATCTTGAGTTCCTTAGCAACAGCCTCGATTACAAGATTGCTCTTGGTTCTGACAAGAGCCATAGGCTTAAGACCTGCCTTGAAGTCCTCCATGCTCTGACCTGTGTACTGCAGATACATATCAAGTCCGATACCCTGCTGGCTCATTCTTGCAGCCTGCTCGTCAGCCATGCTCTCAACTTCGTTATCGATCATTGCATCGGGGATCTCAACCTCTGCATTATCAGCAACAACACCTACAACAGCGTTAATGAAAGCATTCTTTGCCTCATTCTTTGCTGCCTCTTCCTGGTTCTTTCTGATATCAGCCTTAAGCTCATCCAAAGTATCAAACTCGGAAACATCCTTAACAAACTCATCGTCAAGCTCAGGAATCTTCTCTTCCTTGATGTTGTGGATCTTAACATTAAATGTTGTAGCCTGACCCTTGAGCTCTTCTGCATGGTAATCTTCAGGGAATGTTACTTCGATTGTAAATTCCTCATCGATGTTGTGACCTGCAACCTGCTCCTCGAAGCCGGGAATAAAGGACTTGGAACCTAACTTCAAGCTGTAGTTCTCGCCCTTGCCGCCCTCGAAAGCAACGCCATCCTTGAAGCCCTCATAGTCGATAACAACTGTATCGCCTTCCTTTGCAGGACGGTCCTCAACGTTCTCAAGAGTAGAATTTCTTCTTCTCATTGCTTCGATATCAGCATTAACTGTCTCGTCTGTGATTTCTCTTTCAGCATAAGGAGCTTCAACGCCCTCGTACTTACCGAGCTTGACCTCAGGCTTTACCGTAACTGTGAGAGTGTACTTCATTCCGTTCTCATCGATGGACTCAACATCGAGTTCAGGACGGGAAACAACCTGAAGTTCGTTCTCCTTAACAGCTGCCTGATAAGCAGGATTGACAATCTCATCAATAGCATCCTCGTAAAGAACACCCTCACCGTAGTACTTGATTACCAACTGGTAAGGAACCTTACCCTTACGGAATCCGGGAACCTGGAATCTCTTCTTGTTCTTATTGTAGGCTGCCATAAGAGCCTTGTTGAACTCTTCTCTATCACACTCAAGCTTAATTGCTACCTTTGAATGCTCAAGCTTCTCAATCTGCGCCATATATGTTCTCCTTAAATAATTAATACACAATCGACAAAGGATTGTATCACAGCAAATATCTGATTTGCAATAAAAATCAGAGTACTGTGACCTGTATTCCCCTCAGAATGTCATATGTTTCCTCATCAAGCTTCTTATCGAACGAATCGGTAAGAGCCCTGTCAACGATTATCTGCGCTTCAGGTGCCGCAGCCTTTGCAATAACGGCATTCGAGATAACACAAATATTAGAAACGAGACCGCAGATCTCTATGGATTCATACTTATCCTCGTTGCTGTTAATGTAGTTTCCTAGCTTTAACGACCCGAAAGTGGGCTTTTCAAAGCAAAGGCAATCCTGCAAAAGCTCCTTGAGGTCTTCAATCAGCTCAAATCCCTCTGACCCCTTAATACAGTGCTCAACAGGAAGATTCTTTCCTTCCTGGGTATCGAGATAGTTCTGCTCATGGGTATCTAAAGTGTAAACGACTTCATCACCCGAGTCCTTGTATTCCCTGATCTTACCGGCAATTCCTTTGATGACGCCGTCAGCCCCGTCAAAGCCCAAAGCACCGTCAACAAAATCCTTTTGCATGTCAACAACAACAAGAAGTCTGCTCATGATAACACCCCCGCTCGAAAATATAAAAACGGCCACCATTCCTTGGCAGCCGTATTATGGCGCGCCCGACAGGAGTCGAACCCGTAACCTTCTGATCCGTAGTCAGACACTCTATCCAGTTGAGCTACGAGCGCGTAAAGCGAATAGATATTATTACACGACAGGTTGAATGTCAACCTGTCGTGTTGTAAAATACGCGGCGATTAAAGACAGGAGAACATTATGAGCAATTACGATTCCGATTCACAAAGACTATTCTTTGATGACCTTATAAACTGCAGAGAACTTGGCGGTATGCCGGGTTCTGACGGCTGCACATTTAAGTCCGGCATCCTTATGCGCTCAGGTTCCCCTTCACTTGCTTCCGCAAAGGCCGTCAAAGAGTTAAAGGACTTCGGTGTCAGGACAGTAATAGATTTAAGAAGCAAAGCCGAGCTTGAGCACTATGGCAATCCTTTTCGAGAGGATCCTGACACGCATTTTTATAACATCCCGCTTTTTGTCGGAGACCCTGACGCGGAAGAAGACCCCACGATGGCTTTCCTCGAGACGCACTCTATGGGTGACTTTTATGTGATGATGGCAAAGGAGCTTGGCAAGGAAGTTGTCGAAGTCATGAGAGTCTTTATTAACGAGACTTCCGGATACACCCTTTTCCACTGTGCTCACGGCAAGGACAGAACGGGGGTTATAGCGGCTCTTCTTTATGTGCTTATCGGAGCCAAACGCGAGGACGTTGTTTTGAACTACAAGGTCTCATATGATTACGCTAAGGACTTCCTCGATCCTCTTATCGAAGCCCGTGTCGAGAACATGCGTCACACTTTAAGATCCGACGCCTCCAATATGGAGACATTCCTCGGGTTTATTGAGAAAGAATATGACTATAAAGCCGAAAGATATCTTATCGGGAACGGTATGTCTGAAAGCGAAGTTGACGCTCTTAAAAAACGCATCACACAGAAATCTTAATATTGTTTACAATCCCTGACTCATCAAACGTGAACGTGACATCATAAAGACTCGTTCCGTTAATAAAACTGAGTTCATAGTTGCTGTCGTCAATAAAAGGATATGCTACGAGCAACTGGGTTCTGTTCATGCCAACATACAGGTAGTATCCGAGAGTGTATGCCGAATTCGACAGTATCCTTACCGAAGTAAGTTTCCCTGTCCAGGAATCAGCAGATGCAACTTCTCCGTCGAACCTTAATACGAGACCATTGTAGATGACCATCACTCTTCCATTGACTGCATCAGCGTTAAGAGCTGAAGGATTACCCATCAAAGATACGAGATCAGAATATGAATAATCCGCACCGACCCTGATGAGCCTCTCGTCGCCTCTCATAAGGTATGTGAGATTCTGGTCGAGTTCAACATGGATGCTGTCATCAATGTGGTAATTACCGTTATTAAGCATCGTAAGCGTAACTATGTGGTCCTCAAATGATGCCGCATCATCCGCAACAGTCTCGGGAATCCTTACTATCATCTCTCCCGGGACGAGTCTCGTGATCTCATAATCAGAACGGTCGGACATAACCCTGATTCTGTAAAACTCGCAAAGCTTCATGGCTCTTGAGTAGACGGCTTCACTTGTATAGGCCATATCCGTAAGTCCGGGACTTAAAATAGTTACGACACCGTCCGCATTACCGTCTTCAAGCATCGTGAAATAGTGGTTTCCATAGTTGTAAATATTGATGATGGATGTAACCCATGAGCTTGATAAGCTTACATTTCCATCCATATCCTCATGGAAGAATATGTATACAGGATACAAAGACGGTGAAGAATACAAAAGCTCAGCTCCGACGGTTCTGCCGTATTTACTGAACAGCTCCTGTCCCAGGATAGACTGGCACTCATCATTTTCAATAACACGAAATGAAACAACATTCCCCTTATTGTCCTGCTTGGAAAGTTCACGGAGAATGTCCATATATGCATAAAAATAAGAATACGACAGGCCGTCCAACTGGCTTGTCGGAATCATGGAATATGCATCAGCAGTATTCTTCTTATCATTGATCGATGAAATTATCAGTCGCGTCAATTCCTGAACGGGGATATTCTCCTGCGTGGATATCTTGTTCTGAAAACTGTATCTAATATCTGTCATAAGACTGCACGCGCCAAAAGAGAACGTGATCACAAGACACAGACACAAGGCTATTGTTTTCTTTAAATATCCCGTCTTCATCAGAACCCGTCTCCTACCGCTTCTTCAAAAGCTGCCAGAGCATCATCTACAGACTGGTAGCTGCCGTTTGCATAATCATTGGCAACGATCTCAAACTCATTGTTGATTACATCATCGTAAGACGATACTGTCGATGCGTCAATCCCCCAGGCAACCTGTGAGAACACTCTGTAAGGATTCTGTCCGTTAAGCCAGGTTTGAGCATACTGATCATCGTCGGCACAGGCCATCATAATACTGATGTTGTTAACGGCCATACCGTCCTCAACCATATCCTGCAGTGTATTCTCATCAATAGCCACATCTCTTATGAACTGTGCTGCAGAAGCATCATGGTCGCAGTAGGAAGTTACAAAGATATAATTACCGCCGTCAAAATAATTGACAGGAGGCATAACAAGTCCCCAGTCACCAGGGTGATAAGGCTCGAGAACAAGCTCGCCGAATCTCATTGTTCCGAAGTAGGCAACTGCAGTTCTTCCTGTTATCCTCGAATTCCAATCTGTACTCCATCTTCCGACATCGAAAGTCAGCTGCTCACCAACAAGAGCATCGAGGAAAGGCAGATAATCAGCCATATAATCGGATACCTGCACGTTACCGTTATCGTCAAACCAGCTGTCAGTCCTGCCGAAGATATATGCGTTCTCAACATCGGCCTGGCAAGCGAAAAGCCTTCGTGTGCCGCCTGAAGTCTCATTAACAACCCGTGCTGCATCAACAACAGCATCCCAGGATTCAAAATACGGTGCTACTTCGCCAGGTTCACTCACACCGAGAGTTGCGGCTGCTGCACTTCTGCAGTAGAATACCGCACCCGGAGTTATCTCCCATGTGACGCCCTTTATAATCTTGTTCCCATCAAGTGTCATAGCGAAGGTGTATTCATACATGTACTGAAGTTCTGAATACGAGATTCCGATGTTGTTTAACGGAACCGTCATATCACTCATTGCATAGTCTCTTGCATATATGCTGTCGCAGATAATAATATCCGGTGCATCCTCTCCAGACGCAAGGACAGAATCAAGTCTTTGCTCGAATATATTCATACTAATCGATGTATAGTCATAGTTAACATCAGTATACTCACTTACCTCGTCAATCGCATTGCGTCCGGCAAGATAGATCTGAAGATTATCATCTTCATTCTGATCCGTTACATCTGAAGGAATCTCAAGCTCTGTGTAGTCTGCAGGATCAAGATTGAGGATTACATTTGTTACCGAGCTTCCTGCAAATGCACCGTTGTTATAAACATTGATCGAATAATCACCGGTCTCGAGAGCCGCGGAACTGTCAAATGAACAGATTGCTATGGAATCATATATATCAGCCTGTCCGCCGCTGTAGATAAGTTCTCCCATATAGAAGATATCGTAGGTGATATCAACAGGTCTTCCGGAATCGAGATAGAGGTTATTAAGCCATACCTTGGCAACAATATTCGAGCAATTATAGTAACGTCCGTCACGGCTTGTATTCTGCCAAATGATATCATCCACCGCAGATCCGTTCGGGAACAAGAGCGTGCTTAATGTACACTGCTTGTGATCCTCATGGAAATAGTTTCCGTTATTCAGGATTACAAGCCTGTAGTCATATTCAGGAAGAACTGAAAATCTGAGATTTGTATCGTTAATGTTGAGGGGGAAAGAAACACCTGTTCCATCCTCATCTGCAATCGCATCAGCCTCGTAGATCAATTCATCATTTCTGTAGTACTGGTACGAAAGCGATAATGTAATTCCTGATGACAGATACTCATCCGAGAAATCATAGTGACAACAGATCCCCTCTGTATCAAGGAATTCTCCGTCTTCCCTCTCACTTGTCCATGTGCCATTCTCAAAGACGGCGTTACCATCGAGAATAAAATCGTAAGAAGGATAAAACAGAGAACCGTAAAGGTTAGAAAGTATCTGCTCCGAATTAGTTACAACCCATTTGCCATCGATCTTGTTAAGCTCAACAGATACAGTTACATCCGTCTTTCCCATCGATGCAAGACTCATTGCGTATTCTTCATAATTAGAAGGCCTGTTCTCGATAGTGCGGTTAAGGTTCGGCATAACAAGGGTGTAAACGGCAACAAGTCCGCCCTCATCACCATGTCCGGAATGAAGCGGTTCAAATCTGTAATGGGTATTACTCAGAATCGCTCTTACGGCACGGACTTTATAGTCAGGTGACATATAGTCTTCGATGTGAGATACGCCGTCAAGACAAAGAGGATTAGCCGCATCGTAATCCATCGTAAGAAGAGCATCGATATAAGAATCTGATACAACACGTGCATCACCCCTGACTGCAGAACAGCCGAGAGCACCCGCAAATATCAGTGTTGCAAACAAGGCAACTACTCTTCTTCGTAACTTATTCATGTCAGCCGCGTCGTCCCTTTACAGCCTCAAAGACAACTATGCCTGCAGCGACTGCAGCATTCAAACTGTTTACGCTTCCCGCCATAGGTATGGAGAGGAGGAAATCACATTCCTTACGGACTATATCACGCATGCCTTCGCCTTCGCTTCCGATGACAATCGCTATGGCACCTTTATAATCCGCATTATCGTAAGGGGTTGTACCCAGCGCATCTGTTCCAAAGACCCAGAAACCGTGCTTATCTTTAAGATCTCTAAGCGTAGCTGCAATATTGGTAACTCTCGCAACGGGAACATATTCGATAGCCCCGGCTGAAGCCTTGGCAACAACACTGTCAAGACCGATCGATCTGTGCTTGGGAATTATTACTCCGTCAACACCGGCTGCATCGGCAATCCTTAAAACGGAGCCCAAGTTATAACCGTCTTTAAGTTCATCAAGTACGATGAAGAAGGGCTTTCTTCCCTTGTCCTCGGCTGCCGCGATCATGTCTTCAACATCAGCATATTCGTGACTTGCAACAGCCGCTATAACGCCTTGGTGATTATGAGTCTGGGATATACGGTCAAGTGCCTCTCTCTTGGCACGGATTACCGGTATCCTCTTCTTCTCTGCTTCCTTAAGAATTCTGATAAGAAGCTGGTCCGGTTTCTTACCGTCCCTTGATTCAAGAACCCAAAGTTTATTGATCTCGCGTCCTGCATTGATTGCTTCAAGGACTGCATTTCTTCCTTCGAGTCTGTCTTCTGTAGGCGCCTGACTGTCGCGTCTTTCCTTACTCACTGTCGATCACCTCGAACGATCTTTGAATTATATAGTCAAGTCTGTCCTCTTTGTTATCAAGGAACAGATATCCTAACAAAGTCTCAAATCCGGTAGCATTCATGTAATCGACCGGACTCGCATTCTTGGACATGGTAGGAGAGTTTGAATTTCGACCTCTTCGAAAATACTCCGCCTCCTCATCCGTAAGCTCGTTCATTATAGCAGAAGCGGCTTTGGCCTGTGACTGGGCTGACACATACTTAACATTAAGCTTATGCATCTTCCCTGAATTGGAGGCTGTCCGCTCACTTACATGACATCTCGAATAAAGTTCGTAAACTGAATCCCCGATGTATGCAAGCACAGAAGGATTTATCTCCCTTAAGTCTGTCGCGATGAAAGGAATTATCACAGCTTCTCCACCTGAGGACCTTGAGGTGTATCCTTAACGGAATAACCCTTTGAAGTAATGAGATCTCTTATGCGGTCTGCTTCGGCAAAGTTCTTATTCTTCTTCGCCTCAGCACGCTGATTAACAAGATCTGTGATCTCAGAAGGAATTCCGTCATCCTGTTCTTCGAGGATTATGCCGAGAACTCCCGTTATTTCAGAAAGAGTATCGTAAGCCTTCTGAAGTGCGTTCCTGGAAGCATTACCGGAAGAAACTGCTGTATTTGCAGCCTTAACAAGACCAAAGATGTCAGTTATGGCATCAGCAGTATTAAGGTCATCATCCATGTGTGCGATAAAACTGTTCTTACCGTCTTCACATGCTTTAAGAAGTTCAGGATCAGCGCTTCCGTCACCTTCCTTATCAGCTTCGATATTGAACTTAAGATTGGATGCACATGTCGTTATTCTCTGCAAAGAAGTCTGAGCAGATCGTAAAAGCTCATCAGAGAAGTTAATGGGCATACGGTAGTGGCCTGTAAGGATGAAGAACCTTATTACCTGATAAGGGAAATGAGCAACAATATCTCTGATCGTGAAGAAGTTGCCCAAAGACTTACTCATCTTCTCTCCGTCAACGTTAACAAAAGCATTGTGTACCCAGTAATTGGCAAGTGTGCATCCGTTAGCGCACTCGGACTGTGCAATCTCATTCTCGTGATGAGGGAAAATAAGATCCTGTCCGCCGCCGTGAATATCAATGGTGTCACCAAGATGCTTCTTGATCATTGCTGAACATTCTATATGCCAGCCGGGTCTTCCTTCGCCCCAGGGAGACGGCCACGAAGGCTCGCCTTCCTTCTTAAACTTCCAGATAGCAAAGTCACCGGGATTCTTCTTTCCCTCGTAAGATGCACCTCTCTCGCCGCCTCCGGCTACGAGCTCATCAAGCTTATAGTGTGAGAGCTTACCGTAATGCTCGTCCTTGGATACATCATAGTAAACACCATCGCCATCGATCACGTAAGCAATACCCTTGTCATACAGCGACTGAACGATTCCTATAATCGCATCGATAGACTCGGTTGCGCGGGGCTGATATGTAGGTCTTAAACAGTTAAGTCCGTCAGCATCAACGTAATACTCCGCAATATACTTATCTGCAATATCTTTAACAGTTACGCCCTCTTCCTTGGCACGGTTGATTATCTTGTTATCAATATCCGTGAAGTTCTGGCAGAACTCAACTTTGTATCCCCTGTACTCGAGATATCTTCTTAATGTATCGAACGTAACAAAAGGTCTTGCATTACCAAGATGGAAGTAGTTATAAACCGTAGGTCCGCATGCATACATCTTTACATGGCCTTCAGCAATAGGCTTGAACTCTTCCTTGTACCTCGTCAACGTGTTAAATAACTTCATCCATTCTCTCCATTTCTTTACACAAAAAAAGGCCTGATTTGAGTGAACCCCGCTTGACCCCTCGATTCATCAAGGGCGGTACCCTGCAACCGCTTTCAACCTTCCAACTTAAAAGGCTTGATCTACGCCGGCTGACTCCGGGTTCCATTTTCAGTCATGTAGGTTCAATGTAGAGTCCACCCGCTTCAGGTTACATATATTATATATAATATGCGCGAATAAATCTACAAGGCCGTCCAATCCGGGTTTATATCAGAATGACTCAGCGTTCAGCACCGCCCTGTTGCCGCAAACGGCACAGCAAAAGACCTCGGCGGCTCCTGCCTTATAAAGCTCCGAAGCAGCCTCATGCAAAGTAAATCCGGTAGTAGCGACATCATCAACAACAATTACTTTAAGGCCGGTAACATCGTATGCGGAAGAAACCTTAAATGCCCCTTCAACATTAGCGCTTCTCACCATCCCCGTCTCAAGTTCAGTCTGTCTTTGGGTATCACGGGTCCTCACAAGCACATCATTCGAAAAGGGTATATTACATATCCCGGAAGCTTCGTAAGCAATCAGTTGGGCCTGGTTATACCCTCTCTCCTTAAGTCTCTTTTCAGACAGAGGCACAGGCACAATCAAAGAAGCATTAACGCCGTCTTTATGCATAAAAGTTCCAAGAAGCATCCCTGCAAATTCTGCAATCTGAGGACAGGATCTGAACTTCATTTTGGGTACTGCAGTTTCAAAGAATCCCTTATATGGGAAAGGCATATAAAGACCAAGTGACGGGTATGGATCTCCCTTATAAGGCTCTGATAAACAAAGGAAAAATCTGCGGTCAGACGGCTGAGGAACAAGACTTGAAAGACATTTAAAACATATGTGAAAATCTTCCGGGACAGGATAAGGTATCCTCCCGTCCGCATCAGGAGTTTTACCGCATATAGTGCAGTTATTAGGAAGTATCTTATCCCAAGTATGTTTAAGAAGACTCATCGTTATACCTTTGCGCTACTATCGACAAAAAATCCCCCAAAGATGTCTTACGGAAATTACCGGAATCATTTCTTAACATCTTTGAAAGTCTTCCCCCCGAATCGACTATAGTTACTTTGTTGCGGCCTCTGGTTACTGCCGTATATAAAAGCTTTCTGTTAGTAAGTTTATAGTTCATCTTACCTAAGACCACAACAACAGAATCGAACTCACATCCTTGTGCTTTATGTACGGTAACCGCATACGAAAGTTCAACGTCTTTCATCATCTTTTTGTTGTAACCAACGACACGTTCGTCGTAAGCAATATTATATTTCCCGGTTAAGATATCGTACCCCGTAAACTTTCCCATCTCACCGTTAAAGATACCGTATGAGACTTCATTCGACGACGGATCAAAATACTCTATCGAATAATTATTCTTGATCTGCATTACATTATCCCCGGGATAAAGATCAAGGTCCGAACGGATCTTAACCGCTTCATCCGAGTTCTCATTATGATTCTTCTGAAGAATAACATTAAGGTTTTCTGTCCCGAGTGTGTTGCGTCTGGTCGGACTTAGGATTGCACAATCCTGATCACTGTTTGCAAGCGATAAACCCGTGACAAGAGGGACAGCTTCTTCATCGTTTTCGGTGGTTAATATCTCGAAGTCATCACCTTCCACAGGATACTCGCCTCTTAGTATCCTGACTGCGTTAGATGCAATAGAACTCTCCTTCTCATGACGGAAAGTATACTGAAGCCTTACACACGGGATCAAGGGGCAGGACAACAGATCAGCAAGCACATTTCCCGCCCCTACAGACGGAAGCTGTTCGGGGTCACCGACAAGTATCAAAGATGCACCCGGACGAAGTGAATCAAGCAAAGCTTTAAACAGAAAAATATCAATCATCGATGCCTCGTCGGCAACAACGACTCTGCAATCCAACGGATTTTGTGAATTCCTGCCAAAGAAGGCTTTAGTGCTGCTGTCCTCGTCCTCATCCTGAGGCGCACTCATCTCGAGAAGCCTGTGTATTGTCGAGGCCTCAACTCCCGATGCTTCCGATAACCTTTTAGCTGCGCGTCCCGTCGGAGCACAAAACTCGAAGTCGATATTATTATCGCGGAAATGCTGTGCAAGAATCGATGTGATGGTAGTCTTGCCTGTACCCGGGCCTCCTGTCACCACCGCTATAGGAGAATACATACAAAGGTAAAGAGCATCCTCCTGCAGCTTATCAAGTTCAATATTGCGTGCACGCCCCATCCCGCGGATCAATTCGCGTGTCTTTTCCTCATTTGGCTTTTTTACTTTCGCTTTAAGGAAACTCTCAATTTCTTTTTTGACAGCTGCTTCAGTACCGAAGAACTCACACGAGGATATCCTCGCACCCTCATCATCGATCTCACAGCCTCTGCATTTACCCTCATAAAACCTGTATATCGCAATGAATTTGTCCGCTTTCGCTCTTTGAAGAGCATCCTTATAAAGCCCGTCAAATACTTCATCCGTAAACTCAACAGACTGGCCCGCCATAATCAATGCTCTGACCTTTTTACGAACTTCGGACGGTTCGAGATAAGTATCACCGTTTTCATCGAGCAAGGATGTTACCGCACCTGCAACCGCACCTTCGACTCTGGTAATACTTAACGGCTCCGTATTAAGCCTTTTTGCTATATTCTCGCAGGTTTCAAAGCCAATCCCGCTTATCTTCATAAGCATATACGGATTCTCTTTAATCTTGGACTTGCATTCTTCGCCGAATTCATCGAACGCTTTATGTGACTGCTTGTTGGTAAGGCCCATCAGACGAAGGTCATATATAAGGCGTAAAAAAACCTCATTCTTCTCAATCTCATTACTGATTTTTACGGCTTTCTCAGGACTTATTCCAGGTATCTTATCCGGTATGGAATCAGGTTCATTAAGAATAACATCCAAGACACCATCGCCAAACTCCTCTGCCAGAAGCTTACCTGTCTTCTCGCCGACGCCGTCGAAGTTATCTGTCAGGAAGGAAGCGATGTAATTAAGTGTCGTCTCCTCATCTGCAATGAGCTCAATAGCACCTGCGCTTATCTGAGGTTTATCCCCATATTGCGTAACAAGTCCGCTTACTTTGAACCTCAATCCCGGCACAATATCACCTGCGTATTTTCCCTTAACTGAAATACCTTTCCTGCAAGCGAAAATAACGAAACCGGAATTCGCATAAATAAGTTTGACGGCCGTCACAATGACGCCGTCAAGCTCAGTACCAATATCAGACTTGGTGAGTCTTTTTAACTCTTTTCCGGACAGATCCATCAGATCAAAGCTTTGCTGCCTCCGCCTTGATAGCATCAACCATGTCAAGCTTTTCCCAAGAGAATTCATCTCTTCCGAAGTGACCGTAAGCAGCCGTCTTCTTGTAGATAGGACGGCGCAGATCAAGATTCTTGATAATGGAAGCCGGTCTTAGGTCGAAGAGCTTATTAACTATCTGACCGATCTTTGCATCGTCGATAGTGCCTGTTCCGAATGTATCCACCATAACGGATACGGGACGGGCAACACCGATAGCATAAGCGATCTGAACTTCACACTCCTTGGCAAGACCTGAAGCAACAACGTTCTTTGCAATGTGACGGGCAGCATAAGCAGCACTTCTGTCAACCTTCGTCGGATCCTTACCTGAGAAGCATCCGCCTCCGTGACGGCCGAATCCGCCATATGTATCTACTATGATCTTTCTTCCTGTAAGACCAACGTCACCAGCAGGTCCGCCGATTACAAATCTTCCGGTAGGATTGATGAAGATCTTTGTATCGTCATCAAGAAGTTCAGCCGGTAATACAGCCTTAATTACATTATCGATAACAAAAGACCTCAATGTATCAGCATCAACTGAATCCTTATGCTGAGTGGAAATTACGACTGTATCAATCCTCTTGGGAGTCGAACCGTCGTACTCAACAGTTACCTGGCTCTTACCGTCAGGTCTTAAGAAGCTGTTGGGATCAGCCTTTCTTACTTCTGCAAGCTTCTTAGAAAGCTTGTGAGATAAGGAGATCGGAAGAGGCATAAATTCAGGAGTATCATCGTTTGCATAACCGAACATCATACCCTGGTCTCCGGCACCTGTATCGAGCTGTCCTTCTCCTCTGGTCTCGAGAGCGTCATTAACGCCCTGAGCAATATCAGGGGACTGCTCGTCGATAGATGTAAGAACGGCACATGTCTTATAGTCAAATCCGACATCGCTGCCGTCATAACCGATTTCCTTTATTGTCTCTCTTGCAACGGATGAGATATCAACATAAGCCGATGTCGATATCTCTCCTGCAATCATGACCATACCGGTAGCTGCGAATGTCTCACATGCAACTCTTGCCTCGGGATCATTTGTTAATATTGCATCCAGAACGGCATCAGATATCTGGTCACAGACCTTATCAGGATGTCCTTCAGTAACTGATTCAGAAGTGAAAAGCCACTTACCACTTGTTTTTTTCATGTTATTTCGCCTCCGAGCGTATTTTGATGATTATTCTACCATTACGGAACAAAGCACTCAACAGCCTTCTTTGTCGTTTTTTGTCGTTTTTTGTCGTCATTTCGTAGGCCAATCCCACTTTTATCAGATGTATTATACGGCAAATGACCAAAGCGAAAGGAATAAGGGCTATGGCATTCGGAATTATTATTTATGAGGAAGACGATTATCTGTATTCGCTTATCAGGGAACGGCTCAGTTTCCGCTTCCCCCAGGCCTATATCGATAAGGCAGACAAAAGAGGCTTAAATTCTGATTTTAAGCTGATCAAAGACATCCTTGTGCTGTATGACAATAAGACTGGAAATATGCCTCCGTCAAATATCGACGGAACAGCTATCCCGCTTTTTTACGAGGACGGCAAAGGGCATCTGATCATTGACATCAGGCGTATCTGCGACAGTATTTTAAGAAGCGGGGCCGCTCAGAGTAACGGTGCAGTTCCTGTCATTGATGATAACGACAGATTAAGGCTGCTTATTAGTTACGCATACATAGATGAACGGGAGAACTTTATAAAGAGAGTGATCGGTCCTGACTCTTTTGACACCATGCATCCTATCAGAATTGATCTCATGTCCGGCATAAGAATGCCTCCCTTATTTACTCATTCAAGGAACGGTTCTATTACGACACTTCTGCGTAAATGCACAGACAGGAAATTCGACCCTAAGGAGATCTTATCGTATCTGAATCCCGACAGTAACGGATTTCTTTCAGCGGGCAAACCTGAGAGCGAGGATGATGTATATGATTCAGGCATAGCATCATGTTCAAGACTAATGGCTCTTCTTAAAGCGCTATGCATCCGTGATAATGCCGGTGCTTTAGTCGTAGCTGAAGGCTGGCGCGAATCTGAATTATTAGAACTTATACAGTATTGTGACACTCTTCATATTCTTCTGCCGGCAAGAATGTGCACAGAAGACACGGGGATGGTTAAAGAACTGGGATTATTCAAAAGAGCATTAACATCCGGTGCACTCATGACAGTTCATTACTGCGAGGATTACAAGGAAAACTATGAATCAATCAGAATTTGAAACAGATGAGATAAAGGAAAAACTCATCTATTACGTCTTAAGTGTATTAAGAACCGAATCTGACCCTTCCGATGACAGGCTTAAACAGATCATCTCGGAAGTTATCGGTATAGATAAGAATACATCGCAGATGTCGCTTGAGGATAAAAGGACACTTGCACAGGTGGTATTCAACAGCTTAAGAAGACTCGATGTAATAGAGCCTTTGATGGAGGACCCTTCTGTAACGGAGATCATGGTAAACGGTCCTTATAAGGTCTTTTATGAGCGTGGGGGGAAACTATATAAATCAGACATCAGATTCAAAGATGCCCAGTCCCTTAAAACAGTAATATCCTGCTTCTTTGCGAACCGTAACAGGCCTCTTAACGAAGCTAATCCGATTTCCGATCTCAGGCTTCCCGACGGATCACGAGCCAACTGTGTTTTACCGCCGGTCGCCCCCGACGGACCTATAGTAACCATCCGTAAGTTCACGGGAATATCTCATGATATCGTGACGCTGATAAGACAGGGATTTATAAGCGAAGAAGCCGCCCGTTTTTTATGCGAATGTGTGAAGAACAAGAAGACGATCTTTTTGTGCGGCGGCACAGGATCCGGTAAAACAACTTTTCTTAACGTTCTGTCGAGCTTTATCCCTTCCACAGAAAGAGTAGTCACAATAGAAGACTCTGCAGAACTTAATCTTAAGGGCATAGATAATCTTGTGCGTATGGAAGCAAGACTTCCCGGACCTGACGGAAGCGGAGAAGTAAATATAGGAATGATGATTAGAGCTGCGCTTCGTATGAGACCTGACAGGATTATCGTCGGAGAGGTCAGAGGCAGCGAGAGTGCGGATATGATGCACGCACTTAACACCGGTCACAGGGGGAGTTTAAGCACTGCCCACGCCAATTCATGTATCGAGATGTTAGAGAGACTTACCGGAATGATAATGGCAGGCTCCTCTCTGCCCTATGACGCAATAATGACACAGCTGTCTATGGGCATAGACATCATGGTCCATATAACAAGGGACAGAAACGGACGAAGGTTCGTAGATGAGATCTGTTCAGTCCTGCCGTCAAAGGGCAAAGACTTTAATCTGAAGAACTTATTCAGGAATCAAGGAGGTGTAAATTGTGAAAGAGTTTGCGATATTGAAGAACTTAAAACTACATGCTCCTATCAAGGTTAATAATGACAGAATCAGAGACTATCTTATAAAGCATCTGTGGGTATACCCGTTATTTGTTATCGTTGTTTATTCTGTATCTTCATTCTTCATGACCGCACAGTTTCCGAGGATAATAACCAGCCTTATACTCGGCTATTTTCCGTGGAGAGAATCGATGAAGAAGATATTCTCCGGTAACTACAAGCACATGAGAACGCAGCTTCTGATACTGCTGCAGGTACTGACAACAAGCGTCAGCAGCGGTTATTCGATTGAGAAATCACTGACACTGATAAGACCGGTTATCGAGCATTCATTCGGAAGCCGGAGTGTACTTATCAATCCGCTTATAACATTGGAGAATAATATAAAAGTTCATATGAATCTTGATAAGGCGCTTGATATATTCTCACGCGAGATAGACTTTCCTGAGACCATACCGATCTTCCATGCACTCGCCATCTCATCAGATATCGGAAACAATTCGCTTGCGATTCTTAGAAGTTCATGCCAGATGCTCTCAGAGATGAACGCCGTACAAAACGAGATAAGTGCAGCAAACGCAGGAAAAAACGCCGAGGCCGTCATGCTTTGTATTATGCCTTTTGTAATAACGGCTGCTTTGGATAAGATGGGCGGCGGCTACCTTGAGACTGCAAGAGAGTCGAAGACCGGTTCTGTGATCCTAATAGCTGCATTTACAGTAGGTGTTATAGCGGCTGCGCTTCTATTCCGTTTTATGACTCACTCTGAAAAGCCCGTTAAGGTATTATCGGACGATCCTTCTTCTGATCCCAAGCCGGACAGACAAACACCTCTTACCGATATTCTCCACAAGTTCATGCCACCGGAGTTCATAGCATCAAGACACGAACTGTTCAATGAAATCTCAATGAATCCTGGGCTCTCCTACGAGAAATATCTTAAAAAGCAGATAATCACCTGCATTCTTGTTCTTACAGCCTCGTTAGCTGTTTTATATATAGCAAAGATCAAACTGGTTTTTGCGCCTTTGCTTACTATAGGAATCGGATTTCTCGGCGTCTATGACGTACGTAAGAACGCAGAATTAAGACGCGAGGAATTAATGAGGGATATGCCGCTGTTTCTTTGCCTTATATACACCTTGCTCGAAGCAGGACTTCAGCTTCCCAAAGCCATAGAGATTTGTTCGTATGCTTTCAAGGACAGCAACGGTCTTTCCACCGAGATTAGAAACTTACGCGCAATGATGCTGAGCGGTATGACTTCATCTGATGCCGTGGAAAGATTGTCACTTCGAATACAGATCCCGGAAGCGCAGTCAGCTCTGCTTTTGGTCGCAAGATACGGAAGACTGGGAACTTCTGAAGTTCTGGGACTTTTATCATTACAAGCTTCAGCTTGTTGGAATTTATGCCGTAATGCCGCCCGCAAGAAACAGGAACGTGAAGCACTCGGACTTCTATTCCCTATGACACTTGATTTTATGTGTGTGCTTATGGTTGCTACAACACCGGCAATAATCTCACTGGGTATATAGAAATCAAAAAGGAGGTAAGGGATGTGCAAAAGACAAGTGGCAAAAACAAACACGGTATGGGAACTGTAGAGATCGTTATCATCATAGCGGTCCTTGTAGCACTTGCTCTTGTATTCAGAGCGGGTCTTATGAGATATGCAGACAACGTAATGAACTTCGTATTTGACGAAGGCAGGATAACCGGCGCGTTCGGTTGATAAAAAATAAGGATTTACTTAATATTCGGATCAAAAAACTATGGAGATAAGGAAAGGTCCCTACGGACATTTTGTAATTGATAAGATTGAGGACATGGGCTCTATTAATGAGTATACCCGTGAGATTATCGCAGAAAACATTCCGGGTCACATGCTCCCTTTGTATATTATTCCAACTGTAAACTGCTTTGAGGCTTCATATGATTTCTCAGGCCTAATTCCTATTAATTCCTTGATTCCAAAAGGGCTCGAAGAAATCAACAGATTAAGAGCAGCTCTGGGGGACCTTTTCCTTTCTCTTACCACACTCCCTGACATGCTTTTATCCCCGTCACAGATCATTTATGATCCCAAATATATCTTTACGGACGAGAGTTTAAGCGAGATCAAAGTGTGCTTCAGACCATATACGGTCGAACCTTCAAAACTGTCTTTGTCTTCCCTTTCAGATTCGAATCTAAGAAGTCTTCTTAATTCGGAACCCGTATCAACAGCTTTGTCTGCGCAAGAGATCGACGGACTCATATATGCAATCGAACAAAACGACGAAGACCTAATGAGCAAACAGGCAAAGGCCATATCGGAGCCGGTCGCAGAGCCTGTAAAAGAAGCAGTCCTTCTTAAGATGAATGAAGCAAAGCTCTCTGTTTTGTTTTGCCTTGTATCTTTAATTCTGACACTTCTTAAGATGCCGTTGATATCGATCTTCGCCGTTATCGGATCCGTATACTTCATGATAAAGACAAAAAAGATCATCAACAGTAAACCCGCCATCGAGATTCCTCAAAACGATGATTCAAACAAGAAAGAAATGCTCTTTAATGATGAATACTCTTCAACTGGCGGACTTGATGCAGTAATACTTACAAACATCGATCCCGATACTCACGAAGAGGAGAAACTGTCCATATACACCGACACGGCCGCGATCGGTTCTGACAGATTCCTGTGTGATATCTTCACTCCCGATAAAGAGATATCGCCCGTTCACGCGCAGATCAAGAAAGAAAACAGGTCATATTATGTAACGGATGTATCAATAGACAATACTACATTTCTCGATAATGTAAGGCTTGAGTCAGGACATGATTATGAGATTAAAAACGGCCAGACACTCATGTGCGGCCGCAGAGAATTCAAGATTGAAATCCTTTGATCAGTAAGGCTCTTCCCAATCGTATTCCTTAACAAGAATCGCTATACGCTCCTTCTGATGATCAGAGCCGTGAAGTTCAAGCAGGTGTCTTCTGGCACGCGCCCTTTCCATAGCCTGTTGTATCTCCTGGATTGATACCCTTCGCGCCTCTTTATCTTCAATCTCCTTAGCTTTCTCAAGATTCTTAACTGCCTCGGTAAATGATTTACAGGTGCGTCTGGGACTTAAATCCTCCGGGAATTCAGCAGCATTACAAACAACAAGAACTTTATCGCCGTCAACTTCGCTATACCCTTCAGAGATAGTGAAATACCTGGTCTCGCCGTCTTCAATGAAGTGAGACATGCCGGGCTTCAACGATACGATGATAGGCGGATGTCCTGCCATGAATCCCATCTGTCCATCCGTTGTAGTTATAACAACAGAAGAAACATCGCCCTCGTAAAACTTCTTATACGGGGTAACGATAGTAAGATGTGTTGTGTTATTGACCTTATCAGCCATAATTATCAGTTATCGGCCTGATATGCCTTAAGCACATCATCAAGGTCGCCCTTCATAAAGAAATACTGCTCAGGAATGTGATCCAAAGAACCGGAGATTATCTCGCCAAAAGCTTTTACCGTCTTATCGACAGGCACATATCTGGGTTCGTAACCGGTTGAATCCGCAGTAACAAAGAAAGGCTGTGACAGATACTTCTGAATCTTACGGGCACGGGAAACTGTAAGTCTGTCATCCTCAGACAATTCCTCCATACCGAGAATTGCGATAATATCCTGAAGTTCCTTGTATCTTTGAAGTATCTCCTGAACCATACGTGCCACATGATAGTGTTCACTTCCTACTACATCCTCTGTCAATATTCTCGAAGAAGATTCAAGAGGATCGACCGCAGGATAGATACCAAGCTCAACTACCGATCTTGAAAGAACGATATTCGCATCAAGGTGCGAGAAAGTCGTTGCAGGTGCAGGGTCAGTAATATCATCCGCAGGAACGTAGACAGCCTGAATCGAAGTAATGGAACCATTCTTCGTTGAAGTAATTCTCTCCTGCAGTTCACCTACCTCATTAGCAAGTGTGGGCTGATAACCAACGGCAGAAGGTATTCTTCCCAACAAGGCCGACACTTCGGAACCTGCCTGAACGAATCTGTAGATATTATCGATAAAAAGAAGAACATCCTTCTTCTTTGCATCTCTTAAATATTCAGCCATCGTAAGACCTGTCAGCGGGACTCTCATTCTCGCACCGGAAGGCTCATTCATCTGACCGAAGACCATGATTGTCTTATCAAGAACGCCGGACTCCTTCATCTCTCCCCACAGGTCATTACCTTCACGGGAACGCTCTCCGACACCTGTGAATACTGAGTAGCCGCCGTGCTCGGATGCGATATTACGTATAAGCTCAAGAATAAGGACCGTCTTACCGACACCGGCACCACCGAACAGACCGATCTTACCGCCGCGTGAGAAAGGAACAAGAAGGTCGATGACCTTGATACCTGTCTCAAGCATCTGAGCTGTAGGATACTGGTCGGTAAAAGAAGGAGCGGGCTTGTGAATAGGCATATATGATTCCGCTTCGACCGGACCGCCGTTATCGATGGGGCGTCCCAACACATCAAACAATCTTCCCGTTATCGTCTCACCGACAGGCACCTTGAACGCAGAGCCCTGTGATACGGCTTTAACGCCTCTCATAAGGCCTTCAGTCGCATTAAAGGATACACATCTTACTACACCTCTTCCTCTTTGCTGGAGCACCTCAGCGAAAACATCCTTATCGCTCTCCACTCCATCCTCAGAGGCAATTATCCTGACGCCGTCATTGATCTTGGGTGTCTCACCCAACTTAAATTCACAATCTATGACAGGTCCTATTATCTGTACTACTTTTCCTTCTGCCATAAGGCTTTGCTCCTTATTCTGTTTACAAGTTATCTACCTGGTTTGCACCATTAATGATCTCAGTAAGCTCGTTAGTTATCTTGGCTTGTCTTGCCCTGTTAAACTTGAGTTCAAGCTCCTTCATCATATCCTCGGCACTGTTTGTCGCGTTATCCATGGCGGCAAATCTTGCCGTCTGTTCACACGCGTAAGCATCAGTCATCATTCCGTACACCATCGCATTAAGATAGGTGTCTATAAGAAATCCGAATACTTCATTTACATTAGGATAGTATTGGATCTCTGTTGTTTTTTCTTCCTTCTTCTCATCTGCAAAATACTTACTCACTTCATCAATAGACTTAAGATCTACCGGGGCAAGTCTTATTACTTCAGTCTTCATATTGAGAGCCGATTCCAAATGCGTGTAAACAAGATACACAAGGTCATAGCTCTCGATAAGGAACTTCTGCTTGATTACAGACACTACTTCCTGTGCATCAAAGAATGTAGGCTCGGGAAGAGGATAAGAAAAAGAAGCATCAACGTTGTAGCCTAAGTGCAGCAATCTCTCCCGTGCGATCTTACCAAACACATACATCTTATAATCCGTTGTAATACCCTTCTGTGTATTATCAAGGATCTTCATCTGTATGTGTTCTTCGCAAGTCTTGACGATGTTATTGTTATACGAACCCGCAAGGCCCTGATCACCACACAACACAAAATAGGCGATCTTCCATGTCTGACCAGACACTTTCTGATTTAAAGTAAAGAACGGATTATCAATTGACTCAGTTCTTCTGGTAATATCACCCATCGTATCTACGCAATGTTCAAAGAACGGAAGCATCGTATCACGCAAAGCAAGAGAACGGCGTTTCTTTGCAGCACTTACAAGCTGCATTGCTCCGGTCATCTGGGCAATACCCTGAACGCTCCTTATTCTCTTTTTTACGTCATTTAGTGTTTCCATCAGTCTTCTTCTTTGTACTCAGGATGATCGGATATATAACCTTCCTTATAATCCTTCTCAAACTCGTCAATCTTTGAAGCGGTATCGTCCTCGAACTTACCCGTGCTTACGATCTCATTTAAGATGTCCTGTCTTCCGAGCTTAAGCCTGTCCATAAATCCGTCGAGGTACTCGCGGATATCTTCTTTCGCAAGGAAGTTAAGCTTATCGGTAGTTGCAAGATAGAGCATGATTACCTGCTCCTCCATCTCCAAAGGCGCATACTGCTCCTGCTTAAGGACCTCGTTCAAAACGACGCCTCTTTTAAGCTGAAGCTGCGTATTCTCATCAAGATCAGTACCGAACTGCGCGAAAGCAGCCATCTCTCGGGCCTGGGCAAGTGCAATACGCACCGGTCCTCCGACCTTCTTTGTCGCCTTTGTCTGTGCGGCACCGCCTACACGCGAGACTGACAGTCCGACATTAATAGCCGGTCTTTGTCCTGAGAAGAAAAGCTCAGGTGACAGATAGATCTGTCCGTCGGTAATCGAGATAACATTAGTCGGAATATAAGCTGAAATGTCATCTCCCAAGGTCTCGATGATGGGAAGTGCGGTCATTGAACCGCCGCCCTTTTCAACCGAGAGTTTTGAAGCTCTCTCGAGAAGTCTGCTGTGAAGATAGAAAACATCACCGGGATAAGCTTCACGTCCCGGAGGTCTTCTAAGAAGCAGCGATATTGCTCGGTATGCCTGAGCATGCTTACTTAAATCGTCATAGATGATAAGAACATCCTTGCCGTCGTACATGAATTCCTCACCCATAGCACATCCCGCAAAAGGAGCGATGTACTGCAAGGAAGCCGTGTCCGAAGCACTTGCCGCTACAATGATCGAATAATCAAGAGCGCCGTACTTATCAAGCGTATTTACCGTATTAACGATAGTACTCATCTTCTGTCCGATAGCGACATAGATACAGATCGTATCCTTACCCTTCTGGTTAATGATCGTATCAATGGCGATAGCGGTCTTACCGGTCTGACGGTCGCCGATGATGAGCTCACGCTGACCTCTGCCGATAGGCGTCATGGCATCGATAGCCGTGATACCGGTAGCCAGAGGCTTGTTAACAGGAGATCTGTCAACAATCGAAGGAGCAGGTGATTCAACAGGTCTTGTCTTTGTATATCTTATGATGCCCTTACCGTCGATCGGATGACCCAAAGGATCAACAACTCGGCCGAGAAGTCCTACACCTACAGGCACCGAAACTGTGGTTCTTGTCCTCATGCAGACCGTTCCTTCAACGATATCGTCCGCACCTGACAAGAGAACTACACCGACAATATTACGTTCAAGATTAAGTGCCAGTCCGAATCCGCCTGTCGTAAAAGTAACAAGTTCCGAGAGCATACAGTGCTCAAGACCTGAAACCATGGCAACACCGTCACTTACCGACTGAACGATACCGACTTCCTCGATGTTATCGACATTCTCGAAAGCATCCTCGATTCTCTTCTGCAATGCCTCACCGCTTAACTTCGCGATCTCGGCACTGTCAAAAGATGATGTCGGAGACTCCTCAAACTTGTCGATAGCCTTCTTTATATCATCTCTTATCTTCTCGGGAGAAAAAGAGATATCCTCATCCTGATCCTCGAGGTTTCTAGAACGCTTTACAAAAGAACCGAGTCTTTTAAGCTGACCTTTTACACTGTAGTCATATCTGGTTCCGCGGGCATAGATAACGAAGCCTCCGATGAGTGATTCATCAACATCGAAAGTCAGTTCATACTGCTCTATACCATTCTTAGCTGCGAATGTATCCGCAATCTGAGAGATCTCGAGCTCAGTCATATCGCCTGCAGCGACGACTCTTAAAAGAAGCGGCTTACTGCTCAAGACTGTCCACCTCTTCCCTTACTATGTCCTCGGCGTGCTTATCCGCAAGGCTCTTCAGCTTGTCGTGTTCAACAACATCACCGATTACTCTGCCGGCTACTTCAACGGCAAGATCCGAGATCTCATCTTTCATCTGCTCGATAGCAACCTTCTTCATACGGAACACTTCATTCTCAGCACGCTCAAGTATCTGAGCTGCCTCATCAGAAGCTTTCTTCTTTATGATCTGAGCCTGCTCATCAGCATCGTTTCTTGCTGTTTCAAGAATACTGGAAGCCTCTACACGGGCATCATTGATAGCCTGCTTGGACTCTTCGGTATTCTGCTCGGCTTCTTCTTTTGCCTTCTGTGCAGCATCAACCTGAGATGCGATCAGCTCTTCTCTTGTCTTTATTACTTTAAGTATCTTCTTATAAACAACGAACTTGATGACAAGGAATGCAACCAATACATTTATAACAGTAAAAAGTATCGTGACTGCATATCCGCCCATCTGATCCGCAGAGAAAAGGCTTGACTCTTCCTGCGCTTCAAGCGCCAGAAGGAATAGTGAATTATAATCCATTGCTATTTACTCCCGCTTATTTTACTGTGAAGATCAAAAGGAGTGCTACAACAAGTGCATAGATACACAATGACTCTATAAATACGATAGCGATAAGCAGCAAAGTCTGTATCTTGCTGAAGATCTCAGGCTGTCTTGCACCCGCATCGAAAGCATGTGCAGCGGCATTACCCATACCGATTGCAGCACCCATTGAACCGAGACCGATTGCAAGGCCGGCGCCGAGCATCGCCATAGCACGGGGTTCTATCGCAGCTGTCGCATCAAGCAGGACATTTGCAAAATTAATAAGATTCATAATCTACCTCCAATAATCAGACTGCTGCAACTTCTGCAGTGTCATTTGTTTTCTTATTCTTCTTCTCTTTCTTAGCGTGTTCTTTCATCTCAAAGTGTTCTCTTGCAGTCTCGCAGATCTCACCTATGTAGTAAGTAGTAAGATAAGCGAAAATAACGGCCTGTAACGCACCGTCAGCAATATCAAACCAGAGACCAAGTAATCCGGGAACGATAATCGGTACTACAATGTGGATGAATTCCATGAATACGAAAGCACCGAAGACGTTACCAAAAAGTCTCAACGCGAGCGAGCAGGGCTTGATGATCATATCAAGGATCTTAAACGGCAAAAGGAACCACAGGGGCGAAGTAAGTGATGCCCAGAATCCCTTAATACCTACGAATCTTATAGAAGCATATATTACATATAAGATCGCGATTACAGCCATTGCCACAGGGAATGCGATATTCTTCGCAGGAGGTGTAACGTTAAATACGGATATAACATTACATCCCGCAATTACGATCGCGAGAGTTCCGGTAAACGGTGCAATATGACGTGACTCTTCCTTGGTAAGACCGAAGCCAACTCCTATAGACACCTGAAGGTCTACAAGCATCTCGACAAAAGTCTGCTTTGCAGAAGGCTTTATCTTCGCCTTTGCAGACATGTATCCGAGAAGGATGATCATGATTATAACCGCGATCCAAGTCACGATAACGGCATCCGTAAGAAGGACTCTATAGTCACCGATCGTAAAATACTGCTTCGTCTGAAGGATCGCACCATTGATCTCTTCTCCGATATCACCTACGGAGAAATGCTCCTTAAGGTGTGTCAGAAACGAAGCCCAAAACCTTTCAAACCAACTCATTTAAGTTATCACCTTCTTAATCAGTTAGTACCGAATATACGGTCACCTGCATCACCAAGACCCGGTACGATGTAGGAATTCTCATTAAGTCCTTCATCTTTTGCAGCACAGTAGATCTTAACATCGGTATGATCCGACTTTAATCTCGCGATACCCTCGGGGGATGCAATAAGACACATAAACTTAATGTTATCTATCTTCTGTTCTTTAAGATATGTAATCGCCGCGGAAGCGGAACCTCCTGTGGCGAGCATGGGATCCAATACGATAACTTCCCTCTCGTTAATATCCTCGGGAAGCTTGCAATAATAAGTATGAGGTTCCACAGTAACAGGGTCACGGTAAAGGCCGATATGGCCAACCCTTACATTCGGAAGAAGCTTAACCATTCCGTCAACCATACCAAGACCTGCACGAAGTATTGGAACGATCGCAAGTGACTTATCCGCAAGAACTCTGGTGTGGGCAACCGCAATCGGAGTCTCGATATCGACTTCCTGCATAGGAAGGTCGCGGGTAACCTCGTAAGCCATAAGCATAGCGATCTCGGATACGAGCTCGCGGAACTCCTTGGTTCCTGTATTCTTATCACGAAGATGTGAGATCTTGTGCTGTATCAGCGGGTGATCAAAAATAAAAACATTATCATCTGCCATAGCCGTAACTCCCTTATTTAGATAGGATCACTTAAAGTTCTTCTGTTCAATGTCACACATCTGTCCGACGCGCTCAGCATGTCTTCCGCCTGCAAATTCTTCCTCGAAGAAGCAATCTACCATAGCAAAAGCAATCTCGGGACCAATTACTCTTGCACCGAATGCAAGAACATTGGCATCGTTGTGCTGACGGCACATTCTTGCCATGTACTCGTTATTACAAAGACCGCATCTTATGCCCTTGAACTTGTTGCAGACCATAGAGATACCGATTCCCGTGCCGCAGATAGCTATACCTCTGTCAGCTCTGCCCTCGAGAACATCGGTTGCAACCTTCTGTCCTGCCTCAACATATGAAAAACGCTCGGTAGAAGATACTGCACCGCCGTCGATTACCTCAAAGCCCTTGGACTTAAGATGACCGATAACGAGCTGTCTCATGTCATAACCTGCGTGATCTGATGCGATAGATACTTTCATATATCTCTCCTTATGTGCTTGAATTTCTTTGCGCCTGAAGCGTAATCGCCAACGATATCACCGTTGCCGTAAATCTTGTACTTATAAGAAACAAGTCCTTCAAGTCCGACCGGACCTCTGGCGTGAAGCTTGCTTGTGGATACACCGACTTCAGCACCAAAACCGTATCTGAAGCCGTCCGCAAATCTTGTGGAGCAGTTAAGCATAACGCTTCCCGAGTCAACCTTGTTCATAAAATACTCGGCGCGCTCCTTATTCTCCGTAATGATAGCGTCCGTGTGTCCGGAACCATATTTATTTATATGATCAACAGCCTCATCTATGCTGCCGGTGATCTTGATCGAGACTTCGTAATCCAGGTACTCATGGTGCCATTCACTTACCTCATTCTCGTAATGGATCTTAACGTTCTTATCCTCAAGAGCACTAACAAGTCTGGGAAGTATATCTTCAGTCCTCGACTTATCCACAAGGATAGTCTCGGTGGCATTACAAACGGAAACATACTGAGTCTTTGCATCAACCGCTACCTTTACGGCCTTGTCAGGATCTGCAAACTCATCGATATATGTGTGGCAAACGCCATCTGCATGTCCCATAACAGGAATATTGGTGTTGTTCATGATGTACTGAACGAACTGATTGGATCCTCTGGGGATAAGAAGGTCAATGTACTCTGAAAGTGAGAGCATGGCATTAACTTCCTCACGGCTCTCCAAAAGATTAATCCAGCCTTCGGGAAGTCCGTGAGCCAATGAAG
Source organism: Saccharofermentans sp. (assembly GCA_024691325.1). Taxonomy (GTDB): domain Bacteria; phylum Bacillota; class Clostridia; order Saccharofermentanales; family Saccharofermentanaceae; genus Saccharofermentans. The sequence continues at coordinate 166,911 of JAILNR010000014.1, read as the reverse complement.
CATCATTAATGATTTCATAAAGGACCTTATTCGTCTCCAATGCCTCTTTGCCGCCCTTAAGGAAAACTGCATTTCCGCTCTTAAGGCAAAGGGACGCGATCTGTATAAGAGCATCAGGCCTCGACTCGAAAATAACACCTATAACACCTATAGGACATGTAACACGGTAAAGCTCCAGGCCGTCATCAAGTGTCGTGTGAAGCTTGATGTGACCTACAGGATCTTCAAGACCGATAAGACTTCTTATACCGTCAGTAACATCAGCAAGCTTGCTCTCATCAAACCTCAAGCGCTTATAAAGAGGACCTGACAGGTTCTCGTTCTGAGCCTTCTCAAGATCAATGCGGTTAGCTTCAAAGATCTTCTCTTTGTTATTTGTGAGTGCAAAAGCTATGGCGTCTAATGCGTCGTTCTTGGTTTTACTGTCCAGAAGAGCCATCGTGAAGGATGCCTGTTTGGACATATGAGCTTTTTTAATAAGATCAGACATAAACGTACCTTCCAAAACTCAATAGATTATAACATTCATATTACAAGTATTTAAGTAAAGTTATGAACATTTATTATCAAATTCTTTTTATGTTATCAGACAAAACAGTGCCGTTTTTTGATTATTTTCATTCGAAAAATGTTCGTAATGTTCATAACTCTGTCGATAACCTTAAAACAAGCCTTTCAAAACTTATGAACCTGTTAAGTGCGTTAAAACGGGCATCAAAAATATTTTTTCGTTTGGGTTACAAAATTGTTGCATTTTCCTTGCCAGTCTGATAGATGCCTTATTTACGGCATTTCTGAGATGCCGAACATAAATTGTCAAATGAAGTGTCCACCGTACAAATACACCTAAAAATCAAAAAAAGATATTGACATGCGTTTTTTTGACAATAGTATAATTACTCGTATGAAAATCGTTCTGACATGCCTGTTCGGTCTTGAAAGCTGTGTACGTGATGACCTCACGTCGATTGGCTACACATACGACAAAATAAGGGTTTCTGACGGATTAGTAACCCTCGATTCCGATGATGACACATGGGAATCTGATGTGGCACGTGTCAATATGTGGACCAGACGTGCGGAGAGGGTGCTTTTCGAGGTGGGTAACTTCCCTGCCAAAGAGTTTTCAGAGCTTTTTGACGGGACTTGCAGTCTTCCCTGGGACGACTTTATCCCCTCAGGATATGCTTTTGTTATTAACGGCTACTCAAGAAAGTCGAAGCTCTACGGTATAAGCGCATGCCAAAGCCTCGTTAAGAAAGCCATTGTTAAGTCTCTTTGTAAAAGCCGCGGGTTAGGAAGCGACGGCATTATCGCTGAGGACGCGGCCAAGGGACTTGTAAGGGTTCAGTTCGGTATAGTTAATGATGTAGTTTCTATAATGATAGACACCTCGGGCGAAGGACTTCATAAAAGGGGGTACCGCCCTTTAACGCATGAGGCTCCCATCAGGGAGACACTTGCATCCGGTATGATCACGCTCTCGAAGTACAGACCTTACGGTGCTGAAGCCCTCGCAGATCCGTTCTGCGGTTCCGGTACGATACTTATCGAAGCCGCCATGATGGCATGCAATATAGCGCCCGGAAAGAACAGACACTTCTCTTACGAGAGTCTTCCCTACATCGGTGAATACGCAAGAAAGAAGGCTTATGAGGAAGCCTTAAGTCTGGAAGATGCCGAGCCCACGGATGACATCTTCTACTTTGGATCCGATATCGATCCCAAAGCAATCGAGTCTTCAATACGCAATGCGAAGGCTGCGGGAGTGTCAGAACACATCAGATTTACCGTTGCCGATGCTGCTACAAGGACTCCGTCCGCATTTGAGAAGATAACGGGTTTCCCAAGGACCATGGTCATAACAAATCCCCCGTATGGAGGAAGACTGATGACACCGGAGGAGGCAGCTGAGATCTATAAGATGATCTCTTCTTTATACCTGACTTCAAACGGTTTCTGCCGCCAGGGCATGAGACTATCAGTTATCTCTCCTGACGATTCATTTGAGATCGCCTGCGGCCACAAATCACATAAGCGATTTAAGCTTTATAACGGCAATATAAAGTGCCAGCTTAATAACTACTTTAAGCTCCATTCCTGATGAAATAGAACATAAACTGCTGGAGGATCCCTGCAGTGTCAGGGTATTTCTCTGCTTCAAAGTGTCCTCCGTAGTATTTATCTTCAATGCGCTTGATCCACACATCAACGGGGAAGCGTCCCACTCTATGGAAGCCGAACAGCATAACACAATTGGCAACCTTGGTGCCGACGCCGTACATTGAAGTCAGAGCCTCATAAAGCTCATCGTCACTAAGAGCGGCAAGCCCCTCAGGCGTAAGCTTTCCTGAATTAAAGTCATCAATAGCAGATAATATATAAGCTGTCCTGTACCCCGCACCAATGTCGTTAAGCTCGCCGGCCGTAAGTTTGGAAGCCTGCTTTACGGTCGGGAAAGCATAGAACACATTCTTTGACGGCTTAATAAACGGCTTATCAAGACCCGGAGCTTTTATCTTAGTGCCTGCCAGGGCTGAGAACCGGTCAACACAGGTGGTGATTGAAGGAATGGATCTTCTTTGTGAGATGATATATGAGATTACCGTCTCGAATACATCCTGCTTAAGTATTCTTATTCCTTCACCAAACGCGATCGAATCTTTCAGGAATTTATCCTTATTATCTATACTCTTAACTACCTTTTTGTAATCCCTGTCAAGATCAAAGTAATTACTCCAAATCTGTTCAAACTCATCCTCATCACAAGAAAAGGCAAAACCGTTATTACCGAGATCTGCGATCTGAAGATATTTACCGAATGCAACAAGTTCGGTATGTGTACTGTCTATGGGATGAATGCGGAACGCCTGTCCGCTGTCGGCTATCTTTATGGGATCAAAGAAATCTATGTGTTTCGTGTACATTATTTTAACCTCGGTTTATAATAGCATATATCTTTTTTATGAGGACATACGAATGAAGCTCACAGACATCTATAAACAAGACAAGACTATACTTTCTTTTGAGATTTTCCCGCCTAAGGCCCAAGAGGAACTTGATAACATTGACGAGACACTCGAGATGCTTTGTGACTTAAAGCCCGATTACATATCCGTAACCTTTGGTGCCGGGGGCTCATCTAACAACAACAAGACTATTGCCATATGTAACAAGATAAAGGAAAAGTACCACACGGAGCCCGTTGCTCACTTAACGTGCCTTTCTTACGATAAGCCGGAAATCGACGAGTTTTGTAAGGAACTTGAAGCAGCCGGTATCGAGAACATCCTTGCTTTAAGAGGCGATGTTAATCCCAACGCCCCTTCAAAAGGCGTTTTCAATTATGCAAGTGAGCTTATCGAGTATATCCGTCCCAAGACTAATTTCTGTATTGCAGGAGCATGCTACCCTGAGTGCCATACGGAGTCACCTGACAAGGTTGCTGATATGCGTAATCTGAAACACAAGGTGGACGCAGGTGCCGAGGTTCTCCTGTCGCAGTTGTTCTTTGACAACAAGTACTTTTTCGATATGGTCGAAAGTGCGCGCATTGCAGGTATCGACGTGCCGATCACGCCCGGCATCATGCCCTGCCTTACCGTTAAATCCATTCAGAGAATGGTGTCCACATGCGGTGCAACACTGCCTTTGAATTTCCAAAGAATAATCGAGCGCTATGGCGAAAAGCCGGAAGCATTCCTTGATGCAGGCCTCGCTTACGCCATAAGCCAGATCATCGATCTTCTCACGACAGGCTGTGACGGCATTCACCTTTATACAATGAACCGTCCCTCAGCTGTAAAGAGGATCTGTGACGGTATCAAGAATATCATCTGATATAAGTAAAAATACAAATTAAAAAGCCGCGGCAACAACCGCGGCTTTCTTTATGCTTATTATCTTGCGATCAAACGCAGGTATAGCCACCATCAACTGCGATAGCCTGACCTGTAACGTAGCTTGACTCCTCAGCACCGAGGAAGATCGCAACGGAATTGAGCTCACCCTCGTTACCATATCTCTTCATAGGAACAGACTGGTTAGCGAAAGCCTGGAAATACTCAGAGTTCAATGTCTCTGTTGTAAGCTCTGTATAGAAATAACCGGGGCAGATAGTATTAACAGTAATGTTTGATGTAGCAAGCTCAGCTGCAGCACCTCTTGAGAAGTTAACAACAGCACCCTTTGTTGTGTGATAAGCGATCGTAGGGATTGCAGTGTTACCTACGAGACCGTAGATAGATGCGATGTTGATAACACGTCCATATGTCTGCTTGCCCTCAGCCATAGCCTCCTTCATGAGGTTAACGAAAGCCTGAGAAACAGAGAATACAGAAGTAAGATCGAGGTTCAATGTGAAATCCCAATCCTCTCTCTTATAATCTACAAAAGGTGTACCTGTACCCTTCTCTCCGCCTGCATCGTTGATGATTACTTCGCAGTGACCGAAGTGATCCTTAACAGCCTTAACTGCATTTGCAATGGACTCTGCATTTGTAACATCACAAGCGACAGGAAGTACATCAACTCCGTACTTCTCAGACCACGCCTTAGCACTTTCCTCGAGTCTCTCATTTCTTCTTGCAAGAAGAACGAGGTTAGCTTTCTGCTGAGCAAAACCTTCAGCCATCTGCTTACCGAGACCGGATGAAGCACCTGTGATTGCTACTACTTTTCCTGAATAATCGAACATTCCTGGTTTCCCCCTATTAGGTTTATTTTTAGACTGTTCTGATTATAAACAAATTTCCGGTCAGCAGTTGTAAAAATATTAAGTGAAATATACCTCACAAACAAAAAAAGGCACTTTAATTGCCTTTTTTTGATCATTAATCTTCAAATAAAAGTCATTTGGGTTTGTATATGGACGAATTCTCCAATGCGAAGACTCTGTCTGTCATCTGCCCCGGCTCGACCTTTCCCATCTCCTTCTCGAAGATGTACATGCGGCTGTCCATCATATCGATCTCGTGGAGCATAAAGGCTTCCGGGGTAGCAGGTGTTGTAATGGCACCATATTCCAATGTTCCGTGATGGGAAGCTATCATATGCTTGATCAAACGGACATCCTCTTCACCGTATGAGCCGCGTTCCGCCTCCTTATCCACCATGCTCATACCCATAACCGCATGTCCGAACAGCCTGCCGTCAACAGAATAATCAGCTGATCCCAATTCATCCGTATCAAGTTCAAATATCTTTCCGATATCGTGAAGTGCTGTTCCGCATATTAGAAGTTCACGGTCCAATGTTCTATAGACATCGCACGTCTTATAGGCCATATATACCATTCTGAACGTGTGATACAAAAGGCCGCCGCGTATATCGTGATGGATACTGTGAGCCGCGGAAGACTTGCAGAATTCATCGTGGTACTTATTAAGCATTCGTATAGTTAAAGCTGCAGGGCTCATATCCGAAGAAGGTACATTCAGATTATCGTAATCATATTCACGGCCGGTCGACTTCTTAATGAGGTCAACTATACTTTTGAACATATAATCGGTCGAATACGGAGGGGACTGAACGAATTTCTCCACAACCGCTTCCGGATCCGGACAAATGCCTATATTCTCGACCGTAAAGTTCTTCTTGTTGTTATAAGTCTTAACATTAAATGTAAGATCAACGACTTTACCGACATCAACACCGATAAGATTCATGGAGGAAACAGTCTTATCAAAGAAATTGGCCTGTATCTTATCCACACCGTCAGTAAAAACAAAGTTTACAAACGGCTTGTCTGTCTTAGATACTCTCTCATTCATCTCGAGAACGAGAACCGTGAAATTATAAGTGCTTCCGATCTCAGTATCGTTAAACTTACCCAGATTCATACGTTACCTTCTGTTCTACCCTTCTCAAATGCGCTTAAGTTACCGGGAATAGTCTTAGGCTTTGATGCAAAAGCTTCTTCAACAGCCTTACGCCAATCATCATCGGATGCCCCGAGATAATTAGACAAAGCACCGAGCATTACGATATTGGTAGCTTTAGTTGTTCCTGCAGTCTCAACCGACAACCCTGTCGCATCTATGGAAACGATACGGGCATCGCCGTTTGATGCCGCCTTAAGTGAATCGATAACGCCTTCAGGATACTTCATCTGACCCATCAAAACAGGAAGAGACTTGATCTGCTGTGTATTCACGATCATAGTTCCGCCCTTCTTGAGGAGCTTGGCCCATCTTACTGACTCAACTTCTTCAAACGAGAGAATGAAGTCAGCCGTTCCCTCTTCAATGATAGGGGAATGAACCTCGGGAGCGATCTTCACATAAGTAACAACAGAACCTCCTCTCTGGCTCATTCCGTGAACCTCAGACACCTTAACATCGAGTCCTAAGTTCATAGCAAGTATGCCGAGAAGCTTACCTGCGATCAGTGTTCCCTGTCCGCCGACACCGGCTAATACTATTGATGCATTGATATTATCCATCTTCTTACTCCTCCGCCTTCGAAAGTGCGCCAAAACGGCATACATTTACACAAAGTCCGCAGTTGTTACATGCCTCGGCATCAACCACCGGGAATCCGTCAGCATCCATGATTAAAGCAGGACACATGATGCGTCCGCAAGCACCGCACTTACGGCACTTATCGTAATCCACGGATACTTCAATGCCCTTCTTAGCTCTTCCGGTAGGAATAAGAGCACAAGGTCTTCTGGCGATAACTACAGAAACAACTTCACGCTCAAGCTCTTCCTTAATAACCTTCTCACACTCGAATGTATCAACGGGATCAACCACGCGGATAGCTTCGGGGCGAACTCCCAGGCTCTCACAGAGTTTCTCCAATGATACGGCAGGAGCAGCTTCAAGCCTGATATTCATACCGGTTGAAGGATTCTGCTGATGTCCCGTCATTCCCGTAATCGAGTTATCGAGAATGATAAGTGTTATCTGGCTGTCGTTATAAACGGCATTCATAAGGTTCGTAACACCTGAGTGCAGGAAGGTCGAATCACCGATAACACCTACAGTATTACGTGAATCAGCGTGGTCAGTCGCCTTGTCAAAACCATGAGCCATACCAACTGACGCACCCATGCAGACTACTGTATCAACAGCCTGCATAGGAGGCAGCGCGCCCAATGTATAGCAACCGATATCGCCGGTAACATTAACCTTTAATCTCTTGAGGGCAAGATAGAGCCCCTTGTGAGGACATCCGGCACAAAGCACGGGAGGACGTCCGGGAATCTGAGGGAGTTTATCCGCATCAAATGCAGAAGCAGGCAAAGCCTCATCAGAAAGCTTCTCTTTGATCAGTCTTGCCGAATACTCGCCAAGCAAAGTAAACAGTTCCTTACCCTCACACTTAACACCCATAGCCTTGATCTCTGTCTCAAGGAAAGGATCTAACTCCTCAATAACAACAAGTCTGTCAACTTTGGATGCGAAGTCCTTGATAACAGACTCGCAAAGAGGCCATACAAGGCCTAACTTAAGGACGCTCGCGTCAGGAAGAGCATCCCTGACATACTGATAAGCTGCGCCGTCTGTAATGATGCCTAACTTGGTACCACGAAGTTCAATCTTATGAAGACCGACTCCCTCGGGATCTGCTGCAACATCATCAATTATCTTTCTTGTTCTGTCCTCAACCACAACATGCTTACCGATCGCATTAGCAGGCATCATGACATATTTGGGAGGATTCTTCTCATAGTCCTTGATAGTGATGGGAGCCGCATCCTCAACGGATACAACCGATCTTGAGTGCGATACACGGGTATGAAGTCTTAAGATTACAGGCGTATCGTACTTCTCACTCATCTCGAAAGCATACTTTGTAAAAGTCCTGCACTCCTCGGAATCGGAAGGCTCAAGCATCGGGACTTTTGACGCACGTGCATAGTTACGTGAATCCTGCTCATTCTGTGAAGAATGCATTCCGGGATCATCCGCAACACAGAAGACGAGTCCTCCGTTAACTCCCGTATATGAAACAGTAAAAAGAGGATCGGCGCACACGTTCATACCAACGTGCTTCATACATGTCATAGCTCTTCCGCCTCTTACCGAACAGCCGATAGCAGCCTCAGCTCCGCACTTCTCGTTAGGTGCCCACTCACAAGCTACTTCGGGATACTTTGCTATTTCTTCAGTGATCTCTGTACTAGGTGTACCGGGATAAGATGAGACAAACTTAACACCGGCCTCATATGCGCCCCTCGCAACAGCTTCGTTGCCCAGCATAATCTTCTTCATGTGTCACTCTCCAAAGTTCTAATATGAACCTTGATTGTATCACAATCAGAGTATTGTCTCCATTCCATACTTATAGGGAACAAGCCCGAGACTTTTATAGAACTTAAGAGCACTTTCGTTGCCTTCCCAAACATTTAAAGTCAGGTTATGGCAGCCGATTTCCCGCGCATAGGACTTAATGTGCTCGTAAAGCTTCTTTCCTATGCCCTTCCCTCTCATGCTCTCGTCAACACACAGGTCATCGAGGTACAAAGTCTTGATATCAGTGAGGATATTGTTTCCGGGGTGCTGCTCGATAACACAGAAGGCATACCCCATAACAACATCGTTATCATCAGTATAAACGAAAACTGGGCGAAGCTCGTTGCCTATCATCGCGAAAAGCTCCCTGTCATTATATTTTCGACAGTTTGCCTTAAACAAGTCAGGGCGAAGCTCGTGGTGAACCTTAAGCACCTGCGAAAGCAGGTCCGCAAGCCTGGGGATGTCGTTCTCACACGCAAGTCTTACAGAAGACATGTCAGGTTCCGGTGTTCCTGTAAATATGGCGCTCGGATGCGAGCATGGATCTGACGTAGGACGTGACCGCATTAGACCAGACTGTATATCCGGAATTATTCATATGAACGTAACCGTCGCTTGAATAGTCCGCAAACAACTCATCAGTACCATTCTTAAGCGGTGTATTGATATCAATGAAATCAAGGCCATTCTCGGCACAGTACTCACTCATGAGAGCATTAAGCTGGTCGATCTTCTCATTTGTAAGTCCGGGCGTCTGATCAGAATTACAGCGTGGTGTCGTCGACACAATAAAGACGCGGATACCGGGGTTGGTATTGATGATCTCATTGACGTAATCAACATAACGGGTAAATACAGCATCGGGCTCAGTGCCGACAAGATCGTTAGTACCCATGCAGATGAATACCTTCTGAACATTTGCAAGGCTTAAAAGCTCACACGCACGCATCTCCATATCATCGTACTGAAGCATATAGCCGGAAACGCTGTTCATATCGGTAAGGAACGAGTAGCTTACTCTGGCGTAGACCTGAACATCTCCCAAAAGACCGCTTCCCTTCGCACTAAAATACATCGGGAAACCTGCAGTAACCGAGTTTCCTACAAAAGCTGCGTCAGAGAAGTAATTACGCAGAATATCATCGCTGATGCCTGAAGTATTCACCTCGATCTTGCGTCCGGGCATGAGACCGCGGTTAACACAGTTGACGGCAAAAGAATTCCTGTTAACAAAGTAATTGTAAAGATAATCGATATTCAAAACCCCGTTCATCGCATCACAAAGAGCACTGGTCTCCGCAGGAAGCGGATTACGTCCGTTGAACGCCTTGAAGAAAGTCTCAACTACTCTTGAAGGTGTCGATGCCTTGGCAAGAGCTACGTATTCATCGGAGAATATAAGATCGTATGCAACCTGTCTGCAGTTGGTTCTAAGATAAACAAGATCCGTAGCAACAGTATTGATCTCCTCGTCCGTATAGTTATGAACGGTAAAATACTTAAACAGATTCGAAACAAAATTATAGTGGCTCTCTGACGGAACAAGTTCCACAGTAGGAGCGTTCGTACTTCCCGAGTAAATACCGTAAGTAGCGCAAAGATTTGCCCACTCAACGGAATTGATAAATCCCATCAATATATCGCGTCGTTCTGTTCCTGACTCAAGAGCAGTCACCCATACAGACAAACCCGTAGCATCAGGATCACGGTTAAAGAATACATGATAAAGCGTGGTTACATAGGACGTGTCATCAGCATTAAGATTCACATATTCATCGCTGTTAAGAATTCCTGTTGCAACCTCAGCGGCATTAACATCACCGTTAAGAAGAGCATTGGTCCAGTCAGCATAGCCCTGTGCATCCGGATCTCTTCCCAAAGCATAGTTGTACAGACGCGTTACAAACTGCCCGGCTCCGGGATTCGGAGCAGCATTGACGGACACAGTAAACAAAGGCGTCTCAAGAATAAATATAACAGCAGCAAGAGCTGCAAGAATCCTTACTGTTTTACGCATACGCATATAATAACATCTTTTTTTGAAATAAATGAAAGAAAAATCCCGAAATCTTACGATTCCGGGATTTATATGGTGCGGCCGACGAGACTTGAACTCGTATGGGGTTAACCACACGCCCCTCAAACGTGCGCGTCTGCCAGTTCCGCCACGGCCGCGCTTGTTGTCTTTCGACAAATGCAAGAAAGATTATATTGATATGGCTTCACTCTGTCAAGCAGTTTTTGAGACAGGGTTTAAAAGAAAAAAGAACCCATGCAAAACAGAGGTGCCGTTATAAGCGTGAGCAATACGCTTACAATAATACTTGCCTTCAATCCCCCGTCTTTAAACCTTCCCAGGCCAAGGTAAACAGGAAATAGTCCTACGTAGTATCTGTAGAAGCTATCAGTGGGACAGTCAACATAAGGATCTCTTATCGTCATACATATAGCAACGATAAACAAAACCGAATAAATCACAGCAACAACTGACGGAATATTGAGCCCTCTTCTTCTCATTATCATCACCTCTTTAACTGCAAGAGTGATTACAAGAGCCAAGAACAGAAGCGATAACACCTCATTTATAGTGAACATAATGCGTGTATCCAATCCGTCATATGTATATGAATCAGTAAATATCAGTTTAAGGGATATCCATATAGTCTTTAAAACATTTGACTTTATCCTTATCCAGTAGTCATACTGGGCATCCATAAATAACCGCCAACTCCCGAATCTTATCTGAAGAAATACGGGATAAATCAGGCTTAAAGCAGTCGCAGGTGCAAAACACATCACTATGTCAGCCAACCTTTTCTTTATATGATCCTTATCCTTGATGGCTCTAATGACCATCCCTGCGAAAACAGCAAAGAAAAGAAGAGAACCGGTATTTCTCGTTAAAACCGAGAGTCCCAACACAATTCCCATGAGCCATGCATATTCATCTTTAATGAAAAGATAGAATACCAGCAAAGTAAACATGAAGAAAAGTGACTCCGTGTATTCAATTGAAGTGAATAAACACATCGGAGATAAGGAAACCACGATGAGCACCAGAAGAGGATTAGAACAGATACGGGTCTGTGACAGTATCCGTTTAAGCAAAAACAGAGAAATCAAATAAGCAAATTGATTGATTACGACAAGACCTGCATCTCCCGTGAACCTGATTATAAGAGGTATCACAGGAAAAAAAACAGTCATCATTTCATGGTAATAACCCAATTGAGCTATATTTCTGTAGTGGAATGCATCAAATAAACCGAGAACCGCAGGATAAGATACATGTGTAATCAAAAGGATCACAATAAACAGAAGCTTGGATCCCAGAAAGCAAAGGATAACATCCTTATTGTCTGTCAGTTTTTTTACCATGTGATGATTATAGCATTGAAGGATAAAAAAATAACACCGGCGAATGCCGATGTTATTCTGGTGAGCCATGGGGGACTCGAACCTCCGACCCACAGCTTAGAAGGCTGTTGCTCTATCCAGCTGAGCTAATGACCCACATATGACTAACAGATTCTATACTATTTTCTTTCAGTTGGCAAATACATTTTTATAGCTTTTTTACATCAAATATTTTGGTGTATCCGCAATATGTACAGGTCGCCTGATTATTAAGTGCATGAAGCACCATCTTGCCGCCACACGAAGGACAAATAAGATCGGCCTCAGCAGGTGCCCGGTAAAGATCATCAAAGTGATAGCCGGTCCTATTCTCTATATAAAGCTTCAGTGCATCGATTGCCTTGCGCTCCCTGTCAGTTATACCGCCGCTTCTTGCTATGTTTTCAGCACAGACTGCAAGATCGACCAAAGCGCCCCTATCAGTCACTCTGTCCAAATGCATCTTTACCGTAGCGAATGAAGTCTTGCTGTAATTAGTATATCTTTGGAAATACTTCTTATAATCAGAAGGAATCCTCTTGTCATATGAAGCTTTATTCATGATCTTATAAAGCTCACTTATCTCTGTCTCACTTACAAGCTCATCCATACTGGCAACATACCAGGATACTGCGGCTGCGGCAGACAAATAAAGGAAGTATTCTCTTTGCTCGGGGTCAAGAGTTGCAACAGGAGCACTCAAAGGCTCAACAAACTCCCTGGCATTACCCTCAGTAAATACGGTATTTCCATGTTTCTTCGTATTAGACTGTGCCTGTTCCTGAGTCTGAACCTGAATCTTTTGCTTCTGAAGTTCTATCTGAGCCTGCTTATTCTGATACTCAAGCTCCATCTGTTTCCTTTGATTCTCATATTCGCTCATCTTAGCGGCGGCTTCAGCCTTACGAGCCTCAGCTTGCGCGTTATCCTGAACATACAAAGCATTAACGGCACCTGCAGCCGCACTGGCAATAGCTTTCTCAAGCAATCTGGAAGCAAAACCCATAACTCTATCCCCTCTTCCATAAAACTTACGATAATGATACCACATCGAAAAGCAAGAAATAAAAAAGCACCACACATGTGATGCTTCTTTAATCTGGAGCGGGTGATGGGAATCGAACCCACGTGGTCAGCTTGGAAGGCTGAAGTTCTACCATTGAACTACACCCGCATATTGCTTGCGCCGTAAAAACGCTTAAGTATGATACAACACAAGCTTTCAAAAGTCCAATAAAAATTTCAGATAGTTTTAAAGAGGCTCGTTACTCAGGAAAGATGATGAGATATAGAAGCCATCAGAGGTCTTATACCAGGAAGAATCCGTAACAGCAACAACCTGAACCTGCTGATTTCTGGTCAGGGTTCCGACGATATCATACTCTGTAGATGGTCCCTTCCTTACACGGAGGAACTCGCCCTCTGATACAGCAGCATACATAACAACCGGATCAAAAGTAGTCTCAGCCCATGTTACAGCCAGATCATTAGAAGGAAGAGGTCCGGAGTAGACCGTAAGTGTCGTCGTAGGTGTTGTAGTTGTCTCAACAGGTATCGGTGTAGGTGTGATATCAGCAAAGGATGTCTCTGTAGGTTCCTTATCTTTACCACAAGCTGCAACAGCTCCCATAATGGAAAGAACACATGCGACGGAAACTATTTTCTTAATGCTTGTTTTCATCACTCAAAGGCCTCCGGAAAAAATTCTAATACTATTATATACTTTTTTTCTTTTCTTCAAATAACTTTTATCAAGAGATTTTGTTATCGGAAAGAAGGTAAAAAGCTTCGTGATCCTCCCACTTGCCATTAATGTGCATGTAGGAAATGCGTTTTCCCTCATATGTAAACCCGCATCTTTTAATAAGATTCAGCGATTTCTCGTTATTAGGCAGGATGAAGGCCTCTATCCTGTGCATCTTCATGATCTCCATTATCATTTCGCAGGACGCGGTCAAAGCCTCTGTCATGTAGCCTTTTCCGGTCGCGTTCTCATCAAGGTGGTACCCCACACTGCAGCTCATCATGCCGCCGTATGCGAAATTAAAGAAAGAAACGCGCCCTATTATGTTCCCGGGCTCACCCTTAGGCATGATATAAAGCGGCACGAGTCTGCCCGCCTGATACTCAGCTGCGTCATACTTCAAATAATCACGCTGTGTCCACATCGTGAAGTAGTTATCGTCATGAGTCTGGGACCACTTCCTGTGAAACTCGCGGTTGCGCGCAAGATAATCTGCAACATTGCGTGCACAGGAACGCTTCAGCACAGCAAGCCTCAGCCTTTGTGTCTCCATCGCGAAAAGCTCATAAGCCCGTAACACTTCTTTCAACTCGTACATAGCATTAGTATCGCATGCTTAAGACCAAAAAGAAACTTGACTTTACATACCCTTCCCCATATAATCGTAACGCTGACGGATAGCCTCAAAGCCTGTTTTCAGTTATGGTGGGATTAGTTCAGCTGGTTAGAGCGCCAGTTTGTGGCACTGGAAGTCATGGGTTCGAATCCCATATCCCACCCCACTTTTTATACCCAGTATAATCAGGCTTCTGTCACTGGGGTGTAGCCAAGGGGTAAGGCACGGGTCTTTGACTCCCGCATTCGTAGGTTCAAATCCTGCCACCCCAGCCACATTGAATCTAAAAGGGTTGTCTTTACGGACAATCCTTTTTATTTTGTCAGCTCAACCTCCTGCCCGTTAAGCTCTGAGAATCCGTTATAGTTAGAATATACGCTGATATTAGCAGTTCCTCTGTCGGGATAATTAACGACACTGATTGCATTTTCGCCATTAACTTTTATGTAGATCATATAGTAGTCTTCAAAAAGGATATCCTCAAACTTCGAGTACTCGTTCTCATAAACGTAGTTTATAAGGTCAGGTACCTCTTCATCGTCAATAGAATCCACATTTACTTCGACACCGCTTACTGTGTACGCGGTATCAGCAAACAAGGAATCATAATCATCACCGTACCTGTAATCTCCAAAGTAGATGTTATCAATTCTGACATCAATTGTATAATTATCCGGAAGATCGTACTGTTCCGTAAGATAAGTCTCAAAATCACTCTGATATTCTTCATTATAGAAAAGAAACGTATCCGTTAAGGTGTCATAATAATCATCAGTATAAACTACTATGAAATCACCAAACCCGGGCAGCACCCGAGCGGTTACTTTGTATGAACAGTCGTCATAATCCTCAATACTGATACTGATGTTCTCAGTCACGCCTTCTCCGTACTTATCTGCAAGATAATCTGTTATTTCCCCACTTACTTTGTTAAGCCTTTGTGCCTTTTTATATTCGAAAGAGAATCCTGCTATAAGTATTGCTGTTATGATGCTGACAACTACCGCTATTGTGATGATCTTAAGTCTTCTATGTTTTCTTATATAAACAATTCCAAAGATAAGCTGATAAATAAAACAAACAGGATATACAGGTATAACGCAAAGCCATATGAAACAATTGGCAATAGCTTCAAAGCCGTAAATATATGGCCCGCCGAACAGTCCGGACTGGGTTCCGTGAAAGCCATATTCGATCAGACACGCAAAAGGAACATAGCTTGCAAAGAATATAATGGTCCCTATTATTCCCATTATCTTTCTACATGTTGTTTTACTATTGGCATCCATATCGGTTTACCTCCTGTTACCGTGATAATACTACATTTATTTTGATTGTCAAAGTATTTTGTTATACCCTGTATTTACCGCACCGGTTGATTTAATTGCGGTCATAAATTATAATTCATAGGCTTAATTTAAAAATAATGATCCATTAGCTCAGTTGGTAGAGCACTTGACTTTTAATCAAGGGGCCTGGGGTTCAAGCCCCCAATGGGTCACCAATAAAATTCAAAACACCTTCTCTTGGCCGCGGACAGTGCTCGACGCACAGCGTCTGCGCAACTTGCAGAGAAGGTGTTTTTCATTTTGTCCGCTCGGGGAGGATTTTTATTCTCCAAAATTGCAGCACAGGCTGTTTTCATTCTAACTGCGCAACTTGCTTAAGCTATCTGTACGATTCAGCAACAGCATTTCTTTCAGTTAATGCAACTTCAATTCCAGCTGATGTAAAGGCCGCACTCGATTGTGCAAGAGCAAGTTCATACTCAGTTCTTAACGGTAACGATATGGATGCTTACCCTCAGGCATTTGGAAGAAGCTTTGATGTATCCGGCAGAGACGCTTATGTTAACGGTATCTTGAACGGAACTTATACAGGAACTGATGTTATCAAGATGATGTTCACAAGTTCTGAAAGCACCGCAAGAAATATGAGCAATGAGGCCTTCGTAAATGCTCTTTACCGTGCATTCTTCGATAGAGATGCTGATGCAGCAGGCCGTGCTAACTGGGTCAACGCCCTTAACAACGGCATGACAAGATCACAGCTTATCGATGCATTTGCAGCTACATCCGATTGGGCAGATGTTTGCAGTTTCTACATGATAAAGGCTTAATCTACTCATTCTCACATTTCCTATCATCAAAAAAGGATCTCCTCCGGGAGATCCTTTTTCTGTTCAGAATTCATCAACCTCAAGCGTGTCATAATGAACATATTGTCCCACCGGACTCTGAGCTATGTTTATCCCGGGATTGTAAAGCGATTCATCATAACGGTGATCATACGGATTCAAATCATCCACAGCACACATGAAGTAATACCCATCAGGCGCGGAGAACGCGAGAGAATCACAATGGTACCACTCCCCTTCAAGATAAACGAGATTCCAATAGTGCGCTGACCATGTCACAGGGTAACGCGATACAAGCATATTAGGAATTCCCTCCATATCAAGGAACGCCCTGTTCACCGCATAATATGTGTAACAGTCTCCCCTTAAAGTCGTAAGGCCGTCATACGCGGCACAAGTCCAGTCGGTCCTGTCAGAATTATCCGCATAAATGATATGCTCGTGGCTCCAGTTAAATATCCTGAAAGCCTTCTGCACATCCGTCATATCCTCCGTGTATATCCCGTACTGTTCATTAATCTGTCTGCACAAATCATACAACACCTCGGGCTCATAATATCTGTCAGGCTCATCCCTCATTGTGATATTTACAGTAACCGAAGACATATTACCGTTCTCATCAATTGCTACATATCTGAGTGGATATGTACCCGGGGTCGTAACATCAACACATGATACGTCAACAACTAATTCAGGCGATGGATCGTAGTCATCCGTAACTGTAATCCCGTCCAGGAAAGTCCAAGTCCTCCCGATAAATACCTCAATATCATGAGCACCATAAATAAGAGGTGCCAGATGATCATCAATAACAGTAAACGGAACATCAACTATCTTCTCGTTGCCTGAATCATCTGTCAATGAAACCTGGAATACATAATTACCTGAATGCGAGACATCAGGTGTCGTCTTGTAAGCGACATGAACCGGAGCAATATCGCTTATATTGGCAACAATCTGTTCCGCATCAGGTAAATCGCCGGTATAAACAGTCTGCGGCACCGCTTCCCCTTCCGGTGCGGTTGTATCAACAACATTCAAAACAGTATTCTGATGAAACTTTACTCCGAGCTCCTCATAACAGATATCCAGAAGATAAGACCCCGGAACAGAAGTATCGATCATCGATATATCTGTATGAAACTTAACCTGAGGAAGCGGACCTTCAAGATAATCATCGAGCATAACCTCACTGCCGGTCTCTATAAAAACCTCAGGCTTGATGAGTGCTTTTCTTGATTTTATGTGGTACCAAATACCAATTCCCACTGCCAAAACGGAAAAGCATAATAAACTTACAACGATGATTCTATTTTTCTTCAACATTAACTCCAGGAATTGAACTTAACGCGCTCGATAAAAGGCTTCTTGCTCGGCGCATGGAAATCATCGGCAGCCTTGCCTACAGGCAGAATGCACACCACATCATACCCTTCGGGTACATTAAGGATCCCCGCTATCTTATCGCAGATCCTATCCTCATCTGTTATGTGCCCCTCGTACCAGCAGCTCTGATAGCCGAGTTCAACTATCGCAAGAAGCATGTTCTCGATAGCGGCAGAATAGTCCTGTATAGCGAAGCAGCGGTCACGGTACGCATTTATCTTTCGCGAGAGCACTACTATCATGGCAGGTGCGGTCTGTGCCACGGGAGGCTCGATTACCGACTTGATGCGGTCGAGTACTTCACTGTCATCAACAACAATGAGGTCTGTCGTCTGCTTGTTGCACCCGGACGGAGCATCTATGCCGGCGGATGCAATTGCCATGAGGTCTTCCCTCGGCACCTTCTCATCAAGGAACTTTCCGCGGTAGCTGTGACGGGTCGCGATGGTCTGCACCGCTGACTTAAGGCTCATGATATAAATCTGGCAGGGGTTTGCCTCGTCCCAGTAAGTCTCGAGCACCTCAAGTTCCCTGAAGCCGAGGCTCCTGTAAAAGGCATTGGTGATATCGTAGTCAGGATACATGCCGCTTCTTACTGTCTTCACCTGGATGTAAGAATACCCTTGCGCACAAGCATAGTCCTTTGCCGCAGCGAAAAGCCTGCGCCCGACGCCCTTGCGGTGATACTCCTTAAGTACGCCCATAACGGCAAGTTCCATCGTGGCATCGCCGGTCTTCTTAAGGCAAAGAAAACCCGCAGGCTTATCACCGTCATAGTAAGCAAAGAACGGCCAGTCCTTAGAATCATTTATATATCCTTCACGGCTCTCCTCGACCTCAAACCACTCGGTTAAAGATTCAAGTATCTGCCGTGCGATACTGCTCTTAGTCTCTCTATCCTCAATAAATCTAATCACTATAATTGCTCCAGCATTTTTTCATAAAGCCCCGGCACCATAGATGTGCTGAGCACCATTATCACGGTGGCAAGATCAATCAGCGCGTGCCCAATCATGATAGGAAGCGGATTCCGGTTCTTATAGTAATGCCAACACAATATAATAGTCAAAGGCAAAAATGAGAAGAACCTGTATAAAACATATTTCAGGTCAAACAAAGTCGGAATGAAGCAGTGCTGTAACGCGAAGAAGAATGCGGGAATCAATATCGCGCACCATTTGTTTTTTATACCGTTGACGCCGAATCCCAAATAAAGTCCGTCTTCCGCGAGCGCAGTCGTTACCGGAAGAAGCAGGAAAACAAGTATTGCCAGTGGTTTACTTACAGGAGCTGCCATCATCGCCGCCGCCGATGGCATTACGGTACCATAGATAACAAATGCCGACAGATACATAACGCCCATACCGACGACAATGATAAGAAGCGAGACAAGGATAACCTGCTTTACAGATGTTTTCCCTTTCTCATAGTTAATCTTCTCTTTGAAGGTCTTTCCTTCTTTTCCTGCACAGATTACAAGAATGATTATCGTGAACACATTAACCGCCGTAGCAACAACTGTCCACCAGGATGAGATATCACTTAATCCTGAAATTGCACCTACTAAGACAAAGAACAGTAAGAAAACGACAGACCTTAACGGCAACAACCAAATCGACTTACTCTTATTCATAAAACTGTTCTCTCCTTATTAATAAATCCCACACTCGCACTGATAACCATGCTTATGGCCTGCTTAAGAGTGATCTTTAAAACTCCTGTGGCTATCATGGATGCGATCCCATGTGTGTAAAAAACGGTATCCTGAACTACTGTGGCGGCAGCTTGCGTCGTAAGGCCGGTCTCTTCAGCAATATTCTTTATCATGTCGGCGTCGGCTTTTCCCTTGGGAAGAGTTATAAGACTATAAGGTTTACTTATGGGACCTTCTCCCAAATACAAAAACTTAAAAAGATTTGGTTCCCTTATCGCAGTATTGATATAGGCTTCGCCCATCTTTCTGAACGCCAGTCCGTTTTTCTTATCTACGGAGTCAGTTTTCTTC
Source organism: Saccharofermentans sp. (assembly GCA_024691325.1). Classification (GTDB taxonomy): domain Bacteria; phylum Bacillota; class Clostridia; order Saccharofermentanales; family Saccharofermentanaceae; genus Saccharofermentans. The sequence goes on along the minus strand of JAILNR010000014.1, from coordinate 147,384 downwards.
CCCTCATATTCCAGGGCATATTCATACAGAGCCTTACGGAGGCCTTCCATATTCTCAAAATGCCATGCGATCGGCTGAGTCGAGCATCCTATTCTCTTCGCCAGAGTATGAATGCTGATGGAAGAGTAGCCGTCCTCTATCAGCATCTCCAATGCATTTTGAAGGATAATATCCTTTGAGATCGTAACTTTCCGGGCCATAGTCACCGCCTTAATATAACAGTTATTATATAACAACTGTTATATTATTCTCATCACATGCCGTTGTCAATTAACTCATCATAAAAAAGCAGCCTGATTGTCAGGCTGCTTTACTTTAATTATTCGGACTTAGAAGCAGAAGTTCTCTTTTTACGAGGCTTCTTCTTGGTAGTGATGAACGTCATATCCTCATCGCCCTCGTTATAGTCGATAACGATATCAACCACATCCTTAAGACTTCCGTCCAAAGTCATGTCGGAAAGCTTGTCTTCAATCTGCTTCCTTATTGCCTTTCGAAGAGGTCTTGCACCATACTTGGGATCGTAACCCATCTCAGCCAGACGGTCGGCAGCACGGTCTGTGATGCTTCCGGCTATACCCTTCTCTGAAAGAACTGAGAATACTTCCTTCATCATAATATCGACGATCTGTCTTATCTCTGAAGGCGTAAGCTCGCTGAAGATGATAGTCTCGTCAACACGGTTGAGGAACTCAGGTCTGAACGTCTCCTTCAACGCAGATGCGACAGTTGCCTCCAAAGCTTCCTTCGTACCGGAGAAGAATCCTATAGTCGGAGCCTTAGCTGTATTACCGGCATTACTCGTCATGATTATGATAGCGTTCTCGAAGTTAACATGAACACCATGGCTGTCAGTAAGACGGCCCTCATCGAGCATCTGGAGCAAGAGATTAAATACATCCGCATGAGCCTTCTCAATCTCATCAAAGAGGATGACGCAGTAAGGCTTATGTCTTACCTGCTCAGTAAGCTGTCCGGAATCCTCGTGACCTACATATCCCGGGGGAGAACCGATAAGCTTACTTACGGAGTGAGGTTCCATATACTCAGACATATCGATCCTGATAAGAGCTTCCTCTGTTCCGAACATGACCTCAGTCAACGCCTTAACAAGTTCCGTCTTACCTACACCGGTAGGTCCGACAAAGATAAACGAAGCAGGCTTATGCTTCTTGGTAAATCCTGAACGGTTACGTCTTACGGCCTGGGCTACGGCACTTACAGCCTTATCCTGACCAACGACTCTCTCATGAAGTCTCTCCTCAAGATGTACGAGTTTCTCGGATTCACTCTCAGAGATGGACTTACAAGGAATACCGGTCCACATCTCAACGACTCTCGCGATATCTTCTATAGTGATAGGATCGGGCTTTATCTCGTCCTTTAATGTCTCGTATTCCTGCTGAGCTTTCTCGGCAGCAACACGCAGTTCAGCAACCTTGGCATAGTACTGCTCACGCTCTGACATCGTAAGGCTCTCCATCTTCTCTACCATCGAAGAATAGTCCTTATCAGCCTTTTTGTGTGCGGCCTCGGCCTTCTTAAGCTTAACTAACTTAACATTATCGAGATTGGCGCGGGAACCTGCCTCATCGATAAGGTCGATAGCCTTATCAGGAAGGTAACGGTCTGTGATATATCTCTTTGAAGCCATAACCGCAAAGTTAATGACCTCAGGAGAATAAGTTACATTGTGATGCTTCTCGTAGTAATCCTTAATTCCCATAAGGATCTCAACTGCAATCTCCTCTGAAGGTTCATCAACAACCACCTTCTGGAAACGGCGCTCAAGCGCGGAATCCTTCTCGATTTTCTTATACTCGGCAGTAGTAGTTGAACCTATAATACGAAGTTCGCCTCTTGCAAGAGCGGGCTTCAGGATATTTGCCGCATTAGTGGAACCTTCGGAATCACCCGCACCTACGATAGTATGAAGCTCGTCGATAACGAGAATGATGTTCTCCTCACGGATAGCCTCATTGATTACACCCTTGATTCTGTTCTCGAACATGCCTCTGAACTGTGTTCCTGCAACCATAGCGGGCAGGTCAAGCTGCCATATCTGCATATCCTGCAGTTTCTCGGGTACTTCACCGTTAACGATCTTGTTGGCAAGGCCCTGAGCAATAGCAGTCTTACCTACACCGGGTTCACCTATCAAAACAGGATTGTTCTTGGTTCTTCTGTTAAGGATCTGAACAACACGGTCGATCTCATTCTCACGTCCTAAGATACGGTCGATCTTTCCGGCCTTTGCACGCTCAGTAAGATTGGTTCCAAACTCATTAAGGAACTTAAGTCTTCTCTTATTGCTTCTGTCCTTACCGTCTCTCTTACCTGAAGCATTCTCAGACTTATCTTGATTTCTGCCTCCGAAGATAGAATCCATGAAGTTACTTATCGGATTACCGTCAGCCCCGTTACCCGGGCGCTTACCGAAGCTTTCTTCTGACGGAATATCATCGTCATCAGAAGAATCACCTCCGAAGTCAGCCACACCGACATTAGTCTGGTCGTCGTCAAAGATATCATAATCTCCGTCATTGCCCATACCGTCAAACTCAGTGCCTAAATCTTCGATATCTCCCAATTCGGAAAAGTCGTCATTAGCAATTGCCTTAAGAAAATCAGCGGGGTTAGTGGCGCTTCCTGCCTTACCTATGATGTTCTCGACCTTATCGGCCATCTCATCGATATTATCCCCGTTGATACCTGCTGCAGCGAACATATCGCTTATTCCTGCAAAACCTGACTCATAAGCACACTTCATGCAGTAACCGTCGTCGATACGTCTGCCGTTCTCATAGCGGCTCGTAAAGACTATAGCCTGCCTTTGCTTACATACTGAACATAATGGCATATCTTATTTACCCTCTTCCTTCCTATTGTTGAATGAAGCTCCCTTAAACTCCATTCTCCTTCGCTTTTCTTCTTACTTTAGGTCCTGTCGCGATCTCGAGCGCTTCCTGCTCAAGCCTTGCCGTATCTATAAACGTCGACAGATCCGCATACTGTCCTTGTTCTTTTGCCTTCGCCAACAGAGGCCCCACAAACTGTCCTGTATAAGACCCCTTAACCTTGGCAACCTGCTCCGGAGTACCCGTCGCGATAACTTCACCGCCGTTATCTCCGCTCTCAGGGCCTAAGTCAATAATATAATCCGCTGTCTTAATAACATCAAGATTATGTTCTATGACAAGTACCGTATTGTTATTCTGAGCAAGGCGCTCCAAGATGTCAACCAATTTATGCACATCAGCGACATGAAGTCCCGTAGTCGGCTCATCCAACACATAAAGCGTCTTGCCTGTTGAACGTTTGGACAATTCAGCCGCAAGTTTAACTCTCTGAGCCTCGCCTCCGGAAAGTTCAGGGGACGGCTGACCTAACTTAATATAACCCAAACCGACTTCCTGCAGCGTCCTTACTTTGCGGTAAATGCTTGGCACTGAAGCGAAAAACTCACATGCTTCGTCCACACTCATCTCGAGAACATCGGCTATATTCTTGCCTTTGTACTTGACCTCAAGTGTCTCACGGTTATACCGCTTGCCCTTACAAACATCACACTTAACGTAAACATCAGCAAGGAAGTGCATCTCGATCCTGTTCACACCGTCACCGTTACAAGCTTCACATCTTCCGCCTTTAACATTAAAGCTGAACCGTCCGTTCTTATAGCCTCTCTGCTTGGCATCTGGTGTATTCGCGTAGAGATTACGGATGAGGTCAAACACCCCGATATAGGTCGCAGGATTGCTTCGCGGAGTCCTTCCGATAGGCGACTGGTCTATAACGATCAGCTTATCGAGCTTACTGTAACCTTTGATATCATCGCACTTAACCTTCTTCTTGCGTGCACCGTTAAGCTCATGCTGCAAAACAGGGACCAGAGTCGAATTGATCAAAGAAGACTTTCCGGAACCGGATACACCTGTGATGCATGTAAACAGGCCTATCGGGATATCGACACTCAGGTTCTTAAGATTATTAACCTTAGCGCCATTGATCGATATCACATTCTTGGAATCAAACGGTCTTCTGTTCGACGGAACAGGAATAAACTTCTTACCGCTTAAGTACTGACCTGTTACAGACTCTTTGACTTTGCTTATCTGAGCCGCAGTTCCCTGCGCTACCACCCGGCCTCCGAGTATACCTGCACCAGGACCTATGTCAACGATATGATCAGCGGCGCGCATCGTATCCTCATCGTGTTCAACTACGATTACCGAATTACCAAGATCCCTTAGTTTAAACAATGTCTTAAGAAGCTTCTCGTTGTCTCTTTGGTGAAGTCCGATAGACGGCTCATCAAGGATATAAAGGACCCCCTGAAGTCCGGAACCTATCTGCGTGGCAAGTCTTATTCTCTGCGCCTCTCCACCTGACAATGTCATAGCAGGACGGCTTAATGTCATATACTCAAGTCCCACATCAGACAAGAACTGAAGCCTTGCCTGAATCTCACGGAGAATCGGACCTGCAATGGCAGCATTACGCTTACTGAATGTAAGCTTGGAAAAGAACTTCAGTTCATCCTTAACAGAACGGTTCGTTAAATCACTGATATTTACTTTATTAATGTATATGGAGAGACTCTCCTTACGAAGTCTTGCTCCATTGCACTCCGGACAGACATCGACACTCATATACTGTTCATAACTTGCCTTCGCATCCTCGCCGTACGCTTCGTTATAACGTCTCATGATGCTCGGAACAAGACCTTCCCAAGCCGAATAGTAATCACCGGTCCTCTTATAGACGCTGTTCGTGGTATCGATCTTCATCTTAACCCCGTCATTACCGTATAAGATTATGTCCTTTATCTTCTTCGGAAGCTTGTTATAAGGTGTATCGAGTGAGAAGCCGTACTTCTCGGAAAGCGCGACGATGAATCCTCTTCCCCAGCTTTTGGGATCGTCAAAGTTCCAGCCGCCCGCTCTTATGGCACCGTCGTTAATAGACAGCTTCGGATCATTAATACAAAGATCAGGATCCACATGTATCAAGGAGCCTATACCCGTGCACTCGGGGCAGGCGCCATAAGCATTATTAAATGAGAAGCTTCTCGGAGATACTTCACCGTAAGAGATACCGCAGTCGGGACACGACAGATTCTGCGAGAAAAGTTCCTCATTAACATCGTATGTCTTCTGCCCTGTCTTCTCATCCTCACCGCTTTGAACCTGAGCCTCAACAATAAGCAGACCGTCAGCAAGCTTCAGTGCCGTCTCACAGGAGTCATAAAGTCTCGTCGTGTTGCTCTCCTTAAGAACAAGTCTGTCGACGACCACTTCGATATTGTGCTTCTGATTCTTATCAAGCTTGATAAAATCAAGTTCTTCACCCAGGTCGTACATCGATCCGTCGATTCTGGCACGGACATATCCGGACTTTCTGTAATCCTCAAGGTTCTTCTTATATTCACCCTTCTTACCCCTGATCGTAGGAGCCATAATTATCAGTCTCGTACCCTCAGGATAAGTCTTAAGTTTATCAACGATCTGGTCTATGGTCTGAGAAGAAATCGGCTTACCGCACTTCCAGCAGACAGGCTGTCCTACACGCGCATAAAGAAGACGAAGATAATCGTAGATCTCCGTTACTGTTCCGACAGTAGATCTCGGGTTATGGCTTGTTGTCTTCTGATCTATAGATATAGACGGTGACAAGCCCTCTATGCTGTCAACATCAGGCTTCTCCATCTGTCCTAAGAACATTCTTGCATACGAAGATAAAGACTCAACATACCGTCTTTGTCCTTCAGCGTAGATAGTATCAAATGCGATAGAGCTCTTACCGGAGCCGGAAAGTCCCGTCAATACTACAAGCTGGTCTCTGGGAATATCGAGGTCAATGTTCTTAAGATTATTCTCCCTCGCCCCATGAATTCTTATATATCTATATTCTTTCATCAATCACACCGCTTAAAAGAAATTATGTTCGTTTTTCTATTCAACATAGTTTATCACAGAAAAATGTATTTGTCCTATACAAAATACAAATTACATCCTTGCTATTTTAAAAATGCTATGTTAATATACTCGAGCGTTTCGTCTTGCGCATTATATCGCTTATAGATGGCCCCATGGTCAAGCGGCTAAGACGGCGCCCTCTCAAGGCGCAATCACGAGTTCGATTCTCGTTGGGGTCACCACTTTAAAACCCGGTTCATTCGAACCGGTTTTTTCATTAGTTAATTTGTTTTAAAAACAGCTGACAAGGCTTAATTATCCGAATGTAGAAGCTACCTTCACCAGGTTTTCTCTGATCGGCAGATGCTGAGGACAGATCTTCTCGCATTTACCGCAGCGGATGCAGTCATCTGCCTTGCCATAAACATGTGTCAGTCTGTCGTAATACTCGCCTTGCGGGGTAAACCCCTTGCCCTTGTATTCCTGCATCTCGGCATTATACAAGGAGAAGTATTTGGGAATCGGAATATTAACAGGACAGCCGTCAACGCAGTATGCACATCCCGTACAAGGTATGGCTATACTTGAGTTGATAACATCTGTTGCCTTCTTGATCAACTTAAGTTCCTCATCATTAAGAGGGGTAAAGTCTTTCATGTAGCCGGTATTATCCGTCAGCATATCCATGTTTCCCATACCGGACAGAACCATCTTTACATTCGGAAGGCTCGCTGCGAACCTGATCGCCCAGGAAGCAACAGACATATCAGGATCATAATCCTTGAACAGCTTTTCCACCTCAGGAACCACATTTGACAGAGTTCCGCCTTTTACAGGCTCCATAACGATAACAGGCTTATTGTGCTTTTCGCACACCTCATAACACTTCCTTGACTGAATGGCTTCACTTTCCCAGTCAAGGTAATTAAGCTGGAGCTGAACAAACTCAACCTCAGGATGCTCATTAAGTATCCTGTCCAAAAGATCAGCCCTGTCATGAAAAGAGAAGCCCATATGCTTAACCAGGCCGGCTTTTTTCTTATCAGCTAACCATTCAAAGCAGCCGAACTTCTGGTACTTCTTGTAATGATCTTCGCCGATATCATGAAGAAGATAATAATCAAAATAATCCACTCTCGTCTTTGCAAGTTGAGTTTGGAATATGTTTTCCATCTCATCCTCGTTATTAAAGAATCCCCCGTGAAGCTTAGTGGCCAATGTGAACTCATCTCTTTTATGCCTGCTCACAAGAGCTTCTCCGGCAGCATCTTCACTCTTGAAACCGCAATACATCCAGGCAGTATCAAAGTATGTAAAGCCCTGAGATATAAAGTAATCCACCATCTTCTTTGTAAGCTCGATATCAATATTACCGAACTTTCCTTCAGAGGAAAGCTCCGGAAGTCTCATCATACCAAACCCGAGTTTCTTATCTGATTCGCCAAAAATAGCACCCATATCAGTCAAACCTCTCATCGATTACTCTCTTCGACTTTTTCTCTGACCTTGGAAGAAGACCGATCTCTACTACTTTTACGATAGGTGTGAAACCGATCTTTGCCTTAACGGAAGCGGCCACTCTCTTTGACAGATCCTCGAAGTCGTAGTGACCTGAAGTCTCTACATAGATTCTCATCGTATCGCGGCCATCAAGGTGTGAGATACGGATCTGATACTCGGAAGAAAGCTCAGGGAATGTCTTTAAGATCTCCTCTATCTGGGCCGGGAATACATTTACACCCTTGATCTTCATCATATCGTCTGTTCTGCCCTTGATAACATCAATACGTGGGAACTTGGAACCGCACTTGCAAGGCTCTGGAATAATCCTCGACAGGTCATGAGTCCTGTAACGGATAAGAGGTGCTCCCTCTTTAACAAGAGTCGTTATAACGATCTCACCCCACTCACCATCAGGCAGGGGCTCGAGCGTAACAGGATCGATTATCTCGAGATAGATATAATCATCCCAGTAATGCATATACTTCTCACCCGGGCAGTTGATACCGATACCCGGGCCATAGATTTCAGTAAGACCATAGATATCAAACAGCTCTATACCAAGCTCGTTGTGGATCCTCTCACGCATCTTATCTCCCCAGCGCTCAGAGCCGATGATACCCTTCTTAAGATGTATCTTATCCTTGATGCCTCTCTTCTCGATTTCTTCAGCAAGAAGCAAGGCGTAAGAAGATGTGGCACAAAGAACAGTCGACTTCATATCCATCATAAACTGAAGCTGCTTATCGGTGTTGCCGGGGCCCATCGGGATACACATAGCTCCGAGTTTCTCGGCACCTAACTGGAATCCGATTCCGGCAGTCCACAGGCCGTAACCGGGAGTAATATGAATACGGTCAGTATTTGTAATGCCCGCCATCTCGTAGCAGCGCTTGAACTGAATAGCCCAATCATCTACATCCTTAGCTGTATAAGGAATGATTACGGGCAGACCTGTCGTGCCCGAAGATGAATGAATACGGACAATCTGATCTTCGGGAGCAGTCATGAGTCCCAACGGATAGGCCTCACGAAGATCATTCTTCTCGGAGAAAGGAAGTTTCTCAAACTCCTCGGCCGAATTAACACCCTTGATCCCGGCTGCCTCGAGTTTCTTGCCGTAGAAACTCCCCGCCTTAACGAGAGCCTCGATTCTGCTGTTAACCTGCTCAAGCTGCTTTTCGTTGATCTTCATGCTGCCTCCTTATAATTCCACATACTCCAAGGCTTTAAAGTTAAGCTCATGGAACTGGGGTTTAACGTTCTTTATAATCGCCGCCTTGATGTCATCAATAGTGACGGGACCTAAGAATCCTCCTCTTGCCGCCGCACCGAGAAGCACCATGTTAAGCACTTTCGACGAGCCCAAGTCATGTATGGCTTTCTTTGTATCTACAGTAAAAAGCTTGCTGATGTATTGGCCCTCAAGATCCTTTAAAATCTCTATCATCTTCGCCCCATCGTAGTTCGAACCCTGAAGAGCAGCAGTTACGGGCATTATGGCACGGTCAGATGTGATCACGGTGCCGCCCTTCTTAAGGTAGTAAATAATCCTTACTGCCTCAGCAGGCTCAAACCCGATAATAAGATCGGCAGTCCTGTGATCAATAACAGGAGACCCGCACTCGCCTAAGCGGATGTAACTTGATACACTGCCGCCTCTTTGCGCCATGCCGATGGTCTCGGCGGTTCTCAAATCCAAACCCTTATCCATGGCTGCAGAAGCCATGAGCTTTGTCGCAAGCACCGTACCCTGACCTCCCACACCGCATAAAACTATATTTGTTGTACTCATTAATTAACTCCTTAATATGGCATCACAGGGACAAATCTGTGAGCAAAAACCGCATCCGTTACAAAGCGTCTCGTCTATACAGACTTTACCTTCCCTGATAATTACGCCGGGGCACCCGATCTCGCGGATACACTTTCTGCAGTCAACACATTTACCGGCATCAACCACATAAGGTGTCTCAGGCTTAAACAGCACTGCACACGGCGCCTCGAAAATGATTGCTTTCATACCGGGCTCGTCTGCTACTTTCTTTACTACTTCCACTGACTTTTTAAACTCGAAAGGATTCTGCTTCACGACAGTCCTCACGCCGATACCACGCAGAATACTCTCGATATCAATCTTATCCGTGAACTCACCCATCATGGTCTTACCTGTACCGGGGTGAGGCTGATGACCTGTCATAGCTGTTGTTGAATTATCAAGCACTATAAGTGTCATGTCAGCCTGGTTATAAACTGCATTTACGACACCCGTTATTGCCGAAGCGAAGAATGTGGAATCGCCGACAAAAGCAAAGCACTTGGTATCAGGTTTAACTCTTCCGACTCCCTGAGCGATGCCAAGACCTGCGCCCATACAAAGGCATGTGTCAACCATATCCAAAGGCTGCGCATTACCCAATGTATAGCATCCGATGTCACCTGCAAAGATAGTCTCCTTACCCTTCATCGCCGCCTTGACAGCATAGAACGAGGCTCTGTGAGGGCAGCCTGCACACAATACAGGAGGCCGAACCGGAAGTCCGGGTGTTTCAATTTCATTAGAAGATGCGTGCTCCCAGCCCATAAACTTCGATATATATTCATTAACGAGATTGGCTGTGTTCTCACCGGATCTTCTGACATCACCCGTGAGTTTTCCTTTGATATTGACCTTTAACCCGTACTTGCCGCAAACAAGAAGCAGCTGTCTCTCTATATATGGGTCGAGCTCTTCAACTACAAGCACCTCATCCACTTTACCGAGAAAATCACATGCGAGCTTCTCCGGGAACGGAAACGGCGTCGTGATTTTAAGAAGCGCAGGCTTATCCTCTGTCTTCTCATCAATTATGTCTTTAACAATTGCAAACGAGATTCCCTGGGAGACAATACCTTTTCGCGTGGTGCCCTCGAAGACCTTATTACGCGCGTAGGATGAGAACTCGAGTCCCAAAGCGTCATTACGCTCCTCTATCTTCGCGTGGTTAATATAAGACAGCTTCGGAAAGATAACCCAGCGGCTTGAGTCCTTGATGAACCCCTCCGGTCTTCTTTCAACAAACTCGGCATAATCGCGAACCTCCATCGACTGATACGCATGGCACACGCGCGTCGTTGGGCGGAAGAACACGGGAGTCTTATACTTCTCCGACAGCTCAAACGCCTCGAAAAGCATATCATAAGCTTCCTTGGCATCAGACGGGTCAAAACACGGCACCTTGGAATACTGCGCGAAAGTTCTCGTGTCCTGCTCAGTCTGGGATGAGATAGGGCCGGGATCATCAGCGACAAGAACTACCATACCACCCTCGACGCCAACATACTCAAGGCTCATTAGAGGGTCTGATGCAACATTAAGACCTACCTGCTTCATGGTAACAAGTGTTCTTGCACCTGAATAAGAGGCACCGGCCGCAACTTCTAAAGCACACTTCTCATTGACAGACCACTCTACATAAATGCTTCCGTCATTTTCTTTTGCTATCGTCTCGAGAACTTCCGTTGATGGAGTCCCAGGGTAACCCGCGACAACATTTACTCCGGCCGCTGCTGCTGCCCTTCCTATCGCCTCATTACCCATTAGGAATTCTTTATGCATATTACTCCTTAGACATCTTCCATTCGTGATGGTCTGTATGCACTCTGATATAGTTTATAAATTATAATCTATTAACTTTCAAAAAACAAAAAAGGGACCGTTAAAAACGGTCCCTTGAAGATTAGTATAAAACCTTATCAGAAGTTTTCTTTCTTTCTGACGATTACTACCGCAAACAGGCTTGCTGCTGCAGCGATCATTACTATTCCGAATACAGTTGCAGTTGATACTGACTCGCCTGTAGAAGCAACTGTGTCGTCGTAGTTAATTGTAGACCTGTTAACAGAATCAACTGTTGAAGGTGCATCCTGGGCTACAGGTACTTCCTGTTCTCTTGTAGCGCCAAGAACTGCTGTAGGAATGTTAGCCGATGCAACAGTAGGATCGCACTTATCGAGCATTACGATTCTCTCAACCAGATCAGTTCCTGCTACATAAACGTTACCTGCACTATCAACTGTAAATGTTATAGATTCAGCTATATCATAGCCCAGAGGAGCTGATGTCTCTGTAAGTACATAAGCACCTGCAGGCAATCCGTTAACGATTGCAGAAGATGATGAAACAGTTGTGAATGTAATCACATTATCAACAATTGCAAAGCCGCTTGCTACCTGGCCATTCTGAGTAACAGTTACACCAGAGAGGTCGTAATTCTGATTAGCAATATTCTCGATTGTAAGTGTGGCACCATCGATCTCAGCACCTGCGATATCAACCTTGCTGATAGTTACGGATGTAGTTGCAGGCTGTTCTGTTACAGGCTGAGGTGCAGGCTGCTCAGGAACTGGAGTTGCTGTTGCAGAAGGCTCCTCTACAGGAACTTCTGTAGGAACAGGTGTTGCTGTTGCCTCAGGAACCTCTGTAGGAACAGGTGTTGCTGTTGCCTCAGGTACTTCTGTAGGAACAGGTGTAGGTGTAGCCGGTACGGGCGTAGGTGTTGCCGGTACGGGTGTAGGTGTAGCCGGAACAGGCGTAGGTGTTGCCGGTACAGGTGTAGGTGTAGCCGGAACAGGTGTAGGTGTTGCCGGTACAGGTGTAGGTGTTGCCGGTACAGGTGTAGGTGTTGCCGGTACAGGCGTAGGTGTTGCCGGTACAGGCGTAGGTGTTGCCGGTACGGGTGTAGGTGTTGCCGGTACAGGTGTAGGTGTTGCCGGTACAGGCGTAGGTGTTGCCGGAACAGGCGTAGGTGTTGCCGGAACAGGCGTAGGTGTTGCCGGTACAGGTGTAGGTGTTGCCGGTACGGGCGTAGGTGTAGCCGGTACAGGTGTAGGTGTAGCCGGTACAGGTGTAGGTGTTGCCGGTACGGGCGTAGGTGTAGCCGGAACAGGTGTAGGTGTTGCCGGTACAGGTGTAGGTTCTTCAGTAGGAGTGGGCTCTACCGTAGGAGCGGGCTCTTCTGTAGGAGCAGGCTCTTCTGTAGGAGCGGGCTCTTCTGTGGGAGCAGGCTCTTCTGTAGGTGCGGGCTCTTCTGTGGGAGCAGGCTCTTCTGTGGGAGCGGGCTCTTCTGTAGGTGCGGGCTCTTCTGTAGGAGCAGGCTCTTCTGTGGGTGTAGGTGCTTCTGTAGGTGTAGGAACAGGCATATCAGGATATCTTACGAACGATCCCTGATGGTTCTCACCGCCTCTGTTCTCAACAGAAGCAGCCATAATATTACCGTTATGTGTAGCATTAAGAATAACTGATGCATAAGGAGCAAGAACGACACCGGTGTTCATTCCCTGTCCAAGTTCAATTGTTCCGCTGTAGTTATAGAAATTGAAGAGAATCTTACCTGCTGTAAAACCATCATGTGTATCAACGGGTCTGCCGTTAACCTGGATCTGTCCCAAGTATCCGCCAAGACTGATGGATGAAGGAGCTGTAGAACAATCTACATTAAATACTACAGAGAAGTCCTCGCTGTCTGAAACGATATTGAGTATTCTTGTGTAATCGATTGAAGAATAATCTACATAGATTACATTATTGTACCCTGCTTCAACATTTACCGTACGTGTCTCATTAGCAGCTACATTAGTTGTTCTTCCAAGCATTACGGTATCGAGATTAGTAAGTGCCGTTGAATACTCGGAAAGACCAACAAAAGCACTGTTAAAGTCTATTCTCTGAGAAGCTGAGATCTCATCTACTGTATAAATAAGATTATACGGAGCTATATTCACAGGAATCTCACGAACAATAAGGTTGCCTTCAGCATCACGAACCTCAATCTTGCTTGTGTCTTCAGCAGACATGGCATGTGTCGTTCCTGACGGGAAAACTATCGGATAGAAGTTAGTATCAGTACTAGCAAGACTTCCGTGCTGGAACTGAGTAATAGGATCACCATCTATACTCTCGAAGTAGAAATAGTAACTTCCGGAAGTAGCCTCATCGAAGACTGCGTCCGTTACACCGAATATATTACCGGTGCTGTGAAGTCTCTGTGCTGCGATAGTTCCCTCTTCATGAGCAGTGTTGGTGTAATCCAGCGCGAAGATAGAGAATCCACCAGCAGTTCCGAGTGTAGCAGAATTAGCGTAAGCAAATTCAGGTACGTTGTAATCAGCAGAAACAGATTCCGGTGCAGTGATAACCATGCCAAGAATCATAGTAATTGCTGTTGCAACTGCCGTAACTCCTACAGATCTTTTTTGGAAAGCAAGCCTCATCAACAAGGTCCCCCTTTTAATAGTTACAACTATGTTACCAACTTGATTTTTACTTTTCTACACAATTTCGACATATTTTATTAACAAATGCTACACATGGTTTTTGTGCATGTTCAACAACTTAATTCGTCATTTTTGATAAAAAGGTCTATTTTCCTAAACTAAAAGGGCCGTTGGATCACCAACGGCCCTTCCTATCTGTTAACAATTCATTAAAGAATGGTTATTACTTTTCCTCTTCCCTCATCTTCTTGGCCGTAATAATGAGTCCGATTGAAGCAATGATCAGGATAACAACTACCGGACGGATATCAGTCTCACCTGTGGAAGCGATACCGCTGTCGGAAGACTCAGTAACAGCATTCTCAGTTGAAGTTGAATCTGAATTTGAAGCCGCATTTACGGGAGTTCTGCTTGCTGTATTTCGATCGGCACCAAGAACTGCATTCGTGGGGGCTGCCTGCTGAGCAGGTGCTGCAGCATTTGACGAAGAACCATTATTAGATGAAGAACTGTTGTCAGATGCAGATTCAGCTGAAGGTACAGTTGTAGGTGTTACTGTATCAGCCTGTGTAGGCTGTGTTGTGGGCTGTGAAGGAGTAACACTGCTCGGTACAGTTGAATCAGTCTGTCCCGTTGTCTCATCTGTTGCTCCTGTAGGCTCAGAATCTGAAGGAATTGTTTCCTCGGAAGGAACCGGTGTTACAGGCGGATACTCATCAGGGAACGGTGTAACATACGCATTTACGAGCTCAACATATGTCATGTCTGCTTTGATTGTGATAGTTACTGAGATAACAGAATTTGTTGTCATAACACCAAATTTGTCAGCATTTGTATCCTGAATCGTAAGCACAGTACCAACAGGGAGATTATCAAATCTCATGCTCTCACCTGCATTAATCTTGAAGTTATAAACATCTGACTGGAATGTAGCAAGATCCAAGTCGTTAAGATACTCACCATTCTCATTAGTAACAGTAAATGTAAAGGGACCTGTAACGCGTGAACCCTGAACGGTCTTTGATACTGTAAATGCGCCTAATGTAGCTACTTGAAGTGTATAGATATTCTCAAGAGTATACTCGGTAGGAATACCATTAACTATTGAAGCGGTTGCATCAACGATATTCTGTGTTCCGCTCAGATCATAGCCTTTTCTGTAAGCTGAGTAAGGCTTACCGCTAGTCGTGTATTCAGAGATGGTATATGTAAGGTTCAAAGGGAGTCCATCGATATCGGCAGGAGCAGCTGCTGAAACCTGGATAGGATGAGGTATGGAACCTGTATTTACACCCTGTGCATCGTAGTAATTACCGTCAGAGCCCAAGATGGTGAATGAGAATAATGTACCCGCAGTAACATCTGAACCACCGGATGTGATCTTCATGTTGACGCGCATTGATCCTCTATTTACCTCATAGATATTCTTAAGAGTTACTGATGTAGGTATGTTTGTAAGCGATGGTCTTACACCATTAATAGTCTGTGTTCCTTTAAGAGTGAAGTACTTTACATAAGCTGTGTGGCTCTCGCCGGGAGTAACAGATTCCTTAATAGTAAATGTTCTGTCGCAAGGAAGATTATTAATAGTTACAGGTCTATTAGCAGAAACAGTAATGATCGATCCTGTTGAACCTGTGTTATTACCCTGTGCATCGTAGTAGTCACCGTTTGCGTCCTGAATGAGGAAACCAAAATCCCTACCTGCTGCACCGGAACCTCCATCAACTACAGTCACATTAACTGTGATGGATCCGTGCTTAACTGTATATGTGTTATAAACGTTAGTAGATACTGTTTCAGAATTACCGAAGCTTATGGGCTGAGCATCGTAAGATACAGCAACATCATAATAACGTCTCTGAGCTGAAGCAGATGCTTCCTCAACGTGGAAAGTAAGATTACGGGGAAGATTAAGTACAGCATTATCAACATATGTGTTGCCGGACTTTGTTACAACGATAGGCTGGGGATCTGACCAGGGAACACCGCAATCATCATAGTATTCTCTTACACCGTTTGTCTCGCTATATACATAGTATGTGAATGACTCGCTGTTGGTTTCAGTATAATCACCTCTGATAACAGGATTGATGGTGAGTGTACCGTAGTCTGAAAGATGCAAAGAGTAGATATTATTAAGTGTGTACTCAGCAGGGAATCCTTCAACTTCAGAAACTGTTGCCCCTTCGATCTTCTGTGTACCGTTAAGATCATAACCTGCAACATAAGCTGTACGATTCTGACCGGGACCAACATTCTCAGCGATTGTATATGTAATGTTAGAAGGCAGATTATTGATTGTTACGGGGGCTGCCTGAGAAGTTTCGATGATGGTGGCAGTAACACCTGTGCACTGACCCTGTGCATCATAGTAGTTACCATCAGAACCTCTTAAATAGAAGCCGAATTTATTACCGGAAACTCCGGCACCACCGTCTGTAACAGTAACGTTGACTGTAATAGCACCTCTGATAAGAGTGTATGTGTTAACAAGCGTAACTACGCAAGGTTCACCTGTAACAGAAGGGACAATACCACTCTGCTCACCTGATACCTTAAGTCTGTAGAACTGTCTGTTTGCTGTGTGATCAGTTCCGTCAGTTTTATTTTCAGAAATAGAATATGTAATGTCAGAAGGAAGGTTGTTAATAACAACAGTTCCGTTAGCAGGCAAATAAATCGCTGTGGCAGTAGTTCCTGTAGACTGTCCTGCAGCATTGTAGTAGTTGCCGTCAGAGCCCTTAAGGTACAAACCAAAAGATGAACCATCTATACCGAACGGATGATCACCTGAACCAATTACATTTACAATCTTGATTGAACCGGGAGCAGCAGGAGTTGTTGACTCGTACTTATTCGTAATAGTCGCTGTTGCAACATGAGTATCTGCATCAAATGCACTTGCTGTTGTAACGATTGTAGAACCACCGGAAGACCACGTGTATCCATTAATATAAGACGGTTCGTTTGCAGAGCTTATTGCCACACCTGAACTGTTAGTCTGGGTAACTACATAAGTCTTGCTCATATCAAGACCATCATATGTTATTGAACCGCTTGTTCCGTTAACCGCAACCTGCCGTACCGCACTTGCCGGAGTTGATACAACATTACCATGCATATCGTAGTAGGATCCTCCGCTTGTGAGGACTACATAATCGATTACTCCGGAAGGTGCAATTACACCGGACAATGTACATGTGACTGTCAAAGAACCTGTAGACGCCACAGTGGTTGTCTCAGGTACAGCTGTTGTCTCAGTTGCTGCGGTTACAATTGTTTCCTCATCCGGCTGTGTTTCAGCCACTGTCACTACAGGTACAACTTCCTGCGTATCAACTGAAGTTTCGATTGTAACTGTGGCATCAATATCTGAATCTGTATCCCCGTCAGTTGCTACATCTGTAACAACCTCTTCATCAACATCATCATCCGCGAGAACACCAAACCCACGGTCAATGCTCGGAAGCAACAAACACTGTGATGTTACCGAGAAAACCAACGCGGTAGCAATAATACCTATTGCTCTTCTAAAAAGCTTTCCACCTAACATAACTCCCTCCTCATACTCATAAGGCTTTTTTATTAAGACAAATCGATGTTACTGT
Source organism: Saccharofermentans sp. (assembly GCA_024691325.1). Lineage (GTDB taxonomy): Bacteria > Bacillota > Clostridia > Saccharofermentanales > Saccharofermentanaceae > Saccharofermentans. The sequence goes on along the minus strand of JAILNR010000014.1, from coordinate 130,100 downwards.
TCTTATTAGGTGGAAACAATCTAACTATTAGGGATATTTGTGGCAGTTGCTAAAAATACACCAAATTTGCCGCATTTAACCCTTTGGTGCAGCAATTCTCGCACAAAAAAGGCCTCCGGGATGACCCCAGAGGCACTTTCCAATCCGATCATTTTGAGATTAGATCTCTTCTTCCCTCAACTTCTTGGCTGTGAATACCAATGCAGCAGATGTGATCAGTATAAGTGCCGCAAATGTATTGATACCATTCTCTCCCGTTGCCGGAACTCTGTCAGCCGAGTCAACTACCACAGTCTGAGTACGTGTAGTACCGTCAGCATAAGTGATGGTTACTTGATGTCTGCCTGCACCAAGAACGTTGCGTCCCGCTGCCGTAAGAGTGATACTTCCGTCACTATTAACTGTGTAGCAGTCAGGGTTCAAAGTCGTTCCGTTTGCAAGCGTTACTGTAGTAACCTCGGGAACAGGTGCGGTTGTACCCTCAGTTGTCTCACCGCCCTCTCCGGGTGCAGTCGTCTCAGAACTTTCTACACCGGGCTCTGTAGGTACCGTTGACGAACCGGTCTGTACATATGTATCAGAGAGTGATACCGATACAGTCTCATTAGCAACAATAGCTACTGAAGCTGAAGTAACACTACCGGCATCAAGAGTATAAACCGCCGTATGTCCGTCAGCAGACTCCGTTACATTATAAGTAATACCGGCTGACAGACCATCAATGATGCAGTAATACGTTCCGTTACCGGCATCTCCCCACAATCCACACTGGACATTGGCAAGTGTAAGAGCAGGTACATCACGTGTTGCACCGCATGCTGTATCCGTCAGAACGAAGCTTATTGCATCAAGATCTCCAAGAGAAGCACCGCTTATCGTCTTATTGATGATGAGGCAGCCTGTAAGAGGTACAGCAGGGCTGGAATCTGAATCTGTCTCAGATGTCTCAGTCTCTGATGTCTGCGTCGGTTCAGTGCTTTCAGAGGGCTCCGTCGTAGGTGTGGTAGGAGCAGTCGTAGGCTCTGAAGGTGCAGTTGTAGGTGTAGACGGATCGGTAGTAGGTGTAGGTGTTGCATAAGCATTAATAAGGTCTACAGATACACTGCCGCCGGCAACAATTGTTGCTGAACCGCTTGTTGAACTGCCACTTTCAAGATTACCGTATGTATCAGCATTGGTCTCAGTAACCGTACAAACAGTTCCGTCAGGAATATTGGTAAAGGTTGCCGTTCCACCAGCTGCAACGCTGAAAGTAACTACTGTGCTTCCGAATACACCCGTATCCTGTGCCTGCAGATACTCACCGGCTGCGTTAGTTACAGTAAATGTGAACGGTCCTGTTATGGATGTGTCACCGGTAACTGTCTTAGTTACAACCAATGTACCTGTAGTAGGAGCGGTTGATACATACTTATTTGTAATTACAGCTTCGGATGTCAGGTTTTTGCTAATGGTAAGTGTATTAACATTACTTACTGCTGCACCTGTGTATGTTGCAAGCAGGTCGTAACCAGACCTATATGCCGTATTTGCAGCGTTTGGAGCAGTTATCTCAGTAATAGTATATGTTCCTACAGGTACACCACTCATCGTGAATGGAGTAGACACATCTACTGTAAAGTAGTTTGTATCCGCAGTAAATGTTCCATCATTCTGCAGGTACTTTCCGTCTCCATCTTGTATGCAGAAGTAGAAAGGTCCTGTAATCGATGAACCTGCAGGTGCATTCAATACTTTGCTTACCTCAAGATTACCTGTCTGCTGTGTGTAAGTATTGTATACCGTAATCGTTGCTATATCTCCGGCATCAGGTAAACTTGCACCATTGCCTGTATAAGTTACTGCAAGATCATATCCGGTGATCACAGGGCTATAAGGCTGGTTTGCGCCTGTCTCCTCAACCGTATAACTATGACCTGCGGGAAGATTGATTACAGCAGGACCGTTTACAGAGAACGGTATTGCTCGAGGCTGTTGAACTTCAGCGCCATTCTCGTCATAGTACTGGTTGTTCTCATCATGCAGATAGAATCCGAATGTATGAGAAGTTGCGGAAGGACAACCTGTTACTACCTTCTCAACAGTCAGCTCAACTGTTGTAGACTGAGCTGTATAATTATTGGTTATCGCAGCTGTTGCCTGATGCGTAGTTGTATCAAATGCACTGGAATTAGCAACGATGTTGGATCCTGTTGATGTCCAGTCATATCCGGTAATTGCAGCAGGGACCGAAGAAGAACCATTTATAGCCACACCGGAACTGTTCGTCTCAGTAACTGTATAGGTCTTACTTGTATCAAGACCTGTATATGTTATCGTTCCGCTGTTTCCGCTTACTGTGATTTGCTGTACTGCATCAGCAGCGCTTGTTGCTTTAGTACCATCCAGGTTGTAGTATGTACCTCCGCTTGTGAGAACTACATAATAAGTTGTTCCGGCAGGAGCTGTCGCACCTGTTACGGTCTTTGTTACCTCCAATGTTCCTGTAGGTGTGTACTGATTAATGAATGAAGCAGCAACCTCATCACCACCAACGATAGTTACCTTTCCATCAGAAGGTGTACATGTGGTTGTAACACTATAACTGCTGTTGTGTCCGTCTGAAGATTCAGTAACTGTATATACATCGCCGTCCTGCAAAGGAACAGATACTACATATCTGTATCTGTTGGTATTAGTAACACGAGTCCAAGTTCCGGCAGCAACAGTAGCTGCTGACAATTCAGGGATCGTACCTATAGCAGCAGCATCCGGACCGCTTACAGTAAAAGTAATTGGACTGATCAAAGAAAGATCGGGACCGCTTCCGGCCGCTCCGTTAATACCATTTACAGTCTTCTCAATTACGAGTGTTCCCGAAGCAGGTGTTGTTGATGTGTATGTATTAGTGATGTTAGCATCAGTCCGCTGTCCCGCAGAAATCTGAACACTTGTGTCTCCGGTTATTGCGAGATTATACCCTGAAATAGCTGCAGAACTCTCTGAAATCGTATAAGCTCCCGGTGTAAGACCTGTTATCTCTGCACAATCACCTGCACCGGTAACAGATACAGTTCTTGTTATTCCCTGACCTGTTACAGTAAATGTGTACTCAGTAGTATTAGCTGCGGCCGGAGATCCTGTATCAAGAATCTTATGGATAATAAGAGATCCGGTTGTTAGATTGGTCGTGTACTCATTAATCAAATTTGCAGTTTCGGGAGAAGATGCGCTTACTGAAACAGGGGCAGTCGTAGTGCTTCCCGAATTAAACGTATAACCCTGAATATCAACTCTTGTAGTATCCTCACTGACTGTGTAGTCACCTTCAGGCAATACAAATGATCTTGTAGAACCTGCATTTACTGAGAAGTAGTGAACATCTGTTGTAAATGATGACTCATCTGCCTGCAAATACTCATTAGCTGAATTCAAAACTGCAAAATAGAAAGTACCGCTAAGATTTGTATTATTCTCATCTGTTGCAGTCTTGGCAACCTCAAGAGTTCCCATGGGTGTTGTGGTATACTCATTGACTATCTCGGGTAAATTCACATAAGTGTGAGAAGCATCAATTGTAGCCGTCACAACATGAGCTCCGGGCTGTAAATAGTATGTACCGGATTGAGTTGTAATGGAATTAGTCTCGGGCTTATTAACCTCAGTAATTGTGTACTCACCATAAGGCAAATTAATAGTTTTACTGGTATGAGGAGAATAGCGATTAAGAGTAAGTGATACTTCAGTATAGTTTGTACTCCTTGAGCCATTCAGATCATAGTAATAAGTAGTACCATTAATAACTCTTGTAATAGTGAAGTAATAGGTTGGATCATAAGTTAATGTATTTAGATCATTAATACCGTTAATGCCCTTCCCAAAATTAAGCTGACCATAACTAATCTGCTCATCAATCCTGTTAAAGAAGGCTCCGATATAGAACTGGCTTAATGATGGTGAACCATCATAATGATTGTATTGGAAAACATCGCCAGGCTCACCGGTAAAGCTGTCGCAAACTACGGAGTAAGTGAATGTACCGTCATTATAAGCAGTAACTGTAAGTGCTATTTCAACATAACCGGCGGAATTGGTAATTCCTTCTGTCGTTATTGTCTGGTCCTCAGTTACGCGGAAGTAGAAAGTCTTAGAACTGTTCTTGGCAACATAATAATGATCTGTTGCATGCGCTTCATCAGAAAAGAATGTGATTGTAGGGAAAGTTACGGCAATAGCATCAGTTCCTTCACCGTTTGCAAAAGACTGGGATGCTCCCACAGGAGTTGAATAAGTATCATCTGTATACTCCTGCCATATAAAAGAGAACTGACCGCGGCTTGCTGCAGTAGTACTTTCAACAACAACAGGACGGGTAGCTGCAGAGTAAGCAGGATTGCATCCGAATTCCTCAGTAAGTTTCTTATTCAGATAGAAACCATACTGACCTAATGTAGCCTCACTTGTGTTCTGATAAATAAAGTGATATTCACACCTAATATCTATCTCATCACAGACGATCCAACCACAGGAAGGACCATTTACACAGCTCACGTGGCTGTCAGGAGCAAGCAACATTCCACCGATACATCTTACGCCTACTTCTCTATCTGAAGGAATACTCCAAACAATAGTCTGGCAAATTGCAGAATCGATTGTGTCATGCGGATCACCTGTATCAGTTCCTCTAGGTCCAGTTACAGGTGAAATACCATTAACTGTGAACTGATTAAGGAAAATATCATATTCACCACTATAACTGCTTAAAGAATCAGGGAAGTTAAAACATACAATAGTGCTGTCAGGCTTAGTGATAGACAAACCGTCTGTAAATGCAAAAGCCTGAAGCATTTCCTGAGTAACATTAATATAAACAACTTTATCTGCATAGTAGCTATCCAAAACAACATCCATATTATTCCCGTTAACACGGACATATGAAGTCAGATCCGTAGGATCTGTACCACTTATATAGCAAGCTGCAGGGAAAGCAAAATCGGATGTCGCCGCAGATCTCGTATTTGCTTCATTAACGCCATCTCTTGCTCTTCCTATCATATCGCTGATACTGGAAGCGATCTCTTCAGGGGTTCTTGAGATCTTGTGGATATTCTCATCAGGTATATCAAAGTCCTGCATAGGGGTAAAGGTTGCAAGAACTTCAGAAGGTGCCTCAATAAAGAATTCAGGGCATCTCTCAGTATCGGAATAAGGCTTATCATAATAAAGACCGGATCCCGGTGTAAGGGAACCTACCATAAAATGAGCAGGTCTTGAGATGAAGTCTATATCATCATTCTTTGAGCCCTGTACGAAGTTATAAACATTAGTAGCATACGTAGTCTCAGTATGATCATACTTGTTCATAACATTGGAGATAATACCATAATCCGTTCCGTAGGACATTATCGTTGAATAATTCCATAGATCGGAACTAATCGAATCTGCAGGATATGGTGTCTCACCTTCTGCAAAAACCTTACTATTCCATTGTATCTTCGGGATTAACAGCCACTGTGTGAGAATCGAGACAACGATAGACACAGAGACCATTGCCAACTGTCTTCTAGAAATCCTTATACCATTCATAAAGCCCCCTCGCGCATAATGCGCCATCTAAAAAAATATAGATAATTTGATTTTATAGCCTTTAACCCTTGATTTCAAGGCATTTTGTTAAATTTGTTAAAAGATTTATCACATTTATGACACAATTCGGTGAATAAAAGATTACGAAACGGTGATACACTTGTTAACCCGATCATTCCAAAACAAAAGAAAAGCCGGGCGTTAACCCGGCTTAGCGCTTATAAATCAAGCTAATTCTACTTACTGGAAGATGTACGCCAGCAATGCCAGAACAGCAATACCGATAATAATAGCAACTATTACACGGAGTACTGAAACAGGCGACTTTCCTGCTATCCTTCCGGTCTGGCCATTAACTACGAAGTTATAAACCTGATCTTTAAACTTGAAGTTTGAGATCCATATAGGTGCGAGCAGATACTTGAATGTTATCTTGTCATAGGAAGTGGCAAGTCTTACATTACGAACGCGGTCAGCGTGATATCTGTTTCTTATCGAGCTCTCGATGTTGCTCTTCAAGCGTCTCTGGATAAGTTCCTGAGCTACTACCCAGCCGTCGTCCAGTCCGAGAGAGTACCTCTCGGCAGCAAAACCTGCAATAAACTGGGGATCGTAATCTCTTAACTTCGTAAAGTTAAACTGGGAGACAGACTTGATATTGCTGTCATTTGTCTTCGTGCTTGCATATACAACCTGGTCATCAATGAACTCATCATAGATACCTGAGCAGTTATACCATCTTGTATGGGTTTTGCCCTCACGGTCCTTGTAGTCCTTACCGTAGCTTCCGGAATAAGATGATGTCGTCTGCGTATCAAAAGTCCAATAAGGAAGATAGATTCCATTGAACTCCTTCGCTTCACAACTCTTCTTGGCAGCACTCGGTGCGAAAAGCTTATGCTTAAGCCACGCCTTGAACAGTTCCGCCGCCTTTTCGCGTGAGATTTCAAAGGGAACGACACCACCGGGTGCCATTACATCCTCGTCGTCATCAACCGGCATGACGGATGTGGAACCGCAGAATGGACATGTGTTTGCGGTAGTGGTCATGTCATACATGGCAGAACCGCCGCAGTTCTGGCAGACGATATTCTTCTTCTGAGAACCCCAGTCCTTGCTCGTGCGGAGCTTGGCAGAGTTGAAATCGATTTCCTGGGTTGCCTTGCTTCCCTCTTCAGGCTTGGGAAGTTCCTTGTGATAACCGCAGTATTCGCAGGTCATCGACAAAGTTGCAGGATCATAAGTAACAGTCGCGCCGCAGTTGGGACACTTCTTATCGGTAACGTCCTCAGTAACGCCCTGTACTACTTCATCCTGTACTGCATCATTAACATACTCATTATCAGCCATGTGAAGTTCTCCTTACCCTCAAAACTAATTAAGAGTATAGCATAATCACGACATTAAATGAGCGGCTTCCTCTGCTCAGCAGGAATGTATTCCCTTCTCTTACTTACGCACTTATAGGCAGGTCTCATGATGCGTCCGCCGGTTACAACTTCCTCGATTCTGTGTGCACTCCAGCCTGCAATTCTTGCTGATGCAAAGATAGGAGTGAACAGTTCCGGAGGAATACCGAGCATGGAATAAATGAAGCCCGCATAATAGTCAACATTCGCACACATGATCTTGTCATTCTTCTTGACCTCATGGAATACATCGGGGGCAACCCTCTCTACCATAGTGTAAAGATCGAATATCTCCGTGTTCCCTGTTACCTCGGCAAGCTCCTGTGCATGCTGCTTGAGGATTCTCGTTCTCGGGTCAGATAAAGTATAGACCGCGTGACCGATACCGTAGATCAGACCGGACTTGTCGAAAGCTTCCTTGCGGATGATCCTTGCAAGGTAATCCTTAACGGCGCCTTCATCCTTCCAGTTGTTTACTGTCTTGCGAAGGTCGCTCATCATGGCATAAGCCTTATTTGAAGCACCTCCGTGCTGAGGTCCCTTTAAAGATCCGACTGCAGCAGCGATGGCAGAATATGTGTCAGTACCTGTTGAAGAAACAGCGTGTGTAACGAAAGAAGAGTTATTACCACCGCCGTGCTCCGCGTGAAGAACGAGAGCAAGGTCAAGTATTGTAGCCTCAAGTTCCGTAAACTTTCCGTCAGGACGGATGAGGTGCAGAAGATTCTCTGCCGTTGAATACTCAGGTACGGGTGAATGCAGGAAAAGACTCTTATGCTCAACATAGTGAAGTCTTGCCATGTAACCGTACGCGATCATTACAGGGAATCTTGCGATCAGCTCAACACACTGACGCATTACATTCTTAAGTTCAAGTGAATCCGGGTTGGGATCATACGAATAAGAAGCAAGAACAGATCTTGCAAGCTTATTCATGACATCCGGGCTCGGAGCCTTGAGGATCATATCTTCTGTAAAGCCCTCGGGAAGAGGTCTCATGGAAGACAGAAGCGCTCTGAAGTCCTTGAGTTCCTGCTCAGTAGGAAGATCTCCCGTTATAAGCAGGAAAGCGATCTCCTCATAACCGAATCTCTTCTTATAGAAACCGTTTACGAGATCAGTAACCTCGTAACCCTGGTAATAGAGCTTACCGTCAACGGGAACGCGGTCACCGTCATCCATGAAGTAACTCATTACCTCACCGACCTCGGTAAGACCTACAAGTACACCCGTTCCGTCGTTATTACGAAGACCTCTTTTTACATTGTACTTTCCGTACAGTTCGGGTTCTATTTTTGCTTTATGGCTTGCAACTTTCGCAAGCTCGTTTATATATACTTCGTTGTTTGTAAGATCAGCCATCAGGCATTCTCCTTGGTAAGATTCAAAAGTCCGCCTGCGAGGAGCATGTCTCTCTGTCTGTCAGAGATAGCAAGCTCTGTCTCGAAGGAATAACCCTGAGTCTTGTTTGTAATTGTTACTGAAGCGCCGTTAGCAGCAGCCTCAACCTGAGCTCTTGCATTCTCAAGAACAAGTTCATCAAGAAGCGAGATCTTCTCATAATCAGCAGGATCCTTGAAAGTAAGAGGAAGGATACCGTTGTTAATGAGGTTAGCCATATGGATACGTGCGAAAGAAAGTGCAATAACACCCTTAACGCCAAGCTGCAAAGGTGCCAAAGCAGCGTGCTCTCTTGAAGATCCCTGGCCGTAGTTCTGGCCGCCGATGATGAATCCGCCGTTGTTCTCCTTTGCTCTTGCAGGGAACTGCTCATCACAAGGTGTCAGACAGAAGTCAGCAAGATAAGGAATGTTGGAACGGTAAGGCAAAAGCTTAGCGTTCGAAGGCATGATGTGGTCAGTTGTAATGTTGTCCTCTACCTTGATCAATACCTTACCGTCAACCTCATCAGCAAGCTTATGGTGTGCAGGGAAAGGCTTGATGTTAGGACCTCTTACTACCTCCACCTCATCAGGTGTGGCGGAAGGAAGAATTACCATGTTGTCGTTAACCTTAAATGCATCAGGCATTGTAACTACCGGCGGCTCGCCGAAGTCAGCAGGATTAGTAACAACACCCGTAATTGCTGCAACAGCTGCAACCTCAGGGCTGACGAGATAAATGGAAGCGGACTTGGTTCCGGATCTTCCGAAGAAGTTTCTGTTATTAGTTCTCAAGGAAACAGCATTTGTCTTAGGAGACTGTCCCATACCGATACAAGGGCCGCAGCCGCACTCGATAATTCTTGCTCCTGCCTCGATCATATCTGCAAGAGCGCCTGTCTCAGCGAGCATATTGAATACCTGCTTTGAACCGGGAGCGATAACAAGTGATACATCGGGATGAACTGTGTGACCTTTCAAGATCTTGGCAACCTTGAGCATATCGTAAAGTGAGGAGTTTGTGCAGGAACCGATGCAGCACTGGTCAACCTTAAGTCCTGCTATCTCCTTAACTGTAACAACCTCATCAGGCATGTGGGGCTTAGCAACGAGAGGTACGAGAGTCGAGAGGTCGATCTCAATCTCCTCATCATAAACAGCATCCTCATCTGCCTTAAGTTCTGTCCAAACCTCTTCTCTTCCCTGGGCCTTAAGGAAAGCCTTTGTAACTTCATCAGAAGGGAAAACAGAAGTTGTAGCACCGAGCTCGGCACCCATATTGGTGATAGTAGCTCTCTCGGGAACTGTGAGAGAAGCAAGTCCGTCTCCTGCATATTCAACGATCTTTCCCACACCGCCCTTAACGGACATAATGCGGAGAACTTCAAGAATGATGTCCTTAGCTGTTGTCCAGGGAGCGAGCTTATTCTTCAGAGTAACACGAACCATCTTAGGCATCGTGATGTAGTAAGGGCCACCACCCATAGCTACTGCAACGTCAAGTCCGCCTGCACCGATAGCAAGCATTCCGATACCGCCGCACGTAGGTGTATGAGAGTCGGAACCGAGCAATGTCTGACCGGGAACACCGAATCTCTCGATGTGAACCTGATGGCAGACGCCGTTACCGGGACGGCTGAATCTGATTCCGTGCTTATTTGTAACTGTCTGAATGTACTTATGGTCATCGGCATTCTCGAAGCCGGACTGAAGCATATTGTGATCGATATAAGCTACAGAGAGCTTTGTCTTAACCTGATCGATACCGAGGGCTTCAAACTGGAGATACGCCATTGTTCCCGTAGAATCCTGAGTAAGAGTCTGGTCGATACGAAGAGCTATCTCCTCTCCGACCTTCATTTCTCCTGAAAGAAGGTGATCCTTAATGATCTTCTGTGAAATTGTGTACCCCATTTTGTCCCTCCGTAATATAAATATAAAATATTATGCCACGAAGGAAATTATATGTTTCGGCTCTCCGCCTTGTCAATTTATTCAAGAAAAAATGCAAGATTTCATCTTAATTCTTGCAAAATGTAACCGATTATCGAAGCGGCTGAGGCGGCATTAAGGGATTCCGCCCTCCCCTGCATATCGATTTTGACCTTAATATCGCATAATTCTATAGTCTCAGGCTTCAAACCCGCGCCCTCATTACCTATAAAGTAAGCTACCGGAAGCCCGGGCTTAACGCTTCTTAAGTCTTCCCCGTGAAGCTCGGCTGCCATTACCTTTATTTTCGACGAGTGCAGAGCTTGTATCATCTGCTTCGCGTCAGCAAATTCAATGACGGGAACTCGCCAGATAGAACCCATGGATGACCTTATTACCTTGTCATTGTAGGCATCAACGGTATTCTTAGTAACGAGCACGGCACCGAAGTCAAATGCGTCGGCTATCCTGATCATCGTGCCGAGGTTGCCCGGATCCTGGATATCCTCGAGGCACATGAAGATATCCTTATTATCGCCTCTTAACTTGAGTTCCTGAGAACTGTCAGACCTTCTTACCACCAAAGCTACGCCCTGAGGGTTCATCGTCCCGGATATCTTCTTAAAACATGCAGTACTTAATACTATGCATTCACAAGATGTTTTGGAAGAAACCTTATCAGCCCAGTCACTGTGAGCTTCATCTGAAACAACCTTAACCGGAGTAATACCGGTCGCGAGCGCATCTTCACAAGACCTTACACCTTCAACAAGGACCACTCCCTCGCGGCGTGAAGTCTTGCTGTCGTGTAAAGATGCGAGATACTTGACCTTGGAATTATCCTTACTCGTGATTACTTCCACTTGTTCCCTCATAAATTACAAACTGAATTGAATTAGTAGCCACACCTATCTGCATGGGGCTGCCGCTTATTCCGTTTACAACGCATTCGTTGCTCAAAGAAACGGCGGGCTTCTTAACCTCTTCAACCTTAAGCGTGCCGCTTTGCTCGTTAAGGCTTAGATAGATTCCTTCGTGGCCGCGGTTAACGATAAGAACGATACGCCTTGCGTCTTCTTCGGCTGTCACAAGATTACCAAAGAAATCACGGTTCTCACTATCAAGGAAACGCTCCATAACGATTGCTTCCTCAGTCGTGTAAACAGTTCTGTAGAACCCTGTACGAAGCACACGGTTATTAACACGGAGCGAAGCAAGTTTCCTGTAAAAATCAAGGTGCTCCTGTGCCTCCCCGTCAACTTTTCCCCACGGATAAGTACGCCTGTTGAAAGGATCCTTATATCCGTTCATTAGTATCTCATCACCATAATAAGTGCAGGCTGCTCCCGGATACTCTATCTGCAAAGCGTACGCCATCTTGCAAAGAGCCGCACACCTGGACACCTCGAGTTCAGGAACACAGATATCACGCTGAGCACTCTTGTCTGCGGTATCCTGCGGCTTGCTCATCATGGTGTACATACGGGGCACATCGTGCGAGGACATAAGATTCATGATGCAGTAGTAACTCTGTGCAGGATATCTCTCGCGAAAACCTTCTAGTCTTGCGTTAAAGACCTTGGCAGAGACGTAGCCTTGCAGGTACTCGAGGACCGTGGTCCTGAAAGTGTATCCCATAACAGAGTCGTGAGTGTTGCCGAGCATAAAGTCTCTGTAGGAGCCGTAAGAACACTTGTTGCTTGCGTCCTCCCATACTTCACCTACGAGCATTCCTTCTCCGTTGGTCTTATCCTTGATCGTGTCTCTCATCTGTCTTATGAAAGAATCCGGAAGTTCATCGGAGACATCAAGTCTCAGTCCTGATGCACCGCGCTTCATCCATGTATCGACAACGCCGCCGTCACCGAAGATGAACTGCCGGTAAGACAGATTATTCTCATCAACATTAGGCAGATCGGGAAATCCCCACCACGAATCATAAACCGTGTAACCGTGCTCGTTCTTATAGAAGTGATACCAGGATCTGTAGGGGCTTACAACGCCCTTCTCATAGGCTTCAAAAGCACCTGTTCCCTCGTATCTGCCAAACTTGTTAAAGTATCTCGAATCGGCACCCGTATGAGAAAAAACACCGTCGAGAATGATCTTTATCCCCTTGCTTTCGCATGCATCCTTAAAGCTTGCAAAAGCCCCGTTCCCTCCGAGCATAGGATCGACACTCAAGTAATCTGCCGTATCGTATCTGTGCGAAGAACGCGCTTCAAAGATCGGGTTCAAGTAAATGATGTCTATTCCGAGGCTCTTGATATAGTCGAGATGCTCTTCAATACCTTTCAAAGAACCACCGTAGAAGTCACATGCAAGGTAACCCGTCGAAGGCTTTCCCTCGATATCAACATCCTCATACCAATCGTCGTGATAGACTCTCTCCTCCCTGTCAGATGCACTCTTCATTCTCTGTACCGTAAATGCTTCATCACGTGCGAAACGGTCCGGGAAGATCTGATAGATAAGTGCACCCTTCATGTAATCGGGAGTTTTAAAGTTCTTGTTGTATGTCGTTATCTGCCACGCGTAAGGATACTTATCCTCGTCTGCTGCAACCCTCGGCGGCTCGTGATAAATCTTACCTGCACCGTCCTCTGTGTCAGCTTCCATGACATAGTACCGTGTCTCGTATTCAGTCACGGTATCGGCTCCGTCTTCAGTCTCGACCTCCCGCTCGATCATGTCGGAAAAGCGGAACCAATAAAAGACAAGACCGGGCTCATGCGGCAACATGATCCCGACCTCATATCTGGTCGTTCTTTCAGGAAGCTTCTCTGCCTTTACTTCATACATTGGCTCCTCGTGATAAGAGAAACCGTAAAGACCATATGTGTAGCAAAGCGTCACATTCCTGCAGTCAGAGGATGCGTCAAACCTTATAGTGACTTTGGTATCAACAGGTTGTGCGCCGTAAGGCGTCCTGTATTTAAGGTCTCTTGACGCATGAAGGAACATCTCTTACTTCGACTCTTCCTTCTTATCAGTATCAGCCTTCTTAGCTGCAGGCTTTGAAGCAGGTTTCTTATCTGCCTTCTTTGCTGCAGTTTTCTTGGAAGAAGACTTCTTGGGTGCAGGCTTTGAAGCGGGCTTCGAAGCAGCCTTAGGCTTCTCCTCCGAAGGCTTAACCTCTGCTTCAGTCTTAGCCTCAGGCTTTACCTCCGGCTTTACTTCAGGCTTCTGGGGCTCTTCTTCCTCGATGGCAAGACCTGTAATAAGCGAGTACAGACCTGCATACTCCTTGGCACTCTTCTTCCATGAGTAGTCGCCGCTCATGCCGGTCTTGATAAGCTTGTCCCAAACATCCTTGTGGTTCCTGTAAAGGTCACATGCGTACTTCGTTACGAAAAGGAACTCATGTGCATTGATATTAGCAAACGAGAAGCCGTTACCTTCGCCCGTAAACTCATTATAAGGAGTAACGGTATCCTTAAGGCCGCCCGTCTCTCTTACAACAGGGACAGTACCGTATGCCATTGATACAAGCTGTGACAAGCCGCAGGGCTCAAACAGAGAAGGCATAAGGAAGATATCTGCACCGGCATAGATAGTATGGGCAAGACCTGAATCGAAATCGATACAAGCGCACATCTTGCCGGGATTTCTGTTAGCCGTGTCAACAAGAGCTCTCTCATAGTAGTTGTCACCGGTTCCCAGAATTACGATCTGCATTCCATCGTAGAGCATCTCATCAAGAACATAGAGCAACAGGTCGAGACCTTTCTGATCTACAAGACGGGAGATCATGGCACAAAGAGGGGCGTTGGGGTTAACTTCAAGTCCCAGCTGCTTCTGCAGTGACTCCTTACATACCGCCTTGCCCTTCTTATATGTCTTGATATCATACTTTGCAGGGATCTTATCATCCTTCTTAGGATTGTACTCAAGGTCGTTGATACCGTTCAGGATACCCGATACCTTGTAAGCGTACTTCTGAAGTGTATAGTTCAATCCCTCACCGTAGTAGTCGGTCATGATCTCATATGCGTAAGTGGGAGATACTGTTGTAACCGAATTCGAGAAAACTATTCCGGCCTTCATAAAGTTGATCGCACGATCCTTAATGCAGAACTCTTCTCTTAAGTACTCATCAGGAAGGTCGAGCATCTCTCTTACAACATCTGTTGCGTGAACACCCTGATACTTCAGATTGTGGATAGTAAATACAGTCTGAACATTGGTGTGATAACCGTGCTTCTTAAAGTGTGCATCAAGAAGCATAGGCATCATTCCCGTCTGCCAGTCGTTACAGTGAAGAACATTAGGCTCGAAGTTCATGAAGTCGCCCATGAAGTCGAGTACTGCTCTTTGATAGAAGCAGTAACGCTCGATATCGAATACATACTCAACATAGATCTGGTCGAAGTTGAAGTAGTACTCGTTATCTACAAAGTAGAAGATCGTTCCGTTCTTCTCAATCTGGAACAAACCTGCGTAAAGAGATCTCCAGCCCATCCTTACAAGCTTCCAGCCGAGGAACTGAAGTTCATCCTGATACTTGATCTTAATCTTCTTGTACAAAGGAAGAATTACTCTCGCGTCAACATTGTCCTTATTAAGCTCAACCGGGAGCGCTCCGACAACATCGGCCAAGCCGCCGACCTTAACGAAGGGGCTTACCTCAGAAGATGCAAATAAAACTTTAATCTTATCCATTATCAGATACCTGCTCCTTTCCCGATAACTACAGGGTAATCAGGGTGTCCGATAAGTCTGACGCCAGGTCTTACGAATGAATTCTTATCAAGAATTACATTCTCAAGATGGCAGTTCTCAGAGATGTGAACATCCTGCATTACAACGCAGTTCTTTACTGTTGTGTTCTTTGATACGGTTGCACTTCTGAATATGATTGAGTGATCGATATTACCATAGATACGGCAACCGTCTGATACTATAGATGATGTTACCTGAGCATTGTCAAAGTAGAGCGTAGGTGCCTCATCCTTAACCTTCGTATAGATGGGCTTGCCGCTCCAGAAGAGGTCTTCCCTCGTCTCATCCTTAAGAAGAGACATGGAAGCGTTAAAGTATGTCTGTACATTGTTGATACGAAGAGCGGTACCTGCATACTCATATGCATAGACCTTGATCTCATCGTACATCTTAACCATGGAGTGGAGACCGAAGTGAGTCTTACCATGGCTCATCTGCTTCGAGATGATATCGATAAGCATATCTCTTCTTAGGCAGATAATACCGAGAGACGTCTTATTGGAAGTAGCCTTCTGGGGATTATAAAGCATATCCTTAACAAAGCCTTTATCGTCTGTCTCGAGTATATAGCTCGGGCTTCCGTACTTGAGAGCATCACGGTTATAAAGAACCGTGAGATCAGCTCCGCTCTTCTCGTGAGCCTTGATCATATCATCGAATGTACAGTTCAAAATGATATTCGAATTAGCAACGATCGCATATGTGGATCTTGAGTGTCTCAAGAAGTCCAGAACACCGCCTAACTCCTCATCACCTGTAAGGTTCGAAGAAGCCTCCGAGTTAACGTAAGGCGGCAGGATGTGAAGACCGTCATTCTTTCTGTCGAGTGACCATGGAGAACCTGTTCCCAGATGGTCCATCAATGACTTGTACTTGTTATATGTGAGGATACCGACATTCTTGATTCCGGAATTAACCATATCCGAGAGCATGAAGTCAATGATCCTGTATCTGCCTCCGAACGGTACAGCTGACAAAGCACGGGGCTCTGAAAGCTCTCCTAAAGCAATCTTTTTATTGTCGGCCAGTATGAGGCCCATAACATCATTAAACATAATCTTTACCTCCTTGCTGACCTTTATACTCTGAACTTCTCTTCGATGACTGAAGCATCGCCCGCATCGATATCCGAGTCAATCATGGAATTGCCCGGTATCTCAGCTCCATCCTTGATCTTAAGACCGCGCTCAAATACGCAGATACCCTCAGAACAGATCTTATGGTTCGTATAAGGTCCTTCGCCCTCGACCTTCGGTCCGGCCTTTACGTCCTTACCGATGATCGTACCGAAGTCGACGATACATCTCTCGATCCTTGCACCTTCCTTAACAACTACACCCGGAAGCAAGACACAATCCTTAACGACTGCACCCTTCTCGACTATAACTGATTCGGAAAGAACAGAGTGGTTGACTTCACCGAATATACGGCATCCGTCTGTCAGTGCAGAGTTTGTAACCTTACCTGTCTCACCTATGAACTGTGAAGGCTTAACAGGGTTTCTTGAGTAGATTCTCCAGGAACGGTCAACAAGGTTGATATCCTCAGGCTTATCGAGAATATCCATATTCGTCTCCCAAAGAGAAGATATTGTTCCAACATCCTTCCAGTAACCTGAGAATCTATATGCGAACAACTTCTTGCCTCCGTTAAGGAGCATAGGAATGATATTCTTACCAAAGTCATTATTTGACTCGGGATCTGCCTCATCGTTGATAAGAGCTTCTCTTAATACCTTCCATGTAAAGCAGTAAACACCCATGGATGCGAGGTTGCTCTTCGGCTTTGCAGGCTTCTCCTCAAATTCTACTATCTGGTCTTCACCCTCAGTATTGAGGATACCGAATCTGGGAGCCTCCTCCCACGGTACTTCATAAACTGCGACTGTGGCATCAGCTTCTCTCTCGATATGGCTTCTTAGCATAGCCGCATAATCCATCTTATAGATGTGGTCACCTGAAAGTATGACTACATACTCGGGATCAAAGTCATCAAGGAAATCCTTGTTCTGGTAAATGGCGTTTGCTGTTCCCTTGTACCAGTCTGACTTACCTGATCTCTGATAAGGAGGAAGTATATATGCACCCGCGTTATTACGATCAAGATCCCAAGGATGTCCGTTACCTACGTAAGTATTAAGTGCAAGCGGCTGATACTGTGAAAGTACACCAACACGCTCAATACCTGAATTAACGCAGTTAGACAACGGGAAATCAATGATTCTGTAACGGCTGCCAAAAGGAACCGCAGGCTTTGCAACTGTCTTGGTAAGAACACCCAGCCTCGCCCCCTGGCCTCCTGCAAGTATCATTGCAACAACATCTGTCTTAGCCATTTTTACCAACCTCCGCATTTGATTTGTTAGTTCCATTAGACTTTGAAGCTGTCTTCCCGGCAGAAGCCTTCTTTGCTGTCTTTGCCGCAGAAGAAGTCTTTGCAGATGACTTCTTTGCAGCGGGCTTCTTACCTGCAGTCTTCTTAACGCTCTTTGCCGGCTTCTTAGGTGCATCCGCAACCTTCATAAAGTAAACACCTGCAAGCGGCGGGATATTAAACTTAACGTGATACGGCTTACCCTGATAAGGCTCATCTATCGCCTCAAAAGTGCCGTCAAGAGCAACTCCCGTGGGATATCCGCTGCCTCCGAAGGACATATCATCCGTGTTAAGAACGATCTTATATGTTCCCAGTTCATATACGGGGATCTTATACTCCTCGAGAGGCTGGGGAACCATATTGAGAGTGACATAAATATCATTCTCATCCTTCTTAGGGCTCTTACGTGTATAGACGAATACATTGTTAACAATGTCATCAGCAGCGATCCACTCGAAGCCTGCCCATGTATGGTCGTCTCTCCACAACTGTCCGTGATCGATATAGAACTTGTTAAGCTGGGAACAGAACTCCTGAAGAAGTCTGTGTGACTCATAGTCGAGCATGAACCACTCAAGCTGCTCATAATATCTCCACTCGATGAACTGACCAAACTCAGCACCCATGAAGTTGAGCTTTGCACCTGGATGGCTCATCTGATACAGGAAAAGTGTACGGAGTGAAGCGAACTTTCTCCATACATCACCCGGCATCTTATTGATGAGGGAATACTTACCGTGAACAACCTCATCATGCGAAAGACTCAATACATAATTCTCTGCGAAAGCATACATCATCGAGAAGCAGAACTCATCGTGATGCCATCCTCTTGCATATGAATCAGTTGAGAAATAATCGAGAGTATCGTGCATCCAGCCCATGTTCCACTTATGCGTGAAACCCAATCCTCCATCCTCAACGGGATGGGAAACCTTAGGCCATGCTGTTGATTCCTCGGCGATCATCATGACTCCGGGATAGTTCTTTCTAATCGTGGAATTAAGTTTCTTGAAGAACTCGATCGCCTCAAGATTCTCATTACCGCCGTACTTGTTCGGGATATAGTTCTGACGGCCATAGTCTCTGTAAAGCATAGAGCTGACGGCGTCAACACGCAGACCGTCGATGTGGAATACATCGAGCCAGAATACCGCGTTGGAAATAAGGAATGAGATGACCTCATTCTTCGAATAATCGAATACGTATGTACCCCACTCCCTGTGCTCTCCGATTCTTGGATCTGCATACTCATAACAAGGAGTACCATCAAATCTTACAAGACCTTCGAGGTTCTTCGGGAAATGAGCAGGTACCCAGTCAAGCAAAACTGCGATACCGTTCTGGTGGAGAATATCTACCATGTACTTGAAGTCGGAAGGTGTTCCGAATCTGGAAGTAGCTGCAAAGTAACCGGTTACCTGATAACCCCATGATGCATCAAGAGGATGCTCGAGAACCGGCATCAGCTCGATATGTGTATAGTGCATCTTTCTGCAGTAATCAACGAGATCCATGGCGATCTCTCTATAGGTGAAGAAGTTTCCGTCCGGATGCTGTCTCCAGGAACCTAAGTGCATCTCATAGATGTTAATAGGTCTTGCCGCGAGAGCATCAGGCCTGTTCTTCATATATCTGTCGTCACCCCAGTCATAATCGTCGGGGTTATAAACGATAGATGCATTATTAGGTCTCGTCTCGAAGTGTCTTGCGTACGGATCACACTTATCGTAGATTCTTGAATCATAACCTACAACTCTGTACTTGTAACGGTTCCACTGCGAAACACCGGGAATCTTGATTTCCCAAATACCGCTGTCTCTCTGCTTTGTCATCTGATGACAAAGAGGTTCCCAGTCATTAAAGTCTCCGATAACGCTTACAGAAATTGCTTTAGGTGCCCAAACTCTGAAGATATAACCTTTTGTACCATCCGGATCCTTAAAGGGGTGCGCTCCGAGATAGTTGTAACTCATGTAATTATTGCCGCTGTTAAACAGATAAGCTTCGTCCATTACGCATGCCTCCACCTTTTACTACGCACCTATTATAATATAAGTAAGCAGTAAATACCAACCGAAAATACAAAAAGAGCGGTAAATATAACCGCTCTTTTGTGCAATTTTACAAACACTTAATATTCCGCATTACCGTCAGATTTCTTCCGAGAACCTCTCATTACGTCTTAGAAGTTCAATACACATTCTGATATCGTGGTAAGGACACTTCCACTCAGCAACCAAAGGAAGACTCATATCGGGTGTTCCGTCCGGTGAAACCTCGTTATACCACTCGGCAGGTCTCGTCTTTGTGATCATGTAATTCCTTACGAATTCCCACGTCTTTCTTGCAGCATCCTTATACTTACGGTCTCCGGTCTTCATGTAGGCATTAATGAAACCGACAATAGCTTCAGCCTGAACCCACCATGCACGCGTCTGCTTTGCAACTCCGCGCTCAACCTCATATACCATCGAAAAACCATCAAAACCATTCTCCAACGATTCTTCAGCAAGCTTCAAAGAGAACGGTGCAAACTCTTCGATAAGATCCTTATCACCCAGGATATCGCATGTCCTGTCGAGTATCCACGACATCTCGACATCATGTCCGATCGATCTTAGATCAATGAGACTGTTATAGTCCTGATCGAAGAACACCTCGAGTCTTCCCTTCTCATAGTTGAATATCTTCTTGTCGAAGATATCAAGAACATTCATGATCTTTCTGATAAGGAAAACATCGCGTGTTTCCTTGTTGATCCTGTAAAGCTCTGTGTAAGCTTCCATGATATGGAAAAGCGTATTCATCGTGCGGTACGCGGATACTCCGTTCTCCGACAGATGCGGATTAGAGTCGAGATTAAAGTCTCTTGAGAAGGATTCGAGATAACCCTTCTCATCCGTAAACATGTTCTCGATACAATTCTTAAGATAGTATGCAAGCTTGAATGCTTCCATATCGTGAGTAATCTCATAGTACTCACATAAAGCATAGATCGCAAAAGCATGATTATAGGCATGCTTCGTAGTATCGGCAGGCTGGCCGTCATATGTTACAGACCAGTAGATACCGCCATATTCAGGATCAAAATAGTGATCTCTGAAATACTCATAAGCATGCCTTGCACAGTCAATGATATTGACCGATGAATAACCTGCATCCTGAAGCTTGGTTTCAGACAATCCTGCGTCCATGCAAAGCTTGTAACACGAACTCATGGCCCACAGGATTCTGCTGTTTAAGATACACCCTTTATCTGCCCTGGTATCTATAGTTCCGTCAGCTGCAACATAGCCATAGAAACCACCGTACGTCTCGTCATAAAGACCGAGCCAAAATGGTATCAAATCCTTAACAAGATGTGTTTTGATCTCAGGTGTAATAGCCATAAAAATATTCTATATTAGGGCTGATTACTTTGCAAACTCAGCACCCTTAGAGAAGGCCTCCATATTGCCCGGAATAAACTTGTGTCTTCTCTCAGGAAGGATCTCATATAAAGCAGCCTCAAAGGACTCCTTCTTGAAGCATCCCGTTGCCTCGGACATACATCCGAGCATGGAGATAGTTGCAAAAGCCATATTGCCAAGATCACTTGCTATCTTACTTGCTTCCATCGGAATGAACTTGATGTCATCACGTGTAGGCTCTGTATAGAAGAGCGAAGAATCAATGATAAGAAGTCCGCCCGGATTAAGATAAGACTCAAACTTCTCTACAGAAGGCTGATTAAGGCAAATAAGAACATCTGCATTGTTTACGACAGGAGATCCGATAGGCTCATCCGAGATAACAACTGAACAGTTAGCCGTACCGCCTCTCATCTCAGGTCCGTAAGACGGGAACCAGGATACTTCCTTACCTTCATATAAAGCTGCCTCAGCTGCCATCTTTCCTGCGGAGAGGATTCCCTGTCCGCCGAAGCCTGCGAGAATTATGGAAAAATCAATCATGCTGTTGCTCCTTCCTTCGCGGCCTTAAGATCAGCCTCGACCTTCTTGAAATCAATGTCCTCTCCCTTGAAAACACCCAAAGGATACTGAGGAATCATCTTCTCCTTAAGCCAGTCCATAGCCTCAAGAGGTTCCTTACCCCAGTTAGTCGGGCATGTTGAAAGGAACTCAACCATCGTGAATCCGAGGTTAGCCTGCTGTGCAAGGAAAGCCTGCTTGATAGCCTTCTTAGCAGCCATAATATTCTTGTAGTCAGTAAGGCAAACACGCTCTACATAAGCGGCACCTGTCAAAGGTGCGATCATCTCACTTACATTGATCGGATAACCCTGATAAGACGCATCTCTTCCAAAAGGTGAAGTAGTGGTAACCTGACCTAACAGAGTTGTAGGTGCCATCTGGCCTGAAGTCATTCCATAAACAGCATTGTTTATGAAGAATGCTGTGATCTTCTCGCCTCTTGCAGCTGCGTGAATGATCTCGGCAGCTCCGATGGATGCGAGGTCACCGTCACCCTGATATGTGAATACGACCTTGTCCTTAAGGTTTCTCTTAATACCTGTAGCAACTGCAGGTGCTCTTCCGTGAGCAGCCTGAACAGCATCACAAGCGAAATACTCATAGCTGTTATAAGAACAGCCGACAGATGCAACAGAGACAGTATCCTCAAGGATACCCATCTCGCACATTACTTCTGCTATAAGTCTGTGGATGATACCGTGTGTACATCCCGGGCAGTAATGGAAAGGCTTGCCCGTAAGTCCTTTTGTAGCTTCAAATACAACAGCCATCAGTCAAGTGCCTCCTTACTGGGATTCTCGTGGATCGCGATGATCTTATCGAGGATATCCTTCTGCATAGGAAGATTACCACCCATTCTTCCGTAGAAGTGAACGGGCTTCTGTCCTCTTACAGCAATCTGAACGTCCTCAACCATCTGACCTGCGGAAAGCTCAATATCAAGGAAAGCCTTAACATTAGGCATAGCTGCGGTCTCACGGATAATGTTCTTCGGGAAAGGCCACAAAGTAATGGGACGGATCATGCCGACCTTAATACCCTTCTCGGCAGCCTGTCTTATAACGTTGCGGCAGATTCTCGAACATGTGGAGAAAGCAACGATAACTATCTCAGCGTCCTCAAGTCCTATTGCCTCGTATCTTACTTCGTCTCTCTCGATGATCTTGTACTTATCGACAAGTTCCTGATTCTTTCTCTCAAGATCGTCCGGCTGGATGTAGATGGAAGTAACTGTGTTGTGCTCAGCTCTTCCGCCTCTGCCGCATGCAGCCCAAGGCTTCTTGGGCTCGATGATGGGCTCTTCATCTCTGAATGCAACAGGCTCCATCATCTGACCTAATGTACCGTCACCTAAGATCATGCAGAGCATTCTGTACTTATCGGCAAGATTAAATGCCTCAACAGTAAGCTCATAGAGCTCCTGTACGGAAGCAGGTGCGATGACGATATTTCTGAAGTCACCATGTCCGCCGCCCTTACAAGCCTGGAAGTAGTCTCCCTGAGAAGGCTGAATACCGCCTAATCCCGGGCCGGCTCTGACAATATTAACCGCAACGGCAGGAAGCTCCGCACCTGCGATATAGGAGATACCCTCCTGCTTCAAAGAGATTCCGGGAGATGATGATGATGTCATTACTCTGAATCCTGCAGCTGCAGCTCCGTATACCATATTGATGGCAGCTACCTCACTCTCGGCCTGAACGAAGTTACCTCCGATCTGGACCATCTTCTTTGCCATATAATGCATAACCTCAGTCTGAGGTGTGATCGGATATCCGAAGTAATTTCTGCATCCGGCCCTTATTGCAGCCTCTGCGATAACCTCGTTACCCTTCATTAATACTTTCTTCTGTGCCATTATCTAACCCTCATCTTTCAACTGTAATGACCAAATCAGGGCATGTGGTAGCGCAAAAAGCGCAGCCGATGCACGTATTCAAATCAGTGCAAACAGCGGGATGATAGCCCTTATTGTTTAGTCTCGTCTTATCAAGCTCGAGGATTTTCTTGGGACACGCATTGACACAAAGACCGCAGCCTTTGCACAGATCGTCATTAAATGTGACTTTTGCCATTGCAATACACTCCCTCATATAAAAACTCATAGGATTATAGAAGAAAGAGAAATGATTTTCAAATCATTTGGATTAACTAACATAGTTGTTTTTTGTTATGTGATTCAGAAAAACGATGGCTAGTCTCCATTTCAGCAGGAAAATGTCTATATGTAGAGACAACCTATATAGAATAATGTTGTTGATTCTCTATAAATGCCGATTATTGTCTACATATAGAGACAACTAATCGAGATATCCATAAAAACCGCAAATAAAAATCCCGGTCCGAAGACCGGGATCTCATTGTTACTTACTTAAGTCCATCAAGGCTGGGGCTTACCGCAGTTGGAGCAGAACTTACCTGTGTTCTGTGTTCCACACTCGCATGTCCAGCCTGCTGCGGGCTGAGGCTTACCACAGTTAGAGCAGAACTTGCCTGTGTTCTGTGTTCCGCACTCACATGTCCAAGCAGCTGCCGGAGCGGGCTGAGGCTTACCACAGTTAGAACAGAACTTGCCTGTATTCTGTGTTCCGCACTCGCATGTCCAGCCTGCCGCACCTGTTGCAACGGCTGCTGCAGCTACCGGAGCTGCCGCCTGCTGTGCCTGCTGCTGCTGACCCATGAACTGGAATGCGGAATTCATACCGCCGCCCATAGCGCCCATGCCGCCAACCATACCGACACCCATAAGGCCGTTAACTGCACCGTTTGCATTGCCTGCTGCAGTCTTCATAGCCTCTGTCTGGCCAAGTACAGCCTGAGCTGCGAGAGCATTAGGATCTGCACCAAACATCTTGGACTGGTCGATCTGCTCGATTCTCTCTCTGCTCTTATCGTCAGGTGTGATACCTGAGATAGCAACAGTAGAAACAACAACGCCTCTGTTCTTAAGCCACTCTTCATCAAGAGCATCCTGCATATAGTTACGCAGAATTCCCTGCTTCGAAGGCAGATCAGCAAACATGATCTTATCAACAGTACCGCACTTATTAAGAACCTCAGAGAAATTATCCATGAACTCTGCTCTGGGCTGCTTAGGATCAGCAGGAGATCCCATGAACTGAGCATTTGTATACTCACCCTTTATATTGCCAACCTGAGATGTAAAGAACTTTACAGGATCCTTAATCGTGTATGAGAACATACCGTTAAGTCTGATGTAAATATTCCTGTACTCAGGATCATGATAAGGCAAAGCGGAAGGTGTGCCATACTTCTGATCACGGATCTCAAGCATATTAACGAAGTAGATTCTCTGCTGTGTAGCAATCTCTCCACCCATCTTCATACGGTTCCAAGTCTCAGTTACAAGCTTCTTAGCTGCATCGAGGAATCCGTCGTTACCCGCAAATACTGTAGGTGCAGATGAAGAATCCCAAGTATACATACCGGCCTGGATAGTAAAGTCAACGACTTTACCGTTATCAACCATAAGACAAGCTGTTCCTTCAGGTACAGCGATCATTGAACCATTAGAAATAACCTCGAAGTTACCCTTGTTATTCCCCTTCTGCATCTTCTTGGCGCCCTCACGCACAAGAACATTCTGTCCCAAAGAATCACAGGTAAAAAACTCGGTATACTGATCAGCTACAACAGATGATACTGAGCTGCCAATAGTTCCTATGACATTTGAAATCAATCCCATATTCATTTCCTCCCATCAATAACTTCGGTGTCCCCGGACACCTTAAACATCTTACCACACTAAAGAGAAAAAAAACAAATATATTTTAACGGTTAAAAGCCCTATTCAGCCGACTCCAAAGTCTGTTCAACAGTCACTCTCTCGTTGCCTGCGAAACCGTCTGTAATACCGTCACCAGTATTCGGGTGAGCATTAGAATAGAAAAGGTCAAACACGAAGAAGGCCAGAAGAATAACCGCTATTGGAACAAGCTTCTTAGGATCAAACCTGTTAATGACATTATCGATCATTGGCGACAGGAAATAGATGAATGCGATTCCCGCAACACCGAACACGAGTAATCCTTCAGCACATATCCTTCCGTTCAGATTAAGGAAGAATCCGTCGTAAGACCACCAGAGCTTTCCGAACGCATACTCAAGAACCACACTTGTCATGTATTCCATCGCACCGCACAAAGCCATAGTTGCGAAGAAGTGTCTGGCAGGATTCTTGCGCAGAGGGAAAAGGAAAATGAGGATACCGAGTCCGCCCGCTCCGTAGATGGGAAGCCAGGGCCCGTGCAAAACACCTCTGTTAATGAAGTGGCCCTGAAGCATGTAGTAGTAGATTACTTCCCACACCCAGCCAAAACCTGAGTAGATAAAGAACATCAAAACAAGCGAAAGCAAGGAATAGTGACGCATATAGTGAAGCGAGAACAGGCTCTTGCGCTTTCTTGAATCCGGCATTCCCGACAATCTCGAAGGATACGACAGACCTTCCGCCTCATCCTTAATGCGTCGTATGCGCTGGCGTCCCGCCTGATTCTCCTCGTAGCGCTTCTCGTCTTCCGTGTTCCAAAGAACGACACCGAAGTGCTCCGCGAAAAACTTTTTCGCGCCGGTTAAGTCCTTAAGCTTATACTCAGGTGTGCCGAGAACGCTTGCAGCCTCAGGGTATGCACCGCGAAGTCTTTCCATATCACATTTCTCATAGAGATAACGGTCGTTAAGAAGTTCGCTGCCCTTTATGTTTCCGTCAATAGTTTCTTTTCGGATGTGAACGTAGAACTCGGAGTAAACTGCGATCCTGTAAGGGTTTGCAAACAGAATATTGGTAATACCGAATGTGATCACACCGAGAATGTACCATCCAAGAAGAGTCAAGTCGGTTACAAACAGATCCCACTTGTGGCCGCGCATCATCTTCCAGGAAAGCTTTATCGCCTGCATGGGTTTGACATCCGGATTCTCGGCGAGAATGAAGGGTACCATGAACAATCCGTAGAAAACTATCGGGAAAGGTATAATGAATGCAAGACTAAGTAAAACCAGTACTGAATGAAGTGCAAGCGTCAATGCTGCGTTGAGCCAGCGGCGGTTGCGGATAAACATAAGGAAACGGCTGTAAGGAACAGTCTTATATATCCTGCCTTCAAGCATGACTCGCCTTAACACAGAAGAGAAAACGAGCTGAACAAACATCCAGAAGGCAATACCGACAACGAGTGATAATACAAGGAAAACGACATTCGCCGCACTCGGTGAACCGACGATATTAAGGATGATAGACCATAGTGTTGACAGGATAGTACCGCTGGTAAAGTAGTCGATTATCTGATTCAAAGTTCCGGAAGTTCTCGCGAAGGTGGAGTCGATCATCTGCTCGTCTTTACTCAAAGTATCAGAGACTACCTGCCTTGTCATCTCGGAGAAAGTGGAGGTGCCTGCGAACTTTGCTACCTCTTCCTCAGTATCGAGAATATCCTGATTGTATCCTGAAACAGCAGTACCGATAGCATCAGTACGCGAGGAGATAAGGTTATCTGATGTTACGAACTCAGAGCCGATGAGAACCGAGAAAAGGCACATGAGAACGAATATCCAGTAATGCCTCTTAAGATTCTTCCTGGCGTCTTTTTTGAATGTTTTTCTTGTCTTCCGGTCAATACGCATAGTTGATTGCTCTTGTCATACTTAGTATATTTTGGGAATTCAATTTCCCCAGCTGTTCTTCCGTCAGACCGTCTCCCATAACAGCCGTCATGACAAGAGGAATACCGGTCTTCTTTGATACTTCAAGTAGTATCTTCTCTCCTTCAAGTATATCGTCAAAAGATGTTTCCTCAAGTATGTTTGTATTATTTATAAATCCGGTTATCTTCATCTTGGATGCTTCCTGAAGTTCGGAGGCCATCACGATTATCTCGTCAGCCGTTGAAGTGAAAGGACGTCTTGTATTAACAGCCATCCAAAGATCCGCATCAGTGTTATCAAGACGTGTCTTCATTGAGCCCAGGATAGTGGCGCCCATATCCTCTCCTCCGATATCGAACACGCCGCTGTACTCATCATCGTCAAAGATAACATAAACCTCACCGCTTAACACAGGTGCATCAACATTGGAATTCGCATACATGGGCGATATAAGCCTGATGTTGTTTTTCTCAAGAATCTTACCCGCATCAGCTGATCTGTAGAACGGATTCACGATATCAAGATCTGCAAGAAGTATCTTCTTATCAGGGTTCTGCCTTCTCATCTTCAGGGCAATGTTAACGGAAATCTCCGACTTGCCGCTTCCGTACGCACCTATAATGATCTTAAGTCTGTTGTCACTCATATTAACCTCACACCAAACGGACTATGGTTACTCCGTCTCCACCCTCGCCCTGTCCTCCGGGCCTGAATTCACTTACTCTGGAATCGTAAGAGAGTCTTTCCTCAACTGCAGCTCTTAAAGCTCCCGTACCTTTTCCGTGAACTATCCTCACGGTCTTAAGTCCGGCAAGCTGGCAATCGTCAATATATTTATCAAGTGCGCTTTGTGCTTCAGCAACAGTCTTACCGAGGAGCATAAGTTCGGAAACAATCGTCTGCGCTTTATTGACCTTGATAGAAGAAGAACTTCCGGCCTTCATCACGGCATCGAATCTGCCCTTCTTCTCATTCTCCTTCGGGGTGTTAAGCTGATCACTCGTAGGCATACGAAGTTCCTTTACCGTAACGGTATAAGTCATACTCTTACTTTGTATCCTGATCTTCGCATTCTTCTTCTCGGAACCGTCGAGAGCCGTACCCGTAATATTTAAGTGCGGAACAAAATACTTCTCACCCTTAACTATCTGCTTGGGAGGTTCACCGGGAAGCGATACCTTGGTAAGGATATTCTCATCCTCGTCACTGCCCGACAGATCCTTTATTCCGGCACGAAGCCTTCTTCTGATCTTATCAAGTTCAGCCTTGGAGTCTTCGTCGTAATTCTTCTTCGCCTTCGATTTAACTTCCTTGATTATCTCATCTAATTCTTCCTGCTTTTGCTCAAGCAGATCTCTCTGCTTTGCCCTCGCGTCATTCAGGATCTTTGTCTTGGAGGCCTTAAGAGCCTTGCGCTCGTTCTCTAATTCCTCCATCTTTGACTTAAGTTCGGTATTAAGTCTCTCATTCTCCTTCTCAAGATCCCCGGCCTTGCGTCTGTCCGCCTCAGCCTCCGATAAGAGTTTTTCAAGCTGAAGATCCTCGTCGGTCATCCTCGACTTCGCGTCATCGATTATTCTTGCGGGCATCCCCAGTTTCTTAGAGATAATGAAAGCATTACTGGTGCCTGACGTTCCTATTATCAGACGGTATGTCGGACTTAAAGTATCCGTATCAAACTCACAGGAAGCGTTCATGACGCCATCAGTCGTTACTGCATATTCCTTAAGTTCCCTGTAGTGCGTCGTCGCCATAACAACACAGTCTTTCTGCTTCAACGCATCAAGCACCGCTACTGCCAAAGCAGCACCCTCTGCAGGATCCGTTCCGGAACCCAGCTCATCAAGGAGCACCAGCGATCGTCCCCTGATATTCTTCAGGATAAAAACAATATTCGAGATATGTGCCGAGAATGTCGACAAACTCTGCTCAATACTCTGCTCATCACCAATATCTGCAAGCACCCTGTCGAAAACGGACACTTCCGTCCCCGCCGCGCAAGGTATCATGAGTCCTGCCATCGTCATAAGTGTCATAAGTCCGCATGTCTTAAGCGAGACCGTCTTTCCTCCCGTGTTAGGACCCGTGATAACGAGTGTCGTATACTTTTCCCCGTTCTCTATATCCACAGGCACGACAGTATCCTTTTCGATAAGGGGGTGACGTGCCTTGACAAGCTTGATGTGACCGTCAGTATTAAGAAGCGGTTTCATCGCGTCCATACTGATGGCAAGCTCTGCCTTCGCACTGTTAAAGTCTATCTGCGCCACCAGGTCGATGTCGGCACTTATAACTCCTGATGACTTGCCTGCCATCGCTGTCAGGCTCTTCAGGATGCGGTCTATCTCGGCTTCTTCCTCGGAAGCTAACTCACGTATCCTGTTGTTGGCCTCAACGACACCCATGGGCTCGATGAAGACAGTCTGGCCTGTTGAGGATGTGTCATGTATAATGCCCGGAAGTTTGGATCTCGACTCCGACTTTACAGGGACACAGTATCTTCCGTCTCTTATCGTAATTATCTGCTCCTGCAGGATGTCGCCGCTGTTGCGGATAATCCTGTCGAGTATGACCCTTATAGAGCGCACAACATCCTTTGTCTCGCGTCTTATCGAGTACAGCTGCGCACTCGCACGGTCATTCATCTCGGACTCATTCAGGATACAGTTTGTGATTTCTTCACTAAGCTTGTCTTCTGTCTCAAGCGCCGACACCGATACAAAAAGATTCGTGTCAGCAAGATCCTGTCTTTTGTCTTCAGAAACTATCTTCTTTAACTCGGCTGTACTCCGCAGGAACACGGCTATATCAAGAAGCTGTCTCATATCAAGAGTGCCGCCGGCTTTTATATACTTCAAGCTCTCATCCACATCCGGGAAAGACCCTATCGGGAGGCTTCCATATTTGTTGATATAAGTATAGACCTCGAACGTATCCTCGAGGCTCTCCTTAACCACGGCTGCATCCGTCGTAGGAAATGCATCTGACGCAAGAGAACGCCCATAGGACGTTCTCGTAAATGCGATAAGTTTCTGCTTTACTTTATCGAATTCAAGTACGCTTAATACGCGGCCCTTGATTTTCTTACGTTCAGCTTCTTCTTCGAATGTAGTATATTTGTACATTACCCTTATGAAAGTCTCTTAGCGTTCTCTATCTCGATTGACGGGATAGTCTTCTGTGTTGCAAGACCTTCCTCGAGATCGACATCCGTTATGATGCCTGACTTCTCAACGATGATCCTGTTATATCTCTTGTTAATGAGGCAGTCGATGGCGCGAACACCCATAAGACTTGCCGTTGTTCTGTCACGCAGAGTAGGAGAACCTCCTCTTTGCAGGTGACCTAAGATAGTAGGTCTCGACTCGATTCCCGTCTGCTTCTCAATTCTCTCAGCGATATCTGTAGCATCGCCTGCACCCTCGGCAACAATAACGATATAGTGTCTCTTACCCTTATTACGGCCATCGAGGATAACTCTTAATACGTCCTTATCAAAATCAAACGGAACCTCAGGGATGAGGATAACCTCGGCACCGGTAGCGATACCTACATTAAGTGCGATGTATCCTGCACTTCTTCCCATTACCTCGATAACAGAGCAGCGCTCGTGGGAAGATGCGGTATCACGGAGCTTATCGATTGCCTCCATCGCAGTATTCATGGATGTGTCGTAACCGATAGTATAGTCTGTGCATCCGATATCGTTATCGATCGTACCGGGAATTCCGATTACGGGAACACCCAGTCTTGCAAGGGCTCTTGCACCCTTGAATGAACCGTCACCACCGGAAACAACAAGTGCATCGAGGCCATAGACTTCCATCATCTTAGCGCCTCTTAAAACTCCGACATCAGTAGCGAAAGTCTTGGATCTTGCTGTCATAAGGAAGGTTCCGCCTCTTTGGAGTTTCTCGGATACATCACGCATACCGATGGGAGCGATCTCACCCTTCCAAAGGCCGTGAAAGCCTCTCGTTACACCATAAACCTCAATACCCGAATTAATACCGGCTCTTACAACGGCTCTTATAGTTGCATTCATTCCTGGAGCATCGCCGCCGCTTGTAAGGACACCGATTCTCTTTACGGGAGCTACTTCATCGGGATTAACGTTCTCATAGCTTTTTGCTGTTAAAGTACTGATATCAGGTAAATTATTCTCATCATATTGGATATTAAGCATTTTATTACCTCCACAGGAGTTATTTAATTATCGGCATAGATTATACACTAATCTTGCCTATTATTCTCCAATTTCATACTCATCCGCTGCAAAAATGCTGTCTATATTTGCAGAGACGATATAGTCAGGGAATTCACCCCGTATCTGCTGAACCACGCTGTTGCAGATTCCCTTCCTGTCGCAGCCGAATTTAATCGTTATATCCAGTGATATAGCTTTATTCTTATGGTCGATGTAAATCCCGTGAAATCCTGCAACTTCATCGATTCCGCCTGTTATGCGCTGCAGTGCTTCCGTAAGCCTTATAACATCCGGGTCCTTGCTGTTCACGGCATAGAATCCAAACACAAGAAAGACTTTGTACTTCGCATAGACGTTTGCCTGAATATCTCTGATGACCGGATAAACATCATCGATAGTAAGACCTGCATCGATCTCAACATTTACAGAACCGGTATGCATTTCAGGTCCGTAATTATTAATAACAAGATCATGGGGATCACCGATGACCTCAGATTCGCTAATCATCTTGATTATTCCTGCGGCCATCTGTTCATCTGCTTTCTCGCCCAGAAGCTTGCTTAATGTTTCCAGGAGCACTTCCACACCCGTCTTAATGATGAAGACGGATATAAGTGCACCGGCCCATGCATCGATGGAAAAATGTGATATCAGGAAGATCCCTGCGGATATTAAAGTTACAAGTGATATAAGCGCGTCATTCTTCGAATCAGCACCAGAAGCTTTTAAAGCTCCCGAATCCACCTTCTTACCCACATTCTCGGTATATGTACCAAGAATGATCTTTGCAATCATCGTAACGATGATGACCACAACAGTTACAAGAGAATAACTGACTTCAGAAGGATGGATTATCTGCTTAATTGAAGTGATAAAAGTCTCAAAACCGGTTACGGTTACGATGATACCGATGATCATCGATGTAAGATATTCGATCCTTCCAAACCCGAACGGATGTGCTGCCGTCGCGTCACGCCCTGCAATCTTAGTTCCGATAATTGTTATAAGCGAGGATGAAGAATCCGTAATATTGTTTACGGCATCTGAAATAAGTGCAACGGACCCGGCCAGAAGTCCGAATATAACTTTAAGGACTCCCAGCATGAGATTTACTGCAATCCCTATGCCGGAAGTCCTTAGAATCGTTTTTTCTCTTGATTCAGTCATCAGATCTGCTTCTTAATGAAAGAAACATCCTCATCAATCATCTGAATCATAATGTCAGCAATTTCAGGATCGAACTGCTTGCCCTTGTTGGACTCGATCTCCTGTCTTACCTGCTCCTGTGTAAGCTCACCTCTGTAGCTTCTCCAGGATGTCATAGCATCATAAGCATCAGCGACTGCGATAATTCTTGCAATCTCGGGGATATCCTTACCGGAAAGTCCGTCAGGATAACCTGTTCCGTCATATCTCTCCTGATGGTGAAGAGCAGCTGTGGCAAGAATAGGAAGTTCAGCAACCTGGCTTAAGATCTCTGAACCCTTGATAGGGTGAACACTTACTGAAGCAAACTCCTCATCAGTTAAGGAACCGGCCTTATTGAGGATTTCTCTGGGAACAGCAATCTCGCCGATATCATAGAGAGACGCTGCAAGATAGATGTCGTGAATCTCAGGCTTAGACTTGCCCATTCTTCTTGCAATCTCAGCAGCATACTCGGAAACTCTTACGGAGTGACCTTTCTTACCGACAACATCGTCCTCGATCATGCCTGCAAGTGTCTTAACTACATGTCTTGCAACACCTGTAAGCTTCTCATTCATCTCAACGAGCTTGTTTGACTTGTATGTAACCTCGTCCTCAAGGTTGTCCTGGAGCTTCTTAAGATCGATTATTCTCTTAACTCTCTCTCTTGCTATCTCAGGTACGAAAGGCTTGGTAATGAAATCCAAAGCACCTGCACGGAATACAGCAAGTTCTGTCTCCATATTATCCTCGGATGTAAGGAATACAACAGGAGTATCCTCGTATCCTTCAATCTCTCTTATCTTCTCGAGCGTCTCAATACCGCTCATATCAGGCATTATCTGATCCATAAGAATCAGGTTAGGAGTAGCTGTCTTCTGAACGAATTCCAAAGCCTCCTCACCGGACTCAACACTTTTTACGTTATAAAGAGGTTCAAAGACCTTAGATACAACGTGTCTAATCGTAGGGTCGTCATCGACCACCAATACAAGGATGGTATTGTCCCTGGTTACGCCTTCTTCTCCAATCATAATCGTGTTCTCCTATCTTAATAATTATTTATAAGCAAATGATAGACCTACCGTTCCGGGGCCGCAACTGCTTGTAACCGCCGCGGAGGTCTCAATGACTATTGTATTATCAAATTCGCAAATCTTCAAAATTTCCTGCTTAACATATTCGATTTCTTTTGCCTCAAGACCTGCATGTGCTATATAAAGCAGGCTCTTATCGATTTTCTCCGGATACTTGAAAATGTTCTTTACATATCTGGGCAGACTGATTCCGGCAATGATCTTCATCTTGAACTTACCATCCACCATCTTAAGAACCGGGCGGAATTTTAAGATCTTGATTCTCTTTGCCATTCTCTCATTAACCTGACCGTTAATGAGCATATAGTCAAGATTTGAGATAAGAAGACTGAGACTTACCTTGTGCCTGTACTCATTAAGATACGCCTGTATCTCTGAAGCACTTTGCCCCTTCTTCTTAAGTTCAAGAGCCTTAGTAATAAGAATTGCCATTCCTACGGAAACAGACATGGAATCAACAACGAATACTCTGTCTCCGTTTGCTCCGAGTTGTTTCTTCGCCTGAAGTGCATGATTATAACCTTCACTCATAGCCGATGTGATCGATATGTGAAGAATTACATCGTTAGTCTCAAGACGCTTCCTGAAAAACTCGGCGTACTCTTCCACCGACGGAGGAGAAGTGGTAGCCTTCTTGTGCTGAGTCTCATAATACTCAATAACGTTCGACGCCGTTATCTCCCATCTGTCAAGAAATGTTCCTGTATCCACATTGACGTAGGACCAAAGGATATCAAACTCGCGTTCCTTAATATAGGAAGTCGGAAGATCACAAACACCGTCAGCTGTAATCAAAAGGTGATTCATCAATTACTCCCTGCCCTTTATCTCAGAAGCTTCAAACGTAAACTTAAATCTGTCATCATCATTGATCTCGTTGTATTTCTCATTAATTCTTGTAGCGATATTGAGAACACTGGAAGAATCAGCCTCAAACAGAACAACGATCAGCTGCTTTCCGGAATACTTGGCACATATATCAGCTCTTCTTACTGACTTAAGTACAGTCTCCTGCAATTTGCTCATCGCAGTATCAAGACCTTGCCTGTATTCATCTGTTGACTCATCCATATCAGAGGAAGTGAATATAGTGAACAGAATAGTGTGGATCTTACCCTTGTTTCTTGCAGCAACACGCTTAAAGAAGTTGAAGAAACGTCCGAAAGAATCGTAGTCGAGCATGTATGCGCCATTTCCGATATCGGAGCGGCCGATAAATTCATCAAGCAAATTGAGATTAACAAGACCGGTCTCTCTTTCAGCTTCGCCGTTCTTCTTATCACCGTAGAAACGGAATGAATTCTTACCGTTATTTTTGACGTAATACAAAGCCTTGTCAGCATTGCCGTAGAGAGTCGAATAGTCCTTGGCATCAGAAGGATATATAGATATACCTACCGATGCTGAGGTATTCGTATCAAAATTAAAATCAGCAAATTTCTTGTTAAACAGATCGATAACGCCCTGTGCTAATTCACTCAGTTTCTCTCTGCCTACTTCGTCTTTAATGAAAGCCATGAACTCGTCACCGCCCAAACGGCTTACGAGCGCATTCTCACCCAATGCTTCAACTATGCAGTTACCAAACAGTCTTAATACATCATCGCCTGCCTGGTGACCATATACATCGTTAATGCTCTTGAAGTTATCAAGATCCATCATGAATAAGGTACCGCACTCACAATTCTCGATATAAGTGCTGATCTCCGCCTCAGCATACTTACGCGTCCAAAGACCGGTAAGCACATCACGGGAAGAAGTAATTTTGATCTCGTTATATTCCTTGATCTTACGGTCAAGTCTTTCAGAGAGCTGTCTTTTAAGTTCTTCAGTCTCAATGATCCTGTGAACACGTGAGAGAATTACACTCGGAACAAAAGGCTTGGAAATAAAATCGAGTGCGCCTTCCTCGAAGCACTTAGTCTCCGTCTCGGCATCATTGCTCGATGTAAGAAAGACAACCGGATAGCCTTTATCCCTGTATAAACGTCTGATTTCCCTGTTGACCTCAAATCCGTCCATCTCAGGCATATTAAGGTCCAGAAGAATAAGATCACATTCACTCTTTTCAAGGTACTTTAAAGCTTGTTTACCCTCCGTGACAGCGATGATCTTGTAGAAATCATTAAGAACATTGCGGGCTGTCATCAAACTCACTTTATCGTCATCAACAATCAATACTGTCTTCATCTTACAGTTCTCCCTTCAGTTTCTTTATATCATCTCTAGCTTCGTCATATTCAAAACTGTTCACATGGTCTATGGCAGAATCAAACAGTGCCCTGAACTCGAGACCGCCTACAGTCTGAGCTTCATCAACAATCTCTTCAACTGCCGAAGAATCAAATCCGTCACAAGCCTCAATAAACCTGTCAAACAATTCCTCAACCTTTTCCTTACCGACCTTATCGACGATCTTCTTTATATCGTCTGAGCCGACATCCGCTGCAGGCTCCTTAGGGGTAATACCCTTGCTTATAAGGAATGCCTTAACTTCTGCAAGAACCTTAAGGAACAGTTCAAGCATCGTATCAGTATCATTCCTGATCTCGTCGATCCTTTCTTCTCTTCCTGCAAACTCGAGAGCTTTGGCTCTTTCGGAAAGATCCTTCGCTCCTATTGTGAGAGAAGTACTCTTAAGCGCATGAACCTTAATAACGTAATTCTTCCAGTCTTCATCAGAATAGAACTGCTTAATGCTGTCATATGAGGTCTTACCGTTGGAGTAATATTCATTGAGAATATCGAGATAAAGCTCCATATCTCCTGCTGAATAAACAAGACCTGTTTCCGTATCAAGGTTCTCACCAATACTTACGGAAGGCTCAGAAACTGAAGGTGCCGAAGGCACTTCTTTCGCAGGTTCTGCGGGTGCAGGCGAAGCAGGAGTTTCTGCCGGAGCAACAGGTGCAGGTACAGGCTCAGCCGCCTTCTCAGGCATAGTCTTTTCCTTCAATCTTGCTGCTTCTGCCGCCATTACATCTTCGTCATTTATGGACTTCTTCTTGTTCGCAGGAATGAATCTACGCAAAGAACGGTCAAGCATCTTGGTGTCGATAGGCTTAGCGAGGAAGTCATCAAATCCTGACGACAGGAACATCTCTCTTGCCTCATTAACAGTATTGGCCGTCAAAGCGATGATAGGCACATTCTTGTAGTAATCGCCTTCCATCAATCTTATTTGTCTTGTTGCCTCAACACCGTCAACTTCAGGCATCATGTGATCCATGAAGATAATATCGAAGTCCTGTGACTTAGCCATCGTATCGATAGCCTTCTGGCCACCGTCAACAGTAACGATATGCATCTCATACTTCTTCATAAGACCAACCGCAACCTTGAGGTTCATCATATTATCATCAACGATGAGTATCTTTGCTTCAGGTGCTATGAAGCCTCCGTGTACTGAATCATCTGCAATGCTGTCGATAGTCTTCATATCGACACCAAATACATGAGTCATGTTAAGGAGATGAAGCGGCTTATGTACATTAAGACAACGTTCATCGCGCTCGCCTTCCTCATAACGGCTTCTTATGATTGCAACAGGAACATCTCTGCTTATCTGCTCGATATAGCTCTTGTTGACATCGTAGCTCTTCTGGTCAGCAAAGACATGAGTATACTTGTGATCACTGTATGCTTTCTTAAAATCGGAAGGATCAGTAACAACCTTGTATCCGATTTCAAGTTTGCCAGCAGTATCAGAGATAACTCTTGCAAACTCTTCAGCAGCTCTTACCTGATATGCGTTGTAATTCATTACAAAGAGTGCATCCACGCCCTTAAGCTTCTCTGTAGGCACGCAGGTCGTATCTTCAGCAATCTTAAGAGGAATAGAGAATCTGAATTCGGTTCCCTTGCCATACTCACTTGATACATTGATAAATCCGCCCATGATACCAACGAGTCTCTTCGAGATTGAAAGACCAAGTCCTGTGCCTTCAACCTTCTGATTAACCTTTGTATCAAGTCTTTTAAAGCTGCTGAACAACTTATCGAGGTCTTCAGGCTTGATTCCGATACCCGAGTCGTTAACTGCAACATTCAGGTTGATTCCGTAGTCGTGTCTGGAGAATCCGACAGTCATGGTTACGAAGCCTTCGTTAGTATACTTGATACCGTTCGTCATAAGGTTAACCATGATCTGCTTGATACGCATCTCATCGCCTACGAGCATCTTCGGGATATTAGGATCCACATCAAAGTACAGTTCAAGATCCTTATCGCCCAATCTCGATACAGCAAGATTGATACAGTCATTAATTACCGAAGCGATATTAAACTCCGACTCGACAAGTTCAAGCTTACCTGACTCAATCTTCGAGAAGTCAAGAATATCGTTAATGATCGAAGTAAGGCTTCTTGATGCAGAAGCAATATCCAAAGCGTAATCGTTGATTACCGGATCCTTGTTCTCCCTCAGGATCATCTCGTTCATGCCTGCAACGGCATTGATAGGAGTTCTGATCTCATGGGACATATTTGCAAGGAATGAGCTCTTCGCCTCATTAGCAGCGTTGGCAACTCTTGACGCCTCCTTGAATCGTTCTACAATCTGCTTTGAGATAGTTCTTGAAATTACCAATCCGGCTACAAATATAAGTAAGAGACTGGCTGCAAGAATAACCATAACCCTGATGATTGGGCGGTTAATGGTTCGAGATGATACAAGCATAATAACGCGCCAACCTGATACATCTATGCTGCCCTGGTAAGCATTTCTTCTCACGCCATCATAGTCACTCTTAACTATGCCGGCTTCGTCTTCGGGAAGATTGCCGTCAAGTACGTTCTCTATTGATGAGTACGGATCATTAGGTATCTGTCTTGCATTTACAGGGAAACCGTCATTTGTAACATAGGCATCATTAGGATGAACTATGAAGTTCTGATCCTGGTCAATTACCATAAGATAACTGTTATCATCAACTTTTACACTATCAATGATCTCTGTCATGGTATTAATAGGGATATCAACACCAACGACACCCACAGGATTATGTTCACTATCGAACACGCCTACAGATACGGTAATAACAAGCGAGTCTCCGCTTGCACAAACATACGGAGTCGTGTAATAGACCTCGTCACTTCCTATAGCCTGTGTGTACCAGTCTCTCGATCTAAAATCTACTGAACCGTCAGATGAGAAACCGGTTCCGCAATAAAGCGCATTATCTGAGGAAAGGAAAAATAACTCACTGATACTTCCATTAGAATACTCACTATAAATCATCTGCAGATACGAAGTGAGGTATTCCTCGCTGAAGTCACCAGTTACTTCAATGGCATGCTTATTCTGCAAAACCATATCTGTCTCACTCTTAAGCCATGCATCTATCTGCCAGCCGATCTTTTCCGCAAGTGTGTTGTAATAGAGATTTGTACGGAGCTGCTCGTTCAAAGCCAAAGTACGAATTGCAAAGAAAGCAAGCAGAATAAACGATATCATACTCACTGCGAGTATAGAAGCAGTAGTTCTAACACTTATATCTCTCGCTCTAAGCTCACTATTTTCCGGATTGTCTTTCTTTGGCATAAATCCAAGACTCCAAATATGTAATATAAATAACTTAGCGTTATTTTATCACAACAAATTGACAATTTACTATGCCTGGAGATGATTTACAGCAGATTTACACCAGTTTAACATTTCCCTCGCCGCACAAGCTTCTAAGAAGGCTTAAAACCTGCGGATGATCGTCTATATAGCACACTTGCGAGAGTGTTACGACACTTCCGTCCCCGAATTCGATCTCCACGGGAGTATTACCATGGAAATACACGAGAAAATTCAAAAGCCGCTGATACGGAGCACCGTTAGGGTCTCCTGTGAATCTTACCCTCACTGCTCCATGCTGCTTAAATACAGGCTCCTCCTGTATCCTAGCCTGAGTCTTAACCGCACTGTTACTGCCCAGGGTCTTTCTAAACAACCAGTTACCGGTTACTTCCCTGACAGCCTCCTCATCCTGAGGCAGTGGAAATACTGCATCAACAGCCAAAGAGAATGTATCCTCCCCCCTGATACGCCTCTTGCCTATGAACACATACGGCCTGTCGGTCTCAAGCCCCGCGGCGTATGTATCGAACACCTTGCCGAATAAAGCCCCTTCGAACTGGCCGTAAAGGTCCTCTGCAACCAAAGACGCCATGGCAGTCTTTGACTTCGTTGTCCTTATCTTCTTCCCGAGCAGCATTCCGCACATTATGACTTCAGCATCATCATTCAGAGATTCTGCCCTTCCTTCCTCGTAAGCCTCGCGAAAAGCTCTCATATCAAACGTACTGTACTTCTCTATGAATTCCGAATACCCGGACAGAGGATGACCTGACAGGTATAACCCGACAACATCTTTCTCCAGCGCAAGCTTCTCAGACTCGGGATACTCACTGACATTGTTGATCCTGATGGAGTCCGTCGCCTCATCCTGCTGGTCTGTACCCAAGTCAAACAGGCTGATCTGACCTTCAACCTGCCTGTTGTTCTCAGATGAAAGCTTATCGAGCTCCGTTCTGACTGTTGCCACCATGGTAGCTCTGTTATAACCGGTAAAGTCGAGCGCAGACGAATAAACCAGTGATTCCACAAGGTTCTTCTTGATACCGATAGAAGAACATCTTCTTAAGAAATTCTCAAAAGAGGTGTAGGGTCCGCCTTCCTCACGCTCATCAATAAGACTGTTAACCGCGCCCTCACCGACATTCTTCAAAACAGACAAGCCGATCCTCACAGCCATCCTGCCGTCTTTAAGTTTCTCTGTTGAGAACTTTGCCTTACTTCTGTTTACATCAGGGGGCAGAACATCTATTCCCATCACCTTGCAGCAATTGATATAGTATGCCGCCTGCATGATGTTGAATCTGAAGGAATTAAGCATGGCAGCCATAAACTCAGTCGGATAATAATACTTAAGATAGGCTGTGTAATAACCTACGACGGCATAGCACGCAGCGTGTGACTTGTTGAATGCATAACCTGCAAAACCTGCCACTTCATTAAATATCTTATCGGCTGTCTGTTCGGGCACTCCTCTTTTTATCGCACCGTCAATATCGCGTCCGGTCTCATCAACACCGCCGTATATAAACAGTTTCCTGTACTTCTCCATGAGCGATTTTTTCTTCTTGCTCATCGCACGGCGGATATTGTCTGACTGGCCCATAGAGAAGCCTGCCAGATCACGGACTATCTGCATAACCTGCTCCTGATAGACCATACATCCATATGTGACATCAAGTATAGGCTCAAGCATGGGATGATCATATGTGATTGAAGAGGCATCATGCTTGCCTTTAACATACTTTGGTATCTGATCCATAGGACCCGGACGGTAAAGCGAGATTCCGGCTGTTACATCTTCTATGGATGTCGGCTTAAGATCCTTCATAAACGAGGTCATGCCGGCACTTTCAAGCTGGAACACACCGACTGTATCACCTTCACCGATCATTTTGTAAACATTGGGGTCATCGAGAGGAATCTTATCGAAGTTTATCTCCTTGCCGTAATTCTCTCTTACCATATCGGCCGTATCACGTAGAACGGTCAGAGTACGAAGGCCTAAGAAGTCGAACTTAAGAAGACCGACACTCTCGATATCCGCCTTCGCAAACTGCACTACGGTATTACCGTCGTTAACCGCAAGCGGCGCGATATCAGTAATCGGGACACCCGAGATGATTACTCCCGCCGCATGAGTCGACGCATGTCTCGGCATACCCTCAAGCCTCATGGCAATATCAAGCACGCGCTTCACGTCAGGGTCGGAGTCGTACTCGGCTTTAAAATCCTTTCGCACTTCCAAAGTATCCTTTATAGTCATGCCGATGGCTTCGGGGATCATCTTGGCTATCTTATCTGTCCTGTTTAAAGGCAGATCCAGAACTCTGGCAACATCCCTGATGCATATTCTCGCCGCGAGCGTACCGAATGTGATTACCTGTGCCACCCTGTCTGCGCCATACTTGCGAGTAACGTAATCTATAACCTCAGGTCTTCTCTCGTAGCAAAAGTCGATATCAAAGTCAGGCATCGACACACGCTCACTGTTAAGAAACCTCTCGAAAACAAGATTGTATCGGATAGGATCCACATCGGTTATTCCTATCGCATAAGCAGCAAGTGAACCCGCACCCGAGCCTCTTCCGGGACCGACCATTATTCCGTTTGTCTTGGCGTAATTAATGAAATCCCAAACGATAAGGTAGTAATCGGTGTACCCCATCGAATTAATGACATTAAGCTCGTAGTCAGCCCTCTTAATATATACGTCCTGATCTGCAGCCATTCCCTTGATCGCAAATCTCTTCTCAAGACCTGACGTGACAAGATACTTAAGATACTGCTTGTTATCAGCGAAGCCGGAAGGCACCTCATACTTGGGAAGGTGGATAGTCGAGAAATCATACTCGGCATTACACATATCCGCAATCTTTACGGTATTATCAACCGCTTCCGGAATATCGGAGAAGAAGCGTCTCATCTCGGTTTCAGACTTAACATAGAAATCATCGGTCTCGAACTTCATCCTGTCAGGATCAGAGAGCTTTGAACCCGTCTGCATGCAAAGAAGCACCTCGTGAACGTCACTGTCTTCCTTACGTAGATAATGACAGTCGTTAGTCGCAACAAGAGGAATGCCGGTCTTGGCCGACAATTTAACAAGCGCAGAATTAACAACAGCTTGATTCTTAAGGAAGTTACTCTGTATCTCGAGGTAGTAATTACCTCTTCCGAACAAACTGTCATACCACAAAGCAGTCCGCTCAGCTTCATTGATACGTCCGGCCGCAATGTGATCGGCAACTTCTCCCGCCAGGCAACCTGACAGACAGATCAGCCCTTCATGCCACTTCTCAAGAAGCTCCTTATCGATTCTGGGTTTCCTGTAAAAGCCTTCAGTATAACCTGCGGATATAAGTCTGTTGAGATTGCAAAGACCTGTATTATCCTTCGCTAGCAAAATGAGATGATGATATGCTCTCGACTTCTGATCCTGTGGTCTTACAAATCTTGACTCGGGAGCCACATAGACCTCACATCCGATGATAGGTTTTATCCCTTCGTCCTTCATCGCCTTATAGAACTCAACGCAGCCGAACATCGAACCGTGGTCGGTAACGGCACAAGCGTTCATTCCCATCTCTTTAAGTCTTCCGGCAAGCTCCTTTATCCTGACCGCACCGTCAAGAAGACTGTATTCGGTATGCAAATGAAGGTGAACAAATCCCTGATCCATATCAGTTACCCTTAAGTCCTATGATCACATCTCTGATCTGAGCAGCCTTCTCGAAGTCGAGGTCCTTCGCAGCCTTCTTCATATCAGATGTCAGGCTGTTAATAAGCTTAAGTCTCTCTTCATCAGACAACTTGCCGGGATCGCTGGTCTCGATAAGTTTCCTGATATCGATCTTCTTGACCTTCTCCTTCTTCGCCGCATCCTCGACAGTATCAAATACATTCTTAACATGTTTGATGACCGTCTTCGGAACTATACCATGCTCCTCGTTATACTTTTGCTGGATATCGCGTCTTCTGTTCGTCTCAGAAACGGCACCCATCATGGAATCAGTAACCTCATCAGCGTAGAGGATAACGCGTCCGTTACTGTTACGGGCGCATCTTCCTATGATCTGAATGAGTGACCTTTCAGACCTTAAGAATCCTTCCTTATCCGCATCAAGTATCATAAGAAGCGATACTTCCGGAAGGTCGATACCCTCCCTTAAAAGGTTGATACCTACTATTACGTCCGTCTCGTCATTTCTCAACTGATTAAGTATCTGCATTCTCTCGACCGTCTCGATATCCGAGTGCAGATATGTAACTCTGATGTCTTCCTTCTTAAGATAATCAGTAAGATCCTCTGCCATCTTCTTCGTAAGTGTCATAATAAGCGACTTCTCACCGCGCTTATTATTCTCAGACAATTCGTGAAGTATATCTTCTATCTGTCCGTCAACAGGCCTGATATAGATCTGGGGCTCAAGAAGTCCTGTCGGTCTTATTACCTGCTCAACTGTCTGTTCCGAGTGCTTCGCCTCATAATCTGCAGGGGTTGCCGATACAAATATCGTCTGCCCCATCCTCGGCTCAAACTCCTCAAACTTCAAAGGTCTGTTATCACGGGCGGAAGGAAGCCTGAAACCGTAGTCAATAAGCATATCCTTACGTGAGCGGTCACCCTTGTACATCGCACCCACCTGCGGCACCGTAACATGAGACTCATCGATAAACATGAGGTAATCCTTCGGGAAAAAGTCAAGCAAAGTACAAGGCGGCTCGCCTTCAGCTCTTCCTGCAATGTGCCTCGAATAATTCTCGATACCCTTGCAAAAACCGGTCTCGCGTAAAAGCTCCAGATCGTAACGAGTACGCTGCTCGAGTCTGTAAGCTTCAACAAGCTTTCCCTCTCCGCGAAAATACTTTATCCTCTCATCAAGTTCTTCCTCGATAAGACCTAAAGCCCGTTCAAGCTTCTGTCTTCCAGTCGCATAATGGGAAGCCGGAAATATCTCAGCGAATGTTCTTGTATAAAGAACATGTCCCGTTATGAAATCAACATAAGAGATCTTCTCTATCTCATCCCCGAAGAATTCTATCCTTGTAATGACATTATCGGAATCCGGGGTGAAAACATCGAGAACATCTCCCCTGCACCTGAAGGTTCCTCTTTTAAGTTCAAAGTCATTCCTATCGTACTGGATATTAATCAGTTCAGCCATAACCGCATCGCGTGATATCTCAAGACCG
The DNA here is from genome assembly GCA_024691325.1 of Saccharofermentans sp. Taxonomy (GTDB): domain Bacteria; phylum Bacillota; class Clostridia; order Saccharofermentanales; family Saccharofermentanaceae; genus Saccharofermentans. The sequence goes on along the minus strand of JAILNR010000014.1, from coordinate 85,825 downwards.
ACATAGAGATTTACCATCAGCGACATATAGTCGTCCTTCTCTCCGATACCGTAAATACAGGAGACCGAAGACACAACGATAACATCATCACGCGTAAGCAAAGATCTGGTAGCAGAGTGTCTCATACGGTCGATCTCATCATTAATAGAAGAATCCTTCTCTATGTATGTATCAGTAGATGCGATATATGCCTCAGGCTGATAGTAATCGTAGTAAGAAACAAAATACTCAACTGCATTCTCCGGGAACAATTCCTTAAACTCTGAATACAGCTGTCCTGCCAGTGTCTTATTATGGGCAAGAACAAGTGTCGGACGGTTCAACTCCTGAATAACATTAGCCATCGTAAACGTCTTACCTGAGCCCGTAACACCAAGCAAAGTCTGCCCCCGCATCCCCTGCTTAACGCCTTCCACAAGCTGTCCGATAGCCTTTGGCTGATCGCCCGAAGGCTTGAATTGTGACACCAACTTAAACATGCTCTGATTATATCAGAACATGTGTTCGTTTTCTACCTTAATTATGATTATCTGCAAGTCCAGTTTTATAATGTTTGTATGAAGAATAAAAACACGAGAAATTATGTAATCGATATCCTGCTTACCGCGTTTGCTGCCCTTCTTTGCGGAACAGGATGTGGGTTCATGAATTACGCATCTCTGGGCATGGATTCTATCGGCACACTTTATGACGGAATCAGAACAGCATTTAACCTCTCCCTAGACTCCATAGGAACAGTCTCGATGTGTCTTAGCGTCATACTTATCATCATCCTTTTCTTTATCAAGCGTAAGTATGTCAGCATTGGTACCTTGATCTATTTTCTAATCTACGGTGTCTTCGCGAACCTGAGCACTGCCGCCCTGCAAAGAATAATCACAGAAGACTCGATTCCCGTTAAAGCAACAACAGGTATTCTCGGAATACTCATACTCTCATTCGGACTCGGCATCTATATCGCTGTCGATATCGGAGTTGACCCCTTTACCGGAATAATCCTGCTTATAACAGACATCACACATAAGAAGCTTGAGATCATCAAGATCATATTCGACATCATAACTATTGTTATAGGCATACTCTTAGGAGCAAGAATAGGCGCACTTACCGTAATCGCAACTCTGACAGAAGGACCCCTCATCGCATTCTTCACGAAGAAGGTTCAGGCGTTCTATTTCAAGAAGATACGAAGTATTTAATCCTTGAACTTATCAGCATCCAAAGTCTTTACGACTTTTGCGGGATTGCCGACAACAATAGCATAGTCAGGAACATCTTTTGTAACGACGGCAGCCGCACCAACGATCGCATGCTTACCGATAGATATACCGGGAAGGATAGTAGCACCTGCTCCTATCCAAGCGCCTTTTCGAATAAGCACGGGCTTAACGGTAAGAAGCTGCCTCTCATACGGATCGTGATTATTAGTAAGGATCTGCACATTTGCAGCCATCTGCACATCATCTTCGATAGTGATGCCGCCTCTTGCCATAACAAGAAGATTCGAGTTAAGGAACACGCGCTTCCCTATCTTGATGCGGTCAAAGCACACGCCCTGCAAAGGCGCCGCCACATAAGACCCTTCGCCCACATTCCCGTCGAAAAGCTTTTGCATCAACTCCTGGTACTCAGGTGTACCCGGCATAGTGTGATTAAACTTAAAAAGAAGCTGCGCCTGTTCTCTTCCCTTCTCGAGTTCTTCGGGAGAGTGCGCTCTCATATCAACAACAGTCTCTTGGCATTCCATAAGATTGCTCCTTACACCGGCTTTCCGGCCAGTTCCCAGACTTCGTAGTAGTTATCGTCGCGTGCCACATCCTGATGCGTCTCAGGTCCGAAATAGTAGTTGCTCGGAGCATCATAAACCGGCATAAGACACGCATCGTGATCAAATCCGTTATCAATAATGACCTGAAGAAATTCCATCTCTGTGTCAGTCACTGTATCATCATTATACAGAATGGCCCATGCAGCCTTGCCGAATATATTGGAATAGTACGGAACACCTGTATCAAACTTAGTCTCGGCATCCGCATCAAAGAACATCTGAGCGATCCTCACATCACCCTCAGTCACCGGCCTTGCGGCAACCATATCAAGATACTCGTCCCAAGTACACTCAACATAGGCCATATACTCGAATCTTTCCGGAGAATCCACCTCGGCACCGCGTTCCAGAGCAAATTCCACAAGCTCCGCATTACCTGCATCCATGCCATATTCAAGAATACTTCTGTGATTATTATCGCGGTAATAGAGCAGCGCTTCATCATCATCGATCATCGATCCGAGATTGGTAAAAAACTCCTCATCACCGGTATCGATATAACCTATAAGATTGTCACGGAAACGGTTCACGGTCTTGTAATACACCTTCTCGGTACTGCCGTCAGGCATATGCACTTCCGTAAAAGCCGTCTTGAAGTATCCCCATGCGAACAGGGCGATAACAGGGACAATCACCACTAGAGCGATAATAAAGAACACAGTTCCCGCTATTCGGGCACCCTTGATGTCCTTGACTTTACCCACTATCTTGCAGATTATGCCGATAAGCAGGCACACACCTACAACGCATATTATCGTCACCAGAATAACGATGAACAACGCCCCGAATATCATTCCCATGAAAGCCATAATTACATCTCCGCTCTGTCAACAACTACCGAAGCTACCGGCAATAAGATCAATAACAATACTGCTCCTGCCGCCGCTCCTGAAAGTATTCCCAAAACAAAACTTCTGGTAACAAACAAAACTGCAATCATCGGCACCGATGCCAAACCGGCAACAAAAAGCACGCCTAAGTATCTTACCATCATAAGAAGCTGTCTTCCAAGTGCCGGGAGCAAGCGCATGATAAGAAGTGCCGCCATCTCACACAACAGATCGAAAACTATCATCATAAGACCAAACGCAGCCGCTGCGGGAAGTTCAAGACCGCACAGGAAGTACATAAGTGCACCGCACAAAACCGAGTCGAAAGCCATCTCGGGGATGTCTGCTTTCAAACACGCCATCAGCTTGTGTGATGCGGTATCGGGAATCATATAAACATAGTGTTTAGTAAATTCAGTTACAGTTTTACCTCCGGCATATAATACAGCGTTAAGGATGATCATCATCATGAAACCGGAAAATATTAACGAGTACGGATTGTCGTTACTGTCACTTTGAGACATAAATGCAAGGTATATTCCGGTGATACCCCGGTACATTACAGAAAGAGGATTAACAAAGAAGAATTTGGAGCCTCTCTTATTCATGAGAAAATGAATAGCAGTAATAGCAGAAGAACCCTCTCCTCTTCCGAGTTTCTCTTTACCGACCTTCGCCCTTCTTGTCATTGCCGCATTATCAGCATCGATTCCTGCTCGCTTTGCTTCAGCCATATCATGTGCCTTTTGTGCATACGCGATTGCTTCATCGTAGTAATCAAGGCTTAAGCGGCTGTATACAAAGACAAGAGCAATAACAGACAGTAATGTAAGGACAACACCTGCAACACTTAAGAAAGCACTGTTATTTATAACGCCGTCGTAAATGAGAGCAACCCATCCGCCGCCCGGAAATGCTTTGATAAACCAGGACTTTCCGAATTGTGTGACTACACCTTTAACACCCAGATCGCTTATCGAAGCACCGCTTGCAAGAAGAGAAGCTGCAAAACCGCCCACTGCAATTACATCCAGAACAATTCCTGAGGTCATAACGCGGTTCTTCTTAACCTCATCATCGGCATAGAACGCACAGAACAACGCCCCGAAGAAATACCCGATAACCGCCGAGACAAAGGCCCCCAGTAAAATACAAATCAGATCGATTGAACTTACACCAATGGCGCCATAGATAATGGCGGTCTGTGTGGATATAAGGAATGTGAACATTAAGCAGATCTGCAAGGTTCCGGAGGCCGCGATTATAAGATTAAATCTTGGAGTGAACGGACCTGCCATGTGATAGATAACATCTGCCGTTGAGAAACCGATAACACCATTCTTAAGTGCCGTATAAAACATGAAGTTAAACAAGACAAGAATGATGAGATACATTCCGCCTGTTACAACTTCTATATTACGCGGGACAAACGAATCACTTACGGAACCGTCGCTGTTGGGCATACTCATAAGTGTCGGATATGCGAGCATTATGCCGAATATCCCCAAAAAGAATAATGCGAGTATAAACTTCCATGGTCTTTTGAGCGCAGCTCTGCGCACTCTGTAAAGATATGCGTATAACATAAGCCCCCCTTAAGACTCAGTCTGTCCTTCGGTTATCTCGAAGAACAACTGCTCAAGGCTCTTATCATCTGCCTTACCGGGAATATTATGTCTTGTTGCCGCGATCTTACCATTCATCATGATATGAACGACATCCCAATAATCCTCTATCGTGTCTATCATATGTGTGGAGATAAGAACAGTCTTTCCTGCGTCCTTTAATTCTCTGAATACAAGCTTCAACTCTTTGATCGCATGAGGATCAAGACCTACCATCGGCTCGTCAAAGATAACGACAGAAGGGTTGTGCATCAGTGCGCAGCAGATGGATACTTTCTGCTGCATACCCTTGGACAATTCCTTACCCATCTTCTTTCTCTTATCCGTAAGCTCGAATCTTTCAAGAAGCTTCTCTTTTACGGATACATCTTCAACTTTATAAGCACGTCTTATGAATTCAAGATGCTCATCAATCGTGAGCGTATCATATAAAGCCGGGATTTCAGGGATATATCCGAGTTTCCTCTTAGCCTCGAGTGTGTGATTCTCAAGTCCGTCGACCTCTATCGTTCCCTGATACTTAAGAAGTCCCGCAATAGACTTTATTATCGTTGATTTACCTGCACCGTTGGGGCCGAGCAGGATACCGACTTCTCCGTCGTTGATAGTAAATGACAGATTATCATTAGCAACAAACTTCTTATATTTCTTAGTTACTCCATTTACTGTAAGCATATCTTTCCACCCTTCTTATATGTTCAATACATTCTAACAATCAATTCGCTATTATGTTTTAAGACTTATTAAAGATTCCCCTTGATATAAGCAGCAGCAAAAGCCACATCGCAAAGTATGTTACCGCCAGCATGCCGATCATGACGGTAAGCACAGCTGAAAGGTTCTCCGTGATAACTCCGGTCAGGCCGTTCGTAATAATGTCAGACGGGATCATTCCCGCGACAAGCAGGAAAACTATCAGTATGTATCTTGCTATCATCATAGAGAACTTGCCGAACTGCTTAAGAAGCTTGACACAGATAATACCGACAGTCTGGGATAACAGGTCAAAAGAAGTCATCATAAGCACAAAGGCTATCATCGGCAAAACAGTAAAATCCTGCCACGTGACTATCTTAACTATCAGTGCACAAAGCACAGCATCGAAGATCATCTCGGGAAGATCCGACATTATACACATAGCAAGCTTACGGGTGGGCTTCTCCGGAACCATGAAGAAATACGGGCGCCCCATTTCCATTACAGTCTTGCCTCCGCCGAATACGATCGCATTTAAAACCATCATAGTGGTCATACCTATTATGATCACTATAAGATCAAGATCTTCAGGAAGCATGCTGTCCGTGATAAGCAGAAGGATAAGAGCAAATATTCTGTATATCATCGCGACCTTGTTTATAAAGAACAGCTTCGAGCTTCTTAAGTTCTCGAACAGGTGCATATGGAAGAAAGCCGATGCTCCCCACCCTCTTTTGTACACTTCATTTCCAACCTTGGCAGTTCTTGCTATACCTGTATTGACAGCTTCAACACCGGCCTTACTCGCTTCGATTATCTCGATGATCCTTCCGGTATTAAGACCCGCCGTCTCGTAGAAATCAAACCGGGCATTCCTGTACAGAAAGAACACAAGAACACATACGGCAAGATAAGCAATAACAACTATGGGAAAAAGATTGAAACTTCCGTGAAGAATTCCTTTATAGATAAGCCCCACCCATCCTGCAACCGGGAACATATCAGCATAAACCGAGTTTCCGCAACGGCTCAGTATGACAACAAGCGGCTGTGCACGTACAGCGGAAAAAGAACCGTATTCATTGATAAGCCCGCCAATGATTATTCCGAACAGGATAAAGTGAACCGCAAAAAGTGAAGCAACAGTAAGGATTATCGCCTTCCTGTTATCACAGAACCTCGCACTGATAAACGATGTGAACATGAACGCCAGGATCATGATAAAGAAAGCTTCTATCACGAACGCGATCATATCTGTCTTTGACACCGATATCCACCAGTTAAGCACCGGTGAATTAGTACAAATAATCCAGATGAAGACCGCAAGACTTCCAAGTCCGTACGGGAAAGAAACAAAGAGGTTGAACACCTTCTTAAAGGGGGCCGCAAACTGGAAAGTCATATCTGCAGGATGATACCCCAACACACCGCTTCTAAAGCCTACAACAAAAGCATAATCAAAACAGATGATAAGCAAAAGTGTCATTATTCCGAGAACGGTATCAGTATCTCTTTCCATCAGGTGAACAGGCACCCGGTCAAATGCTCTAATGGCACTTACAGACGCAAAAATGCCGACAACCGCAAGGATGTCGGCAATAGGCCTTCTTTTTATGGTTATAAGCAACCTGTAGAAGTAAGCGTTCACTTAGACTTTATGTATTCATCAATACCCTTCGCAGCAGCCTTACCTGCACCCATTGCAAGGATAACGGTAGCTGCACCGGTAACTGCATCTCCGCCTGCGAAGACACCTTCCTTGGAAGTCTGTCCGTTACCCTCATCAGCAACGATGCACTTCCACTTATTAGTATCAAGTCCGTTAGTCGTTGAAGCGATCAGAGGGTTAGGCGATGTACCGAGGGACATGATAACTGCATCTGTAGGAAGATCAAATTCAGATCCTTCAACAGGAACAGGTCTTCTTCTTCCTGAAGCATCAGGCTCACCGAGCTCCATTCTTATGCATCTCATACCCGTTACATTGTTATCATCATCCGTTAAGATCTCGACAGGATTGGTAAGAAGTTCAAACTTGATACCCTCCTCCTTCGCATGCTCAACCTCCTCGGCTCTTGCGGGAAGTTCAGCTTCAGATCTTCTGTAGACGATAGTAACCTCTGCACCCAATCTCAATGCGGTTCTTGCCGCATCCATCGCAACATTACCGCCGCCTACTACAGCAACCTTCGAAGGTCTGAAGATAGGCGTATCTGCATTCTCTCTGAATGCCTTCATAAGGTTGTTACGTGTAAGATACTCATTCGCGGAGAAAACACCCTTCGCATTCTCGCCCGGAATCTTCATAAACATTGGAAGTCCGGCACCGGACCCTACGAAAACAGCCTCAAAGCCTTCGTTCTCCATAAGCTCATCGATAGTAACCGACTTACCGATAACTACGTTGGTCTCGAGCTTAACTCCAAGCTTCTTAACGTTCTCAACCTCGGGCTTAACTACACCTTCCTTAGGAAGACGGAACTCGGGGATACCATAAGTAAGAACGCCGCCTGCCTCGTGCAAAGCCTCGAAGATAGTTACGTCATAACCCAATTTCGCGAGGTCGCCTGCGCATGTAAGTCCGGCAGGACCGGAGCCTACTACGGCAACTTTGTGTCCGTTCTTCTGAGCTGCGGCCTGCATGGTAAGACCCTGCTCCCTTGCCTTGTCTGCAACGAATCTCTCGAGTTTACCGATAGAAACGGCATCACCCTTGATTCCTCTGATGCACTGTGCCTCACACTGAGTCTCCTGGGGGCAAACTCGACCGCATACAGCAGGCAAGGATGAGGATGCAGTAAGCACCTCGTAAGACCTCTTAAGATCCTGCTCCTTCAAAGCCGTGATGAAGCCCGGGATATCGATGTTAACAGGGCATCCGCTGACACACTTGGGGTTCTTGCAGTTAAGGCATCTTGAAGCCTCGAGCACTGCCTGCTCTTCTGTATATCCTAAGCAGACCTCATCAAAGTTGGTTGCCCTGACCTTGGGGTCCTGCTCAGCTATGGGTACTTTCTCAAATCCGGGTGCAGCCATTACTTGTCACCTCCGCAATTACCGCATCCGCCGTGATGCGTTTTTCCTTCTTCAAGTGCGAGCAATGCTTCGCCCTCCTGAGTCTTGTAAAGTCTCATTCTTCCCATGGCCTCGTCGAAATTAACCTTGAAGCCGTCAAACTCGGGACCGTCGATACAAGCGAACTTAACCTCATCACCTACTGTGAGTCGGCATGCACCGCACATACCGGTTCCGTCTACCATGATAGGGTTCATGGAAACGATAGTGGGAATCTCATACTTCTTTGTTGTAAGGCAGCAGAACTTCATCATGATCATAGGTCCGATTGAGACGCACAGATCATAGTGCTTGCCTTCGTTGGTTACAAGGTCGTCGATTACCTTGGTAACCATTCCTTCTCTTCCGTAGGAGCCGTCATCTGTTGTGATGTAAAGATTACCTGCAACAGCGCTCATCTCATCTTCAAGGATAACAAGATCCTTTGTCTTCGCACCGACAATAACGTCAGCATCGATACCATGCTCATGAAGCCACTTAACCTGGGGATATACGGGAGCTGTTCCCAATCCGCCTGCTACAAAAAGTATCTTCTTATCCTTTATGGAATCAATATCATCTGTAATAAGCTCGGAAGGCTTGCCCAAAGGGCCGACAAAATCGTGGAAACTGTCGCCTTCTTGAAGATCCATCATTCTCTTGGTAGATGCACCGATCGTCTGAACAACGATTGTTATCGTTCCTGCATCACGATCATAATCGCAGATTGTAAGAGGGATTCTCTCGCCTTGATCATCGATTCTGACAATGATGAACTGTCCGGGCTGGCAGTACTGTGCTACGCGGGGCGCCTCGACATCCATAAGGAATATCGAAGGACACAGTACCCTTTTCTTCTTAATCAGGTACATAAATTGTGAAACCTCCTGCTCAAAGGCAAATATCTTATAAATTTTATCACTTTAGATAGTATGAGTTCAACTTTAAATATTAGTGAACTTTAGAAGAAATAGGGCGGGAAAAGCATCGATACAGCCTTAAGTACAGGGCTGTAGACTGACAGGTTGATAAGAACTCCTCCGAACAGGAATGAGAGAATAAGGTATGTCGGCAGAACAGCCGATAAAGCATGACTCTTCTTCCCCTGTCCCGGCAGCAGCGAGAAAACCGTAGCTATTACAAAGGCAAGTACGATAACGCAGATCCCGTAAAGAAAGATCTTTCCAACAGAAAACTCAACCTGGGCTATAAGGAAACTTATAAGTGATACAAACAACACGGGAAGCACATGCACAGCAGGAAGAATAAGACCCATGAACACTCTTGCTCCCTTACTCATCCTGGTATAAAGCTTGTTATCACAATCATTGAGGTATGAAAGCGCACCGAGAAGCGCTGCCATCCATATGAAGAATCCTGCGAACTTATATACAGGGATAGGAAGCTTCTCAACCGTAACGATATCATCGTAATCCGCATTCTCGAGACTCTCGAGCCTGTAGATGGTATTACTCCCCATCGCTTCTTCCATGATCCTGTTAAGTTCCTGCTCATAGCCGTCCGGGAAATCCACATCCGATCTGTCTATGGTGTCGATCATGACATAATAAGCAAAATGCGGGAAAAGCTTCATGAACACTTCTTCTGAAGACATCAGAGGTAATGTCGAAGAAGGCGTGGTTACGATCTCAATATCAGGTAACGAGCGAAGCGAGCCGCTTGACTCCATCATATCCTCAGGAAAGATCACGCCTGTATTGGCAGTACCTGTTGCAATATCAGAATACATCTGTGCTTCATTATCGACCTCGTAGAAATGGAAGATCGAAGTCATATCACACAGATCCTCTACCGCTTCCTTTGTTCTTGGTGAATCATCAAGATTAAGAATTGCTACCGGTATATATGCTGTAGATTCCTTTGGCGGCATAACAAACGATACGATACCCAGAATGAGCAGGATCGCCGCCATGAAATAGACATACGGATTCTTAAAACTTCTCTTGGCACTTACATAGAGGCGGTTCAATATGATCTTCATCCGAACATCACCTCCAAAGTAAAGTCAATAAGGTACTTAAGAGGATTAATGAATACCCACTTTTGCAGGAATCTCGGCAGGAACTCAATGGGCAAAAGACCGCCCGCACCATACATAAGAACCGTAAAGAAAGCAAAGGATATATAGGATGCTGATACCGGCGTCTTGAACAGATAGCAGATTCCGGTAACCAGACAGGCAAGCAGAAGCATGACAGGTATCATGAACAGCACTGCCGATGTCTTTATCCCAATGCTTGTAAACTTAAGTCCTATGAAAAACAGAACAAAGACTATATACATCATTATCCAGACACTGAGCGCCTCGGTAGAAAAAAGCTTCAGAAGAGATATCCCTGAAAGCTTCGCTTTAATAACAAAGGCCCTGTTCGACCCTTTACAAAAATACGCGAAAACGAACACGGAAAGGATGAAGATATAAATAAGTACTGACGCAGTAACTTTCTGTACCAGCGTATATGTGGATATATCGTCGATAGTCTTAATATCAATCGCATGGAATCTGTCCATTGCATAGGCAAGCTCACTAACGCGCACCTGTTCGGATATATCATAGGAACGGTTCGGATCAATACCATATTCATCACAAAGAGAATACGTGGCCTGTACGGATGCCTGGCCTACGCCCAAGTCATTCGCGAGAACGAGCATAATATCAGCAACCACATGTTCATCAAATGTATCAGCTGACTTAAACACCACCTCGATCTCAGGATTCGTACCGGAAAAGATACCGGATGCGAAGTCCGCGGGAATAATAAGACCTGCAGACACATCCTCCTCATCAACCGCTTCGTGCACCTCCCGGTCTGAATCGTACTCAACAAAACTTATAGATCCTTCAACACTCTCCATATGACTTACAAAACTGAAGCCCGTCTCATTAAGTGCGGAATCATCGGGAAGATAGTAAGCAACCTTGACCACCGAGAACGATCCGTCTTTAAAAAGAACACTTTCCGCCAACAAAGAAAAAGCCAGTGCCGTAAGACCGAGTACAAGAAAGTACACGATAACAAACGGCATGAAATACAAAATTCTTTTAAGCGAAGCTCTAATCATCAGATCACTATCTGCGACACGCGGGTCGATTTATCAAGAAGCGTGCACTTTCCGTCTTTAAGATGATAGACCTTATCACAATGGTCGAATACGCCCTCGTCATGACTTGCGATAAAGATGGTACCGCCGCCCTGCTTAAAAACATCTATAAACTTGAGGATATCCTGCTTTGCAGGAATATCAAGAGCAGCAAGAGGCTCGTCCATCAAAAGGATATCGGGACCGGTAATAAGAACTGATGCGAGTGCAAGTCTCTTCTTCATTCCTCCCGACATATTCCTTACTTTGACATTAATATAATCGGTAACCTTAAGCATTGATAATTCAGGCCCGTTTAAAGCCTTCATGATCTCGTCTTTCTTAAAAGATGTCCACATAAGAAGGTTGTCATAGGCATTAAGCTCATCAATGAGAGCATTCTCCTGTGTGACAAATCCGGTCTTCCCTTCAATCTTTATCCTTCCTGATGAAGGCTTCTTCAAGCCTGCAATTGCTGACAAAAGAGTTGATTTTCCGGAACCGTTAAGACCCAAAAGGCCGATACATTCGCCCTTCGACGCCTCTATGTTCACTTCCTTAAGGATAGTCTTCTTGTACTTAACCGAGACATTATCAATACTTACCATCATGAACCTCCGGGAAGAGTACCATAGTAAAGATCCAAATCAACATATGCGTCTATGCCCGATATCAAGCCGTGATCACTTTGCTGCCAGATGAAATACTCACCTGTGTAATCGGTTGACGAATTATAGTGGGCGAGCCATACCGGAGAAATCGAATCATCCCATATAATATCGAGATAATACTTACTTCCGTAAAGAGTACTGCTTAAGCCGTGCTGCTGTATCCTGTTATCGAAAGCTCTGTAAAGATCGTTCAGATCCGCGATACTTAAGTGATACTGCTGCACCTTGCTGAAACTCTCCCAGTCATAAATAACAGGGAAAGCGAGGTTATATCCGTCAACAAGCGAGCTTACCGTATCAGCCAGATTCTCAACAGCCTGAACCGTATTATCTGAGGTATAGACATAAACACCTATCGAAAGGCCAGCTTGTGTTGCTCCCTGAATATTAGTCTGGAAATAATCGTCCTCATGGAATTCTCCGTCGGAAGACCAGCCGGCTCTTATGATGACAAATTCACATCCGGATGCAGCAACAGAATTAAAATCAATTGCTCCCTGCCAATGTGACACATCAATTCCGTAGTGAATATTCTCACCCGGATATGAAGCCATAAACTCGGAAAAATCCGTTCCGTTATATCCGCCGGAAGTATCGGGAACTACACCGCTGTCAGGTACAGGCTCATATACATTTACTGTTATGGAATCAGTTGTAATATTACCCGATGCATCGGCAATCGTGATGGATACAGGATAAGCACCGGTAACAGCAGTGTTTACATTTCCCGTTACCATCAAAGAGGGATCAGGATCCGTGTCATCGATATAGCTGATAAAACTGTCAATATCAAAAGAAGTACCGAGTTCAACATAAGCGTCCCTTGTGATCGCAACAAGCAAAGGGGCTGCGGTATCAGGCGCATCGCCATGCTCACCTGTAGGTTCGGCAGTTGTCCGGGTAACAGTATCTGACTCACGCGGTGCAAGAATTGGAGCCATCACCTCAGCAGTGGGCTGCGTCTGCACAGTAGTTTCTGTTACTGCTGCATCATCCTCCGAACATGCGCCAAAACTCATAACCGAGCCGGCTGCAACGAGAATTAAAGATAAGATTTTTTTATTCATAGCAATTATTATATAATACCGATATGCAAAATCGTACAAGAAAAAGGCTCACGGGTCCGCAAGCCATACTTGCGGGGTTTCTTATCATGATAGCGATAGGAGCCTTACTCCTTACTTTACCGATATCCTCCAAATCACGTGAGGCTACTCCTTTCATAGATGCCCTGTTTACTTCAGTTTCAGCAAGCTGCGTTACAGGACTCGTAGTAGAGGATACACAATCACACTGGTCATTATTCGGTCAAATTGTAATACTTTTGCTGATTCAGATCGGAGGCATGGGTGTTCTTACCATGACGACCTTCTTTATGAGACTTACAGGCAAAAGGATTGATTTAAGGTCAAGAGCAGCTATGCAGGAGGCCGTATCTGCTCCTAATATCGGCGGAATAGCCAGGCTCACCGACTTCATTGTTAAGGGCACGATCCTTTTCGAAGGGCTTGGCGCTATACTCGTTATGCCCGTGTTTATCAAGGATTTTGGTGTTGCCAAGGGAATCTGGTACTCGATCTTCATGTCGATATCGGCTTTCTGTAATGCGGGCTTCGACCTTCTTGGGTCCAAGGGTGAGTTCTCCTCACTTATGTTCTACAGAACTCACCCCGTAGTAAACCTTGTCTTTATTTTCCTGATCCTGACAGGCGGACTCGGTTTTCTTACATGGAATGATATCCGCACCTGGAAATTCAAGTTCAGGCGCTACAGCACACAAAGCAAGGTAATACTTGTCTCCGAACTGTTTCTCATCGTGATCCCCACGGTCTTCTACTACTTTGTAGAGTTTACTGGAGATCCGGCAGGGGCACGCATCATCGAGTCACTCTTTAATGCCGTAACACCCAGAACAGCAGGATTTGCAAGCGTTGACTATAACGAGTTCTCGGGCGGCAGCGTCGCACTCACGATAATACTCATGCTCATTGGAGGTGCTCCGGGTTCAACCGCAGGCGGAATGAAGATCACCACTATCGCGGTCCTTTGGGCATCCATGACCTGCGTATTCCGCCGCGAAAAGGCTCCCGCCTTATTCAAAAGAAGGATAGACCAGGATGTTGTATTAAGCTCCGTGTCTGTTTTCCTTCTTGATATGCACTTATTCCTTATCGGAGCTTTTTCTATATCACTGATCGAGAACCTGCCATTGGTAAAGACGCTGTTTGAATGTGCATCAGCGGTTGCTACGGTAGGACTTACGATGGGAATTACAACTTCTTTGGGAGTTATCTCGAAGTGTATTCTGATATTCATTATGTACGGCGGCAGAGTCGGCGGTTTGACACTGGTCTTCGCTGCAACCGGAAGAACCAATGCTATTCACGATAAGTACCCTGTCGACCATATGGCCGTAGGATGATCTTAAGGAGGATCTTATGAAGAACATACTTGTTATCGGTGCCGGAAGATTCGGAACGTATATAACCCAGAAATTTGCCGAGCAGGGCGACGAGATACTTATTATCGACAAAAGCGAAGAGAAGATAGACAAGGTTCTCGACTTCGTAACATCGAGCCTCATCGGTGATGCAACTGACCCCGACTTTATGAAGACGATCGGTATCAACAATTATGATATCTGTGTGGTTTCAATCGGCGACAACTTCCAAAACTCGCTCGAGACCACTTCCCTTCTCAAGGAATTAGGCGCAAAGTTTGTTATCTCCAGAGCCTCAAGAGATGTTCACGAGAAGTTCCTTTTAAGAAACGGTGCCGACAAGGTCGTTTACCCTGAGAAGGACATCGCAGAATGGACTGCAATACGATTCAGTTCAAGCAATATCAAGGACTACATTCCCGTTCCCGGTGACTATTCTATCTTCGAAGTGGAAGTTCCTAAGGAATGGATCGGCAAGTCCATCGTTGATCTTAAGATCAGACAAAAAATGCATTTAAACATCCTTGCCGTAAGAGACAAGGATGCTGAATTCAATATGGAGTATTCTCCTTCTGATCCTTTCACCGAGAATCAGTCAGTACTGGTCATCGGAAGTGATGATGACCTTAAGAAGCACTTAGGCCTCGACTACTGATCAGTGGAATATCGAACCTATTCCCTCTACTGCGGCCGAGAATGCCTCGGTAGCCTGATCAAGACGTTCGATTGAGTTGTTTAGAGTTTCGATATCGATAGAATCGATCTTCTCCATTGTTGTTGAGATACCGGATGTCGCATCGTTCGTAAGAGTCTCGATCTTTTCAGCCATGCCGGGAAGATCAGCTTCTTTTATGCCTGATGCAACTTCATTCAAAGTAGTGATCGCAGTGTCTGCCTTGGTATAAAGAGAATTCAGTTTCGCAGTTACGTTAGCAATTAAAGCTACTACGGAAATAGTGACAATCACCGCACAAACTGCCATAACGATCAAAGCTATCGACTGAACACCCTCTTTACGGCTCTGCTTCTTCTCTTCCTTAAGTATCTTTCCCGCGATTACCTGCTCGTCCTGTTTTGCCTCTTCAGCCATTTTATGTTACCTCCCAATATTATTTAACCGGTTCAAAATATGAAGCATCGTGATTGCACCAGGGACACATAAAATCAGCAGGCAGTTCATCACCTTCATAGATGTATCCGCATACCGTGCAGACAAACCCCTTCTTCGGGGCATCAGCCGCAGGCTTACTCTTGATGTTCTTCTGATAGTAAGCATATGTCGCGCTTTCCGTCTCTGACAAGACCTGACCGTCAGTTACATCCGCGAGGAACAAAGTGTGTGTTCCAAGATCTGTTGACGAGACAACGCTAGCACTTATATAAGCATTCGTCTGTTCCCCTGCAATATAAACGAGACCGTTGGCACTGCGGGATATCTCGATTGCTTCCATCTTATCGACATCCCGGCCGCTTTGCATACCCCAGTGCTTATATGTATCAAACTTCGAATCCTGCGAGAGGACCGACACATTGAACTTTCCCGTATTGAGGACCATATCATGTGTAAGGTTATTCTTGTTTATTGCTACGATTATCCTGTTAGGTTCTGTCGTTACCTGCTGAACCGTATTAACAATGCAGCCGTTATCTTTTCCATCCTGCGCGGAAGTCAGAATAAACAAACCGTATGAGAGTTTATACATCGCCTTATCATCCATATCAGATCCTCCTTGATCATCTTATGTAATTTACACCTATATGCTAACATATATAACCGAAGGGGGATAATTATATGTTTACTGCAAATCCGTTCACTATCGGAAACAGCTTCGGATACTATACAGGCATATTCTCAACAGCAGTTACCGCATCCGTTAACCCGACTGCTACAATGGCATTTCTTGCTACTTTGGGAGCTCTCGAGAATGCTTCTGTTTATTCACCCGACTCCGCCTTCTTTAATTTCATAGCACAGTACTTAAACAGCGTTCCTGTTCTTAACTCAGCAGCTTCACTCCCTATAGCCAACCCGTATGCTGCCGTATTTCTTACAATTGTTGCAGCAGTAATGATAGTTATCCATTCTTTTGCGGAAAGTAAGATATTCTCGCAGGCAACCATAGATAAACTCGATAAGCTTACTGGCTGGATCGGCATAGCAGCACTGTCACTTATGCCGCTTGTAACCAACGACGCCGTAAGCAAACCCCAGCCCCCTGCGAAAAGCGCCGCTGCAGCAGTTACAACAGCAGCACAATCCGCCCCCTGGTACACATGGGTAATCGGAATAGTTACGTTAATACTTGCAACTGTTGTTTACAGCTGCGTCTATGACTGCGTCGATAACATAGGAACCATATGTGCCGCTATTCCGGTAAAAGGATTAAATATTGTCGAACAGATATTTAAAGCTATCCTTCACGCAGGAATGATACTTCTTCAGATAACATTCCCTGCCATCTCTTTTATTATCAGCATTGTTATCGCCATACTCGGAATAATCCTCTTCAGAGTACTTGCCCGCGTTACGTTTTACTATAAAGAGATCTACGCCCGTCCCATCCTTCACAGGATATTTAAACACGGTAAGGAAGTCGACAAGATACATAAGAAGCTTCCCGGAAGGATCAGAAGGCGCGTTAAGGGCAACATCGTTTATGCCATACCTATTTTTATTTTCGCAGGGGTTCCCAAGATGCCTTCCCGCTCCGTGCTGTGGCTTGTTATCGGCAAGGAGGAAACACGCCTTCTTGCGAAGAAATCCTTCTTCCGCTGCCGCGAAGTATCTGCGGATGATTTTAACCCAAGCTACGGGAACGCCGTTCTTGTTGAGTATAAAAGATTCCTGCAGGTTAAGTCCCCTGACGGGAAATTTAACATTGTTATAGGAAAAAGCTATAAAGAATGGGCTGACATTATAGCCAGAAGTCTTAATGTCCCCCACAAGGAATCAGAACAGATCCCCGTAGAACAGGCTTCTCATAAACTCAAGTATGTTGAATGATACCGAAGAGACAAAGAACGTCTGAAACGGAACAAAGAGCATAATGTAAAGAGCATAGAAGATTCCCTTCCAGCCGCTTTGCTCTATCTCCTTTAATGTGACATCAAAGACTCTGCGGACGAGCTTATTGCCGTCGATGAGCAGCAGCACTAACAAGATCACGTAGTAAGTAATGAAGGCAAACATCCATCTGCCCACATCACATTTTTGTGCAAACTCAGGCAGAAGTGTTACCGACCCTAAGCACATAATGATCACGAGTAATCTGTTTTGTGAATTGAAGTAGATCTTACGGATAAACCCGGCGCCAAGCTTAAACACGGGAAGGAATAAAACGATGAATAACGGCATTTCCGTAAGTGCGAGACTCCTCATTGTATCCTCGTTCCCGTAAGTATCGGTTCCTACAAGAATCATGTTAAGGAAGTCATAGTGAGTGTAACCCTCGGGAGACGTAAGTATCTCTGCTTTATGAATGATATCAAGATAGATATCGGTGTTAATCGGAACATATTTATGACTCAGGAAGAATACCCAGACAAAAATGCAGGAAACGGACAGTATGCTTAAAACAAGCCAAACGATGTTAGCTGTTCTCTCCTTCCCTTTTAACGTGAGGATCTTATAGATAAAGCATGCTATTACAATATTATAGAAAGTAAGGGTGTAGCCTTCATGTATAAGCACGGCGATGAAAGGACAGATTAAAGTAAGAATCATCCCCTTCTGCTTAATGACCGCATAGCCTGCGACCAAAGACAGGGCAAGAAGGTACATATCCGATCTGCCGTAATTCTCATACCCCAGAAACATGGCAATAAAGTAAGGCGCAATGACCATAACGAAAGCACGGGCACGGTCTGTATTATCAAGAGAGATTATGAGTTTCTTTGCAAAGTGCCACATCACCGCAAGGTATAAAACATATCCTATCGAGCAGATTGCAAAAACAGTAGCGTAAGTGAAGAAACGCTCACCGAACACGGAGCAGAACATGTCGAGAATAAATCCGAAGAAGCCCCTTGGTACGATACCATGACGGTAATTAAGAGCAAACGCATCCGCATTCATTCCCTCAACACTTAAGTGTCCCGTTCCAAGAACCATGACAACAGTCATGAGGAGCATAGCAAGAGAGAACTTCTTCTCGTTGTTAAGTTCGAATCTGTCCAAAACTGTCCCGCTTTCAAAGAATTATCCCGAATATTATAATCGAATGAGAGGTATTTTGAAATGCAGTTACCATTGATTGAAAATCTGGATGACCTTATTGAACTGACCGATGAGATCGGTCTTCTCCCTTTCTTTGAGAACCATATAACGGGTTTTTCTGTCGAGGAGAACATAAGTGAGGATAATTGGTGGCAAGGCAACACCACCGATGGAGGAAGGATTATCTGGCCCGCATGGGAATGGAAGGGCGAAGTTCTAAGGGAGAAGAAACTTGTCTATGGCAAGTTTACTAACGGAAAGGCTTGCTTTATCAGTATTAAGTGGTGGCCATACATATGCAATTTCAGACGTGACGGTTACGACTTTGATTCAAGGTTCGATGAATTAGTCGTCCCTATGTGCGATCATGCTGCTATGGATTTTCTCGGTAAGAATGGTCCATGCCTTTCAAAACAGATAAAATACGGACTTACGGCATTTGACCGCAAGGGACAGAATACATTCGATAATTCAATCACAAGACTTCAGATGCAGACATATGTTACTCCGGTAGATTTCATCTATCCGGTAAGCAAAAAGTCCGGGCTTGAATACGGATGGGGTGTCGCCAAATATGATATCGCTGATAACTACTGGGGAAAGCGTCTGTGCCGCGGGCGTTACAAGGAAGAACCCGCGGAATCATACGAGAAATTTAAAAAGCATCTGCTTAAGATGCTTCCTGAATGTAATGAGAAGGATATTAAAAGACTTCTCAAATAGCTTATATCAGATGTTTATAAGCTATAAAGGCAAACAAAGCCAGATATAAAACAGTAAAAACAAAAGAACATATAATGAACTTCGGTTTTCTTATCTTGTGACGGAACAAAAGCATACCGGCTATAGCTCCAAACACGCCTCCTGCCGCCATAAGACCGATGAGGATTTTCTCCGGGATGCGGAAGCTCCCTCTGACCGCCTTAAGCTTATCTATGCCGTATACCGCCATAGTTATCACATTTATAAAGATGAAATAACCTGTTAACACCAATAACATTCTTAAGTCCTCTTCAATGTATTATAAAAACTCTTCACGTAATCCGTGAAGAGTTTTACCGTGGTGCGGGTGACAGGGGTCGAACCTGCACGATCGCTCACCAGAACCTAAATCTGGCATGTCTGCCAATTCCATCACACCCGCAAGCCCAAATATTATAAGGCTTCGGGACTCTTAACGCAACCAAAGTATGTTATAGTACAAAAACAAGGTGTGAAGGAGTTAAGTTATGATTATCGAGAGCGAAAGACTCATATTAAGATATTGGAACGAGGATGATGCCGCGGTCTGTTATGAGTACTGTAAGGACCCTAAGGTAGGTCCTATAACAGGGTGGCCTCCGCACAAAGATATAGAAGAGAGTCTATATATTATCAGGAACGTTCTTACTGCACCTGACAACTTCGCTATAACACTTAAACAGAGCGGAACTGTTATCGGAAATGTAGGTCTCAAGTATGACGACCTGGCTTGTGATGATAAGGAAAACTCTACCGAGATAGGATTCTGGCTTGGAGTCCCCCACTGGGGAAAAGGCTACATGACCGAAGCCGTTAAAGCAATAATAGAATACATTTTCGAGGATCTTCATAAGGAAACAATATGGTGCGGATACTATGACGGCAACGACAGGTCACGCCATGTCCAGCAAAAGTGCGGATTTAAGTATCAGTGGACTACCCCGGATGTCGATGTGCCTCTTATGAACGAGAAGCGTACCGGACACGTTAATAAACTCACACGGGATGAATGGCTTGAAGAAGGCGGCGGCCGCCATGCCAGGCTTTACGACACGAATAAATACAGACTTGCGGAAGCACCTTTCTACGATGAAAGATATGACCGCATTTCATGGGTTGATATCATCGACGGCAAATTCTACACAAAGCAAGGCAGCGATGAATCCGTTTGTTTTGATGCAGGACAGAAGATTGGGTCTGCTATCCCCTTGAAGAACACAAAAGGATATGTGCTTGCATGTCAGGACGGACTCTACACATATGAGAATGGGAAACTTACTAAGACCGTTGACCTTAAGTCTTATTACAAATCATATCAAAGATCCAATGACGCGAAGGCCGATCCCGACGGACGCATATTCTTCGGTTCATCCGTTGAGGGGGACCACTCGCCTTGCGGCAATCTTTACAGTTACTTTGAAGGGGCAGTCAAAGTCCAGCAGGCAAATACGAAGATCTCAAACGGAATGGCATGGAGCCATGATAAGACCAAGTTTTATTTTTCCGACTCTCTTGAACATGCGGTATTTGTCTATGACAGAGACCTTGTAACAGGAGACATCACCAACAGAAAGGTTCTGTTTGAGATTAATGACGGCGTTCCTGACGGACTTTGTATCGATGAGAACGGTAATCTCTGGGTTGCAGTCTGGGACGGCAAAAGGATTGAATGCAGAAGCCATAAAGACGGCAAACTCCTTGATGTCATAAGACTTGACGCCAGGCATGTAACCTCCTGCTGTTTTATTGGAAAAAATCTGGATACTCTTTTTATAACCTCATCAGGCGAGGACCTTGAAGGCGAATCCGACGGCAGACTCTTTATATGCAAACCGGGCGTAAAAGGAGTCATCTGCGATAAAGCAACGATATGATCACAAATAAAAGCAAGTAAAAACCGGTCCGGTTACCGGATCGGTTTTTACTCTATGTTTTCTATGTTTAGGAGATGAGGCTTAATTAAATAACGTGCTTCACTCTGATTTCCGAGCCAAAGGGCATGAAAGATACGGCAGCAAGTTTGAAGAACTGCTTTCCGAGAGGAATGCCGATGATAGTGATGCACAATACCAAGCCGATTTTTCATAAAAATCGCGGCCCGTAAAGGCCGCGACGTTCATTTCTTATATATTCAACAGATTACTGGAACTGCTGAAGGTGTGAAGCCTCAACGACTCTCTGATCGTCAAGAATGAGATAGTTTCCGTCAGTTGCAACTGCTGTTACGATACTGCCTGAAACAAGGTCACCGCCTGATGTCTGAACATCATTTCCGGACCATGTAACGCAGTCCTCGATTACCTCATACATAACGGGCTCATCAAACTCGGAGTAGTTATCCTCATTAAGGGGAATTCCTGTAGGGAAAGCGTTGGGATCAGCCTGACCTTCACCTGCCACCTCAGGAGCCAAACCTGTCTCAGAAGCAGCGGGAGCCTGTGTCTCAACTACAGGAACCTGTGCATCGGGAGCCTGTGTCTCGGCAGCCTCATTAGATCCGCAACCTGCAACTGCCAAAGCAGCAGCGAGAATGATGCTTGCAATGATTGTCTTCTTCATTTCTTTTTCCTCATCTTTCTTTTATTCTTCATCAAGCTTCAGGACGCTCATGAATGCTTCCTGCGGAACCTCTACAGATCCTACCTGACGCATTCTCTTCTTGCCTTCCTTCTGCTTCTCAAGAAGCTTTTTCTTACGGGAGATATCACCGCCGTAGCACTTCGATGTTACATCCTTACGGAATGCCTTGATCGTCTCCCTGGCTATTATTTTACCACCAATACACGCTTGTATAGGCACTTCGAACTGCTGCCTCGGAATATTTTCCTTAAGCTTCTCCGCCATGCGTCTTCCCCTCTCGTACGCCTTATCAGCGTGAACAATGAAAGACAGAGCATCGACAGGGTCGCCGTTAAGCAGTATATCGAGCTTTACAAGCTTGCTTTGCTGGTAATCCGCCATCTCATAATCGAGTGACGCGTATCCTCTGGTTCTCGACTTCAATGCATCAAAGAAGTCGTAGATTATCTCATTAAGAGGCATCTTATAACGAAGTACAACACGTGTCTCGTCAAGATACTTCATATCGACATATTCACCGCGCCTGTTCTGGCACAACTCCATGATATTACCGACATACTCCTTCGGAAGAATGATATCCGCGAATACTATCGGCTCCTCCATGTAGTCTATCTCGGAAGGATCAGGCATATTGGTCGGGTTATCCACCTCAAGCTCGGTGCCGTCCATCTTATGCACCTTGTAAATAACGGAAGGTGCTGTCGATATCAGATCGAGGTTAAACTCCCTTTCGAGCCTCTCCTCGATTACTTCATAGTGTAAAAGCCCCAAGAAACCGCATCTGAAGCCGAAGCCCAAAGCAGCGGAAGTCTCAGCCTGGAATGACAGAGCCGCGTCGTTCAACTGCAGTTTCTCGAGTGCATCTCTAAGATCACCGTAACGTGCGCCGTCCACCGGGTAGATTCCGCAGAACACCATCTGCTGTATGCCCTTATAACCTGTTAAAGGCTCAGATGCAGGATTAGAAGCGGATGTTATGGTGTCTCCCGGTGCCGTGTCAGATACAGACTTAATAGAAGCACAGATATATCCCACTTCACCTGCAAGCAGTTCCTTCGAGGGCACGTACTGGCCCGGGTGGAAATATCCAAGTTCCGTTATCGCGAACTCCTTGCCAGTGTGCATCATGCGTATAGACTCTCCCGTCTTGATCGAGCCCGCGCGTACTCTTACGGAAGCGATAACACCCTTATATGGGTCGTATTTCGAGTCTACCACCAATGCGCGAAAAGGCTCATCCTCAGGATCCTTGGGAGCCGGAAGATACTTAACGATGCCCTCGAGCACCTCATCTATTCCGATGTCATTCTTGGCCGAGATCAAAGGCGCATAGGAAGCGTCAATGCCGATATCATCCTCTATCTCCTTGCGGACCTCCTCCGGTCTTGCTGCAGGAAGATCGATCTTGTTGATTACGGGCAGGATCTCAAGGTCTGCATCAACAGCCAGATATGCATTTGCCATTGTCTGAGCCTCAACGCCCTGTGACGAATCGACGATAAGAATAGCGCCGTCGCATGCTTTAAGGCTTCGGCTTACTTCATAATTAAAGTCAACATGACCGGGAGTATCAATGAGATTAAGAGTATATGTATTGCCGTCCTTGGCCGTATACTGCATTCTCGTAGCCTGTGACTTTATCGTGATGCCTCTTTCTCTCTCGATATCCATGTTATCGAGAATCTGGCTCATCATATCTCTTTTTTGCACTACACCCGTATGTTCGATGATACGGTCAGCCAGTGTCGACTTACCGTGATCGATATGAGCGATTATGCAGAAATTTCTAATCAGTTCCTGTCTTTCCATCTTCACCTTTATATCGGCTTTATTGCATTGAAAGGATATATTACGAAGAACGCCACACCCATGATCCTGTCTTCTGAGAAAGGTCCGAGGTTACGGCTGTCGTTACTTACCGGTCTGTTGTCACCCAGACAGTAGTACTGTCCTTCTGCAAGAACCACTTCATCGTATCCCTTCTCAAGACCCCAGCTCATCATCTCTGTTAATGTGCCTTCATCAAGGTAGGGCTCATCAAGCATAACAAATGTTGACTCACCCTGCGCTCTTATGAACACATGTCCTTCCATGATCCTGACTGTGTCTCCGGGAAGACCTACGATTCTCTTGATAAGATATTCTTCGTGGTTGTATCCCTCCATGCCGGAGCCGTCGAGAATAACAATGTCGCCTCTGTTGTAGTGATTAAAGTATGTGGATATCTTCTGTGTGAAAACAACATACCCGCTTTGCAAAGTCGGAAGCATTGAATCACCGTAAACATTATCCTTCTGTACAACGAACACAACGAGAAGTATTCCGACAAGAACACCTACGGCGATCGTTATGAGCCAATCAAGAACCGAAGCCATTACCTCCGGTTTCTTATTCTGGTCCGTTACAACTACATCCTGACTTTTATCTCTTTTATGCATACTATCAATCCATTACAAGGTTATCGTTGTCATCATCTTCATATGATGCTTCCACATGCTTAATGCCGAGTTCCTCAAGCTGTGCCTCAGCAACAGGTGCCGGGGCATCAGTCATAAGGTCAGAAGAATTCTGAACCTTCGGGAATGCTATTACTTCTCTTATGGAATTAGCACCGGTAAGAAGCATTACAAAACGGTCAAGACCGATAGCGAGACCTCCGTGAGGAGGAACGCCATACTTGAATGCATCAAGAAGGAATCCGAACTGCTCCTGGGCGGACTGCTCCGAGAATCCCAAAAGTTTGAATATTCTCATCTGAAGATCTCTGTCGTGGATTCTTATGGAACCGCCTCCGAGCTCACAACCGTTCAATACGATATCGTAAGCCTTTGACCTTACATTACCCTGATCTGATTCAAGGTGATCGAGATCCTCATCCATAGGACATGTGAAAGGATGGTGCATAGCCATGAATCTTCCCTCTTCATCCGACCATTCGAACATAGGGAACTCTGTTACCCAGCAAAGCTTGAAATCATCCTTCTTAATGAGATCGAGCTTCTGAGCCGCAGCAATACGAAGCTGTCCCAATGAATCATGAACAACCTTGAACTTGTCAGCAACGATGCAGATAAGATCGTCAGCGCCTGCTCCTACAGTCGAAGCAAGAGCGGAAATATCCTCGGGCTTCAAGAACTTAAGGAAAGATCCTCTTGCCGTCTGCGCAGGAACTACCCATGCCATACCCTTAGCCTTGTAAGTCTTGCAAACCTCACCTAAGGCATCGATTTCCTTACGTGAGAATGAAGCACCGCCGGGGATAACAACAGCCTTTACAAGACCGCCCTGTGCGATAGCATCCTTAAATACAACAAAGTCGATGGTCTTTGCCCACTCACTTATATCCTGAAGCTCCATACCGAATCTTAAGTCAGGCTTATCGGAACCATAGCGGTTCATCGCCTCAATCCAGGGGATACGCTTCAAAGGGAGCTCGACATCGATATCAAGAACTTCCTTGAATACTCTTGCAACGAAGCCTTCAGTAACTTCCATAACGTCGTCACAATCAACGAAGCTCATCTCAAGGTCCATCTGTGTGAACTCCGGCTGCCTGTCTGCTCTTAAATCCTCATCACGGAAGCAGCGTGCGATCTGCATATAGCGGTCATAACCCGCAAGCATCAAAAGCTGCTTGTAAAGCTGGGGGGACTGGGGCAAAGCAAAGAATGATCCCTGCTTAACTCTTGAAGGCACAAGATAGTCTCTTGCTCCCTCAGGTGTGCTCTTACCGAGCATAGGAGTCTCTATCTCGAGGAATCCCTTCTCATCAAAGTAATCACGTGCAGACTTCGCAATCTTATGGCGAAGGATCATATTGTTCTGCATAACAGGTCTTCTTAAATCAAGATATCTGTACTTAAGTCTCAAGGACTCATTAGCAGTATCTTCGTCTTCAATATAGAAAGGAGGTGTCTCCGACTCTGAGATGATACGCAGGTCTTCAACATTGATCTCGATCTTACCTGTCGGCATCTTATCGTTAGGGGCAGATCTTAATGCAACCTTGCCCTTAACAGCAAGAACAAACTCAGATCTGATCTTCGAAGCCTTGCTTCTGATCTGCTCAGAGCTGTCAGGTGTGATAACAAGCTGTATCTCACCGCTTCTGTCCCTCAATGTAATAAATGTGAGGCCGCCTAAGTCTCTTGCCTTGTGGCACCAGCCCATGAGAGTGACTTCCTTACCGACGTCTCCTTCTCTTAAAGTACCGCACATATCAGTGCGCTTCATATCCAAAATAGATTCAGACATAACTATTTGTCCTTCCTTAAATAAGCTGAAGCATCTTAATGACACTCCGCCGCTAACAAATAATTATAACATAATAATTAATAATAAAAGAAGAACGTGTTGGTCTTAAAGCTCGTAGTTATATAAGAGCATAGAAAGGACAGCAGCACCCGCCGTTTCCGTCCTTAAGATTCTTTTTCCGATGGTGACGGTAACAGCTCCGCTATTACGGGAAAGCTCCGCCTCAGACTCATCATATCCGCCCTCAGGGCCTATAAACACGGCAATTTCTTTGATGCTTTCCTTCGTCTTACCGGAAAGAGCCTCCTTTATGGTAACACCATGCTCCTCCTCCCACGGGAAAAGAACCACATCAGCACTGCACGCATCTTTAACAGCCTGCTCGAAAACAACGGGTTCGGCAACGACAGGCACCACTCCTCTTCCGCTTTGTCTTGCGGCCTCGAGTGCGATCTTCTGCCATCTCAAAGTCTTAGATTGCTGTTTGCGCGGCTCATCCGGCCTTACAACGCAACGTGAAGAAAAAACAGGAACGATCTTTGTGACGCCTAACTCGACGCACTTTTGGATCGTAAGTTCCATCCTCTCACCCTTAGATACAGACTGATAAAGCGTTATGTCAAAAGACGGCTCGGAAGTATTAGGAGCCGTCTTTAAGACTTTAAGTGTTACTTCATTCTTGGTTAACTTATCTACTTCACATAAAGCTTCAACACGGTCTTTAAGAACAACAACAAGCTGCTCTTTTTGTCTCATGCGAAGAACCTGTGAAATATAATGTGAGTCATCAGGACCGAGCGTAATTACGCTGTCCCCGGCCTCAACCTGCTCCATAAAAAGTCTTGTCATGGATTACTTTCCGGAATCTGCCAATTTATTCAGATGTTCAAGCCTGTCCTTCAAAGACTGAAGCTCAGTTATTGAATTATGAACAGCCGTATCAAACTTAAATCTGGAACTTGCGATATCGGTCACTTCACCCTTAGGGCCCAGATCCTTCTCGATATTGCTTGTCTTGGCCGTCTCAGCAACCTCAGGCTTTATCGAAGGTGATATGTCTCTTGCAATGTCCCGCAGAGATTTGCCCGGTGTGATAAGAGATGAAGTCACATGGCTGTTATCAACTGAAGAGCCAAAAGGCTTGGAATCAAACAAGGTCTTGAACTCGGGAACCGGAGTAAAACTGGTCTTATCATACTTCGCAGGCTCACGATCAGGCTTGGCGGCAACAACGGGCTCAGACTCTTCCTTGACAGGTTCAACAGGCTTCTCCTGCTCAACATTCTGGGGAAGATATGCAGCCATCGCTGCAGCCTTGGCAGCATCCTTGGAAGCTGACTTGGAAGCCATCGCTGCAGCCTTCATCGCCTCTTCGGCTGACTGCATCGTGAAAAGAGAATTCTCAGCATTTGCAATATTCTGACGGTGCGAAGTTCCAGCGATGAACTCAAGAGCAAGAGATGTCGCTATACCCGGAGGGTTTCCGTTAATGAGCTCACAGGATATTGCAGTCAGGAAGCTGTACTTATCCTCGTATCCGGGCAGACAAGGGATGGTATCAACCCATACAGGCTTAGATCCGTCAAACAAGACATTCTGTCCGTCCGTGCGGGTACCGCCCTTTATGAATACAGTGCATCCGAAGACGTTATAAATCTTCTTAGCAGCCCGTAGAAAATCATTCTTGGCATTGCATTCGAACCCGCAGAAAGCCTCAGCCTCGATCAGGTTAACTATCAGGTAGTCAACATGTTTCAAAAGCTTGTCGCAAAGAGCTGCATAAACATCCGAATCAACCAGGATCTCACCTTTATCGGAGATCATGGAAGGGCTGCATACTACCTTGCAAGTCTTCTTCTGGGATATCTTATCTGCAATATAATCAATTACTTGTGGTTCTGTAAGAAAACCGATGCTCATCGCGGAGAAATCGCATTCACCGAATACATAATCGAGCATCTCGGATACATCATTTTCCTCAAAAGAATTATCTTTATAAACAATCCTCGGTACAACAGCCAACGGATCAAGGTCAAAGTCCTTAACCGTGGAAGTACATCTTAAAAGGTCAAATGAAGTACCTTCTAACGAATCAGTTATAGTTAGTACTGTACTTTTTTCATTCATATTACCGAAATATTACCTCATTGTTAGTTTTTCACAAATTACCAAGGCTAACAATAGGCAATTTGACAATAACCTCTTTGATATTTTGTGCAAATAACAATTGGCAAACAAAAACGCCGCCCCCCTTGAGGAGACGGCGCGGATTTAGAAATAAACCTTATTTGACAAGTATAGAAATATTATATTTTCGGGAGGCTTGCGAATCCCTTGGCGAGATCCTCGTCTGTCGGGATGAAGTCACTCATCTTACCCTCGTTGTATGCATTGTATGCAGTCATGTCGAAGAAGCCTGTACCCGTGAGGTTAAACAGGATAGTCTTCTTCTCGCCTGTCTCCTTACACTTCAAAGCTTCATCAATAGCGGCTCTGATGGCATGTGATGACTCAGGTGCAGGAAGAATCGTCTCAGTCTTGGCGAACAGCTCGGCTGCCTCGAACACCTTGGTCTGCTCCACTGCAACCGCCTTCATGTAACCATCGTGGTAAAGCTGGGATACGATAGGAGACATACCGTGATAACGAAGTCCGCCTGCATGTGAAGGCGAAGGCATGAACTCGGAACCTAATGTGTACATCTTGGCAAGCGGGCATACATGACCTGTATCTGCAAAATCGTATGCATAGCGGCCTCTGGTCATGGAAGGACAGGAAGCGGGCTCAACAGCGATTATCTCGGGATCAGCGGCGCCTGTGAGTTTGTCTCTCATGAACGCTGACATGATTCCGCCCAAGTTGGATCCGCCGCCTGCGCAGCCGATTACGATATCAGGATACTCATCAACCTTGGCAAGCTGGAGCTTAGCCTCCTCACCGATGATGGACTGATGCAGGATAACCTGGTTAAGCACAGAGCCCAATACATATCTGCAGTTTTCAGTGGACAAAGCCTTCTCTACTGCCTCCGAGATTGCGCAACCCAAAGAACCGCCCGTTCCGGGGAACTTCTCGTTGATCTCACGGCCGACCTTTGTTGTGTTTGAAGGAGAAGGTACAATATCGGCTCCGAATGTCTCGATGATGGACTTTCTGAAGGGCTTCTGCTCATATGAGACCTTTACCATGTAAACAGTAAGAGGAATGTTATAGAAAGCACTTGCCATCGAAAGTGCTGTTCCCCACTGGCCTGCACCGGTCTCTGTTGTAAGCGATGTAAGTCCCTGCTTCTTAGCGTAGTAAACCTGAGCTGCAGCGGAGTTAAGCTTGTGGGAACCTGAAGTGTTGTTACCCTCGAACTTGTAGTAGATCTTTGCAGGTGTGCCCAAAGCCTTTTCGAGCTGGTAAGCACGGATCACGGGGGAAGGACGGAAGATCTTGTAGAACTCCTGTACCTCCTCAGGGATGTCGAAGTATCTTGTGTCGTTATCGAGCTCCTGCTTGCACAGCTCTTCACAGAATATAGGTGTCATCTGCTCGAGTGTCAGGGGTTCGTGGGTGCCTGGATGAAGCATCGGTGCGGGCTTGTTCTTCATATCCGCACGGACGTTGTACCACTTTGTGGGCATCTCATCTTCTGTCAGAAAAATTCTTTTTGGTTCTTTTGCCATCTTGGGCCTCCTTTCTTGATGTCGGAAGCAATAAAAAATCCTGTGCCTTACTAAGACACAGGACAGAATCTACTGCGGTACCACCTGATTTGACTGTTAACGCCTATTGCTTACAGCCCACTCATTTCATGTTCCGACAAACATGCTCTGCTGATAACGGAAGAGTTCCCGTCGGGCCATTTCCTGCCCGCCCTCACGAGGTCCATTCATCTTGTCCGTCCGTGCCGCAATTCCACCGCCTGCGACTCTCTTTACCGGAACTTAAGGACCGGATTACTATTCCCCGTTCATCGGTTTACGTTGAATAATTTACACTTAAGAAGGCGATTGTGTCAAGAGCTTACGTTCAAGCTCCAGCACGTATTTTTCCGGATTGTCCTTAAAACTGATTTTTCTCAGACTTCCTCGAATCTGTACTTCTGCTTTATGTCAGGGTACTTCGCGTGATCGACCTCGCTCATAAACATATCAAGAGGTCTGGCGCACATCTTTTTGTCACCGTAAAGAGCCTGATAGACCATAAGATTCTCATTCGTCTCCGAGTGATGGGCAACCCCGATGATCCTGTAAAGATACATATCGCCGTCAGACTCAAGTTCACGCTTGAAATGCTTAACTATAGCACCCGGCTTGGGAACCGGTCTGTCGTATTCACCTTTGATCGTACCGAATGAATCAGTCATATCATTCTCTCCTTTACGGCCCTTACGACTTCCACATCCGCGGGAAGCCAGTCAACAGAATCAAACTCGTCTGAAGACAGCCACTTTGCCGCTTCATGTTCAAGAAGCTTTATGTGCTCTCCCTTCATAAGTTCTGCAAGAAAGCAATCCATGGATAAATGGAAATCCGGGTAATCATATTCAACTGTAGTAAGGAACGCTTTGCAGATTATCTTCGCATCAAGCTCCTCACGTATCTCACGGACTACGGCCTCCTTAGAAGTCTCTCCGGATTCAACCTTACCGCCCGGGAACTCCCAGCCGTCTTTATATTCGCCATAGCCTCTTTGGGTTGCAAATATCTTACCGTCGCGCACTATGACCGCGGCAACGACTTTAACGGTCTTAAGCTCGGGCATCGATCACTTCTTGATAAGCTTCGAGAACTCCAAAGCCTTGCCTATATCGCCGTCCACCTTAAGCTTGCCCGTCGTAAAAGCAAACACAGGATCGAGCTTACCGTCTATAAGCTTATTAAAATCAGCAGGCTTCATCGTAACAGCACAATTTCTGTCGTTATACTCATAAGGCTCAACATTCACCTTGCCATCCTTAACTTCGACATAGAACACACCGCCCTCATCACCTGTAAGATTAACCTGAACTGCAAGAAAATCTTTTCCTGTAACATCTGTGTTTGATGCGATGGTTCTTACTTTCTTAAGAATACTGTCAAAAGTCATGTCTTATTCCTCCAATCGGCATTTGTTAGATTCTAACACATCAAAACCGCCGCTTATCCGACAAAAGAAGCTCCAAAATATGAAAGAATGCCTTCGATGATTTCCGGATTCGGGTAGCCTTCACCGGTGGGACCCTTCATGCCGTAGGCCATAGCATAAGCAAAGTTATCCGCCATACACTCCTCGGGATCAATTACATAACTCGTGTTGGTTCCGAACACCTCATCAAAGTTCGCTGCCTGTTCAGGAGTATAGTAGATATCCCTTCCGTCAACCGGGATAAGTGCCGTAGTGCCAACATCAAAGAAATCTGTCTGCGCCTCGTCATAATGCATAGTCGTAACAAAATCTGTAAAGCAGTCGACAGGTTCGCCTTCAATGATGAATGTCGCATAAGAATTGTGATGCTCAACATCAGGGTTGGAGATATGATACTCGAATACAGAAGGCGGGATAGTAAAATCTTCATCTGCTACAGTAAAGTTGATAAGAGAATACATCGTCTCTCTGAAATCAGGGTTACATCGCGTAAGACAATGGAAAAGCTCATGCCAGAAAAACTCATCTGCACATTCCTGTATATAATCGCTGTCATCATTCATGAAAGAATCGAGAAGGTCATCACATATATAGATCTGTGTGCCGTGAGTATAACCGCCTGCACCGGGCTCCTCGAGCATAGTCGTCTTTATAAAGACGATCTCATCAAGCGGTGGAAGCTCAAACCCGTTCTGTGCAAGAGTATCCTCCATAACAGATATACGTCCGTCGATATATTCAATCTGCTCCTCAGTAAAATCGAGAGTCTGCATTGAAGCAAACTCAAGATAATCATCCATCGTGCATCCGGTTTGAAGCATCTTGAAATCTATATCATTCTGCGAGAAGCCTGCATAATAATCTTCATTAGAAAGCAACAGCTCACGGGCTTCCTCCGAAGAGGCATAGCGGTGAGGGATCTGTGTCACTCCAATCTCAGCAGTAACGATCTGCTCAGAAGATACAGCTTCGCTTTCACGGACAGCGGAACATGAAACGGCATACATCATGACAGATGCAGACAGCAAAACTGCACCTGTCTTACTTATCAATCTTTTAATCTGCATTGATATGCCATCCAGTCATTCTTCTCTTCAGTCTTCTCGATTACGAATCCGGCCTTGGCAAGAGCTTCCTCCACGCGGTCCTTCTTCGTATTTATTATTCCTGAACAGATAAACTTACCGCCGCTAGCAAGCTTAGCGGGAATATCACAGGCTATCGCGGCGATGACATCAGCGATAATGTTTGCAACTACAATATCGTAGCCCTCGTCCTTAACATCCTTAAGCTCACCGACATAACAGTTGATGTCAGGACATCCGTTTATACTGCAGTTCTCAACTGCAACATCAATCGCGAGTTTATCGATATCAACTGCATCGATTTGACCTGCACCTAACTTCTTGCATATGATCGCAAGTATTCCGGAACCGGTACCTAAGTCGAGAATCTTCTCACCGCCCTTAACGGCAGAGTCGAGCAAAGCGGCACAGGTTGAAGTCGTCTCATGAGTACCCGTTCCGAATGCAGAACCCGGATCCAAAGACACTACGATATCCTGAGGTGCCGCATCATATTTCTCCCACGATGGGCAGATAACAACGCGGTCAGAAATGCGAAAAGCTTTATAGTCTTTCTTCCACTCGTTCTCCCAGTCCTGATCCTGAACATACTTCCAGGAATCAAACCCCTTTCCGATATCGAGGAACTCGGATATCTTCGCGAGCTGCTCCTTCAATATACCAAGCGCTTCCTTCGCAGTAACTCTGGAACCGCTTATATTGCCGTAGATGGCAGTAGTGTCAAACTCATCCACATACTCTTCAGACTTCGGACCCAAACGTATCTGTCCGTCGAGTTCAGCGAAGTATGCCTTGATAGTGACATCTTCACCTAACGAATCAACAAAGCCGCCGTCTGCATATGAGAGAGAATCGGGATCATCTATGATCCTTTTTATCTCCCACGGATCCGTTACTGCTATTCCGTCAGCACCGATCTGCGCCAACATCTCACAGATAGCATCAGATGCAAACTCGTTCGTGATGATTGTAAATTCAGCCCATCTCATTACTTAAAGAACCCCTTTAGCTTCTCGATAAATGAATTACGCTTGGCATAGTTCTTATCCGTCAGCGAAGCATCGAACAAACGAAGCTTGCTCTTCTGATCCTCATTAAGTTTTGTAGGGATCTCAATAACGAATCTGACCGTATGATCTCCTCTGTACGAAGGTGAGTTCTTATCCGTAATACCTTTGCTCTTGAATGTATGCTGGTCTCCCGGCTGAGTTCCTTCCTTAACCTGATACTTAACAGGTCCGTCAATGGTAGGAACATCAATCTCTGCACCAAGAGCTGCCTGAGCCAAAGTAATCGGAACTTCACAGAAAGTATTCTTTCCCTGTCTTACGAATACATCGTGCTTCTTAACCTTAAACTCGATATAAAGATCTCCCTTGGGGCCTCCGTTACGTCCGGGTTCACCCTCGCCGTATATAGGGAGCATATCGCCTGTATCAACACCCGCGGGAATCTTAACGTGAAGGCTCTTCTTTATGACCTTGCGTCCCTTGCCGCCGCAGTCCTTACAGGGAGTTCTGATAACAGTACCTCTGCCTCCGCACATATTACATTCCTTGGTAAGCATCGTCATACCAAAAAGTGTCTGCGTCTGTGTCTGGATTCTACCTGTACCGCGGCAATTAGGACATGTCTCGGGAGCAGTACCCGGCTCGGAACCCGACCCCTTACAAGTCGTACAAAGATCTTCTCTTGAGAAAGAAAT
The DNA here is from genome assembly GCA_024691325.1 of Saccharofermentans sp. Taxonomy (GTDB): domain Bacteria; phylum Bacillota; class Clostridia; order Saccharofermentanales; family Saccharofermentanaceae; genus Saccharofermentans. The sequence continues at coordinate 51,883 of JAILNR010000014.1, read as the reverse complement.
ATCCTTCTCACAACCGAAAGCCGCTTCCATGAACTCAAGCGTCATGCCGTACTTAAGGTTCGCACCCTTTGAAGGACCGTTTCTTCTCCTCGAAGAACCGCCGAAGCCTCCGAATCCGCCTCCGAAGAACGAGTTAAAGATATCCATAGGATCAAAGTCAGCACCGAATCCGCCATAACCGCCTCCGCCGAATCCGCCGGAACCGTCGACAGCACCCTTACCGAACTGATCATACTTCCTTCTCTTATCTGCATCGGACAAAACGGAATACGCTTCGTTTACATCCTTAAATTTCTGCTCAGCGGACTTATCACCCGGATTTAAGTCCGGGTGATATTGCTTCGCTAATTTACGATAGGCTTTCTTAAGTTCCTCGTCAGAGCAACCTTTCTGAACGCCTAAAATATCATAATAATCGCGAGAATCAGCCATTAGAAGTCTCCGCCTGCACTCTTGAAGCCGTCAGCTCCTGCATCAGGACCTGCGCCCTGTGCTCCCTGATCACCTGCGGAACCGTATCCTGCAAAGTCCTCAGGATTAGGTGCACCCTGAGCGCCGGCAGCCCCGGATGCCTGATAGAACTTTTCGCCGAGCTTCATGAGCACGTTGCTTACATTCTCAGTCTCAGTCTTCATGGCTTCTGTGTCATCCTTGGAGATTGCATCCTTAAGCTTCTCCAAAGCCTCCTTGATCGGAGCCTTATCGTCTTCACTTACCTTATCGCCGAAGTCCTCGAGAGCCTTCTCTGTCTGGAATACGGTTGACTCAGCCTTGTTCTTAACGTCAACCTTCTCCTTACGCTCCTTATCCTCAGCAGCGTGGAGTTCAGCTTCCTTGATAGCCTTCTGGATATCTTCCTCGCTCATGTTGGAAGAAGCTGTGATAGTGATCTTCTGCTCACGGCCTGTTCCCTTATCCTTAGCGGATACATTAACGATACCGTTAGCATCGATGTCGAAAGTAACCTCGATCTGCGGAACACCACGGGGTGCGGGTGCGATACCGTCAAGAATGAAGTTGCCAAGGCTCTTGTTGTAAGCTGCGATCTCACGCTCACCCTGGAGAACGTGTACATCAACCTGTGTCTGGTTGTTAGCAGCTGTAGAGAATACCATCGACTTCTTTGCAGGGATTGTTGTATTTCTCTCGATCATCTTTGTGAAGATGCCGCCCTCTGTCTCGATACCGAGTGAAAGAGGTGTAACGTCGAGAAGTACGAGGCCCTTAACATCACCTGTAAGAACTGCAGCCTGGATAGCAGCACCGATAGCTACACACTCATCAGGGTTGATGCCCTTGAAAGGCTCCTTACCGAAGTAAGTCTTAACAGCCTCCTGAACTGCAGGGATTCTTGTGGAACCACCGACGAGGAGGATCTTGTTGATATCACTTGTGGAAAGCTTAGCATCAGACAAAGCTCTCTTAACAGGATCCATAGTCTTCTGAACGAGGTCAGCTGTGAGCTCATCGAACTTAGCCTTTGTAAGCGTGATGTCCATGTGCTTAGGACCTGTTGCATCAGCAGTGATGTATGCGAGGTTTATGTTGGATGTTGTAACACCTGAAAGCTCGATCTTAGCCTTCTCAGCAGCCTCACGAAGTCTCTGCATAGCCATTCTGTCGTTTCTCAAATCAACTCCGTCAGAAGCCTTGAAAGTCTCAACAAGGTAGTCAACGATCTTATTATCGAAGTCGTCACCGCCCAATCTGTTGTTACCTGCTGTAGCAAGAACCTCAAATACGCCGTCAGAGATATCGAGGATGGATACATCGAATGTACCGCCGCCCAAGTCGAATACGAGGATCTTCTGATCTTCTTCCTTATCAAGGCCGTAAGCCAATGAAGCAGCCGTAGGCTCGTTTACGATACGGAGAACATCAAGACCTGCGATCTTACCTGCATCCTTTGTAGCCTGACGCTGTGAGTCAGTAAAGTATGCAGGAACTGTGATAACAGCCTGTGTAACTTCCTGTCCGAGATAAGCCTCTGCATCGCTCTTAAGCTTACTTAAGATCATAGCTGAGATCTCTTGAGGCGTATATGCCTTATCAGCGATGTTTACCTTATAGTCGGAACCCATCTCTCTTTTGATTGACTGAACTGTTCCGTCAGGGTTTGTAACAGCCTGACGCTTAGCTACCTGACCGATGAGTCTCTCACCGTCTTTTGTGAATGCAACAACTGAAGGTGTTGTTCTGTTTCCTTCCGGATTAGGAATTACTACTGTCTCCGAACCTTCCATAACCGCTACGCACGAGTTTGTCGTACCAAGGTCAATACCAATTACTTTTGCCATTTTTATATTCCTCCAATGTGTTCTTTCAATTACTTCTTGCTCTCAAGGATCTTATCTACGATTCCGTAGTCAAGTGCTTCCTTGGCTGTCATCCAGTGGTCTCTGTCTGTATCTCTCATCAGATCCTCCAAAGGTCTGTTACAAGCATCAGCGAGAATCTGGTTAAGTCTTGTTCTTGTATCCTTGATGTGCTCAGCTGCGATAAGGATCTCTGTTGCCTGTCCCTGAGCGCCGCCCAAAGGCTGGTGGATCATTACCTCAGCATTAGGAAGGATGCATCTTTTACCCTTAGTACCTGCTGCGAGGAGAACGGAACCCATCGATGCCGCCATACCCATGCAGATCGTCTGAACATCAGGCTTTATGAGCTTCATCGTATCGTAGATCATGAGACCGTCTGTTACGGATCCTCCGGGGCTGTTGATATAGAACTGAATGTCCTTATCGGGATCCTCTGCCTCGAGGAACAAAAGCTGTGCCGTGATAAGGCTTGCTGTTACATGGTTTACTTCCTCGGAAAGGATTACGATTCGCTCCTTAAGAAGTCTTGAATAGATATCATAAGCTCTCTCGCCTCTTGAAGAGGACTCGATAACTGTAGGTACCAGTGATGATCTCAAATCATAATTACTCATTGTTTTTCTCCTTATTAATAGTTTGATCAGTTAGCTACCTGAACCACCGCATGTCTTACCACACGGTCCTTGAGGATGTATCCCTTCTGGAAAACCTGAGCGATCTGGTTCTCTCCCAAGGTATCGTCCTCTGTGTGCATTACGGCTTCGTGAAGGTTGGGATCAAAAGCTGTCCCTCTTTCACACTCGATCTGCGTTACATTAATCTTGGTAAGCACGTCCTGCGCCTGCTTCTTAATGAGCTCGAGTCCCTGAAGCATCTTGTCCTCTGCTTCCTCATCAACACCATCGCCCTGCTGCGCTTTCGCTGCATCTATAGCGCGGTCGATATTATCAAGCACGGACAGCCACTGCTTAGTGACCTCAACCACGGCACTGCTGTAGAGATCTTCCTTCTCCTTGGTAGTGCGCTTCCTGAAGTTATCGTACTCGGCGAAAAGCCTTACATACCTGTCCTCAAGCTCTTTTATCTTGGAAGAATCCCCGTCATCAGTCTGCTCTTCATCAGGCTCCCCGACAGTCTCCTCCGCTGTTTCCTCCACATCCGAAGTCTCTTCTGTTACTTCAGGATCTTCGGGAAACTCAAGAACATCATTATCTTCTTCTTTCAATTATCTTTCCTCCATTTCCATTAACTGTTCAGTTTCTTTATTCCGTCGTTAAGTTTGTATCTTACAAAATCGATCTGCGATATGACCTTGCTGTAGTCCATTCTCTTGGGACCTATGACACCGATATTGCCCGATATCGAATCGCCCACCTTATAAGTCGTTGTTATAAAGCTGCAATCCTCAAGACCTTCAAGTGCGATCTCCTGACCTATCCTAATCATGTAGGTATCAGATGAACCGTGATTCTCCTTCTCGATCTCGTTTACATATCCTGCGACCATGCCGTCATGTGATAAGGTTCCGAGAAGATCTCTTGCTCTTGAAAGCTCGGAGAAGTCCGGAAGCTTTAACATGTTATGCTCACCGTCAAGATAGACATCGAGTCTGTCCGCCTGCTTGATAGCGGTATAAGTCTCGTAGAGTACCTGATTAAGAAGCGAGTCCGGTATCTTTGTCTCCTTAACGGAAGTAGCGAGTGTTACGAGAGTGATCTCATCCAAAGGCTTTCCGTTAAGGCTCTTCTCGACACTGTCCGATATCTCTTTAAGCTGATCGGGAGTTAAGAAGTTCGGTATCCTTACCACCTTATCCTTAACGACACCTGCCGAGAGAACCATTACGACCAAAGCCTTACCGGGTTCGATCATTAAGATCTTAAGCTGAAGAAGCGAGGAGCCCGCAAGCTTAGGTGTCATAACAAGTGATACATAACCGGTCGTCTCAGAAAGAGCAGCGGATGCATTCTTAAGAAGATCTCTTACCTCGCCTACACTCTCATCGATCCTTCCGGATATCTCGATACGCTCTGCATCACTTAAGGAGTCAAGAGTCATAAGAGAATCAACATACTCTCTGTATCCTCTGTCGGACGGTATCCTTCCTGCTGACGTATGAGGCTTCTCGATAAGGCCCATACGCTCGAGTTCAGCCATATCATTACGGAGCGTCGCAGAACTTACGGGAAAGTTATGTCTCTCGATCAAAGACTTCGATCCCACAGGCTCATTCGTGGTTACATAGTCATCGACTATAGCCTGCAAAACCTTCATTTTCCTGTCATTTACGGACATTCTTCAACGCTCCTTTCTTCGAATTAGCACTCTTATCCTTCGAGTGCCAAATACAAGATAGCATTATAGTCAAAGAATGTCAAACACTCTTTGACTATAAGCCTCTTCCAAAATTGCAAACTAATAATCAAGTATGTAAAATCAATAAAGATTGACATAAAAGGGAGCGGATAAATGAGAACTCATATCGAAGGAAAAGAATTACGGGCGCTTATGTTACTTCATGCCCTTCTTGTCTTTTTCTCATTTTCCGGAGTATTCAGTAAACTCGCTTCCCGCGAGACTTTCTTAAGCCTGAGATTTTGTCTTTTTTATGCCGGTCTTATCCTCATTCTTGGTGTATATGCCATCTTTTGGCAGCAGATAATTAAGAGACTTCCCATTTCCATCGCATATGCAAATAAAGCTGTCAGTGTTATATGGTCAATGATCTGGGGAGCGATCCTGTTTGGAGAATCCATATCATTAAAAAAGATAATAGGCGGAGTGATAGTCATAACAGGCATCATCCTGTTTTCATCCGGAGAATCCCATGAACAGGACTGAACTTGTATACTCATCGGTTATGGTGCTGGGTGTTTTCTTGAGTTCCCTGTCTCAGGTCTTACTTAAGAAGTCATCAGGTAAAGAACACTCGTCTTTTTTGAAGGAATATCTGAACCTGCCTGTCATCAGTGCTTATTTTATATTTTTCATTGCGACTTTTTTCTCGATATTCGCATTTAAGGTCATCCCTCTTTCATCGGGGCCCATACTTGAAGCTACAGGTTATTTCTTTGTTACCTTGTGGGGTTCTGTCTTCTTTAAGGAGAAGATCACCCTGCGCAAGGTTATTGCATTATGTATAATCCTTACTGGTATTATTATTTATTCTATTAATTAACGGGAATAGTTATTGTATGTTGAAAAGCAAGTTAAACAACAAAAACACAGTACTTCTATACTCAGGTCTTTTCGTTATTTTTATGCTCTTATGCATTCTATTATTCTATGGAATACTCGGGAAGGACCTGTTCCCAAACTATGACGGAATAACGCAGCAGTACACATATTTTGTCTATTGCGGAACATGGATTAAACATCTATTCTCAAACATCTTCGTAAAGCATGTTTTTGAGCTTCCTAACTGGGATATGTCAGTATTTGGTTTTGATCCCTTTATGATGATTTCTGAGATCCAGCTTTTTAATCCGCTTTACTGGTTATCTGCCATTTTCCCGAAGCCTGTTTTGGAATATGTATTCAACGCAGTAATTGTTATTCAGTACTATCTATCAGGATTGTCTTTCCTGTATTTTTGTTCGTACCGTAAGCACAATGGTATCGGTGCTGTATTCGGAGCATTATCGTATGTATTCTCCGGCTTTGCTTTTATAGGATTGATACAGGCTAATTTTACTGTTCTGTTTATCCTCTTCCCTTTGCTGATAGTAGGAGCAGACAAGCTCTGGGACGAAGGGAAGTTCATTCATTACTGTCTCATCGTAGCATACTGTACCATCTACTCTTACTACTTCCTTTATATTATGGGAATGATGCTCGTGTTCTATTGCATCATAAAGTTCGCGACAGAAGAAGAAAGAAACATAAAGAAGCTTATTTCACTTATACTAAGATTCACGCTGTTCACTTTAATTGGTATCGGAATCGGAATCGGACCGTCAATCCCGGGAATAATAAATCTTGCCGGAATAGACAGATTGGATCTTGAAAGACCATTCCGTTTTACATACGGTCTCGTTCGAGTAAAGAAGATATTCGGCGGCATGTTTTCTTATGTTGATCTTGAGAACGAATATGAAAGCAACTATGGAATGACAGCGTTGATCATTCCCTGCTTCTATATACTCTGGAAAAACAGATCAAAATATAAGAGAACTATAATACTTGCAGCTTGCTTCTTTATCTCACTTTTTATTCCTTTTATCGGATCATTAATGAATGGTTTTGACTATTCATCCCAAAGATATATATTCGGATTCATTCTAATACTGGCATACATAATTACCATTGGTATAGAAAACATCGATCAGATCTCAACAAAAGAATATGGTTTCATGCTTATCTTTACAGCCGTTTATTCACTGTTGTGTCTGTTTACCAACGAGCTTTACGGCATCATGTCAGCCGTATCGGCCGTAATCACGATTGCTTTGCTGTGGATCTTCAGTTCAAAAGGAATCAAAAGAAAAAGATTTCTGTTGATCCCGCTCCTCATATCCTGCTTCATTATCGGATTTACACAATCCATTATTATCCCTACAGCCAGGGGAATAAACTTAGGTGATGCATTCGCTTCTGTTTATAACAAGGAAGGTATAGACCTTATCAGAAGCTATGATGATACCGACGCTTTAAGATATGACCGATTGAACAATTATTATGGCAGCTTCACGTCGAATGCTTCAATGACAGCCGGTCTGAACGGATATGATTTTTATCACAGCAACTATAACAATTATCTTTCGAACTATATTGATGATATGGGACTGGTAAGCGACGGCGTATGCTTTTGCTATAGAAACCTTCACGGAAGAACTTTCCTCGAGATCATGAACGGCACAAAATACATTACTGCTCCCGATGATCTTACTTACTATGTTCCTTACTCCTATGCTTTATATGAGACATCAGCAACACAACAAGAATACAGTTCATATATAAGCATGAATGATGTTTCAATGGTTTATTTCTACGATGAGACTTTCTCTGAGTCATCTTATTCCGAACTTAACCCGGCTTTGAAAGAAGAATTATTGATGAATTATATGGTCACTGACAGTTCCACAAATACATCAGTCAATGACGGTTATTTCAAGGTACAAAGCATCCCCTACACCATTGATGTGCTTAACGGAATGGAAATCAACGGCAACAGGATATCCGTAACCGATCCGGGTGCCTTTATGTTAATAAGCATGGATGAGCAAAGTGATGACGAGCTGATGCTTTGGGTTAATAATCTGCAAATGGATGTAAGCAACGACTTAATAACACCGATGTTCCAGGTGACACCTACACTGATCTCTGACAGACAGGAAGTTGCTTCCGATGCATTTGTTTCCAACACAGCAAATCGAAGTGTATATCACATAAGAAAAGACTGGCTGTTCACTTTTAACATGGCAGGAAGAAGCTGCAATCAGATACTCATATATTTTGATACGCTTGGAGAATATCAATTCGACGGATTGGAAATACTTTCAAGAAGCATCGAGGATACACAGAGCTTTATTGATACATTCGAGGCGCATGCAGATATAGACAACGTTAGCTACTCTATCGATGGAACACATATTTACGCAGATATATCATCAGCTTCTGACAGATATCTGTATTTTGCCATTCCCTACTCTCAAGGGTGGACCGCCGAGATAGACGGAGAACCTGCTGAAATCATAAGAGCCAATCGTGCTTTTATGGCTATAAGAACAGAAGCCGGAGACCATCATATTGAACTGACATACAAGACACCTTATTTGTTGGCAGGTATTATGGTTTCCGCTGTATCAGCACTATGTCTTGGTGTTTGTATCTTCATAAAAGGAACTAATAATGGATCAAAAAGAAAAACTAAATAAAATAATCCTATTCATATCTTTTATTGCTACCGGTATTCTGACACTCCCTTCGAAAGTGGGAATAGGACTGCTTGTTCTGATACTGATATCGGTTCTGCTGTTTTCAAATTCAGTCGATAAGAGTTCATTCGATCTTAAAAGAATAATGCCAGGATCCATGAAGGAATTGGCATTCCCCGCATTCATGTCATTCTTTCTTCTTTTGTACTTCATAATCAACTGTTATCAAAGATATACAGATTCCAACATCGTAATTGCAATCGTTATAGGTTTGGTTCTCTCTATTTTTTCTTTTATCATCTTTTGCTTTTTAAGATCCGTTCAATATACACCTTCAAAAGAAGACTCAACTTTAGAAGCTCAGACTAAGCCTTTGTTATCTTATATTATCTCAGCTATAGGAGCTCTTATTACAGTCGGATTATTATCACAATCCTCTCCTTTGTACCCTTTCAATAACTGGTCGGATGCCAACTGTTTCTTAACTGTCGGCACAGCTATCACAAAGGGAGTTATTCCCTACCGTGATTTGTTTGAACATAAAGGCCCTCTTCTGTACTTTATACACGCAGCTTGCTCACTCATTCCCGGCAAAGCATTCGGGGGCGTATTTATATTCCAGACAGTCTTGCTTTTCTTTACTCATAGAATATTAATCAAACTTGCCTCATGTTTTGTCAGGACGGGAATCCTGTTTGAGATTCTATCCTTCCCATTTATCATGTTGATATACTCCTGCAATGCCTACTTCTATGGAGACAGCGCAGAAGAGATAATGCTGCCGTTTTATCTTTACGGAATCTTAACAGCAGTAAGAGCAAACAATAAGAAGACTTCAATAAGCAAGAAAAACGCCTTCCTCGCGGGCATCGGTGCCGCAGCAGCGTTTTGGATAAAATTCACCCTTTGCGGCTTCTATATAGGCTTGATTGTTCTAATGGTAATCACATCGATCCGCAACAAAAAGATACATGATCTGTTAGTTCAGGCTGCATATTTCATATTGGCATGCATTACCATATCTGTTCCGATACTTTTGTATTTTCTGGCTAACAATGCTTTATCAGACCTCTTCACTGTATATTTTTACAACAACATATTTCTGTATCAGGGAAGCGAAGGGGCAATCCCTTTAACAGCCAAGTTCCCATACTCAATGATGTTGTTATTCATGAAACTTGACTCAAATTACATTTTGACTCTTCTAATCCTTCCTGCAATCCTGTTCTTCTCGTTAAAGAAAAACAGCAAACACCTGCCTTCGCTTATAACACTGTTTGTATTTACTTTTGTCTTTGTCTTTTGGGGGGATTCGCAGATGTTCTACTATGTATTCGGCGTTGCTGCGTTCGCTGTAACAGGAATAATACCGGTCACAAGACTTCTGGTATCTATCCTTGACAAACCAAAACAACCGGTAAGGATAATTCTCACCGGCGCTCTTTCTGTCGCCCTGGCATTAACAAGCTTTATGACTTCTTTTGCAACCAATCTGATTTTTAAGCCGCACTCCATGCAGCCACAGGCGATTTTTGCAGATTCCATACCCGAAGATTCAACTCTTCTTTGTTATGACTTCCCTGATCTCGGATTCTATACAGAGGCCGGAATCGTTCCGTCGGAAAAATACTTCTGCACATATATGATTGACAACGCTCTTGGCGAATCTATCGATCAAAGAGAGTCTGCAATCCGCGAGGGACGTGTCGATTTTGTAGTAACCAGAAATAACACCTATGAGTGGAGCAACTACGAAATGATAGATATCGCCTCTATCGAAACAATAGACTACAACGGTATTCTCGGACCTGACTACTTCTACCTTTACAGACTGTCAGATTAACCGTTATAGAACTCTTTTACAGCCTCACAGACATATTCCACTTCACTTAGTTTGAGACTGTGGAACAAAGGCAGCCTTAAAAGTCTGTCGCTTTCTTTAGTCGTGAATTTGTCCTCACCGGCCATTCTTCCGAACTTTAGTCCGGCGGGGGAATTGTGGAGCGGAACATAATGGAATACAGCATGGATATTCTTCGAGGAAAGGAACTTGATAAGCTTGCTTCTCTCCTCTATCCCAGACGTCTTTATATAAAACATATGCGCGTTATGCGTGCAGTAATCGGGAATAAAAGGCAACCCGATAAAGCCCTTCCCTTCAAGATCCGTAAGCAGCTCATAATACAGGTTCCACTTTCTCATCCTGTCATCGAAAATATCCTGAGCCTGCTCAAGCTGTGCCCAAAGATAAGCTGCGTTCATCTCACTTGGAAGGTAAGAGCTTCCCTTGTCCACCCAGGTATACTTATCTACCTCGCCTCTGAAGAAACGGGCTCTGTCAGTTCCCTTCTCTCTTAAGATCTCTGCATCTACAATGTTTTCCTTATCACGGATAAGGAGAGCCCCGCCTTCTCCCATCGTAAAGTTCTTGGTCTCATGGAAACTCAAGCATCCGAAGTCTGCAAACGAGCCTAAGGGCTTCCCCTTATAAGACGCCATTATGCCTTGTGCGGCATCCTCAACAACATAAAGCGAATGTCTCTTTGCAATATCCATGATGGTGTCCATCTCGCATCCTACTCCGGCGTAATGAACGGGAACGATTGCTTTAGTGCGCGGTGTAATTGCTTCCTCTATCTTGCTCTCATCGATATTCATAGTATCGGGACGGATGTCAACGAATACGATTTTCGCGCCTCTTAAGACAAATGCATCTGCAGTGGAGCAGAAAGTATAAGAAGGCATGATTACCTCGTCACCTTCCTTTATGTCACAAAGCAATGCAGTCATCTCAAGTGCATGTGTGCATGATGTGGTGAGCATAACCGATGTTACATCACACGATTCCTTAAGCCATTGATTGCAAAGCTTAGTATATTTACCGTCGCCGCACATCATAAGTTGTACATTAATAACATCATTAATGTAGTCTATTGCCTTCGGTGAAAATGTTGGTCTGTTAAAATCAATCATTGGCTCTTCTCATGGTCATTCTTTACGAATGTCTCGTTCATCACAGAACCCCTTATTCTTAATCTCTCTTATAAAGTATAACGGACGGTTCTTTGATTGCATAAAGATATTACCAATATAAATTCCTGCAATCCCGTTAAATGTAATGGTAAGTCCTCCCACAAGCAGAACTGTCGCAATAACACTGGTCCAGCCCGGATCGATATCAGCAACAAAGTACTGAATTACAAGGAAGATGATATAAAGAAACGCTATAGCTGTGATTATGAAACCTACATATGCTGCGAATTTTAATAAAGAGGCCGACTGTGATGTCAGGATTTCCTCAGCAAGCTTCAGTTTTTTCCCTAGTGTATACGACGACTCCCCCTCTTTGCGAGGATTTGTTTCCACATCCACAAGAGCCTGCCTGAATCCCATCCAGCTAATATACATGGCATATTCACGATGATATTCACGCATAGAACAAAAACTGTCTTTTACCTTCTTGGTGCAAATCGTATAATTGCATGTCTGAGGATCAAATCTATATCCCGACAGTTTTTCATATAAACGATAAAAAAGCTTGGATATAAACATCTTAAACCCCGTATCTTTTCTATCGGTTCTCCTTGCAAAGACGATGTCATACCCTTCTTTAGCCTTACTATAGAGTTTTCTTATTTCTTCAGGCTTGTCCTGAAGATCGCAATCCATAACTACTATATAATCGCCGTCAGCGTAATCCAAACCCGCTGTTATAGCTTTGCTCTGACCAAAGTTTCTTGACAAAGCTATTCCGATAACTCTCTTGTCTTCACTTGAAATACTATCTATCAAGTCCCATGAACCTTGAGGGCAAGCATCATTCACAAGGATAATCTCATAATCATCCGTAATAGAAGTCAGCGTGGTTGTAAGTCTTTCATAGAGTTCTCTTAAAGCGGCTTTACATCCGTATACAGGGATAACTACAGAAATCTCCATACTACCTACTCTCAATCAATTATCTTTCTTGTTAAAACTCATCATGTAAGATGGGGAGTCCGGACCTTCCATAAATATAAGATCCAAGATGCTGACATACCCGTTATATTCCCCATGAAGCTGAGGGTAAGAAGGATACCCCTCATAGTCCATATAATGAAGCTCGATATTACTCCTCTTAAACACGTCATCAACTATATAATCTTTAGCAGCGGGGCCGGATAAATAGTAATCTCCTCCTGCACTTAATACTAAGCCTGCTAGTCTCTCCGTCTTCCCTTCACACAAACCGTAATCAGTATCGTAGGATAGTTTTGTGCTGATACCCAGAACATTACAAATATTGCTTATAAACAGATAATTTATATCCGACAAATATTCAAGTTCAGAAGCCTGACTGTAGAGATTTTCAAATAAATCCTTATATTCACTAAAGAACGGTGCTTTAGAATAACTCATTTTGATGGTATTCCAATGATTTGATGCCCACTCCCGGGATACCACCTTCGTCTCCCTTATCTTTTGAAGATATTTACCCTTATTCTCAACAGGAATACTCAACCATATAATTCCATTTGGGGTTTTGATCTTATTACGATTACGCCAATCACGTCTGGTGTATTGCATCTGATCATAGATAATAAACTCATCAACAGAGTTAATGATATCAAAGTATCCTTTCCATGGAATGTAGTTAGATTGGAGAATTGCGACTTTTTTCATGCTAAGCCTTATTCAGCATTAAAGATTCTGTTAAAAACCGTATTCCCGGTATTAAAGCTGTCATCTTTGTAAACAGCCAGACACGCCTCAAATGGGAATACCATATTATCCAAAACCACACGTCTCGAATGACTATATGCAATCTTAAGTATACGTTCGGGAGCAATATGGAAATCAAGCTCGGATGTCCTGTAATCAACTTTATCAGTAAGGAAGTGCATTATTACTACTCCCGAATCCGTACATACAGACAACGCCTTCTTCAAAAAGCATTCTATATATTCATAGCTCTCATCGTCTTTCTTCGGATCAAGATTGGTAAAGCAACCGCATTCAACCACGACATCGTATCTTTCATTGATATCTGACTCCATAAAATCAATGCACTCGAAGTCTCCTCCCGGGTAATTCTTTGCAGCTTCTTTTACGAAGTCAGGCATAAAATCAATACCTTTGTACTTAATCAACCTGAAAACATCATCCTCAGATATAAAACCATACAAATCACCCAGACCGCTTCCAATATCAAGAAGAGTTTTGGCATCTGAAGGCACATAACTCATTATCTGTGCGAAGCGGAGGGGCTGCTTATTCTTCGTCCATCCGACACTTCTCTCATCATTACCGAAGTTATTGTAAAGTTCGGAAAAACGGGAGATATTGTTATTTCTCACAGTATTAATAAAAGAGTAATCCATAAAGAATCCTTTGTTTAAAATTCCCTTAAATTATAACACTTGAAAACATATATAATCAACGAATGGTAATAATCAGACAAAATCCATAAACACAAGATTGGCGTAATCCAAACCCTTACGTGTCAGTCTGTACCCGGTATCCGTCTTCTCGAGATACCCGAGCTTTACGTTCTTACCGACCTCGCCGCCAAATCTGTCAGCCAGTTCAAATCTCATACCTTCAGAAGTCCTTAACGAAAGCATGCACTTCTCCCTTAACTTGTCTTCATCGGTAAGAACCTCTTCCGTTATGCGCTTCATCGGATCTTTAATGTATTCTTCGACATTTTCCGGGTGCGCGAATCTTTCCGAATTAAGGTACCCGTGTGCACCTGCTCCGAATGCATAGTACTCCGACCCTTCCCAGTACGACAGATTATGTCTGCTCTCGTATCCCGGGAAAGCGCAGTTGGATATCTCATAGGGAACCAACCCATTCCCGTTAAGAAACGCACGCAGGCCGTGGTACATCTTCCTCTCCAGCTCCTCATCAACAAACTCTTCGAGCCTGCCGCCGTATTTCTTCTCAAACGGGGTGCCTTCCTCGATCATGAGGGAATACATGCTGATGTGCTTTGCTCCCGCATCAATGAGGAGCCTCGCATCTTCGTAAAGGTACTCTTCCTTCTGTCCCGGCACGCCGAGGATCAAGTCGCACGAGATATTGGTGAAGCCGGATTTTCGAGCGGCCGCTACCGCTTGCAAAGCCTCATCCCTGTCGTGAAGCCTTCCCAAATTCTTAAGGACATCGTCATGCAGCGACTGCACGCCTATCGAGATGCGGTTAAATCCGGCCTCGATATAGGCGCGGCCCTTCTGCTCATCAAACGAATTCGGGTTAACTTCTATCGTGAATTCTCCGTCACCTATACTGAACATCTCCCTTATATACCGGAACGCGCCGCACACATCAGACGCATCAACAAATGACGGAGTACCGCCTCCGAAGTAGATAGTCTCTGTTCCCCCATCCTTCTCGGCAGAACAGATAACAGGCTGCTCTAAGATTTCCTTGTTAAGCGCCTCAAAATACTCCTTTACGCGGGACTTTCCCGCAACAGAATAAAACCCGCAGTAGGGGCACTTGCGCGCGCAGAAAGGAATGTGAACGTAAATGTGCATCAGAAAGTGGTCCTGCGCACTCCGGGCCTCACGGGCTGATCCGGGATTGGGGACGCGTCTTTAAGCGCTGTCAGAAGCGCATTCTTGAAAGTAATAAAACTCGGAGAAACATTGTTGTCAGGCTCCATATAAAGCGAGATGGCTTCAGCCCAGCGCGCCTTATAGTGACCGATAGCAGGGTATCCGATATCTATAATACTCTCGTAAGTATCAGGGAATGTAGTCTTGCAAAGCATCTCCCACGTTCCGCAGATGCTGTCCTGTACATACTCCTCGTAAATTTTAATGTCGCTTTGAGGGTATGCTTTCATGATCGCCTTAATGTCCCCCAGAAGCCACGCTTCGATCTCCTCGGTACAAAGTCCGACCACCGACCTTATGTCACGTGCATATTTCTTGCACACAAGATATAGTTCGCGTCGAAGCTCATCGGGATCTTTATCATCAGAATCCATGATGACGACCAGTATAGTGTCGGTCCCGCCATAGACTTTATTGTAAGCGCGGCACTTGGCCGGAAGAAGATTAAGGAGTGCACTCTCGAACTTCTCAGGTCTTGTGTCCCAGTCCTTAGGCAGGCTTCCGCATCCTCTGTGGGGACGCACCGCCACATCGGCTTCGATTTGATTTTGCTTAAGAAGCCTCTTTACAAGCCGTTCAACTACAACGGCACCCGATTTGTCTTCAGTCAGTATCTCAATGTGCATTATTCACACCGTCTTCATCATACTCGCTCGAGCCCTGGTCCAGGTGGCCTCCATACCAGATGGCACCCATGCCTACCCCCTGCTCGAAAAGCTCATTTACAACAGGATCGGTTCCCGCACACCTGACATTTACATCAAGATACTCTCCCGAATTATCATCGATGTCTCTTGAGAATACCCATATTTCCTTGGGCGACATCGTCTCAACGATATAGGGGTTATGAGTCGAGAATATGATCTGTGAGTACGGATGAGCAAGCGTAAACTCACGCATCTCGTCAGCAAGAACATCTACCATGTCGTGATACAGATCCCTGTCAGGTGTCTCGATAAAAATAGTCGTCTTCGGTACGGGATCTCTTAGAAGAAGCAGATACTTAAACAACTTCTCGTGACTGCCCTCGAGATTAACAGGAAGATTCTTCTTCTTTTTCATAGCAGGTATCTTTGACTCTATCTCCTCAAGAAGCTTCTCGTAAGAACCGTCATTTAAAGACTTAAAGTAATCAAGCACGTTTCCTACATTGGTTCCTTCGGAGTTTAAGTGTTTATGTCCTCCGGGAGCATTACCTGATGAGAAATAATCCGATACATCTTCAGCGGAGAAAGCACAGAAGAACCATTTGCTTATCTCATCCAACACAAGCTGAACAGCCTCATCTCCGGCAGCTATCCTTCCATAGATGCTTAAGGCTGTTATCCTCTCGTCGTTTACTATCCTTGATTGCTCGGAGTTAACGAGGACTTCTCTTATCTTTATACCGTCTTCAGATTTCTCAGAGGACAGGACCTTCTCCTCTTTAACTATAGGACTTCCGAATTTGCTTGCGCCTATAGTAAGTTCGTACTGGATAAAGTCTGATCGTCCCGTCTCATTATCACGTATTCTGAAGAACAGGCGGAACTGTGCAGGCTGATCCTTATCGATAAGAAGATTCATAAACCCGGGGCGGTCGTCTTTTGTGGATGCCTGGGCAACATCAGTGAGAATACATCTTTTTACGAACGACAACGCACGGATAAACGCGGTCTTACCGGTGTTATTTCTTCCTATGAGAGCATTCAGATTACGAAGCCTTATGCCCCTTTCCGAAGGCTTTGTTCCGACAAACTTAGCCGAATCATCGATCATCAGACCGATAGTGTCATCATTGAAAATATCAAAGTTCTTAATATTCACACCCAGGATCATTTTAATACCCTCCGTCAAATACTAATTACCCCTTTATTGTACTATACTTCCGCTTTATAATGCTGATAATACGCTTCAACGGAATAAGGGGTGTTTTCAAATGTATATCAAACCAATCTACGATGACCTGAAGTCGCGTCACGACTCGGTCATCAAACTTATCGACCTTTGTCATAATGAGATAGCCAAATTTCCACCCGGACAATTAAGAATCTCAAAAACAGGATCTAGAGTCTACTACTATCACGTAACGAGCCGCGAACATTCAAACGGAAGGATCATTGATGCGGCTAATTCATCTTTGCATAAATCAATAGCTCAAAGAACTTACCTGGAAGCATTGATAAGGATGGCAAAAAAAGAAGAACATGTTTTACGACTCGCCCTTGATAACTATCCTGTCCGTGGACTCGAGAATATCTACGATTCATATAACGACGAGCGCAAAAAACTTGTGAAGCCATTCTGTCTGCCGGATGATGAATATAAGCAATCCTGGTTATCGAAGCCTTACAAGTTAAAAGGGTTCAAGGAAGGAATGCCTGTCTATTCCACGATGAAAGGCGAACGAGTCAGATCAAAATCCGAACAGCTGATTGCCGACAGGTTATATGTTAATGGTATCCCATATAAATACGAATGCCCTATCACTATAAACGGAATAACCTTTCACCCCGACTTTACAATTCTCAGAATGAGCGACCGTAAAGAAATCTATTATGAACACTTAGGCCGTTTGGATGATCCCGGTTATGCCAAAGATAATGTCTTTAAACTTAACAGTTATGCACACAAAGGTATCCGTTTGGGCGATAACCTGTTCCTGACTTTTGAAACCCGTGAACAACCGCTCGATATCAACCTTGTTGAGCAAATGATCAGAAAAGATTTCAGGTAATTATGAACGCCTCATGGACCTTTTTGTTCATATAGCAATTAAGATCCACATTTTATGGAGAATTTGTGGACCTTATTCTTTGTTAGATAAGTACAGTCCAACTTTTTAACGGATTCATGGACTCTACAGTTATATCCGGTCAGAAGGTCCACATTTGAGACCATTATCGTGGACCTTATCTTATACACAGGCACTTAAGTCCACCCATCACCCCACAGAAGCACCCATTCAGGACAATTAAAACACCCGGACCAATAGGCACTGGAGGTCCGGGCGTTACGCGGTGTTTTGTGAGTCAGATGACTACTTACATAGAGTCGATAGTAGTATCAATCTCAGATAGATTTGTCTGTATCTTTGCAATGCTCTCGGAAAGAGTATTGTTAGCGTCAGAAAGGAGCTGCTTAACATAGACATGTGCGCTCTTACGAAGCTCATCAGCCTGATTCTCGGCTGCTGCAAGGATATTGTCAGCCTCGTCTCTGGCACCCCTTGTAATCTCGTGATCATTAACCTTGGAAGCATACTGACGGTTAGCGTCGTCGATGATCTTCTTGCTCTTCTCACGGGCTGTAGTGATGATCTCCTGAGCTCTTACAACGATATCATTGCTCTGAGCGATAGATGCAGGAAGATGATTCTTAAGTTCCTCGAGTGATGCAATCATCTCATTTCTGTCTACTGCACAGTTCGAAGAGAACGGTACGCCGCTGGCGGAACGAAGTGTCTCGATCATATCATTGATATTGCTGATAAGATCGTATCTTTCCACCTTTCTCGGAGCCTGATTCTGTCCGTAATTGCTGTTGTCCATATATTAATTCCTGCCTTTCCTTAATCTGTCATTAACTAATTCAACAATCTGTGTCGGCACCATAGCTGATATATCCCCTCCGTAACGGCCGACTTCCTTGACTATGCTGGAGCTTATAAGCGACAAGTCGTCGCGGCACGGCAGGAGCACTACATCATATTCAGGATGCAGCATCCTGTTCGCCATAGACATCTCCGCCTCATAGCGGAAATCCGACTCTGACCTTATACCTCTTACAACTGCATTACACCCGAGATTCTTGTAAATGTCAACAAGAAGTCCGTCACTGCCGAGCACTTCGATGTTAGGATACTCTTCAAGAATCATCTTTGCCATCATTACTCTCTCATCGAGTGTGAAGGTGTAATCCTTTTTACTGTTGTTCATTACCGCAACATAAAGCTTGTCGCAAATCCTTGCGGCTCTTCTTGCTATATCTTTATGACCTCTTGTAAATGGATCAAAGCTTCCCGGAAACAGCAGAGAAGTCAACGAACAAATACCCCCATAATCAACTCTTCGAGAAGAATGTTAACACCGCAAGCCCGTAGCTACAAGAACGAATCGGTTTCATGTTCATTACATCTGTTACAAAGGGCAGATCCGACGAATGTTCCACGATGAGAATGCCGTCTTCATTAAGCAGATCCTTCTCCATGATTATTGATGCTGCAACCTGAGCCGCCTTCTGAGCCATCCTGTAAGGAGGGTCCATGAAAATAACATCAAACTTCCTGCCCTCGTCGGCAAACTTCTCCAAAGCCGCATCATAGCCCATCTTGATAAGCTCGATATTATCTTCCTTGTCTATCCTTAACTTGGCAAGATTGTTCTTGATAACAGCACACGCCTGACCCGCCTTCTCGACAAGAACAACTGAATTCGCACCGCGGCTTAAAGCCTCGATGCCGATGCCGCCCGTCCCTGCGAAAATATCCGCAAAATCACACCCCGGCACACGTGTCTGGATAATAGAGAACAGCGCCTCCTTGACCTTGTCTGTCGTAGGCCTGGTTTTATCCCCCTTCGGAGCATCAAGGATTATCCCTCTGTACTTTCCTGCTACAACTCTCGGCATTAAAGTGTCCCCATCTTATCCTGGAATCTTAATCTGAAGAGCTTCTCTATATTGCTCATCAAAGCCTTTGCTTCATCGCCACCCTTACTTAGGACCGCATTGACCTCATCAGTCGATGTCTTGGCAAGAGGCGCATCGGTAAACAGATTCGCCGCTCTTAATGTCGGGATTCCGTGCTGCCTTGTTCCGAAGAAGTCTCCGGGACCTCTTAATTCAAGATCCTTTCCTGCAAGTTCAAAACCGTCCGAACACTCGCACATAAGCTTCATTCTCTCAAGTGCACGCTCTGTCTTTGAATCAGAACAAAGAACACAATAGGACTGTTTATCGCCTCTTCCGATTCTTCCTCTTAACTGGTGAAGCGTCGAAAGTCCAAACCTTTCGGCATTCATTATAACCATCATCGTGGCATTGGGATTATTAACACCTACCTCAATAACCGTCGTTGATATAAGGACCTTCACTTCACCCGAGAGGAATCTTTCCATTACTTCGAGTTTCTTCGTTTCTTTCATGGACCCGTACAAGATTTCAGTTTCATAAGAAGATGAAAGTCCGTGCTCATCAAGTCTTCTTCTCATCTCCTTGACGCTTACTGCAGAAGGCGTCTCCCCTTCCTCTGTATACAGGTCATCAAAGTAATACTCATCCGTTGCAACCTCTTCCGAGTCATCATCTATTCTCGGGCATACGATATAGGCCTGCTCGCCCTTACGAAGCTTCGCAAGCAACACATTATAGATGTCATCGCCGTCTGTGTACGGGAGGAAATGCGTTTGGATTGCTTTTCGACCTGCGGGCTTTTGACGTATGACAGAGGTTGCCATGTCGCCATAGATCACCATCGCAAGAGTCCTGGGGATCGGCGTTGCTGTCATAACGAGATTATGCACGGCATTTACTCCGTCCGCGCCCTCACGCGATATAAGAAGCTTCTCTCTTTGCTTGACGCCGAATCTGTGCTGCTCGTCCGCGATAACGAGGGCTAAGTCAGAGAAGTTCACGTCATCCGTAAGCACGGCATGCGTGCCGATTATAACGGAAGCCTCATTATTACGAAGCTGCTCCTTGATCTCCTTTTTCAAAGACGCCTTTGTCTTACCGAGGAGCAAAGCAACATTTATCCCGCTTCCCTCAAGAAGCTTCACTGCCGTATCGTAATGCTGCTTGGCAAGAACCGAAGTCGGAGCCAAAAGAACAGACTGCTTTCCCATTATTGCCGTCATAGCCATAGAAAGCACTGCGACTGCCGTCTTACCGGAACCTACATCACCCTGAACGAGACGGTTCATGGGTTTATTCTGCATAAGATCATGCTGTATATCTGCGATAGCTTTCTTCTGATCGTCAGTAAGACTGAAGCCGAGATTATGAATTACCGTCTTCCATCTTGATGAGGCTTCAGAGGACAGACCGCCCTTCGAAGGAACGACTGCGGGAGCAATCTCATCGGGACCGCCTGTTGCCATAAAGTATTTCATGCCGATGCCAAGAAGGATCAGTTCCTCGTAGGCGATGCGCCTTCTTCCCATGACAGCCTGCTCGAGTGAAGAAGGAAAATGAACATATTCATAAGCCTGCGCTGCTGAACAAAGCCCTTCCTTCTGAACCAAAGACGCCGGGATAACATCAGGTATCTGGTTCTTAACAAGCTTCAAAGCGGTTCCTGCCCACTTGTTTATCATGTTGGATGTAATACCGGCCGTAAGCGGGTAAACGGGGCGCACAAGCCTTAACTCCTCCGTACTCTCCGCTTTCTCACAGAACGGATTTACTATCTGGGCCTTGTTGCCATAGTAACTTACAACACCGTGTACGAAGATCTTATCTCCGGGGGCAAACTTATTAAGAATGTAAGGGGCATTAAAGTATGAAAGCTCTATTCTTCCAGTGCCGTCGCTTACAAAGAACGCTACCGGCGACTGCTTCTTGAAGCCCTTCTTTACGGGTGCAGTGTTAACGGTGCCGAAGAAGGAAATCTCTTTGCCGTCTTCACTTTCCTCTATCTTCCCCACACCGGACCAGTCGTTATACCTTCTGGGAATAAACGAGATAAGATCATAAACCGTAAAAATCTCCAGGCGCTGAAGTCTCTTCGCGGCCTCAGGGCCGATGCCGTAGAGCACATCAACGGGGCTTCCCAAGGTTACTTTCGATGTGGAAGCGCTCATCAGGAATCCCCCGCTTTCTTAAGTATTCTTTTCTTGCAAAACCCCAAAAGCGGACATGTGTCACAAGACGGCTTTTGTGAAGTGCAAAATGTCCTTCCCAAAGACACCGCCATATGACCTAATTCTATCCACGAGTCCTCCGGAAAGACCTCACAGATATCCTCCTCGACCTTTAACGGGTCGGTGTTATCGGTGATTCCTATCCTGTACATTACACGCTTGCAATGCGTATCTACAACTACCGCAGGAGTCCCGTAAATCTCACCCACAATAAGGTTGGCGATCTTCTTGCCGACTCCGGGACACTTCATAAGAGCGTCTACATCATCAGGAACAGTGCGTCCCCACTCGTTCTCATAAAGCCCCGCAAAAGCTCTGACAGACTTTCCCTTGGATTTATAAAGACCGCACGGCTTAATTATGCTAAGAATATCCTCTTCGGGAGCCGCAAGTATATCAGCCATGGAAGGATACTTCGCGAAAAGCTCTCCCGCGGTAATATTCACTCTGATATCAGTGCACTGTGCGGACAGGATACCGCGTATAGCAAGACGCTCCGGCAGGTCGCTGTCAAGCGAACAGCATGAGTCGGGGAAAGCTTCGTGAAGAGCATCCAAAGTCTTCTTCGCAAGTTTGATCCTGTCGCTTTTCCTCATGGATCATGCCTTTGAAGGAGGTGTCGGGAAAGAGAATATAAACATGGCTCCGCCAAGCTCGGGACTCTCTTCAAGCCTTATAAGTTGGTTGTGGCCGGACAGTATCTGCTTACAGATATAAAGGCCCAGTCCGAATCCCTCCTGCTTGCGCGAAGGATCAGCCTTATAGAAGCTGTCAAAGACCTTGCTTCTCTTGGCAGGCTCAACACCGGGACCGGAGTCCTCTACCGAGATGACTCTTACCTTCTCTTTCTTATCGAGATAAGAAGAGATGATTATACGGCCATCTTCGGGAGTAAATTTAATAGCATTGGTAACGATATTGATCAGAACACGGTTAAGCTGATGTACTTCTCCGTAAACAAGAGTTCCGCCATCCTCATTGATCCTCGCTTCCGCCTTAATACGTTTTGCATTAAGCTGCGGCTCAAGCTCGGAAAGCATATCCTCAACCACATTCATCAGATCAAACTCCTCCATTAAAGAAGGGTCCACATGCGATAAAGAAGACGCTTCGGTCATGGAAACAACCAGTGTTCTTATCCTGTCGACTTCATATTTGATCTTGCCTAAGTACTTGTCATGAAGCTCTGGAGGTATAGTACCGTCCGTCATAGCCGTAACAAATCCGTTTATGGAAGTAAGAGGAGTTCTTATGTCATGTGCTACAGAAGAGATAAACATCGCACGGTCTTTCTCCTGATTCTCGAGTGTTTCGATCATGATATTGACCTCTCCCGCCATGTCCGTAAGGTCTGAAGAGAGTGTAAGCATTCCCGTTCTGTTTCCGTAACTTGTGAACTTATCATCTACTCTGGCCGTTAGATCACCCTCGGAAACTTTGCCTATAGTCTTGGAAATAGCACGTAAAGGTCTGATAGCTATACCGGTAAATCCGACGAGCAGTGCAATAGCTGCCGCCATCGAGACTATAACCGGGTAGACCATTATAGTCATAAATTCATTTATTACTTCAGAGAAATCAACCTTGGCAACATGTACTACAAAAAGACCTGTAGTGCCGATATTCGTGCAGGTAATGAGTTTTGATAAGCTTGCGCTTATCTCCTGAACATTCTGGTATATCCTTGAATTAGATGAGGAAACGGCAAACCTTATATCATTACCGGCGGTTGAACCCTGAGGATAATCTGTATTCGTATAGTAAATGGTGCCTTCAGTATCGACTATATAAACTTCGCCTTTGCTGGTCATATAGATGGAATCAAGATAAAGATCCATAAGATCATTACGGATTGTGGAATCAGGATACTTGATCATGAAGTCAGCATAGTCTACCGCTACATCGGTGCATATGTCTGTTGATTCAACCATAGCATCATCAAGATACTGGTTGTACATATTCTGATACGAAACAAAAACAAGCACAGCAAAAACAACTACCGTGCTTATTATCAGGAACGTATTTAAGAATACGGCAAAATCAGTATTGACCGACTTGTTGTGTAAAGAACCGGCCATATATTACTTAGTCTCGAACTTGTATCCTCTGCTCCAGACTGTTCTGATGCACCAGTCACGCTCTACACCGGGAGTCTCGATTTTCTCACGGATTCTCTTGATATGTACATCAACAGTTCTCGATTCACCGAAGAAATCATATCCCCAGACATTACCGAGGAGCTGCTCTCTCGAGAATACACGGTTAGGGTTGGATGCCAGGAAGAAAAGAAGCTCAAGCTCCTTCGGAGGCATGTAAACCTCTTTACCGTCAGCCGTAACCACATACTTAACTTTATCTACGGTAAGACCCGGATATGTAACTACATTTACATCCGACGGATCCTCAGAAGAATCAGCAGAATCTGAAGATGAAGCAGCTCTGTCTGTTCTTCTTAATACAGCCTTAACTCTTGCAAGAAGCTCCTTGGGCTCGAACGGCTTCGGAACATAGTCATCTGCACCAAGCTCGAGACCGATAACTCTGTCGAGCGTATCTGTCTTAGCAGTAAGCATAATGATCGGTACATCAGATACCTTTCTTATCTCACGGCATATATCATTGCCGTCCATACCCGGAAGCATCAGATCCAAAATTACGATATCAGGCTTTGTTACATTAAATGTAGCAACAGCTCTGTCACCCTGCATACATGAGATGACCTCGTAGCCTTCCTTCTCGAAGTAAAGCTTCTCAAGTTCGATGATGTCTGCATCATCATCAACAATGAATACCTTTTTCATAATGCCTCCTTAACCCTTCAGTCCTTATCTATATTCTCTACTTCTCTCGTAAATGACTCTATATCCGTAAAATCTCTATAAACAGATGCAAATCTTACATAAGCAACCTTATCGAGCTTCTTCAAACGCTCCATAACGATCTCACCTATTTTATTCGTGGAAATCTCGCCGTTTCTCTGCTCTGACAAAGCCCCCTCGACTTCATCCACAATCTTCTCAAGGTTGTCGTTAGATACCGGTCTCTTAGAACATGCAGAAGCAAGTCCTGCCATTAGTTTCTCTCTTGAGAAATCCTGACGCGTTCCGTCCTTCTTAACTACCTTCATACCGAGCACTTCGGTCCTCTCGATAGTCGAGTATCTGTACTCACATTCCAGACAAACTCTTCTACGTCTAATGGCACGCCCCTCATCAGAGGGGCGTGTATCAATTACTTTATCGTTATCAGCTCCACACTTGGGACATTTCATTACTGTTCAGAGTCCTTGTTGCCGCCAAACATAAACCACGGCTTAGCTGTTCTTGCCTGTGAACGGTTGGGTTCTGCATCAGGTGAAACATTTACCTGAGGTCTGCCGCCGTACTGGTTAGGTGCGGGTGCTGCAGGTGCAGGTGCCTGATATGTCTGTACGGGAGCCTGTGAACCCGACTGTACGGGAATAGGCTGAACCGGTGCAACGGGTGCAGGTGCGGGTGCAGGTGCCGGAGCTGCCTCAGGCTCACGTGCTGCCTGTACTCTGCTGTTGACGGAATCATCTCCGAAGAGGAAACCGGGAGCAGGCTGAGCCTTAGGAGCAGGTGCGGGAGCCGGAGCTTCGTTTCTGCCATATGAACTTCTGCTTGTTGTAGTAACAGGAGCTGCATTACGCTCTCCTGCGAGCTGAGGATTGTTTCTTGAAAGAATGGATGTGCTTGCTCTGTGGTTAGAGGAAGCATTTACGGAATTATCAAAACCGGATGCGATAACAGTGATCATGATCTCGTCCTCGAGAGATGCATCGATAACAGCACCGACAATGATCTCTGCCTCAGGCGCTACAGAATCCTGTACGAGCTTGGCAGCTGCGTCGATTTCCTGGAGCTTCATGTTTCTTCCGCCTGTGAAGTTGATGATTACGCCGTTAGCGCCTTCAATCGTTGTATCAAGCAAGGGAGAATTGATAGCCTGCTTAACAGCAGCTGTTGCTCTTCCCTCACCGGAAGCACGGCCGATACCCATGTGGCAAACGCCGGCCTTTGTCATAACTCTTCTTACATCGGCAAGGTCGAGGTTGATAAGTCCGGGGATAGCTACGAGGTCTGAGATACCTGCCACACCAAACTTCAATACCTGGTCTGCCATATTGAATGCTTCCTCGAAAGATGTGTCATCATCAACAACTTCAAGAAGCTTGTCATTGCTTACAACAACGAGAGCATCTACATACTTCTCGAGTTCACGGATACCGCGCTCAGCGTTCTGTGCTCTTCTTGCACCCTCGAACATGAACGGTCTTGTAACTACTGCAACCGTGAGGATACCGAGTTCCTGAGCGATCTGTGCAACTACCGGAGCAGAACCTGTTCCTGTACCGCCGCCCATACCGGCTGTGATAAAGAGCATATCGGTATTTGAGATAGCCTCAGCAATCTCGTCCTTGGACTCCTCTGCTGCCTTCTCACCGACACTGGGGTCTGCACCGCAGCCCAAACCTCTTGTTACTTTCTCACCAATCTGAATCTTAACGGGAGCCTTAGTTCTCGCAAGTGCCTGATTATCACTGTTTACGGAAATGAAATCAATGCCCTGAACCCCGCTGTCAATCATTCTGTCAACTGCGTTACAGCCGCCGCCGCCACAACCGATTACTTTAATAGTGGCGAAATGGTCCTCGTCCAGAACAAATCCTCTCTTATCAGACATTTGTCAGTCCCTCCATCGAGTTAATTTATGTGCTTATATACTATATATAGTACAATTATTTTGATTTTAAACTAAATATCGTACTACAACAATATATTTTTTCACTCATACCATGTAATGTTAAACTTTTTTTGTTATTAATGCAAATTAAGTATTATACGCGCGATATATTTTTTCTTCTTCTGTCATATCAAGGGAACCGGCCGGCAGACCTTCAAATGCATCTCCTCTTATCGCGTAAAGGAGCCACTGCATGTCATCGGCAATGTGCTCTATGCCTGCAAGCTTAACCTGAAGGATAGTTCCATCCGGAAGTTCAATCGTCAAGAATATGAGGCCTGACGATATCGCACGCACCTCTCTGACACTGTCATAGAAGTAATATCCGTCGTCGTGGTTCGAGTTCCTGTCAGCATCAAGGACCGCTCCGAGCACCAGGATCATCTTCCTGAACGCAAGCGAATCGGTAACCTCCGTATATGACCCTACAACAACATTGTTAAGCTCAAGTCCGCACAAAACCGGGTGAACGTCCTCGGTCTCGAACGTTGTAAACTCAAGTATCATTCCAAATTCGTCTATAGCAATATAACCGTCAGGAACCTTGATATAAGCAAGCTTGTGTCTCTCATTAACATTGATGGTCAGCGAGGACGGGAAATCTATCCTTACGCTCACGTTCTCGATGTAAGGCGTACTCTTGGCAAGTGCCATCGCCTTAAGCAATGTAAATTTGAGGATATGGTCGCCCACATGAATATCAAGAGCATCCATGATCTGCTCATCGCTTAACTCGTAGTTTCCGACCACATCTATACTCTGTATCCTCATAGAAGGATGGAAGATCACCGACCAGATAAATATAACCAGAGACACTGCAAGGAGCGCACCCAACACAGTCTTGAAATCATAAGGGAAATCAGGAAGGTATTCCTTCTCGTCTTTCTTTTTTCGAGGGGCGGGAGCATGCTTGCGGGGCCGGTTTAAAGGCTTCGGCTGCGAAGGCGTCTCGGGTTCGGAAGGTTTCTCCTCCTCATTCGAAGGCTCAGACTCACGGTCCTGCTCCCCGGATTCCTCTTCAGACTCAACGACAACCACACCCTCTTCTTCTGAGGGTTCTTCCGGAGCAGCTTTAACAGGGGATTCCTCCTGCGGCTCCTTCACATCGGACGTCTCTTTACCGTCCAGTTCCTTCTTGTTATCGTCTTCACTCACCCCGTAAAACGTCCTCTATGGCATTTACTATCTTCTCATCGCAGTCGAGCACCGCGAGTTTCTTTGCATTCTGTCTCATGCTCTCACGCTTCTTGTCATCCCGGAGAAGGTCCTCGAGCACGTCGAAAAGCTTACCTGCGGCAACATCCGCGTCCGCCATCATAACGCAGCCTCCGATCTTCTCAAAAGCGGAAGCGTTGTAAGTCTGGTGATCATGTGCAGCATGAGGATACGGAATCAATATGGAACAGGTGCCTATAGCTGCGGTCTCAGCACATGTTACGGCACCGGATCTTGTGATGCACACGTCAGCACCCGTCATGTAATCCGTAGGATTGTTGATATACATATGTGATTCGAGATTAGGTGCACTCAGATCCTCAGCAGATATATTCTTCGTCTGCTGCTTGCCTGTTCCCAATACAAACTTGATATCGGAGAACCTCTCCATCTTTGAAGCTGCTATGACAAAGTCATTTATGGTCTTCGAGCCAAGACTTCCGCCCATGGCGAAGACGAGCTTCTGGGACGGATCGATCCCTAACTTCTTACGGGACGACTCGTAATCATTACCGATCATCACGGACCTTATGGGGTTGCCCGAATAGACTACTTTGCCTGCCTTCGGGAAATCCTTCTCCTGATTCGGGAAGCCTGTTAACACCAGTGCCGCCTTCCTGCCCATCATGCGGTTTGCTCTTCCCGGGAAAGCATTTGCTTCATGAATAATTACGGGAATCTTCAATTCTGAAGCCGCCTCAAGAACAGGAGCACAGACATATCCTCCTGTTCCTATCACCGCATCGGGATTAAACTCACGTATTATCTGCTTGCACTGCTTCTTACCTTTATTAAATGCCATCACAGCTTTAATAAGCTTGACAGAGGGCTTCATAGGGAACGGCTTGGCACAGATATCCCTAAACTCGTACCCGGCCTTGGGAACCAGTTCACCTTCAAGACCTTCCTTACGGCCCGCAAAGATGATCTCGCAGCCTTCACGGGGGCCGTAATACTCTTTAAGTGCATCGGCTATAGTAATCGCCGGATTAATATGACCGGATGTTCCTCCGCCGGTAATTATAAATCTCTTCATTCTATTGTTACGCTTCCCTTCTTAGGTACAGGAGATGTTCCGCTTCTTGATACGCAGAGAATAAGACCGTATGCGATAAGAAGGAACAACTGTGCCGTACCGCCGTAACTTACGAACGGCAATGTAACACCTGTTGATGGTACGACCTGAAGCTCAACGGCGAGATTCAGGATAACCTGTATCATAATAAGCGACGAGCATCCCGTGGCAAGCATTCGCGAGAACACGGTGTTCGTTCGTAAGATTACCACCACAAACAGGGCAAACATCAGTGCATATAAGAATATAAGTATCGCGCCGCCGACAAATCCCGTCTCCTCAACATAGATCGAGAAGATATAGTCGTTCTGGGCCTCAGATACATAATTATACTTAGCTCGTGAGCTTCCGATTCCTCTTCCCCACATTCCGCCTGAACCTAACGCATTATGGGCATTGGTAACCTGACGGGTCTCATCCTCCGTAACTTCAACGGACTCGTCACCGCTGGTCGCTGCAAAGATATTAAGCCTCTGGTAAACGTGAGCAAAGTTTCTTCTGAAGTTAGGATTAACTGCAACATATGCCGAAGCAAAGATAATACCTGCAAGTAAAAGCGTAAGACCTCCGAGGAACCACGCTCTGATACCTGTACCGGAATTAAGAGTACAGATAAATACAACGAATCCGATAATAAGGAAACATGAGAAGTGGGGCTCAAACAGGATGAGTACATCAACGAGAAGACATGCTCCCACGGGCAGAATAAAATCCAAGAATGCGTGATTCCATGCCTGCCGTTTTGCAGAGCCGGCTTTAAACATTCCTTTGGCACGTAATCTGACTATATGTTCCCTGTACCCCGCCAAAGCTATGATCAGGCCGATCTTACATATCTCGGAAGGCTGAAGCTCGTAGGTTCCGATAAGGATCCATCTTCTTGCACCGTTGATCTCAGTACCGAATGCCTTAACTGCCACAGCAAGTCCCAAACTGACAAAATATGCGGACATATAAATGATCGGATGCTTGAACAGATTTACAGGCAGGAATGATATAAACAAAGCCGCAACTATTCCTACGACAGTCCAGATTATCTGTCTTTTAAGGTAGTAAGCAGAATCATGAACAGACTTGGCATAACCTGCAGGACCTGATACGGAATAAAGTATGACAAGACCGAACATGATGATTACAAACATCATGAGCAACAAAGGTATATTAGTTTTCTTCTCAACCGTTATCTTTGTCATTATCAATAAACTCCCCGGCAAGCTTCTCGAATCCGAATGAATTCGAAGCCTTGAACAACACCGTATCGCCGGGTCTTACCACCTCTAAAGTCTTCTTCCTTACCTCTTGTGTATCTTCACACAGGATCACATCCGATGAAGGTGCTGTTTTCTTAAGACCTTTCACAAATGAATCCTTGTCATCACCTGTTACGATTATCTTATCAAACTTGTATTTGCCCAGAATCTCACCTGTCTGTTCGTGAAGTTCGGGAGAATTATAACCTAATTCTCTCATTCCTCCGAGAACCGCTATCTTACGGGATCCGGGATTGGTAGAATCGAGATTGCCAAAAGCGGCCGCCATGGACTCCGGTGAAGCATTATAGGCATCATTGATGATCGTATACTTCTTTCCGTAATATGTCTTCCCTCTTCCGTCCATAGGTTCATAGCAGGATAAGGCTTTTGAAGCCAATTCCATATCCGCACCGGCAAGCTTTGCGCATGCAAGGGCGAAGCAGGCATTACGGACATTATGCTCACCGCCAAGACCTATGTGCTGGCCTTTATTCTCAGTTACGCTGCCGTTCACAGACACAGACACATCAAAATCCATGCCGTTATGTTCCTTTATACCCGTTGCTTTGACACACATCGGGCAGTTTGTAACAGTGGAAGGAACATTATCCGATGCAAATACGGCTGCAAGTCCGTTATTTATCGGTAGTATATTTCTGACATAATCAAACAGGAACGGATCATCGCCGTTTACGATAAGTATTCCGTGATCGGTAAGACCTTTGATTATCTCGGTCTTTGCAGTCCTGATATTCTCTTTTGACCCCAGGATACCGATATGGGAACATCCTACATTCGTGATAACGGCAATATTGGGATTAGCGACCTTTGTCAGATACTCTATCTGTCCGAGGCCTCTCATACCCATCTCAAGAAGTATGATCTCAGTGCCCTTAGGCGCGGAAAGTATAGTCTTGGGAAGCCCAACATCATTATTCAGATTTCTCTTGGTGGAAACCACCTTAAATGACGGCTCCAAAGCGACTCTGATCATCTCACGTGTTGTTGTCTTGCCAACTGAACCCGTAACGGCGATGACCTTGGCACCAAGCTTAAATCTGTAGTGTCTTGCAAGATCTCCCAAAGCGGTCAATGTATCTTTAACGACAATTCCTATCGCGCCTTCCGGAACTTTCTTTATGCCGTCGACAATTACAGCACATGCCCCCTTCTGGACAGCCTTTTCACAGAAGTCATGTCCGTCAAAATTCTCGCCTTTCAAGGCAATATAAAGTTCACCTTCACTGATGGTTCTCGTATCCGTCGATACACCTGTTACAAACACTGTACCGCCAAGGTAACCTTTGCGGTTTACAACATCTCCGTTGACGGCTGAGACTACTTCATCAAGAGAAAACAATCTGATCATGACCTTTTCTCCTTCACATTCTTTGCCGCCTCGAAGGCAACCTCAGAGTCATCAAAATGGATCGTCTTATCTTTGAATATCTGATAATCCTCATGGCCTTTTCCCGCGATCAGGACGATGTCGCCCGGATTCGCTGTTTCAATAGCCTTGTATATAGCTTCACTTCTGTCCACTACCGTCTCATACTTTCCGCTTGTCTTACTTATCGCGGAAACAATATGTCCGATGATAACAAGCGGATCCTCCGTTCTCGGATTATCGGAAGTCACGATGGTATAGTCAGATTTATTTCCTGACACCTCACCCATCTCGAATCTTCTGGTATGAGATCTGTCTCCTCCGCAGCCGAAGACAGTTATTACCCTGCCTTTTGCAACACTTTTCAACGTATCGAGAACATTCTCGAGGCTTGCCGCATTGTGAGCATAATCAACAAGAATCGTTATTCCAAGATCATTAGGCACATGCTGAAGTCTGCCGGGAACCTCAATGCTCTGAAGGCTCTCTTTGATATCTTCTGTATCGGCACCCGCAAGGTAAGCGGCAGCTATAGAACAAAGCGCATTATACACATTAAACTCGCCCGGGATGGCAACGAAGAAGCGGCCCTGATACCACGGGCTTTCAAGATCAAAGAAAGTTCCGGCACGTCCGTCCTTAATGCCGTTCTCAAGACTGTCCGCTCTCACGTCGCAGCCTTCCGACAACCCGTAAGTATAGATCTTGCATCCGCACTCCGAAGCCTTGATTATGCATCGGTCTGCTATGCTGCAATCCTTATTGATAACAGCAGTTTTTGTCTGCTCGAACATCTTAAGTTTGCAGTTTATATAATCCTCCATATCGGGGTGTTCATTACCGCCGATGTGATCCTCATAAAGATTGGTAAAACAGCCGGTATCAAATGTCATGCCGTAAACTCTGTCGAGCTTTAACCCCTGGCTTGACACCTCCATAACGAGCTCTTCCGAACCCTGCTCCACCATATGTGACATAAGCTCATAGGTATCTCTTGCCTCAGGTGTTGTGTGGGAAGAATGAATCTTCTCGTCTCCGACAAGATTACATACAGTTCCTATAAGACCTGCTTTCTTACCGCACCTGTTAAGGATGTCATGGATCATGAACGTGATCGTGGTCTTACCCTTGGTGCCGGTAACACCCGTTATATGAAGCTTATCCTCGGGATGAGAAAAGAAAGAAGCAGCAAGATAAGCTGATGCCTGACGCGAATCAGGAACGGAGATAACTGTTACACCATGACTTTCAGAAAGCTCCTTTAAGGAGGCATCGTCATGACCGTCACGCTTGTCGTTCACAACTATCAGGGATGCACCCTTATCCGCAGCCATGTCGATGTAATCGTGTCCGTCGGAAGTAAAGCCCTTAACGGCGACGAATGCACTGCCGCTTACTATTTTCCGCGAGTTAAACTCGACCGAATTAACCTCTCGGTTCTCGTCCCCCGCGATAAGTCTGTATCTTTTACCTTCAAGCAGCTCCTTGATCGTCATATCAGCCGACAAGACCTCCTTCTTCAGACTCCTGTGTCTCATCCTCCTGCGGTGCTACACCATCCTCACTTTCGGGCTCCTGGCTCAACTCCGCATCAGGGGCGATACTGGTGTCCTCAAGCGTTACGTTAACAATGGACCCTGCGAAAACAGTAGCTCCGGGAAGGTCGCTTTGAGTAACACATATTCCCATTACATCACCGTCAATATGGCAGTTAAGGTTAACGTCTCGTAATGCTTCCATGCACTCGATCGCGGTCTTACCCGACAAATTCGGAACCGTACTTGTAAGCATCTGAATATTCTCATCTTCAGCATACAGCATAACGATTCCGCTGCTGTACAGCTGGGCATCAGTACTGGGATATGTGGAGCCTACTACAGTATCAGCTGTCATCCCTGGTGAACCGTAAACGCACGAGATTCCGTTATATCCGATTCTCGATGATGCCTCGGTAGCGGTAAGGCCTACTACAGGCTGAACCCAGTATCTTGTTGTGAGCTGATCATAGTCTTCCTCGGTAAGGATTCTCGGAACGCCCATATAACTTAAAGTCTCTTCTACGATTCTCGCCGCCGTGGATGCAGCAGCCGATGAACCGACGGAATTCTCTACAGGTTTGTTAAGTACGACCAGAACAGCGATCCTCGGATCATAGGACGGAGCAAAGCACGAGAATGAGAGAACGTGAGCACCGGCCATAGGACCGTTCTCGATAGTAGATGTCGATGTTTTACCTGCTACGTAATAGCCCGGAACCTGACCTGCTGTACCTGTACCTTCGTCAACAACGTTGATCATCAGCTGACGGACTCTTGCGCAGGTATTCTCAGAGAATATCGTTCTTATGACCTCAGGCTCGATCTCATCCACGATATTTCCGTTCTCATCGGTTATGTATCTTACTACGTGAGGAACCATTAGGTTACCGCCGTTAACGATTGCGCAATATGAATTAAGAAGCTGAATAGGCGTAACCGTCGCAGACTCACCAAATGACAAACAGCTCAAGTCGATAACAGAAGGATCTGTATGGAAGATACCCGTTCCTTCAGCCGGAAGATCGATACCAGTCGTCTCATAGAAGCCGAACATGTGAACATATTCATAATACCTGTGTATTCCGATTCTCTGCGCGAGCTGAACGAAGATAGGGTTACAGGAATTCTCGAATGCCTGTCTTAAGCTCTCAATACCGTGATTTCCGCCGTGCTGCTTCTGAAGCCAGCATGAGATCGTATCGATATCCGACACCTGAATCGGTTCATCGGAGAACTCCTCGTTCTCGTTAGTAAGATTCTCTTCAAAGGCTATGCATGTGGTAAGGGCCTTAAACGTGGAACCCGGCTCGTATGTATCGGATATGCATCGGTTTCTCCAGACATTACTCATGAGATAATCGACCTGTTCATCATCACTTAGTGCATTCCAGCTGATCGCATCATATCCGTAGGGTATCTCATAAGGATCGTTAAGATCGTAGTCAGGAAGAGATACCATCGCAAGGATCGCACCTGTATAGGGGTCCATAACAATGGCGCAGATACCGTCTCTCGGGTTGTACTGAAGATAGGCGCTTCTGCACACTTCCTCACAGATTCTTTGTACATTAACATCAATATTAAGAACCAGATTGTTGCCGTTTACAGCAGGCTGGGAGATAGCGTCAGAATAAGGAAGAACGCCCTCGGTACCCTGGTCAACCTCAGAGTATCTGTAGCCGTCAGTACCGGAAAGGATGCTGTTGTAGTAAGCCTCGAGTCCGTAAACGCCGTTAAGACTTACACCGTCGTTGCTCGCATATCCGATTACCTGCGCCGCGAGACTTCCGTAATTGTAATATCTTTGAGGAACCGGTACGAAAGAAATTCCCGCAAGAGAGTGCTGATTGCAGTAGGTCTTGGCAGGCTCGGCCACATCAGCCTCAACATTACGTATAAGGTCCATACCGGCAACATCATTTCTCGGATCGTTAGTATCGTTGGGATCTACAGGAATAACTTCATTAAGTTCTTCCTCGGTAAGACCGAACAAAGTCGAGAAATCCGTTATAAGCTGTGCTCTGGTTAAAGTTCCGTCTTCTATCTCACTGCTCGACATCAGGATCTTAGGTGAGATTACAACAGTATAGTTATAAGTATTAGATGCAAGCGGCATAAAGTTCGCATCATAGATAATGCCCCTGTCAGCCTCATATGACATCATTCTCCACTGCTGGTTAGAAGCAGCTCTGGCGTATATATCATAATCAATTACTGTGGTCTTATAGAGTTTACCTACGAGAAAAAAAATGAAAAGACCGCAGAGCGCATAGATCGTGAGGGTAAGTCCAAGAGATACCCTCTCATTTCTGCTCTTTCCGGTCTCGTTTACGTTTAAGTCTTCGTTATTCTCTATTCGATCTTCACTCATCCGTTGCCGTCTTCTTCGAGGTAGTAGTTTGTCAGAGCCTCCACAGCGCTGTCATACGCCTCCTCGCTGATTCCGAACTCCTCGTCATATGATACCATAGTTACGAGTTTGTCATCCTCCGGCATCGGAATAGTCACGACCTGATTTGCATTCGGGTCCTGCATACCGAGAGCGAGTGCCTGCGCTCTGATACTGTCCATATCTGTTATACCATTAAGGTTCTCTTCGGAATCAAGGATACTTCTTTTCAACACCGCTATCTGATCCTTCAAATCCGAATTATCCTTAGCCAATTCTGCAAGGCTTACCTGGGGGTTGATAAGCAACATGAAGAACACGCCGATGGTTATAATGAGACCGACAGCAACAACGGCCTCGAACCCTCTGCTTCTTGCAGCTCTTCTGATCTTGATGGTCTGCTTCCTGAGTTCCTCTTCCTTAGCCTTCTGCTCATCCACATCAGAAGCCGTATACTCGAATATCTGCTTCGAGATAGGCATGTAGATCTCAGTATAGAACTCGTTAGATTGTGCTGAAGCTTTCATCTTCGCCCCCTGTTTAACTTGTTGCTTTTGCCTTTATGTTCTTTCGAAGACCCTAAGCTTTGCGCTGTGGGATCTCATATTTCTTTTAAGTTCTTCCTGTCCTGCAGTAACAGGCTTTCTTGTAAGCACGCGTCCGATGCTCTTCTTACCGCAGACACACATCGGAAAATCCTTCGGACATGTG
The DNA here is from genome assembly GCA_024691325.1 of Saccharofermentans sp. Taxonomy (GTDB): domain Bacteria; phylum Bacillota; class Clostridia; order Saccharofermentanales; family Saccharofermentanaceae; genus Saccharofermentans. Next base: position 15,916 of record JAILNR010000014.1, on the reverse strand, counting down.
CAGGGATTCTCATGAGTCCGGAACTCTTCTTTGACAATCCTGTCCTCGAGCGAGTGGAAGCTTATTACAGCCATCCTTCCGCCCGGTTTAAGAAGCACCGGTCCCTCCTGCAGAAGTTTCCTGACAGAATGAAGCTCATGATTAACTTCGATCCTTATTGCCTGGAAGCATCTTCTTGCAGGATGCTGGTCTTCGTATCTTGCCTTCGAAGGCATATAAGAAGCGATGGCCTTCGCAAGTTCCAAGGTGGTGCCAAACGGCTTAAGCGCCCTGTCCCTTACGATCCCTGAAGCGATCCTTCCCGCATACCTCTCTTCTCCGTAAAGCCTGAATATCTCTTCAAGCTTTCTTTGGTCATAGGTGTTCACCACCACATAGGCCGACAGCGGAGACGAGCTGTCCATCCTCATATCAAGCGGACCGTCAACAGCGTACGAGAAACCTCTTTGTGCCGTATCGATCTGATGTGAGGAGACACCCAGGTCTGCGAGTATTCCGTCAACTTTGTCAATATTCAGTTCGTCCAGAACCTCTCCTATCATGGAGAAATCGGACTTTATTACCTGCCAGTTCTTATCTTTATGTGTAAGCGCCTTTTGTTTACAAACTTGAAGCGCTTCATCATCCTTATCAAGCGATATGAGCATCCCTTCCTGACTTAACCTGTTCAGAATGCCCTCGCTGTGGCCGCCTCCGCCCGCCGTGCAATCCACATAGATCCCGGCTGGTTTGATATCAAGAGCGTCCATGCACTCATCGAAAAGGACCGGTATATGAGAAAATCCGTTCTCTTTCCTTGAGTCTTCCATCAGAGGCCTTCTACGTAGTACTTGGTCTCGAGGCCTTCGATAGCACTCAGGTCATAGTCCTCCGCGTCGTAGTGAGCCTTCGTGCAGATATCAAGCTTTCCGTCGATATCGAATACGCAGATCTCTTCTCCGGGCTCGGCACCGATACGGTCCCAAAGTTCGCGGGTAACACTGATCCTTCCCTGGGAATCGATATTGCACTCCAAAGCCTCACCGATGATCATTCTCTTCATCTTTCTGACCTGGATATCCATGGAATTCAATTTCCCGAGCTGCTCTTTCACCTTCTCGAAGGCTTCGGCGGGATAGACACAAAGATAGCCCTTATCCAAGCTGTTTGTTACAACCAGCTTGTCTCCAAGGCTTTCCTTATGCTTTGTGGGAATGAAGAATCTTCCCTTAGCATCGATTTTCTTAGTGTCCCTTGCCATTACCCTCTACTCTTCTGTGTTACACTTGTAACGATTACTGACACTTTACTCCCTTTTTGTGAAATATTCTGCCACTTTTCGCCACGTACCTGTATTTTATATGTAATGTTTTTGTTATGCAATAGGTTTTATTGAGATTTTTTGACTTTTTGTTCTTTTTTCTTGCATAATGACGCTATCGATTAAAAGGAAGGGTTATTAAATGAATAGAAGGTTAATTTCTTTATTATTAATAGGAGCTCTGACATTAAGCGCCTGCTCCGGTGCAGTTGATACTGAACAGACTGTGGCGGAAAGTGTCACTTCCGAAGAAACAGGAACTGCTCCTGTGGAAGAAACAATTGAGACCGAGCCTGTCACGCAGATAGACTTAAATCTCTACGAAGGCATGACGGCTGAGGAAATCGTTGCCACTTTGACACTTGAACAAAAGGCGGCACAGATGGTCCAGGGTGCTTTCTACAATGTAAGCGACGAGGATATGCAGGCGTACGATTACGGCTCCCTCTTCCACCAGATAGGAGACTGGCCTAACCCTGACGCTGATGAGTGGAGAGAAATCGTCAACTCATATCAGGAAGACGCCATGATGTCTGAGGCGGCTATCCCCTACCTGTTCGGACAGGACAGCGTACACGGCATTAACTACGCAAGCGGCTGCGTCATCTTCCCTCACAACATCAACATCGGAGCAGCACATGACCTTGAACTCACAGAAGAATACGGACATATCGTCGGCAGTGAGATGATCCACACCGGTATGATCTGGAACTTCGGCCCCGTTGTTTCCAACTCCACCGATCCCCGCTGGGGACGCACATACGAGTGCTACTCGTCAGAGATCTCTATGTGTGATGAATTAAGCCTCACTTTCGTAGGGGGCATGCTTGAAGAAGGAGTTATCGTCTGCCCCAAGCACTTCTTCGGTGAGGGCTACGTTGTTTACGGAACCGGCGAGGACTCTGACGCCGACCGCCTTATTGACCGCGGTAATTCCGAGCCTACCGATGAGCAGATTGAAGAGCTTCTCGGTGTATATGAAGACCTCGTTAACGCAGGAGCACAGACGATCATGGTCTCTCACATTTCCCTGCGCGGCACCAAGATGCACGAGACAGCAGAATATCTTCAGTATTTGAAGAACGATCTCGGATTTGAAGGATTCATCGTATCTGACTGGGATTCCATCGAGAAGTGTTCGGGAGCCGATTTACGAGAAAACGTAATTCTGTGCGTGAACGCAGGCATCGATATGCTCATGGAATGGGAGAACTTCGAAGAATGCCGTCAGATAATAATCGATGCAGTCGAATCCGGAGACATCACAGAGGAGAGAATCGATGACGCCGTCACAAGGATCATAAGAGTTAAGCTTCAGTGCGGATTATTTGATGATCCTTATGTTGAGAACTTTAATCCCACCTACGACTACAATTCAGAAAGATCCCACGAAGTTGCAAGAACGCTCGCAGCAGAGTCCCTTGTTCCCTTGAAGATAGGTGACTATTCCACGATCGAACCCGGAATGAGAGTATATGTAACAGGCCCCGCAGCAGATGACACCGGCGTGCTTTGCGGCGGATGGACTTATTTCTGGCTGGGCGCAACTGATGAAGATATGGGAACGGACTTTGTCACAGGCTGCAATACCATTCTCGAAGCTTTGGAGAATGCCGCCGATGAGATTGGATTTGAAGTTGTTACCGATCCCGATGAGATTGATACATGCGACATGGTAGTCCTTTGCATAGGTGAATCCCCCTACTCCGAGTGGCTGGGCGACACCGAGACTCTCGACATCGTTGACGGATGGCAGGCACTCGACGGAAACGGTCCGGCCATCGAAGAAGCAGCAGATTCCGGTCTTCCCACTCTGACACTCATCGTTGCAGGACGCAACATGATTATTTCCGATTACATCGATGACTGGGATTCGTGCGTAATGTGTTACCTCCCGGGAAGCGAGGGCGGCAACGCGATAGCTGATATCATAACGGGACAGGTACCGTTCACAGGCACACTTCCCATGCCCTACTATGAATCAGAAGACGATATCAGGACTGACAACTGCTGGCACGAAGTCGGCTGGAGCGCAGCAAACTAAGCGAAAAGCAAAAGGCGGTGATCACACCGCCTTTTCATTTGAAGCATATTTCTCAAAGTATTCTCTGTACAGGGCTTCATCGCTTTCCTTACGCTGCTTGAAGTCATGCATGTAAGTATCCCCCGTCTGTTCCCCGGACTTAAATCTGTAAACGATAGCCGCTATATTGTGGCTGTGGTCGGCAATTCTTCCGCAGCTGTAGAGAATATCGTTGTAAACAAAGCCATGGCTCGGCTCACATACTCCGGTTGAGAGTCTCTCAACGTGGTTAGCCTTATATGAATCGCACATCTCGCTTATTACGATCTTAAGAGGACCGATCTTCTTGGCCATCTCCGCATCATCGGAAAGATAGCACTCGATGGCATTGGTATAGATCTCTTTGACTGCGGCAACAAGGCTCTTTATCTCCTTATCCGCATCAGGTGAGAAAACGATCTGCTTGCGCATGATCTCTTCAGCGGAATTCGCCATATATGAAGCATGGTCGGCAATTCGCTCAAATTCTCCTACAGCCTGCATCATCTTCGAGGATCTGTTCTTATCCTCAACAGAAAGATGATGAGTGGTAGTAAGCTTCATAAGGAACGAGCCGATAAGGTCCTCGTAGTGGTCGACCTTTTCCTCGTTCTTCTTAACGAACTCGAAGTCATCATCGTTGTATCCGTCAGCTAACATGTCTGTAGCCTTATCCAGACCTTTCTGTGCCTTACCAACCATCTTGACCATGGAGTTGGTACACTCTGATACAGCGATCGGAGGGCTCGTCATAAGACGCTCATCAAGTTTAAACTCCTGCTCCTCGTCAGATTCTTTAACAATGATCTTGGCAAGAGTAACAAGTTGTTTTCTGAAGGGGAACAACAATATTGTATTACCGATATTAAAAATCGAGTGGAATGCAGCGATTCCGACAATGCCTACAGGCTTATCCAGAAACTCGAAGTTCATGATCGCATTAAGAGCATAGAAGAGTATAAGCCAGACAGCAGTACCTATGACCTTGATTGCCACATGAATGGCAGTAACTCTCTTAGCATCACGGTTAACGCCTATGGATGAGAGGACAGCCGTTGCGCAAGTACCGATATTAGCACCCATTATGATGGGGATAGCCATGCCGTAAGTAATAGAACCTGTAAGGGACATGGACTGCAAAATACCGATTGAAGCAGCTGAACTTTGGATAACGCCTGTTACAAGGGCACCGGCAAGAACGCCAAGCAGAGGATTCTTGAATGCAGTCAGAACTTTGACAAAACTCTCGGAATCCCTAAGAGGCGTCATCGAAGAACTCATCATGGTCATACCCTGCATAAGGATACCGAATCCGACGAGCATCATACCGATATCTTTCCTTCTTTGCTTCTTCGAGCCCATTATCATGATCACACCGATAAGAGCGAAGATTAAAGAGAAGCACTTAGGCTCGAGCAGCTTCAGGAATATATTGCCGTCTGAATTAATACCTGAAAGTGACAAAATCCATGCAGTAAGTGTTGTTCCGATATCAGAACCGAATATAACGCCTACTGTCTGGGCAAGTTCCATGATGCCGGAGTTAACGAATCCGACGAGCATGACGGTCATCGCAGAGGATGACTGAATAGCTATAGTGATAAGAGCTCCTATGAGAAGTCCCTTGAAGGAATTATTAGTTGCTTTCTTAAGAAGTTTCTCTAGTCTGCCGCCTGCAGTCTTCTTTAATGATTCTGACAAAAGGCTCATTCCGTAGAGGAAGAATGCCAAACCGCCAAACAAAGTGATAAACGAGAATATATCCATACCTTTTACCTGTTATTTTCTATAAAACACCACTTGTATGTATTATAATGAGCCTGACGGCTTTTGTAAAACAGAATATTTTTACATATAGACGTTAATCTATATTTGCGAGAGGTACACATGAAGAATCTCAAGAGAATATTGGCTTTAACGCTTGCTGCTTCATTTCTGTTTACCGCCTCATGCTCAACATTGTCTCGCACAAGAAATCACTCTGACCGTGACGAAGATAAGGAAGAAGATTCAGGTGAGGATCCGGAGATTTATGAGACTGACTGGGGCACGTTCGAGATAACACACGGATGGGTCTATGTCCCTTCCCAATCAAACGACGAGGCATATTGCTTCTGCGAAGCAGGCAACGAGAACTCCTCCACGCCTCCTAACAACATCGTTGTAAGGCACGGAGACAACTACTATTCACCCGAAGAAAGCAGCACATTTGCGATTGCGATACTCGATCAGGTCGAGCAGCAGGCGCAGCAATACGGCGGAACAGCAAGAATGGAATCATCCGGAACCATTAACGGCAATGATTATTACCGTTTTATCCTGGACTGCACCCCTTATACCGAACAGTACTACTTCATAGGCGATCATGAATTCGTTATGGTAGGCGTTTGCGTATACGACGAGGATGAGGCAGAAGACGATCACATCTGGGATGTATCAGAAGACATACTGAACAGTTTTGAGTGGCCGGATTAACATAGATACACATCTATATAACGATAAAGAGCTGGTCAAAGGACCAGCTCTTTATTTGCTACACTATCGGAGAAACTCTTATCGTGTTCAACAAACACCAGTGTAATGTCGCTGTCTGTAAGAAGCCTTTCTATCTCTTTCCTGATATAGACATCTATGTAGTTTAAAGGCTCATCCCAAAGATATATATCAGCCTTCTCACACAGACTTAAAGCAATCATCACTATCTTCTTCTGACCAAGGGACAATTCACACACATCCTTCTCGAGCATCTGTTTTGTAAATCCCATCTTGATAAGTATGGTGCTAAGCTGAGTCTTATCGACTCCCCTTTCAACAGCGGTATCGTATATGGTACCTGCAAGTTCAGAAGTATCCTGGCCGACATACGACAGCTTAAGTCCGGGCGCCATATAAACATCACCCTCATAGCTTATTCCTTCATTCTGACCTAAGCCTGCCATAAGTTTAATGAGTGTGCTTTTTCCACAGCCGTTCTCACCTATGACTGATACTTTATCACCGCGCTCGATCACAAATGATACTCCGCTTACCACATCGATACCGTCTCTTTTCAAAGCAACATTATCGAACTTGACCGGAGTCTTGTTATGATGTGTGCTTCCTGTGATCTTTAGTTTCTCCTCACGTTCCACATCCTTTAGAAGATTCGAGCGTTCTTCGAGCTTTCTCTCATTGCGTCTTTGAAGATTACCTGCCAAAGACATAAGCTTCGCTGATTTTGATGCTTCATATGCTCTCGTCCAGTGGTTCTCGGCAACCTTCGAAGGAGCATTAGCACGGTTCTTATTCTTCTCAGCTTTTGAAGCCCATTCGGAATTCTTCTTCATCGCGGTCTTAATGTCGCTCATCTCCCTTTTGAGCTGTTCGTTCTTTGCCCTCTCCCCGCTTAGTTTCTTCTCGTTGTTTTCCCACCACGTAGAGAAATTTGAAGCTGTAAGTTCAAGCCCGGTTTTCTTGATCACCAGGGTGTGGTCGGTACACCGGTCGAGGAAGTCGCTGTCATGTGAGATCACGATGAAGCCGTCTTTTTTCGCAAGGTATGAAGACACCACTTCCCTGCCCTTGCGGTCGAGATGATTGGTCGGCTCATCTATGAGAGGATAAGCATCATCGCAGCTGAAAAGATAAGCTAACATGAGCTTGGTCCTCTCACCTCCCGATAGCGTTGTGAGCGGGCGCCACATGATGTCGGGGTCCGCGTTCATGAGATTTAACTCTTTTCTTATCTTCCAGTCCGGAACATCATCGATGCTTTTGCAGGGAAATGAGACTGTCCGGGGCACCCCTGTTATCGTCCCCGAGTAAGAAAGCTCACCTTTAAGAAGTTTAAAGAAAGTGGTCTTGCCTCTCCCGTTTCTTCCGGTCAAAGCCAGACGCCATGAAGTATCGATACCGACATCAACATGTTCGAACAGCATCTTATCCGTGCCGTCGTATCCGAATGACAGATCTTTGATATTGATTAAAGCCATATTTACCTCCGTGAATCAACACGTCGGATAAATCAAAAGCCGTGACACTGCGGCCACGGCTTAAATCGACATAATAATTAATTTTAAGAACACAAAAAGACTTATCCGCGTGGCATTTTAAAAACATCAGCAGACAGTAACTTTCATTGGTGTTCCTCCTTGTTTATTCTTGTGTCTGATGTTACAACACACTTCTCCTGTTGTCAACGCGTCAGGAAACCAAGTTCATGTTTTCCCCTTAATGAAAAGCAGAGTTTTAAATTGTATTTTCTTCTTGCCATGATAGACAAGGAAAACCGCATATTCACCAGCAGGCAGAGCTTTATCACTTAAGAAGCGGTTCCACTTCATATCGTCTGCCTCTTTATCATCGATAGCGATCACCGCAATTGCCTCACCATCGATCTTTGTTCTGACTTCAAAGAATCCTTCATCTGCTGCATCTGCAGAAGCATAGTTGTCTCGTCTTACGCCGTCATCAAAATTACGTTCATCAAGTCTCGCGGGACCTGAAAATACCGGCTTATTCCTGCCAGTCTCCATCCTGACTTCAACCCCGACTCTAACATCAGAATCCGCGCGAAAATACTTATATCCGATCAATGTACCGTGTTCGATACTTCCGATAAATCTGTCTTCACCCAAATTGGTTACATTAGGAAAGTCAATCTTATAAATGCTGTTAGATCCATGCGGCATATTGCCGTTAGTAAGATTACATGCAATGACTGACGGATATTCCCCCTGCGCAGGCAATGGTCCTCCGTTAAGTCCGCAGGATGTTACTTCGACCTGTTCAATCCTGCCATCTTCACCAATGCTTATCTTCTCGGCGCATGACTGTCTGCTGTAATCGGATTTGTGCGTCAGTCTATGGTAGAAAACATACCAGTCACCATTTATATCAATAATGCTGCCGTGAGTCGTTCCGGTCATGTTGATACGCTCTTCCGTGCATCTGCCGTTCAATCCGACATCGCCGTTGGAGATTACCGTTCCCCCGAACTCAAATCCACCGTCAGGCCTGTCACTTACTGCATAACAAAGCTCGTGATTAAGCCAGGATGAATAGATAAAGTAGTACTTATCTTTCACTTTACGCATAGAAGATCCTTCAAAGAACGGATGCTTCTCAAACGATGTCCCCTTCACGTGATATGGAATTATATGATGAGGCTCCTGTTTTACCGTTTTCATGTCGTCTTCAAGGACAGCCATGACAGGACCCATTATATTATCAGGATAGGATCTTATCTGTTCTCTTGTCCTGCCGAACATATTCATAAGATTCTGTTCGAATCCGGGATCATTTTGAATCTGTTCCGAACTGTCGATTCCGTACTGGGTTCCGTAATAAAGCCTGATGACACCATCATCATTCATAACAGCGGGATCAAATAACACATATCTGTTAAGAGGCGTCCCATCCTTATTCTGAACAAATCCCACAAATTCATAAGGTCCCTCAGGTTTATCGGAAACGGCAACACTCATCGGGCCGATGTAACCACCGACACCGTAATCGCCTGACATACTGTAATAAAGGTAGTATTTCCCGTCATTACCCCGAACTACATCAGGTGCGAACATATACATATACTTAGGATACTGCGGATCCTGTGAAGCTTTGTAGATTACGCCTTCGTACCGCCAGTCCGTCAGATCATCGACAGGAGCGGAATAGGTTACATAATCAAGCATGCAATAGGTATATCCGCCCTCTTTATCGTGAGATCCGAATATATATACACGGTCACCAAACACATGCGGTTCACCGTCAGGTATATATTCATGAACAGGCAAATACGGATTGTAAACCCGTCTGTTATTCATAACTTGCCCCCTTTTTTTAATCCCCAATTAGATATAGAATAGTACTTAGTTTTATCAGATTTGTGGGATATTTGTATGACAACTTTATTATACGCAATCATCGAATTCATAACCTATGTCCACGAGAAAGTACTTACGTGGAATGATAACTATGAATACAACTTTACGGACAAGCAGCTGCACTTTCTTCTTATAGGAGTACTCGGCATGGCGCTTGTTTTCGCAGTGCATCCTGTTTTTAAGTTTCTGGCGGAAAGGAAGATGACGCTCGCGGTCACATGGATCTACGTGTTTACAGTACTTTTAGTGATAACGTTTGCCATCGAGATAGGACAGAGACTTACAAAGACCGGAACCATGGATTTTCGCGACATAGTTTACGGCTTGGGCGGCTTCTTCCTGATGTTCGCCATATTCTGGTTCGTAAGGCTCATTATCAAGCTTTTTATTTACCTTTTGTTCGGAAGAAGGAAAAAGGAACAGCCGCAGGAAGATGAGCCCGAGGAAGAAACAATCTTCGTACAAAAGCCCGGAAGGTAATCAGATATCTATGATCTGATATCCGTAAGCATTAATTATTCTCGTTCCCGAAGGATGCGAGCGCTCCATCGCGATATTCATTCCGTAATTCGCATGAACATGTCCGTGAAGCATCAGCTGGGGATGATAGCGGTACATGACTTTATTGAAGCAATCGAACCCTCTGTGAGGAAGATCATCAAGATCGCCGAATCCTCTTGCGGGTGCATGAGTTACAAAGACATCTACGCCCTTTATCATCGCCATCGGAGCCATATTTATGGTTCTCCAGCGCATCTCATGCTCGGTAAACATATTGAGGCCGTTGTGATACTTCATAGAACCGCCTAGGCCCAGGAAGTTAACACCATTGAAATTTACGATATTGTCCTCAAGGCAGATGCCTCCGAGAGGCGGCTCCTCATTAAGAATATCATCGTGATTTCCCCTTACATACATCATGGGAACATTAACCATGGTCATGAGGAAATCAAGGTAATCTGCTTTCAAGTCGCCGCAGGAAACAATGAGGTCAACCCCCTTAACTCTGTCTTTTGTAAAAAAATCGTATAAGCGTCTATCCTCAATATCAGCTACGGCAAGAATCCTCATGTTAAGCTCGTATCTCCTTTAATGACCGATGTAACACCATTGGTCTTAATAGTTCTGTACGCACTCTCCACGATATCTTCCATAGCAGGAATGCTTCCGATAACATTCTCATTAAGCCAGTCCATATCGAGAATCTCTTCGTTTGTAAGTCTCGGACTGTCCTCAGGCTTTATGATTCCGGTCTGACTTCTAAGCTCACCGTCAAAAGGCGAGAAATCATCAGCAGTAATACTCTTCTTGAGACCATCAACAAGTTTGTTAACGCCGTAGGGGAGCGACTCGGTCTTCTTGATATCAATAACACCGGATGCCATTCCCCACCAGTAGTTTACAGATGTATCTTTATCGATTCCGGCCTCTTCACTGTCCCATGCATCATTAAGTATCTTCTGAACAATGAGTTCATAGTAAAGACCCCAGTTCCAAAGCGGAAATGCGATATTTACTATCCCGCCGTTCTCGTCATGTGAATAAAGACCATATTCATTATCAGCGTTCTGAGGTCTGATAAGATCAGGCCCGGAAACAATATTAAGATTCTCTTCTTTAATGAAGTCTCGCCAGCTCTTATCCTTAAGGCAAGACCATGTAAGATGTATCTTCGCCTGCGGATCCACCATAGCAGCTCCTATCGCGAAAGCATTGATATTCGCAACCGCGCCGCTTATAGGATAATTGGCAACATACCCTATACGGTGATCAGGAGACAACGCAGCAGCAATGCAGCCCAACAGAAGCTTTGCTTCGTGCATCCTTCCGTAATAAGGTCTGACACCAGCCTGCGAAAGGTAAATAGAGCAATTAAGGAACTTGATCTGAGGATACTTAACGGATGCTCTCAAGGCATACTCCATCTGTGCGGGCGAGATCGTGATAATAAGATCGGCACCATCACCCACCGCAGCATCCACAGCATCATCGAACTGCTCCTCGCTGTTAACACAAACACAAAACTGCGTCTTGACGATACCGGGGAAGGCCTGCTCAAGTTCGAGCCTTCCCTGCTCGTGACCGTTAACCCATCTCGACTTCTCAGGATAGTTATTGTAAAGGAACAAGACTTTCAAAGGCTTGCTCTCGGAATAAGTCTTCTTCATCAGGTTGCTTATGATCGGAATAGCATCTATCTTCTCAAGCTGAGGCTCCTCAGAGAATGTAATCTGATTGCCGTTAGCCCTGATTCTGATCTCACGCCAGATCTGACCTAAGTTCTTCTTAATCTCTTCAGCGGGAGTGTTAATTAGACTCTCGTACTTATAGATTCCGATGTATACAAGGAAAGCATCGCCGGGAGTAATCTGGAAAGCCTTTCCTCCACTCGTCATGTAAGCCTTTGTGAAGTTCAAAAAACATGACTTAAGATCCATGATGGAATCATCATCCCATGGCTCGTCCAAAGGTTTGCCGACAGCTTCAGCAAGCTTCTCGTATCCGCCCTCTTCCGTAAATGTTATGTCATAAATCGATGTGCACTTGAAGAAGTTTAAGAACTCATAGTAGATATTAAGTTCGGTATCCGGTTCATCTGTCTTGGGCGGAAGTATTCTCGTTACTGTCGCAAGGATAGTAGGCTGCTCGAGGTACTTAAGAACAGACACTCTCTTATTACCCTCGAGAACATAGAACTTGCCCATGAACTCGATAACCTTGATGGCATCGGCGATGCCCTCAGATATCTGGTAGTCCATGAGGCTTATCCACTTAACACCGAATTCAGTATCAGGAGCAAGCAGAGGCATGAAATTTCTTGCGAAACAATCCTGTCTTCCGGTGGTTACCGTACCCACAATAAAGGAGATCGGTATCTCTCTTGTTCCGACAGGCTCTTCCGGGAATGTGCTCCACTTAGGCAACATATATTCAAGCGCAGGAAGATAAGGATAACGTCCTTCACTCAACGCCTTCTGATATTCCTTATTGGCAAGCTTTCTGGCTTTTATGTATTCTTCACTGGTGGTTGCCATATTGCGAAAATACACTATATAAACAGGTGCGTCAACACTCAGGGGTTTGTGAAAACTGACAGAACATTATTAATCCACACACTCGGCAACAATCCACCGGAAACTTATACTATTGTCATATGGAGAAACAACAGTGTTGTCGTAGATGATGTTGTATCTGTCGCTGGAATACAGATCATCTGCAAAAACCATATCTGTAGTACCGGGGAAAAGATTCAGCACAACGGCATCTGCGTCATATTGAGAAACAAAAGAGTCCATGGTATCAATATCAACTATATTCATCTTTCCCCTTATATGGTCGACTCCTGAGAATTCCATCATATAGGGATCAACCCTGTTATCTATGTGAACAGGAATACCATAATAAGCAAGCCACGATCCGGTGTCAAAAGAATTATATATACGCTCGTATTGTTTCTCTTTCAAAACAGAGATGACACCCTCATCATATGCTGCCAATGTCGAGATATCAGACAACTTATTCGTCGGGAAAAAACTCGTCCAAGAATAAACGGACATACCTAACATAAACACGATACAAAACGATACGATAATGTAGTTAGATACATCTCCCAGCTTCAGTTTACTTACATCAAACTTAAATGTATTATCGTTGATCCAATTGAGCAGGATTTGTAATTCCTCGGCACAAAACATGAGAACAATAAGAGCCGTAAAATTCATCGAACGGCAGTACTTACATGACATGATAATAAACATACACAGGAAGCAAAACTTTGTAACGACACCTTTATCAAAAGCACGCAGTCTCTTATCTACTGAAAACCCGGCAAGAAAAATCAGAAGCAGCGTTATCTCCACAACAGAGAATGTTTTGGGAGCCCACTCTTCAATGGCAAGACGAATATCTTCACCGCCGGATAACACCAGACCATAAGTCCACACTTTAATACCAGTAGGATTAATAACCGAAGTTATAATGCCGGCCACAAAACCCAATGCATAAAGACCGGCCTGCTTGAAGTTTCTATAAATCAATTCAATTACTATAAATACCAAATAAATCACGAAGAACATCGGTATCATTCCGCCGTGAAACCAACCGAGAAGAAATGTAAAGGAAGCGAATGTGATAATCTTCTTTAACGCACTCACTTTCTCATCCATCATGGTATAGACAAGAATAACGAATAGCAGTTGAGAAACCAGATGCGGCCTTGCATTGTAATTGGGGAAAGACAAATACCTTGATACCGCAGCTGTTATAACAAGAATATAGACACTTACATTATTCTGAAGATTCTTCCGGAATATTAAACCTGCAATAGTGTAATTGAAAACAGCTGTAAGAAGGATAACGCCGGCAACTCCGCCGATCTTATAAAACAACCCTACAAGGAAATACCAGGCCTCCTCGTGAGGAACCCAATTAAGACCGGGATGCCAACTGTAGATTTCTTCTGTAATAAGGCTGTGAGAAGATAACATATCAAGACCTGTCCGGATTTGGATCATTGCATCTCCAATATAGCCTTCTATTATCATTCTCATATTAAAGAATGGACAGTAAAGCAAAGCAACTACTGCTATTACGAATACAGTAGTTGCTTTAATATTAGTTCTGTTAGTACTAATTGTTTTCTCTGTTCTCATCAGTCCTCGCTCATTGCGTAAAAGAATCCGCTTCCTATTATAAGGATTATAGCAAGGATATAAAGATAAAAGCCAAAAGAATACTCGAAAGTAACCGTTGAAGCAGAAGTGGAACCCGATATCTCATTCATTACACTCGTGATACCTGTTGTCGCAGCCTCAACTGCCTTGATTGAAGCAACTCTGTGGAACAGGCCTATGCCGCAGGCTATACCCGATACTACACCGGCAAGTGCACACTTAAGCTTTGCTCCGGAATACATTACAACGACACATGCTCCCGCGGCTATAAGGCCAACTATCCCGTCAACAGAAGGAAGCATCTTCGCAACTGTAATTTCAGGCTCACCAAGAAAATCCATAGTGATCTTTACTATCGGAAGGAAATTACATATTCCCAGGAAAACAGAGCACGCAATAAAAATAAGGCCCTGTAAGTTCATTCTTTCCATACTTCATATCTCCCCTTATTGTTTAATAGGCAGATTTTATCAAAAAGCCTTTACTATGTATATATGAGCTGGATCCGCCTTAATTTGCATTTCTGGCTATACTCATGTATTTTTCCTTTTGAAATTGAATAATGCTATTATCAGTAATGGTCATTATATAGAGTGGGGGCAAGTCAAATGCAGATTTATAACAATATCCTCGAGGCTGTCGGAAATACGCCTCTAATAAGGCTTTCAAAAATGGCAGAAGAGGATAGTGCGCAGATACTGGTAAAATTTGAAGGTTTAAATGTCGGCGGTTCCATAAAGACAAGGACCGCACTTAATATGCTTGAGCAGGCCGAGAATGATGGTCTTATCAACAAAGACTCGATCATTGTAGAGCCGACAAGCGGCAATCAGGGCATCGGACTTGCGTTAGTCGGTGCCGTTAAGGGATATAGAACGATAATCATTATGCCTGATTCCGTAAGTGAAGAAAGAAGAAAACTCGTAAGGCATTACGGAGCTGAAGTCAGGCTTATTCACGACCACGGCGATATTGGTGCATGCATCGAGGAATGCCTTAACGCCGCACTTGCGATGAGGGACAAGAACCCCAAAGTATTTGTCCCGCAGCAATTCGAGAACATAAACAATGTACTGGCTCAGAGGAATTTCACAGCCAAGGAGATCCTGGAACAGGTTGACGGACCGATACACGGATTCTGCTCGGGTATCGGAACCGGAGGAACTCTTACCGGTATAGGCGAAGTGTTAAAGGAGCATAATCCAGATCTTATCATCTGGGCTGTTGAGCCTGAGAAGGCTGCAATCCTTGCAGGCGGCACAATTGGCACTCATATGCAAATGGGAATAGGTGACGGCATCATCCCTGCCATCCTTAACCGTGAGATCTATGATGACATCTATGTTGTAACTGATGACGAAGCAATAGAAACATCAAAAAGACTCGCCCGTGAGGAAGGCCTGATGTGCGGCATCTCAAGCGGAACTAATGTTGCAGCGGCTCTGAAACTCGCCCAAAAATTAGGTCCGGGCAAAACAGTAGTTACAGTCCTCCCCGATACTGCAGAGCGGTACTTCTCCACCCCGCTTTTCAGTGAATAAAAACGCAGTTTAATAATTTAACATTGTTAAATCCCCTGTAAATAAAGGGTTTGCGACATTAACGCTTTTTTGTGATATACTCTCTTCGGTTATCGAGGTGTAGCGCAGTTGGTAGCGTACGTGCTTTGGGAGCATGGGGTCGCAGGTTCGAATCCTGTCACCTCGACCACTTTTATCAAATGAGTTGCGGAAAGCTAATAAATACGGGGCTTTACGGGATTTGGTACTAACTCGGAAAGGGGCAAGTACCAAAAAAGTACAAAATACCGCCCCAACCAATCTACAAACTATTTATTATCAAAACAAAAAACGAGCTCAAGACAGCGATCCGATACTACATCGGATCGTTTGTTTAATAATTAAGTTGTAATACCGAAAAATAAATATCGTTTTGGGGTTCTGGAGCTATACATGCACTCTATGGGTCTGACAGTTATAAGGTTAGTGTTTTCTTAACCAAGATACACCTAACACAT
>JAILNR010000011.1 GCA_024691325.1 Saccharofermentans sp. | reverse complement strand
GTTGCAGCTTTGGCAGAAGCGGCAAGAGAAGCCGGACTTCAGTTCTAATAGGGAGGAGAGAATTAAATGGCTTATACTTCTAACGAAGAATTACAGGAGAAGGTCATCCACATCGGCCGTGTTTCCAAGACTGTTAAGGGTGGACGTAACATGCGTTTCTCCGCTCTCGTCATCGTTGGTGACGGAAACGGTCACGTAGGCAAGGGTATCGGCAAGGCTGCCGAGGTTCCCGAGGCTATCAGAAAGGGCGTTGAGGAGGCTAAGAAGAATATCATTGAGGTTCCTGTTCTTAACGGAACAATCCCTCATGCTACAGTCGGCGAATTCTCTGCTTCACACATCATCATGAAGCCCGCTAAGTCCGGTACCGGTGTTATCGCCGGTGGTCCCGTTCGTGCGGTATGCGAGCTCGTCGGAATTACCGATATCAGAACAAAGTCTATCGGTTCCAACAACCCGAACAACATGGTCAACGCCACAATGGAAGGCCTTAAGGGCTTGAAGTCTATCGAAGAGGTAGCTAGAGTCAGAGGCAAGTCCGTTGAGGAAATTCGCTAATTATCGGAGGTATTGAAAATGAAGCTCAATGAATTGACTTCAGGCGGAAATGCCAAGGCATACCGCAAGGGCCGCGGAGCAGGATCCGGAAACGGAAAGACTTCTGGTCGCGGACACAAAGGTCAGAAGGCGAGATCCGGTGGCGGAGTAAGACCCGGATTTGAAGGAGGCCAGATGCCTCTTTACAGAAGACTCCCTAAGAGAGGCTTCAACAACAAGCGTTTTGCGCCTGACTATATCATCGTTAACGTTTCCGATCTCGAGAAGTTCGAGGGTTCTGAGGTAACAGCAAAGGCTCTTGCAGAGCAGGGTATCATTACTCTTCCCAAGGTCAATGACGGTATCAAGATCCTCGGTAACGGTAACCTTACAAAGAAGCTCGATGTAAAGGCTACTAAGTTCTCAGCAACAGCAAAAGAGAAGATCGAGGCGGCCGGAGGAACGGCAACGGAGGTTTAATAGATGACGGGCATGTTTGATACATTGATCAAAGCTTTCCGTCAGCCGGAGCTTAAGAAGAAGATGTTATACACTCTTCTTATTCTCGCGATTTATCAGATTGGCGGTTTGGTACCGGTTCCCGGTATCAATGCCGCTCAGTTCACAAACCTTGTTCAGAACTGGGGTCAGATCGGTGCCATGATGGATATCATCTCAGGCGGCGGTCTGTATCACTGTACGATCTTTGCGATGGGTGTTACACCTTACATCAACGCATCCATCATCATCCAGCTTTTGACCGTAGTTATTCCCTACCTCGAGAATCTCTCGAAGGAAGGCGAGTCCGGAAGAAAGAAGATTGGAAGAATCAACAGATTTACGGCTATGGGCCTTGCTTTCCTGCAGGCCTGCCTGTTCTGCTATTCTGCAAGATCTACAATGATCACAAGCATCCCCAAGGCTTTGTCGGCAGTTCTCATCATTGTTTCATTCACGGCAGGTACGTGCTTTGTCGTATGGCTCGGTGAGAGAATCAACGATAAGGGAATCGGAAACGGTGTCTCCCTCATCATCTTTGCCGGTATCGTTACCAGACTTCCTGACATGGTTAAGAACGTTTATCTGAAGTCTGCTGAGACATCAGGTAAGATCAGCAACCTTGCTGCCGGAATTCTTGTAGGAGTCGTTGTATTCCTCGCGATCACAGCTATAGCAATCGGAATCATCGTATTCTGCGTATTCGTACAGAATGCAGAAAGAAGGATTCCCGTTCAGTATTCCAAGAAGACTGTAGGACGTAAGCTTTACGGCGGACAGAGTTCCTATATCCCGATCAAGATCAACCAGTCTGGTGTTATGCCGGTTATCTTCGCAATGTCTATTCTGTCATTGCCTTCGATGATCGTTACGATGTTCTTCCAGCACAGCACCAACATCGTTGTTCAGTGGTTCAGGAATTTCAACACAAGTCCTGCTTACTACGTAGCATACTTCTTCTTGATCCTGGCTTTCACATTCTTCTATTCACTTATCCAGTTCAATCCTATTGAGATAAGCAACAGCATTCAGAAGAATGGTGGATTTATTCCCGGTATCAGACCCGGAAAGCCGACAACGGATTTCATTTTGAAGACATCCAACAGACTCAACTGGGCAGACGGCTTGTTCCTGTCGATCATCTGTCTTATCCCTACACTTTTGAGTCTCTTTGCCGGTCTTGAGAATATGTGGTTCGCAGGAACTTCAGTTCTCATCCTTACCGGAGTTGCGAACGATCTCGTTACACAGATCGAGGGACAGCTCGCAACAAGAAACCTGAAGGGTTTCCTTGATTGACCTAAGATAACAGGTACAGTATCAGGCGGCCTTCGGACGTACCCTAAGCGGTTCGCCGAAGGTCGTCTGTTTTATTTAAGAACACTAGGTGCTTTTTTATTAGAAAGGACTAAACACATATGAAACTTATAATTCTCGGCGCACCCGGATCAGGAAAGGGTACAACAGCAACAGTTCTTCGTGAGAAGTATTCTCTTGCACACATCTCCACAGGAGACATCTTCCGTGCAAACATCAAGAACGGAACAGAACTCGGAAAGGAAGCAAAGAGCTACATCGATTCCGGCGCGCTCGTTCCAGACTCTGTTACTATCCGTATGGTAGAGGACAGACTCTCGCAGGATGACGTTAAGAATGGTTACATCCTTGACGGTTTCCCCAGGACTATTGCCCAGGCCGAGGCTCTCGACGAGATCCTTGCAAAGAACGGTTCTTCCATCGATGCTGTTCTTTCCATCGTTGTTGACGATGAGATCATCAAGGACAGAGTATCCTCAAGACGCGTATGCGAGAAGTGCGGTGCTTCGTTCAACGTCCGTTTCAAGCCTACTAAGGTTGAGGGTGTCTGCGACGAGTGCGGCGGCAAGGTTATCCAGAGAGCTGATGATACTCCTGAAACTGTTGCCAACAGACTTAAGACATACTATGAGAACACCAAGCCTCTCATTGATTTCTATGCAGCAAGAGACCTCATCGTAGAGGGCTGCAACGACAAATCTTCCGACGACTGCGTTAAGCAGATCGAAGAAGGGTTCAAGGCAAAGGGCTTGATTTAAAGGGTAAATCAACATGATTGAAGTATTATCTGATTATGAATTGGATCTGATGCGCAAGGCGGGCAAGCTTACCGCTGTTATCTTAAGCGAGCTTCGTAAAGCAGCCGTGCCCGGTGCATCCACCAAGGATCTTGACGACTTGGCAATGCAGATAATAAAGGAAGCAGGCGGATCCGCTCCTTGCTTAGGATACGGCGAGCCGCCTTTCCCGGCCGCGATATGCACTTCTATAAATGAAGTTGTCGTACACGGAATTCCCTCAAGAAAAGTTATCCTTAAGGACGGCGACATCGTAACCTGCGATGTTGTTGCCGAGCTTAACGGCTTCATGGGAGATGCTGCCAGAACTTTTTTCGTAGGTAATGTAAAAGAAGAGACAAGACTTCTGGTTGAAAGAACAAAGGAAGCTTTCTTCAAGGGCCTCGAAAAGGCGCAGATCGGAAACCGCATAGGTGACGTAAGCCACGCGGTGCAGGAGTGCGCTGAAGGTTACGGTTACGGAGTAGTAAGAGAACTTACGGGACACGGCATTGGAAGAAATATGCACGAGGACCCCGAGGTTCCTAACTACGGAAAAGCCGGCAGGGGACCGAGGATCGTAAAAGGAATGGCATTTTGTATAGAGCCCATGATTACAATGGGCGACCGTCATGTTATATTGGGTAATGACGGCTGGAAGGTATCTGCTGCTGACGGACTTCCGACAGCGCATTATGAAAATACGGTAATTATTACAGAAAATGGCCCAGAGATGACTACTTATGAGGAGGGACTTAATGGCTAAAGAAGATGTAATCGAAGTAGAGGGTATCGTTGAAGAAGCACTGCCCAACGCAACTTTCAAGGTAAAGCTCGATAACGGATATGTTGTAATGGCATATATTTCCGGTAAGCTTCGCCAGAACTACATCAAGATATTGCCCGGTGATAAGGTAACTATGGAATTGTCTCCGTACGACCTTTCCAAGGGAAGAATTACATGGAGAGGCAAGAACTGATAAATTAGCTCTTGCAAAACCAAATTAATCTGATAAAATATTTTAGCATGCGCGTAAAAGCGCATTGTTTATGTAGCATAAAATGCAGGAGGAGGAAAAAGATGAAAGTCAGACCGTCGGTTAAGCCTATGTGCGAGAAGTGCAAGGTTATTCGCCGTCATGGCAAAGTCATGATCATTTGTTCCGATCCTAAGCACAAGCAGGTGCAGGGATAAGAACAAGATCCGACTGCAGACAGATTTAGCCCTGTCGTGAAGTCGCTAAGCGGTACTGCTCTGACCGCAAACAAAAAAGAACAACAACAACGCATAAAGCTTATAACACTTTAAAGTGGGGGCGGCTGTTCCCTGTAAAGAGAATTCCCTGCGAAGTGTCGTATGAAATGCAAGAATTACACCTAATGGAGGTAGAAAAATGGCTCGTATTGCCGGTGTTGATTTGCCGAATGATAAGAGAATAGAGATTGCTCTTACTTACATTTACGGCATTGGTACGACAAGCGCATCCAGCATCATCAAGAGTGCCGGAATCAATCCTGATACCAGGGTTAAAGATCTTACAGAGGATGAAGTCGCTAAGATCCGTGAAACGATCGAGAGCGAGAACATTGTTGTTGAGGGTGACCTCAAGAGACAGATTGCGGGAGACATTAAGCGTCTTACCGATATTAACTGCTACAGAGGACGTCGTCACAGATTGGGCCTTCCCGTTCATGGACAGCGTACAAAGACGAATGCTCGTACCCGTAAGGGCCCGAAGCATACCGTTGCAGGTAAGAAGAAGTAAGGGGAGGCGAATTTAAATGGCTAATAACAAAACGGCCTCAAGGCCTAAGAGACGTGAACGTAAGAACATCGTCGAAGGCGCTGCTCACATTCACGCAACATTCAACAACACCATTATCACAATTACTGATAAGGCAGGAAATGCTATTTCCTGGTCTTCTGCAGGAATGCAGAACATGAGAGGTTCCCGTAAGGGTACTGCTTTTGCGGCTCAGATCGCTGCCGAGGATGCTGCCAAGAAGGCTGTAGATCACGGTATGAAGACAGTAGAGGTTTATGTCAAGGGACCCGGAGCAGGTCGTGAGTCTGCTGTAAGAGCACTCGCTACTGCAGGTCTTGAGATTACGATGATCAAGGACGTTACACCCGTTCCTCATAACGGCTGCCGTCCTCCCAAGCGTCGCAGAGTTTAATACGAAAGAAGGGTAATTGATTATGGCAAGAGATATGACACCTGTCCTCAAGAAATGCAGGTCGCTTGACATTGAGCCGGCATTCCTTGGTATAGATAAGAAATCAACAAGAAACAGAAACAGCAGACCCAGAAAGCTCTCCGAGTATGGCGCACAGCTCAAGGAGAAGCAGAAGGCTAAGTTTATCTATGGCGTTCTTGAGAAGCCTTTCAGAAACTATTTCGAGAAGGCTCAGAAGCTTCACTACGGTACAGTCGGTGAGAATCTTATGATCCTCCTCGAGACAAGACTTGATAACGTTCTTTTCAGAATGGGCTATGCAAGAACAAGAGACGAAGCTAAGCAGATCATCAGCCACAGAAACATCAAGATCAACGGCAAGATCGTTAACATTCCCTCATACCGCGTATCAGTAGGTGATGAGCTCGAGGTTAAGGAAGCTGCTAAGTCTTCCCCCAGATTTAAGGAGATCCTTGAGTCTACAGACGGAAGAATCATCCCTGAGTGGGTATCAGCAGATCGCGAGAAGCTCGCAGGAAAGGTCAACGCTATCCCTACAGCTGAGCAGATCGATGTACCTGTAAACGCAGTTGCAATCGTCGAGTTGTACAGCAAGTAATAGCCTGTAGATCGGAGGAAAAAGAATGAACGATATTTTACAGCCTACCATTGAATGTAAAGAAACAAGCGAAGATGGTTCTTACGGCAAATATGTCGTATCCCCGCTCGAGCGCGGATATGGTACGACGCTTGGTAACTCCCTGCGCCGTGTTCTGCTTTCTTCTTTAACAGGCGCTGCTGTTACAGCTATCAAGATCGATAACATCTACCACGAGTTCACAACTGTTCCCGGCATCATCGAGGACATGACAGAGATCATCCTTAATGTTAAGGATATCCGCGTTAAGCTCCACAGCGATACTCCCAAGACAGTATGCATCAGCGTACCTGAGGGTAAGACAGGCGAGCTCAAGGCCGGTGATATCGTTCATGACGATGAGGTTGAGATCGTTAATCCCGATCTCGTAATCGCTCATCTCAACGGTGAAGCAAAGGTATTCATGGAACTTACAATAAGCAAGGGCCGTGGCTACAACACAGCAGAGCAGAATAAGGTTGAAGGTCAGGCAATCGGCATCATCGCTATTGACTCAATCTTCACACCTATCAAGAAGGCAAACTTCGTTGTCGAGAATACCCGTGTCGGCGCACGTACAGACTATGACAGCCTGACACTTGAGGTTTGGACAGACGGTACAATCGCAGTTGATGAGGCATTTGCTTCTGCTGCTGACATCCTTATCACACACTTAAGTCTTTTCAAGGCTTTGACAGATACGGACAGCGGCATCAGCTTCAAGACCGTTGAGCCTAAGACAGAGAAGAATTCCGAGCTTAACAGAGCTATCGAGGATCTTGACTTCTCAGTTCGTACATATAACTGCTTGAAGAGAGCAGCCATCAACACAGTTGGTGATCTCATCAGCAAGTCCGAGGACGAGATGATCAAGGTAAGAAATCTTGGAAAGAAGTCGCTTGATGAAGTCATCGCGAAGCTTTCCGACATGGGTCTGCATCTTGCAGATGCCGATGTATAAGAGCACTTTAGGAGGATAAGAAGATATGGCAGTTAACAGAAAACTTGGCCGTGCGTCTGATCAGAAGATCGCTATCCTGCGTAACCTCTCAACTGCACTCGTTATCAACGGCAGAGTTGAGACTACAGTAGCTCGTGCGAAGGAAGTAAGTTCCATCGTTGACAAGCTCGTAGCAGACGCTATCAAGGAGAAGGATAATTTCACAACAAAGGACGTTACGGTTTCCGCAGCTAAGCTTGACGGTAAGGGTAAGAAGGTTCTCGTAACCAAGACATCCAAGAACGGTAACAAGTACGATACAGTTGATCGTGAAGTTAAGACAAAGACAGTTCAGGTGGATTCAGCATCCAGACTCGCTGCAAGAAAGAACATGACAAAGTGGCTTCTTAAGAGCCATGATGCAGAGGGTAACACTATCAACCCTGTAAACAAGCTCTTTGATGAGATCGCTCCCAAGTATGAGGGCAGACAGGGCGGATACACAAGAGTCATCAAGATCGGTGCCAGAAGAGGTGACGGTTCTGAGATGGCAATTCTCGAGTTTGTCTGATCCGAACGGCAGTCAAATCAGATAGAGAAGAAGTGAACTTGAACGGGGCTGCTCAAAGCAGCCCCGATTTTTATGAAAGATTAACATGGCGGTCGGAATAAGCGTAAGAAACGTTGATTTTACGTACAAGACGGATGAGGGTGAATCCACATCCATAAAAGCTCTTGACGGTATAAGTCTCGAAGTGGAGACCGGTTCTTACTGCGCTGTATTAGGCCCCAACGGTTCCGGAAAGTCAACTCTTGCCAAAGTAATCGATGTTCTTGAGCTGCCTGACAGCGGTACCGTAGTCGTCCTGGGGCACGAAGCCCGTGATGACAGCACATGCTATAACATAAGACAAAAGTGTGCTTATGTATTTCAGAATCCTGACAACCAGATAGTAGGCACCATAGTTGAGGAAGATGTTGCGTTTGGACCCGAGAATCTGGGCGTACCGCTTCCGGAACTAAGACAAAGAGTCGATGAGGCTCTCAAGTACGTCGGTCTTTATGAATTAAGAGGAAGACAGGCGGCTTCATTATCCGGAGGACAAAAGCAGAAACTTGCCATAGCAGGTGCACTTGCGATGCATCCGGAGGTTCTGATATTAGATGAATCCACGGCAATGTTAGATCCCATAAGCCGTGATGAATTCCTTGATCTTGTTGAGCAGCTGCAAAAAGACAAGGGAATAACAGTTATAACTATCACCCATGACATGAATGAGGCGGCAAGGTGCGAGAAGATATTTGTCGTTGAGCACGGCAAGGTCACCATGAGCGGCACTCCGGCGCAGATTTTTGCAGATCCCGATAAAGTTATAAAGGCGGGACTCGAACTTCCTCCCGATATAAGCCTTGTTAATGAGATGGCAAAGGCGACGGGCAGCAAGATAACCCGCGATGATATTAAGGATAAAAAGTCCAGAATAGAAGCGGCCGTAAGGTTTGCGAAGAATGCAAAAGAAGTTCCCGCGATGGATCTTTCCGGGCATCGGGAAAAGGGTGAGAAGATCCTCGAAGTTAAGGACCTTTCTTTCTCTTATGATGACGGGAAATCATTTGCCATAGAGCACATCAACCTCGATGTATACGAGGGAGAGATACTTGCCATAGTAGGCAAGAGCGGCTGCGGCAAGACAACGCTCATTTCCCACCTTAACGGAATAATAAGACCGCAAAGCGGTGACGTGAGAGTCATATCTGATAATGAAATTCTCACCACAAAAAAGAAAAAAGATATCACAAGGATAAGGCAGAAAGTGGGGCTTGTGTTCCAGTACCCCGAGTACCAGTTATTTGAGGAAACCGTCGAAAAGGACATAGCCTACGGCCTTATAAAAATGAATACCCCAGGTGTAAACCGCGAGGGCAGGGTAAAGGCTGCGGCTCTTCTGTCGGGACTTCCCGAGGAACTGCTCACGAGAAGTCCTTTCGAGCTGTCGGGAGGACAAAAAAGAAGAGCGGCACTTGCGGGTGTGCTTGTAATGAAGCCCAAGATCCTGGTTCTCGATGAGCCCGCGGCAGGCCTTGATCCTGTGGGAAGAAGAGAGATGTTTGATACTATTCTCGCTCTGCGTGAGACGGGGACTACCATCGTGCTCGTATCACACAACATGGATGAGGCGGCAAGATATGCGGACCGGATTTACTGCATAAAGGACGGGCGTGAAGCTGCATGCGGTGCACCCTCGGAGCTTTTCGAGAATGAGGGAAAAGCAAAATCATACGGGCTCAGTCTGCCCTTGCTTTACAAGTTCTCTTCCAAGGTTAAGCAGACACTTGCTAAGGACTATCCGGGCATCGATGTTATGCCTCCGTATCCTGATGCACGTAACGAAGCTGCTTCGATAATCAGGAGCGTGATGAAATGTTAAACGATATCAGCCTCGGCCGTTATGTCGAGACAGGCTCGGTCCTGCATAAGACGGATCCCAGGATTAAGGTGATCTTATATATCGTTTACCTCGTGACTATATTCGTGGTTAATTCTCCTGCTGCTCTCATAGCATTGGCACTGCTTACGCTGGTGCAGCTTGTGACGGCGAAGATTCCCGTTAAGGTTACTTTATCCACGCTTAAGCCGATAATCCCGCTTACTCTTTTTATCTTCCTGCTTAACCTTTTTACGCTAAAGCAGGGACAGATGATCTGGCAGTGGCGTTTCCTTACAGTGACGGATTACGGTGTTCAAAGGGCCGTTCTGATGTCGCTAAGGATACTGTTCCTGATTTTATGCACATCAGTTCTTCTGACTTTAACGACGACGCCTCTTAAGATATCCGACGCGCTTGAGTCGCTTATGGCACCTCTTAAAGTAATACATGTTCCGGTTCACGAGATGAGCATGATGATGTCGATCGCACTTCGTTTTATCCCGACTCTTATCGAGGAGACAGACAAGATAATGAAGGCACAGGTATCACGTGGAGCCGATTACGACACGGGTACTTTTATCAACAGAGTCAAAGGATACATAACAGTTCTTATCCCTCTGTTCGTCTCTTCGTTTAAGAGAGCCGAGGACCTCGCGGTTGCTATGGATGCAAGATGCTACAGAGGCGGAGAGGGAAGAACAAAACTTAATCCGCTGAAGATCAGCGGGCGTGACATCGCAGTTTTGATCGTCTTTCTGGCGGGAGCCGGGATGCTCATTGCGGTGGAGTTTCTTTACGGCAAGTAATCTACAACACATCAGACAGATGTGATAGAATTAACAAGTTATTAAGGTTAGCAGGAGGAATAATCGGATGGCATATTATGTTGGCATCGATTTGGGCGGTACAAATATCAAGGCAGGCATCGTTGACGGTGACGGTAAGCTTTTAAACAAAGCAAGCATCAAGACGAATGCTCAAAGACCTATGGAAGAGATCATTCACGATATGGGATCTTTGGCTGCAAGAGTAATTGAGGAAGCCGGTCTTAAGAAAGAGGATATTGCCGCTATCGGTATCGGTTCTCCCGGAACGCCTGATAACAAGGCAGGTCTGCTTGTGTATGCAGGTAACCTTCCTTTCAACATGGCTCCTATGAGAAAGCTGATACGAGAGGTAATCGACCTCCCTGTTTACATCGATAATGACGCTAACTGCGCTGCTATGGCTGAGGCAATTGCAGGTGCGGCAAAGGGCGCGAAAGATTCAGTTACAATTACACTTGGAACAGGAGTAGGTGCCGGAGTAATCATCGACGGCAAGATCTATTCCGGTTTCAATCAGGCAGGTTCCGAGTTCGGTCACACAGTTCTCGTATCAGGCGGTGTGCAGTGCACATGCGGACGCAAGGGTTGCTTTGAGTGTTATGCATCAGCTTCTGCTCTTGTAAGAATGACAAAGGAAGCTGCCGAGGCTAATCCTGATTCCAAGCTCAATGAAGTAATCGAGAAGGAAGGCAAGGTAAACGGAAAGATCGCATTCATCGCACAGAGAATGGGCGATAAGGCTGCGAACGATGTAATCGATATGTACACAGATTACCTCGCAGACGGTCTTGCTAATGCCATCAATACATTCATGCCTGAGGTTCTCGTTGTAGGCGGCGGTATCTGTAACGAAGGTGATCCGCTCCTTATCCCTATGCAGGAGAAGACTATGAGCCGTCCTTTCTTCGGTCCCGGTGTTAAGAAGACCAGGATTGCTTTGGCTCAGATGGGTAATGATGCAGGTATCGTCGGCGCTGCCATGATGGGTATGACATGCGTACGTGATAACATCGACGGTACAGCCTGCTAAGGCGATGCCCACTATTGCTCTTGTAATCGAATTCGACGGCACTGATTTTGTCGGCTGGCAATATCAGGATAACGGCAGATCTGTTCAGGGGCAGATACAGGAAGTACTTACTACTCTTTATAAAGAAGAAATCAAAGTAACGGGATCATCCCGGACAGATGCAGGGGTCCACGCACGCGGCCTCGTCTGTTCGGCGAAGGTCCCGTTTGTTATTCCTGAAGATAAGATCCCTTTTGCATGTAACGCACTTCTTCCTGAAGATGTAGCTGTTGTAAGAGCAATCCGGGTGCGTGATGATTTTAACGCCAGGTTTGACAACAAAGGAAAAAGATATATCTACAGAATTTATAACTCCCCTTTTAAAAGTCCTATGAGAAGAAGGTTTTCCCACCTGGTGACGGGAAACCTGGATATTGATAAGATGAAAAGCGCAGCACCTTTGTTTGAAGGTGAGCACGACTTTAAAGCTTTTTGTGCGGCAGGCGGATCGCAGAATACAACTGTAAGACGTCTGTCCAGGGTAAGGGTATATGATCCTGATGACGAAGGCATTATCAAGATTGAGGTTGTCGGGGAGGCGTTTCTTTACAACATGGTCCGGATAATTGCAGGTACACTTTTATATGTCGGACAGGGAAAGATTGCCGTGGAGGATATACCTTCCATTATCGCGTCATGTGACCGGGAGAAAGCAGGTAAGACTCTTCCTCCTGAAGGGCTGACACTCGAGGAGGTTTTCTACGATTATGAATAAGTTTAAGTATGCCTGCATAGGCTTCATATTCATTTCTACAGTTATGTCTTTAATCAGCCTGTTCAGTCAGGTAGATCCCTATAGAGAATCTTATGAGAAATATGAAGCGGGAGAATACTATTTTCTTGCACATGCAAAGACGACGGAACCCACGGATCCTAACCTTATCTATAACACCAATCTTGATATGACTGACTCAAGAAATATGCTTCTGCTTCAAACCAATGCGGATGTGTATGCATACAATCTGCAGGGCAGTTATTGTACGGTGGTTCACGATGGGAACACCTACAGGGATTTCCCCGTTAACAGGCTTAATTATGTAAGTCCTGAAGACTATAGCGTTTTACAGGGTAAGACATATACATATGAAGAATACTGCGACCGCCTTGAGCAGGTAAGAGACGGGATTGAGAGCGAGGAAATATTAAGTGATCCGAAGATGCTCGGAGCGTCCGAAAGAACAGATGTATTCGCGTATGTTCAGCTGATTTTGAATGTTATCGCAGTAGTGGGATATTTCTTTGAAAGAAATGCCCTGGATGATTTTGCAAAGGATATGTTGATCGGATTCTGTGCGCTTGTGAATCTGCTTTTGGATATAATTATATTTGGAACTACTGTTTTGAGCAGGTGATGCAAAGATTAAGAAAAGTATAAGATGGCTGTAAGTTCATTGAAACCCCATATTCCGTTAACTATAATTTACATAAATTCGTGGAAAGGGGGATAGGATTATGGATATCAGCATGTGGGTATTATGGTTGATACTTGCGGTTATATTTATAGTCATCGAAGGTATCACGTTGGGATTAACAACGATCTGGTGTGCGGTAGGAAGTGCAGTTGCAGCGATTTGTGCATACTTCGGAGCTCCAATCGGCATACAGATACTGGTTATGGTAGTAGTCTCTATAGTTTTCTTCTTCATCTGCGTTAAGTGGATCAAGCCCCAGCTTAATGAGAGATATAAGAGGAAAGAAAATGCGACCAACGCTGACAGACTCTTTGGAGAAATAGGAGTAGTTATCAAGACTATCGATACACTCGAAGCAAAAGGTCAGGTAAAAGTAAAGGGACAGGTCTGGAGCGCCAAGACCCGCGAAGAGAATCAGGTTATACCTGAAGGCGCAAAAGTTAAGGTATTAGCGATCGAGGGTGTTAAGCTCTTGGTCGAGGATTACAAGGAGGAGTAAATATATGCCTATCATCATTATCGTTTCAGTAGTATTCATCATCTTGGCAGTACTGTCGATCGATATCGTACCCCAGGCTACAACTCATATCATTGAGCGCTTCGGTACATACAAGACGACATTCGACACAGGATTCCATCTCAAGGTTCCTTTCATCGATAAGATCGCCAAGAGGATCTCTTTGAAGGAGAAGGTTGCAGACTTTGCTCCTCAGGCCGTTATCACAAAGGATAACGTTACAATGCAGATCGATACGGTTCTTTTCTATCAGATCGTTGATCCTAAGCTCTATACATACGGTATCGAGCGTCCTATCATCGCTATCGAGAACCTTTCTGCTACAACACTTCGTAACATCATCGGTGACCTCGAGCTCGACCAGACTCTCACATCCCGTGACATTATCAACACAAGAATGAGAGAGATCCTCGACGAGGCAACAGACCCTTGGGGAATCAAGGTTAACCGTGTTGAGCTTAAGAACATCATTCCTCCCCGTGAAATTCAGGCTGCGATGGAGAAGCAGATGAAGGCTGAGCGAGAGAAGAGAGAGGCTATCCTCATTGCAGAAGGTAAGAAGGAAGCAGCTATCCGTGAGGCAGAGGGTGAGAAGGAGTCAGCAATCCTTCGTGCTGAGGCTCGTAAAGAGGCAGCTATCCGTGAGGCAGAAGGTCAGGCAGAGGCTATCCTCAAGATCAATGAGGCTAAGGCTCAGGGTCTTCAGATGATCAAGAATGTTCAGGCTGATGACGGTCTTGTTAAGATCAGATCTTTGGAGGCTATGGAGAAGATCGCTAACGGTCAGGCAACAAAGATCATCATTCCTTCAGAACTTCAGGGTGTTGCGGGACTTGCTACATCTGTTAAGGAGATCATCAAGTCATAAGAGCAAACAAGATGTTTGTGTTTATGGTAAAATATAAGCTCCGGGGTATGCCCCGGAGCTTTTTATGAGCATTCAAGGAGGTCGGGTATGGAAGTCTGGAACAATAGAACCAACATGACGATGTTGACGGATTTTTATGAGCTTACCATGGGCAAGGGTTATCTTGATGACGGTAAAGCTGAGAAGATTGTGTATTTCGACGCTTTCTTCAGAAATGTTCCGGAGCAGGGCGGATATGCTATTATGGCCGGACTCGAGCAGGTTATCGATTATCTTTCCAATCTGCATTTTACCGAAGAAGACCTTAAGTTCCTCAGCGGCTATGGATTTGATGGCAAGTTCATAGAGTATTTGAGAAATTTCAAGTTCACATGTGATGTCTGGGCCGTTCCCGAAGGAACCCCGATATTCCCGAGAGAACCTCTTATCAAGGTAAGAGGACCTGCATTGCAGGCACAGCTTCTCGAGACTGCACTTCTTTGTACAATAAATCACCAGACATTGATCGCAACCAAGACTGCAAGAATAGTCCGCGCTGCAGAGGGCAGACCTATCATGGAGTTTGGTGCAAGAAGAGCACAGGGATTTGATGCTTCCGTTCTCGGTGCACGTGCTGCTTATATCGCAGGTGCGGCAGGAACTTCCTGTACTATCTGCGGACAGCAGTTTGATATACCTTTGTCCGGAACTATGGCGCATTCCTGGGTAATGCTCTACGACGATGAGTTTGAAGCTTTTAAGGCTTACGCCGAGTCATATCCCGATAAGTGTCTTTTGCTTGTTGATACATATGATGTTTTAAAGTCAGGTATTCCGAATGCGATCAGATGTGCACATGAGGTGCTCGAGCCGATGGGCAAGAGGCTTCTGGGTATCAGAATCGATTCCGGCGACCTTACATATATGACTCAGAAAGCAAGAAAGATGCTTGATGAGGCCGGCCTTACCGACTGTAAGATCACAGTCTCCAATGCTCTTGACGAGTACCTGATAAGAGACCTGATCTCGCAGGGCGCGTGCATCGATTCCTTCGGTGTGGGCGAGAGACTCATCACATCCAAGGCTGAGCCTGTTTTCGGAGGGGTTTATAAGATTGCTGCCGTAGAGGATGAGAACGGTAATGTTATCCCGAAGATGAAGATATCGGAGACAACAGCAAAGGTAACAACACCTTGCGATAAAGAAATCGTAAGATTCTATGATAATGAGACAGGCAAGGCTTTGGCTGATGTCCTGTTTGTAAAGGGCGAGAAGATACCTGAAGGCGAGCCTTATGAGATCTTTGACCCCGTTGAGACATGGAAGGCAAAGACATTAACTAATTACACTGCAAAGAAGATCCTTGTAGAGGTTTTCAGACACGGTGAGTTGGTCTATAATGTGCCCACTATAAGCGAGATAAGAAATTACTGCACAAAGCAGCTCGATACTCTTTGGGATTCCGTAAAGAGATTCGAGAATCCTCATAATTATTATGTTGATCTGTCACCAGAACTTTGGAAGATCAGAGATGACATTTTAAGAGGATACAGAAAAACCAGATAAGAGGTAAGAATAATGGCAAATCCTATCGTAACAATCAAGATCAAGGGAATGGGCGATATCAAGGCTGAGCTTTATCCCCAGATCGCTCCTATTACAGTTGAGAACTTTATCAAGCTTGCAAGTTCCGGTTTCTATAACGGGCTTACATTCCACAGAATAATCCCGGGCTTCATGATCCAGGGCGGAGATCCCGAGGGAACCGGTATGGGTGGTCCCGGATATTCAATTAAGGGTGAGTTCGCTTCTAACGGTTTCATGAACACCTTGAACCACAGCAGAGGCGTATTGTCCATGGCAAGATCCATGCTGCCTGATTCTGCAGGATCACAGTTCTTCATCATGCATGAGGATGCACCTCACCTTGACGGCGAGTATGCAGCTTTCGGAAAGGTTTTTGAAGGAATCGAAGTAGTAGATAAGATTGCTTCTGTTAAGACCGACTACAATGACAAGCCCCTCGAGCCCGTTGTAATCGAGATCATGTCCGTAGAGGTGTAAATTTTAACGGATGGACGCCAAATCCGATTCAAGAGTAAAGCATATAGATTTTATACTGCTTGATCTCATAAGCATTGAGGTCTCCTTTTTGCTTGCGATCATTACCAGGTTCGGGATCGCAGAGTTTCTGACGATTTTTTCTGACGGTAATTCGGAGGCGTCGCGCGCTTTCAGGATAGTTAATGTTGTCCTGCTCTTGTCGTATATAGTATTCATGCTTTTCACGGGGCCTCATACCGGTATCGTAAAGCGTGGACATATCGTGGAAGGATGGAGCGTATTCATACTGAATGTGGAGATGCTCTTTACGCTCTTCGCGTTCCTGTATGTTATCAAGACTTCAGCTATCTATTCGCGACTTATGATCGGATATTTCTTCATATTCGATATCGCGATAATGATGATGTTCAGAACCTTCAGGAAACTTATCCTGAGGATAAAGTTTATGGATGGTTCGGAATCGGCCGGTGTTTTGCTTGTAATGCAGACTGACACGGCAGAGGAATTTATAACCACTCTGATTAAGAACAACAGCGGTTTTTACCACTTCAAGGGAATCATCTTTACTGATGCATATCAGGGCACGGAGTACATGGGTATACCTGTAATCAAGCAAAAGGATATGCTCGATTACGTTAAAGAGAATCCTATAAACGATGTGTTTATGCTGACGAAGACAGGCGGACGTCTTGCGACCACATTCATTAACATGGGTATCACCGTACACAGAGCAATGAATCTCGAGACACCGAATATGGTCAATGCATCGATCAATCAGATCGGCAACTATACTGTCATCACATCGACTATAAGCAAGGCTACGATGGGTGAGCTTCTTGTTAAGAGAGTATTTGATATCCTGTTCTCTATCATAGGAATGGCGGTAACGGCAATACTTACGCTCGTACTTATTCCTGTCATCAAGATACAGGCACCGGGTCCCGTTTTCTTCAAGCAGACCCGAGTAGGTAAGAACGGTAAGCTCTTTACGATGTATAAATTCCGTTCCATGTATGTTGATGCCGAGGAACGCAAGAAGGAACTTATGAGCCAGAACGAGATGAAAGGTCTCATGTTCAAGATGGAGAATGACCCGAGAATATTCCCGGCAGGAAAGTTTATGCGTAAGGCGAGCATAGATGAGTTCCCCCAGTTCTGGAATATTCTGAAGGGTGATATGTCCCTGATAGGAACAAGACCTCCCACGCTCGATGAGTATGAGAACTATAAGAGACATCACATGAGCCGTCTTGCCATGAAGCCCGGACTTACGGGAATGTGGCAGGTGTCGGGCAGATCCGATATCAAGGATTTTGAAGAGATCGTAAGACTTGATAATGAATACATAAGAAACTTCAGCATCGGTCTTGATATCAAGATATTCGTCAAGACCATCGGTACCGTATTCGGTATGAAGGGATCGAAGTGACGACAGCAAAGAAACTTATCACGGACGGAAAGGTATTAACGGAGGCTTTATTCCTCACGGCCTTTTCTTTCTATGTGATATTCTTCTACCTTCAGACGACGACATTTGAACTTAATATCCAGGGTGAGTACTACAGCGTGTTAAGAGGCGTGCTTATGGCATGCGCTGTTTACCGTATGTATGTGTTTAAAGATGAACTCGGTATACCGGTCATAACTGTGTTCTCCGTTTTTGTGGGACTGGGTATATTCTTTGCCGTAAGCCGCGGTGACACTTTTGTGCTCGATGCGGGCTTGATCACATGCGCAGCGTCGTGCGTGTCATTCAAGAGGATAGGTGTCCTGTATGTGTATATCGGCGTTCTTATAAGTTTTACAGCGTTTATCTGCTCACGTACGGGAATTATCCCTGACTATGTCTTTAATACAAATTACGGCATTAATGAGAGCGTCAGGCATTCGTTCGGAATTATCTATCCGACGGACTGCTTTGCACACATTTTCTATCTTGCGGTTACGTATTTTATTCTGAGGTGGAAGCGCATCACTTATGTGGAGATCATCGGTGCCGGTGCGGCTTTATTTGCCGTATTCATTTTCACGAGCGCACGAGTTGACATGATAAGTGCCGGGATCATGCTCGCGGTGGTCCTCATATGTAAACTTTGCAAGTTCAGGCCGCTTAAGATCGGTAAGAAGATAAAAGCTGTACTTGTAAGCGCATTTATGCCTCTTTGTGCAGCTGCCATCCTCGTGGTCACATATATTTATGATGAGACGAAGCCCTTTATGTATTCTCTTGATGCCAAGATGAGTTACAGATTAAGTCTGGGAAAGATAGGTATGGGCCTTTACGGGTTTAAGTTTCTGGGCAATCCGAACTTCGCCGAGAACGGTAACGCTAACGGCGGTGTAAGAAACTATGCGTATGTGTTCTACGATTCGGCTTATATCAAGTATCTGTTCAAGTACGGCATAATACTTCTTGCTGTACTTTTTGTTGCATATGCCCTGATCGGAATAAGGCTTATAAGGAAGGATATGCTGTACGGCATGATATTTGTCGGGATAATCACTATGACTTTCATGATCGAGCACCACATGCTCGAACTATCATATAACATAACTTTGTTGCTGCTTACGGCCGATATTTCAACGATTTTACATTCCGGCGCCCCTATATATATAAATAATAAGAATGATATAATGGCAAAGACTACTTAACCCCCTTTGGAGGAAACACATGAATTACATCATCAACGAAGACGAGACCGAGATAAATATCAAGGACATGCTGACATACTGCTTCCTTCACTGGAGGAAGGCACTCGCACTGGTGCTTATCGTCGGTATAGGCTTAGGCGGTGTAATGGGAGCAAAGGAAGCTATCAGAACTTCCAACCTTGCTTACGCTTATCAGGAATACCTTGATGATCCTGCAGCACTTCTTGCCAAGCAGGCTAACACAAACTACGCTTTGAAGAACGGTATCGAGCTTCCCGAGGACGAGATCCTTACAGATGAGGAGCAGCTGATCCTTGAGCAGGTTGCCACTTTGGACAGTATCAACAACTTGAACGATATCATCTCTCAGAGCAGACGTGACCTCATGTCAATGACTGACTACTATAACGATTCCATTCTCATGAGAGTCGATCCCCAGTCCGTTCCGACTGCGGAAGCAGATATCATGATCACAGTACCCGAGGGAGCTCCTGCCAATTCAGCAAGTGTAATCGCAGCTTCTTATGTTGATTACCTTAAGAATGGTAACTACCTCGATGAGTACGCACAGGAGATTGGTGTTGATCCCAAGTATCTTAAGGAAGCTGTTACGGTTTCCGATATAACATTCGGTAATTCCGAAGGTGCAACAAGCGTATCCACTTCTTCCGGTTCCGGACTTGATACGAATGTAAGCACAGACGTTAATTTCTCGATCGCAACTGATATCAACAGTGACAGAGTTGCGCTCATCATCATAAAGGTTGTAGGTGTCTCCGCACAGGACGCACTTGACCTTCTTGAAAGAGTTGTACAGGAAGTAGATGTTTACAGGGATGCAACATCAGAATCGATGTTCCCCAACGAGACAACAACCGTTAACTACTTCTTCAATATGCTCCATGATGATAAGATCCAGAATCTTCAGACACAGACATCTGAGGAACTCGTAGATCTTCAGGAGAATCTTGAGATGTACATCAAGAGCCTTAAGAATCTTCAGAAGCAGCATGGCGACATCATCGTTAACACAATGCATGAGATGCCTAATGTGCCCGTTGAGGCTGCAAAGTCTGCTGTTAAGTTCGGTGCTTTGGGTGTTGTTGCATCTTTCCTTTTCTACGCACTTATCCTCATCATCAAGTACATCCTGAGCAGTATTGCACTTACAAAGTCACAGCTCGTAAACAGATTTACGCTTTTCGATCTGGGTTCACATACTGACGGAGAGAAGGCTCTTTACAAGCACTCCGGCAAGTTTGACAAGTGGTTAAGAAGAGTCGGCAGATTGAATGACGGTGATGTTGATGCGGCAGAGGCTGCAGCAGCAAACCTCGCGGTTTACGGCTCGGATGTTAAGTCGATCCTTGTACTTGGTACAGGTGATGCCGTTAAGAGTCTTAAGGATAAGATCAAGGACATTAAGATCTATAATGCACCTAACCTTATAACCGATCCCCAGGCAAGAAAGCTTCTTCCTGAGGTAGACAGCGTTATCCTCGAGGTAAGATACGGCGAGACCAAGTTCGAGGACATTAAAGAGCAGATCAAGCTCATAATGCTCGCTAATAAGCCGATCACAGGTTACATCGCAGACTGATAACATGGGACTTAAGGTCTTACATATATCCAAGTATTACTATCCCTTCTCGGGGGGAACGGAACAGATTGCGCGTGACGTTGTTCTGTCTTTGAAGGAGTTGCCCGGATGCGAGCAGTTGGTGTTCGCGTTCGATCACGAGCAGCCGAAGGAGTCTGTTGACTCCCGTGACAGCGTTGACGGCGTAGGTGTTATCCGCTGCAGATGCTTTGCAAAGATATCTTCGCAGTCTCTTTCCTTAACTTACGGGAAGAGGCTTAAGGCTGCTTTCGAGGAGTTTAGGCCGGATGTCGTGGTTTTGCACTATCCCAATCCGTTTGGAACGCACTATCTTCTTAAGATGCTTAAGAAGTATCCTGAGGTTAAGCTTATCAACTACTGGCACCTCGATATCGTTAAGCAGAAGGTACTGCGCACTTTCTTTAAAGGCCAGAACAAAAGACTTATCGCAAGATCGGATAAGATCGTTGCAACCAGCCCCAACTATGTTGAGGGAAGCGAGTGGCTTTCTTCGGCACGTGACAAATGTGTGGTCGTTCCCAATTGTATTGATGAGAACAGACTCGTGGTCGATTCCGAGGTTGAGGATCTTGCAAGGAAGATAAGAGAAGAAAACGAAGGAAAGATCCTCTGTCTTGCAGTCGGACGCCATGTCGAGTACAAGGGCTTCAAGTATCTCATCGAAGCGTCCAGGCATCTCGATGACAGGTTCATTATCGGAATAACGGGCAAAGGACCGCTTACGGATGAGCTTAAGGCACAGGCGGCAGGAGACAAGAAGGTTCAGTTCTTGGGCCTTGTAAGCGATGCCGAGCTTCGCGCAAGACTTCTGTCGTGCGATATTTTCTGTTTCCCTTCTATCACCAAGAACGAGGCGTTCGGTCTGGCTCTTGCCGAGGGAATGTACTTCGGTCACCCCGCGGTTACATTCACCATCGAAGGATCAGGTGTTAATTACGTAAGCCCTGACAAGGTAACGGGAATCGAGTGCCCGAATTCTGACAGCAAGGCGTATGCCGAGGCTTTGATAAAGCTTGCTGATGACAGGGAGCTTTCCTCTAAGTACGGTAAGGCTGCAAGGGAACGTGTGGCAGAGAATTTTACTTTTGCTTCATTCAAAGAGAACATAAAGAAACTGGTGGAGGCTCTGTAATATGAATCTCACACTGGTAAGGATGAACAAGGGCTCTTCGATAATCAATACGCTTATCTGGATAAGCATATTGATCGCATCATGCGATATCGTTCTTGCTTTTGAAGTCGCGGGACTTACGGTAAGAATATCCCAGCTCGTCTCAATGTCCGTCATGTTCCTGTTCCTTTTAAGGATCATTAAATTCGGAAATGTTAAGATCCTGACGCCGTACTATAATCTGTTGATAGTAATCGTTTTTAACACGATATGTATCTTTAATTCCAAGACCATCTTCAATGCCGTCGGATACGATCTCTGGCTTATATTCGACTGTATACAGGTGCTTGCGTTTACTTACTTTTTGAGCAAGCAGGAGAGTGTTCATTCAATCGTTAGAAAGTACATCATGTGCTTTAATGCACTTGCTGTCGTGGGCTTCGTACAGTTCGCGCTCCAGTTTGTCGGCATCAATTTCTTTGTTACCCAGTACAACGATCTTCACAGAAGTAACGGCTTCTCATATGAGCCCTCATTCTACGCGACTTATATGATCATGGGTTCCATCATCTGCCTTTACCTGCTTGAGCGACGCAACTATAAGTGCATGAGAAAGAGCGCCCTCATCATATCGACTCTGCTTAACTGCGGTGCCGTAGTAATATCGACATCCAGAATGGGTATACTTATCCTTCTTGTCTATATCGTGTACAGAGGTTTCATGTCATTGAGGATCTATATCCACATGAGAGCCTCACTTATAAGAATACTGTTTACGCTTATGCCGATCATGGTAGGCATTGCTCTGATATTCCTTATCATCGCTATCGAGTTCGAAGTTGATTTTGTAATGCACTATCTAAGCGGACTTGGTATCGGAGGCACGACATCACACTCCGCCGATGCGAGAATGAGCGGTTTTGTCGACACGTGGAAACTGTTCCTCGACAGTCCCTTCTTAGGCTGCAGCCTGGGTGGTATCGATGCAGGAATCATCGAGTATAAGGCCAGAAACTATACTGTTGCGAACAACGGCGGTGCGAGTATGTGTATCTCGCTTGAGGCACTTGCGGCATACGGAATCTTCGGAGCGTTCTTCTTCTTTAAGTATATGTGGGATCTTACAGTCGGCGGTTATCTCAAGGCTAAGAAGAGACCCGGTGACAAGAAGGACCGTGAGCCTGTCTATGCAATGCTCATCGCTCTTTTCTTCGAGTTCGTTATCCTGCAGCTTAATCAGAATGTATTAAGACCTCCTTTCTGGGTCCATATCGCTCTCGTATCCACCGTTCTGCAAATCTACCTTAGAGATTCGCATAAGTACTACATGAATAAGACTGAGGCAGAATAATCATGTCAGCAACGAAGATAATTGCAAACTACTTACCCCAGTATCACCGCATGCCCGAGAACGACAAGTGGTGGGGAGAGGGATTCACGGACTGGGTTGCAGTCAGGAAGGCGAAGCCCCAGTATGAGGGCCATAACCAGCCGAGAGTTCCTGCTGACGGGTATTACTACAGCCTCGATAAGCCGGAGGACATCGCACGCCAGGTTAAACTTGCCAACGAGTACGGCATATACGGCTTTGGAATCTACCACTACTGGTTCTCTTCCAAACAGCATTTTATGGAGACGCCCGCGAACATATTCTTGAGCCATAAGGAACTTGATACACACTTTATGTTTATCTGGGACAACACTTCCTGGATCCGTTCCTGGAGTGCAGTCAAGGGTAACAACTGGGCTCCATCGTTTGAAGGTGAGAAGCAAAGCGGTCCCGAGATCCTCGCCAAGCTCGAGTATGGCGGCAAAGATGAGTGGAAGGCGCATTTCGACTGGCTCCTGCCGTTTTTTAAGGATGACAGATACATAAAGATCGACGGCAAGCCCGTGTTCTCCTTCATGAGGATGAATGCGGACCCCGAGATAATTACGGCGATGGCGTCTTACTGGGATGAACTTGGCCGTGAGGCAGGCTTTCCGGGAGTGTGCTGCATGAGCAAGTGCACGTGGAAGGGTGTCGGCCTCGACTACCGTTTCTACTATGAGCCTTTCCAGTTCAACGACACTCACGAGCTTATGCGAAAAGGCTTGGAGGAGATCTACTTAAGAAAGATAAACAAGAAGCCGAGGCTTCGTTTTGCCGATTACGATAAGGAGTGGAAGAGTATTCTTTATTCGGCAAGACACTGCAAGCGCAGGAACACTTTCTACAGCGGAATCGTAGGTTTTGATGATACTCCGAGGCGCGGAAATAAGGCCCGTATTATTAAAGGTCAGACGCCGCGCAAGTTCGAGGATTATCTTACCGAACTTATAAAGATATCAAATGAGCAAGGCAAGGAATTCCTGTTTATAACTGCGTGGAATGAGTGGAGCGAAGGCGCATACCTTGAGCCTGATGATGTTAACGGGACAAGTTATCTTCAGGCTGTTAAGAACGCGTTAAAGAGGCAGTCATGAAACTTGCTTGCTGTGTAGTTCTTTATAATCCCGATGACAGTGTGGTAAGAAACATTGCCACTTATTCGAAGGATGTGGATGTTGTGTTTGCTGTCGATAATTCGGATGCCGGGAACGAAGACATCACCAATAAGATCATGGCACTTGAGAATGTTGAAGTAATTTCCATGAACGGCAATATGGGCATCGCAGCTGCCTTGAACAAAGGGCTTAACGAAGCATCAAAAAGAGGGTTTAAGTATCTTCTTACGATGGATCAGGATTCGTATTTTGACGGCGGTACTCTTCCCAGGTACATAGAAAAAGCGCAGGATGTGTTTGAATCCGACGAGAAGATAATACAGGTAGGTATTCATAATTCCGGAGATAAGGAAGACGATCCCGTTACCAATAAAGAGGACGCTGACTGGCTTATAACTTCGGGTTCCATCATGGATGTTGAAGCTTCGCTTGAGGTTGGCGGATTTCTTGAGAAACTGTTTATAGACGAGGTTGACCGCGAGTTTAATTACAGGGCGGCACGTGAAGGATATAAGTTCAGGAGAGTTCTCGATCTTACGATGCAGCATAACCTGGGAGCTCCCATCAAGGGGAAGATTCTGGGAAGAAGCTTCGAGGCTATGGGACACAGCAAGATAAGAAAATACTATATCTTCAGAAACTGCACTTATGTTATGCAAAACTATCCTCAGACGAGGAAGGCGTACAGGTATTTCCTGTTTACACAGTTTGTTAAGACCATACTCGTTGAGGATGACAAATGGAACAAGATCAAGTTTATGAGAAGAGGCAAAGCCGATGCCCGTAAGGGGAAGTTCGGCAAGTTGGAGATTTGATGGAAGAGTACTCTGACAAGATAAATAAGATAGAGAAAGTATTAGGCAAGCTTAAGAGCATTACCGGGACTTCAATCGCGAAGAAGAACTACCGTAAGGCATTAGATGCCATGACGGCAGCAGCTTTCATACTCGAAGAATATAACCAGTACTATGTTGATGATGATCTCGAGAAGTACTTGAGCACTATATCCAAGGATCTTGTTAAGCCAGGATTTAACAAGGGTGAGACGGAGCAGAATTGTGTGCTGTTTTATGACAGCTTCGGCTTTGATACGAGAGCACTTGCCCTTATCTATATGCATGCTTTATCAAACCTCGGTTATAAGATAATCTATATCACCAAGATAGAGTCGAAGGACAGTCAGCCCGAGCTTCATAACGCGGTAAAGGACGGGAATGTTATCTGGAATTATGTTTCCTATGACAACAGACACACGGAAGTGCTCGATATAGCGTCGCTGTTCGAGAAGTACAAGCCCTCCAAGGCTTTCCTGTACTCAACTCCTGATGATGCATCGGCTATGGCCGTGTTCAAGGCATATGAGGGGATAGTCGAGAGATTTAAGATCAATCTTACGGACCACGCGTTCTGGTTAGGCCACGATGCTTTTGACTATAACCTGGAGTTCCGTAACTACGGCGCTTGCGTATCTGTAACCTACAGAGGTATACCGGAGCAAAAGGAGATACTGATGCCTTTTTATCCGTATCACAGACCTGCTGATTTCCAAGGTCTGCCCTTTGATTCCGAAGGCAAAAAGATCATATTCAGCGGCGGATCTATCTATAAGACATTAGGAGATCCCGGAAACCGTTTCTATGTTATTGTTGAAAGACTTCTCGAAGGCCATGACGATACAGTATTCCTCTATGCAGGAACAGGTGATGATAGTGAGATCATTAAGCTTCAAAACAAGTTCCCCGGCAGAGTCTACAGGATAGACGAAAGGAAGGATCTGTTTGAACTCATGGAGCACTGCACCTTGTATCTTAATACCTTCCCGATGGTAGGCGGCCTCATGATGCAGTTCGCGGCAGATGCCCGCAAGGTACCGTTGACGCTTATAAAAGAAGGCAGCAGCAATGATGTTAATAAAGAGAATCTTCTTCACCAGGAGACCGTCGAGTACGGGGATGTCGATTCGCTTGTGGCAGAGGCGGACAAGCTCCTTTCTGATGAGGATTACAGGGAGCAAAGAGGCGCTGCTTTGAAGGAGGATCTTATCTCACCTTCAAGATTCGAAGAGGAACTTCAAAAAGCGCTCACAGTTCACAAGACATCTTATGAACTTAAGATACAAAAGATAGACACGACTGAATTCAGAAAACAATATATAATAAGGTTTAAGGATCAGATCTTCAGACAGGTAATAGCATCCGGTAATAAGAAGACGCTCATAGGCGACTTCCCGGGGCTGTTCGTGCAGAAGACCTATAACAAGATAGTAAAGAAAGAGAAGCTCAATTAAGGTAACCCGATATGGAGATTAGAACTTTTGATTACGAGCCGCACGGCGATAACAGAGGACAACTCGTTGCCCTTGAGGAGCAAAAGGATTTTCCTTTCGCGGTAAAGAGAGTCTACTACATATATGACACTCTTAGTGATGTAGTCCGCGGACATCATGCACACAAGTGCTTAAAGCAGGTTCTCATCTGCGTTCACGGCAGCTGCATGATCCATCTTGATAATGGTCACGAGACATGCGAAGTCGCTCTTGATAAGCCCACCAAGGGTCTTTATATCGAGAACGATATGTGGAGAGAGATGTATGATTTCTCACCTGATGCGGTCCTTCTTGTGCTTGCATCAGAGCTTTATGACGAAACAGACTATATAAGAGATTACGATGAATTCCTTAAGTTTATAAAAGCTAAGGAGAGTGAAGCATAATGGAAGTGCCTTTTGTTACATTCCGCCCGATGGAAAAGGAACTGGATAAAGAAATACGTGCGGCTTTTGAGACCGTATATTCAAATTCGTGGTATATCGAAGGCGAGGAAGACGGGAAATTCGAGAAAGCTTTCGCGGAATATATCGGCATGGATTACTGTGTCGGCTGCGGCAACGGACTTGATGCTCTGGTACTTGCTTTAAAAGCATTGGGAATAGGTGCAGGTGACGAGGTAATAGTTCCGAGCAACACATACATTGCAACCGCTTTGGCTGTTACTTATGCTGGTGCGGATGTGGTTTTTGTTGAGCCTGACATCAAGACATACAACATAGACCCCGCACTTATTGAAGCTTCTATTACGGGAAAGACCAAGGCGATAATGCCAGTGCACCTCTATGGCCAGGCGTGCGACATGGACCCCATCATGAAGATTGCCGGGGAGCATAACCTTTATGTTATCGAGGATTGCGCGCAGGCTCACGGTGCGACGTACAAAGGAAGAAAGATCGGTACATTCGGAATTGCCGCCGGCTTCTCTTTCTACCCCGGAAAGAACCTCGGAGCTTTGGGTGATGCGGGTGCCACCGTTACCGGTGACAAGCAGATCGCGGATAAGATAAGGGCATACGGCAACTACGGATGCGACTACAAATACCATCACATCTATAAAGGCAACAACAGCAGACTCGATGAGTTCCAGGCTGCATTCCTGTCAGCAAAGCTTAAGCACCTCGACCGCATGAACACTGCGCGAAAAGCTATCGCCAGGAAATACCTCGAGGGCATAAAGAACCCGCTTATCACGCTGCCGTTTGTACCTGATTATGCGGACCCTGTCTGGCATATCTTTGCCATAAGATGCGACCGGAAGGATGAACTTCAGAAGTTCCTGCGTGATGCCGGAATCGGAACGAATAACCACTATCCCATCCCGATGCATCTTCAGGAATGCTATAAGGATCTGGGATTTAAGGAAGGCGACTTCCCTGTTGCAGAGCTTATATCGAGAACTGAAATCTCGATTCCTATGTACTACGGAATGACTGACGAACAGATAGATTATGTGATCAATAAGATAAATGAGTTCACTTGAAGTCTACATCCTTACATATAACAGAGCTGATTACCTTCGCGAGAGCATAGAGAGTGTTCTCGCTTCTTCGTTTAAGGATTTCACGCTTACTGTTGTTGATAACTGTTCTACGGATAACACGAGACAGGTCGTGGAAAGCTTCGCCGACCCGAGATTAAAGTATGTAAAACACGATCAAAATATCGGAGGAATAGGCAATATCAATTCGGCTATCAAGATGGCTGCGGCTGATTATATC
Organism: Saccharofermentans sp.; assembly: GCA_024691325.1. Lineage (GTDB taxonomy): Bacteria > Bacillota > Clostridia > Saccharofermentanales > Saccharofermentanaceae > Saccharofermentans. The sequence goes on along the minus strand of JAILNR010000011.1, from coordinate 39,772 downwards.
GTGCTGTTCCATGATGACGATAAGATGCACCACGATATGCTTAAGACTGAGTATGAGTATCTGGAAAGATTCCCGCAAGTGGGGTGTGTTTCCTGTCTTAACACGAATTTCTTTGAAGACGGAAGCGAAGCAGATACAATAACAGACTTTGAAGGCGAGTATAAGATCTTTACAGGCAGAGAACTGTTTGATGCTTACTTTGAAGGAAGGCACAACACTGTCTGTCCGTCGATCATGTACAGGAAGAAAGTTCTTGATGCGCATGATTTGATATTTGATCCTAATGTCGGTCCATGCTGCGATATCAAGCTCCTGTTTGATATTGAAAGATATGGTGACGGAGTAATGACTGTTAATAAGTGTCTTATGTACACAAGAAGACATAAGGGACAGGACAGCACCATGAACTACTTTACGATGCATATCGAGCTTTATGATTTTCTTGTTAAAGATGATTATTATGGCCCGATGTTAAGAGAAAAGAAAAGCTGGGGCAACATGAAGTACCGTGATTTTTCCAAGGCACTTGCAAGCCTTGAGATTAAGGGCGAACGCGACAGGGATGATCTTAGAAGATATGAGAAAATGCTTCGCGGATCGTGCGGCGGAAGTGCCGCTGACAGGTTTAAGTATACTGTGACTGTAACTGCAGCAAAGCTTATGCCCGGACTTGCCCGCAAGTTGTATTACAAAGTTAAGAAGGGGAACGCCTGATGATAATAGTTCAATTCTCAGGAGGACTCGGCAATCAGCTAGGTCAGTATGGACTCTATTCGGAGTATAAGGCGCGCGGGTTTAAGACCTGTGCAGATCTTAGCTGGTACAAGAAAGGTCAGGTCGATGACGGCAAGATCGATATGAGAGAGATTGAGATCGGGCTTCTCGGTCTTAAAGTTGATGAGTGTCCTTCCATATACGAATTCTACGGAAAAGGCGCCGGTATCAGAAGATATATAAGAAGAGCATTTGTCGGACACACATATCTTGAAGAAGGATATAAGTTCACTCCGTCGCTTCTTGATGTGAATAAGGGTTACGTGACGGGCGGAAGCTTCATAGGTGATGAATATATACCGACCTGTAAAGATGAGCTTCGCGCAAGCATATCTTTCAAAGACACGGATTCCGGATACATAAAAGATATGGAAGAAAAGATAACAGGTACCCAATCCGTTTCCGTGCATGTAAGGCTTGGTGATTATCTTAATAACAACAGTCTTTACGGAGGAATCTGTACTCCTGAATACTACCGCAAGGCAATAGAGACTATCAAAGCCAAGATGCCTGATGCCACGTTCTTTATATTTTCGAACGATGTGAAGGCGGCGTCACAGATGCTCGGTATAGAAGGTTCTGTGCCCGTTGACGGCAACACCGATGATAAGTCATATCTTGATATGTATCTTATGAGCAAGTGCAAGCACAATATCATCGCGAACAGCACATTCAGTTGGTGGGGTGCATGGCTTAATGACAACAAGGATAAGACCGTTATCTGTCCGACCACGCTCCTTAACGGTTATGATAACGGCAGTGTATACTGTAAAGAGTGGATAAGGGTATCTTCTTAAGATACGTGATAAGTGGAGGCTTAAGATAACATGGCTCAGAAGAAAGCATTGATTATAGGCGGTAACGGGTTTATCGGATCGAACCTTGCACGCATGCTCGCAGACAGCGGGTACAGCGTTACCAGTTTTGATATTGTCGAGCCGCCCAGAAGAGATGACAGAGTCAGATATATTATGGGGGATTTCTTTGACGATAATGTTCTTGCCGGTGTAATCAAAGGGCAGGACATTATCTACCATGCTTTATCCACGATCAATCCCGGTAATTCGAATGAGAAGTACATGATGGGATACGGAAGGGATTTTATCCAGACCGTTAAGCTGTTTAATATGATCAAGGACACGGACACCAAGCTGATCTTCCTGTCATCGGGCGGAACCGTGTATGGCGATCAGGAGATACAGCCTATTAAAGAGGACACATTGGCAAGACCTATCAACCACTATGGCAACGTTAAGCTTTGCATCGAGAATACTCTTCGCGTGTTCGACATCCAGGCTAAGTCCAAGATGATGATAGCGAGGATATCTAATCCGTACGGCCCGGGGCAGGACTATAACAAGGGCGTGGGATTCATAGATGCAGTAATTAAGAAGACATTGGCGGGTCAGACCATTGAAGTATGGGGAGACGGTGAGATCATACGTGACTACATATACATAGATGACGTCTGCTCTATGCTTGTGGGACTGGCTTCTTATGAGGGCGGATACAATCTGTTCAACATAAGTTCAGGTACCGGAACATCCCAGAACAGGATACTTGAGATAGTTAAATCTATAGACAGCAATGTTAAATATGAATACAAGCCGGCAAGAAGCGTGGATGTAAGAAAGATAATCCTTGATAACTCGAGGATCATGGAGTCAGGATATAACCGGTCATTAAGAGGTCTTGAGGAAGGAATCAAGTCCGTCTATGACTATCACAAGATAACATGTTAAAATAATCTTTCTAAGAGAGGTTTTAGCTATGGAAAACAAAACAATAATAAAATCAGTATCTGAGAACCCTCAGCCTTTGACAGTAAAGAAGGATTGGGGAAGTTATACAGTCCTTCACGAAGAGAAGGATCACCTCACTATACTCGTTGTGCTTACCGAGGGAAGCAGAATGAAGTACCATAGCCATAGCGGCAGAAGAGAGATGTGGGTTGTTGCAAGCGGCAGCGGCCGTGTCATTATGAATGAAGAAGAAAGATATGTGCATACCGGTGATGTTGTTCAGATCCCCAGAGAGGTTCGTCACACTGTGATCGCCGGAAGTGAACTTAAGCTTATTGAAGTTCAGATCGGCAATACTTCAGCCGATGACAAGATCGTTTATGACCTTAAGCAGGACTACTACAGTGACGGTAGTACGGGATATTCTATCGGATAAGGTCGGAGGAAGTTGTATATATGATGGAAAAAGATGCGAAGATATACGTCGCAGGACATAGAGGAATGGTCGGAAGTGCAATAGTTCGTGCACTTGAGAAGGACGGCTATACCAATATAATTACTAGAACACATAAGGAACTTGATCTTACAAGACAGGATCAGGTTGAGGCCTTCTTTGAATCAGAAAAGCCCGAGTATGTTTTTCTTGCCGCAGCCAAGGTCGGAGGCATTATGGGTAATGCAACAGCTAAGGCTGACTTCATGTACGACAACATGATCCTTGAGATGAATGTAATTCATGCTGCATGGAAGAACGGCTGTAAGAAGCTCGAGTTCTTAGGTTCGAGCTGCATCTACCCCAAGTTTGCACCTCAGCCTATGAAGGAGGACTGCCTCCTTACAAGTTCTCTTGAGTCAACCAATGAAGCTTATGCATTAGCTAAGATATCAGGTCTTAAATACTGCGAGTATCTTAATACACAGTATGGAACAGATTATATAAGCGTTATGCCTACGAATCTTTACGGACCTAATGATAACTATCACCCGGAGCATTCACATGTGCTTCCGGCCCTTATAAGAAGATTCCATGAAGCAAAGGAGAACGGGATAAAGAGCGTAACCTGCTGGGGTGACGGATCTCCTCTTCGCGAGTTCATGTATGTTGATGACTTAGCGGATCTTTGCGTATTCCTTATGAACAACTACAGCGGCAACGAGACAGTCAATGCAGGTACCGGTAAGGAACTTACGATCAAGGAATTGACCGAGCTTGTTGCGAAGGTGGTAGGTTACGAAGGAGAAATCCTTTGGGATCCTTCAAAGCCCAACGGCACACCGCGTAAGCTCCTTGATGTTTCCAAGGCCGCAGGATTAGGCTGGACCTATAAGACCGAACTTGAGGATGGAATCAGACTTACATACAAGGACTTCCTCGAGAATCCCATGAGAGCTGAACGTTAAGGGGATTTATGCCGTCTTCAAAGAAACGAATTCTTGTTACCGCATCCTGGTACCCGACTAAGGAGAATCCTATATCGGGTACTTTCTTTAAGGAACAATGCGAGCTTCTTTCGCGCGAGTATGACATTACGGTTGTGATGTTAAATCCTGCCACGACACTCGGCTTAAAGTACCTGGCAAAGAGGATAACCGGTAAGGATATTTATCTTGAATCCTTAGGACAGCAGGAGAGCCTGCACGAGTTTAAAAGCATAGTTTCCCGTCCTGTTGAGCTTGCTGTACTTAATAACATGTACAGCAGGATGACCATAAAGAAGAAAGGTCTTGCGGGAATCGGTTCTGTTGATACCGAAGCAGACCGTAAGTTCTGGAGAAAGCATATATCAAGACTTGCAAAGAAACTCGGCGATAAGTTTGATCTTGTTTACGGGATATCAGCGCAGGGAACGGCAGTCTATGCGAAGCTGTTTGCCGATTATTATGGTGTTCCCTATATTCTGTCCGAGCATTCACCGGTCATGATCCCCGGAACATCACTTAATGATTCTTTCAAAGAGGCGTTCGAAGGTGCATCTGCCTTCCTTGCAATAAGTAATGACAAGATCAGACAGGTGTTAATGCAGAATATTCACCTTAAGTCGATTGAGTATATCGGCAATATAATCGATGTTGATAAGTTTAAGTGTGAGCCCGTGGCTCATGATCAGATGACTTTCCTTATTGTTGCCGCCCACTCTTTTTATAAGAACTATGACCTGTTCGTTCAGACCATGGAGGATCTTAAGAAGATGGCTGTTAAGCCCTTTAAGATCATTATCGCGGGATATGGGGCTAATAAAGGTTACAGTCTGGGAGTGGATGAATTCGTCAAGCAGATTAATGATTCTACGATCCATGATATCGTCGAGATGATACCTGTTGTATCGCGTGATGAGATATCTTCACTTTATAACAGAGCGGATGCGTTTGTAATGACTTCCATTCAGGAAGGTCAGCCGGTCGCTCCCCTTGAAGCTGCCAGCTGCGGTCTTCCAATCTTCTCAACGAGATGCGGCGGCGTAGAGGATTATGTTGATGACTCTGTCGGAAGGATCGTCGGAATACTTGATCACGAACAGCTTGCCTCATATCTTAATGATTATCTTGAGGGAAGGATTACCTTTGACAGTAATCATATACATGATGTTATCGCTTCCCGTTACGGCAAGGAAGTCTTCGTGGATCACTTTATAAAGATCGTAAACAGGGTGGCCGGTTCTTAATATGAGTGACAAGAGAACGATAGCTAAGACCGGCCTTATCGGTGTCATTAACCAGATGATCTTCGCTTTGCTCGGGTTCGTCTCGAGAAAGCTCTTTATCGTATATATAGGTACGGACATCCTCGGTTTGAGCGGAACTTATTCGCAGGTTCTGTCGACTCTTGCTCTGGCGGACTTAGGGTTTGACATAGCAGTTACTTATGCTCTTTATAAGCCTTTGAATGAAGGGGATGAGCAGAAGATCAACGCGATCATGAGGGCTCTTAAGAGCATATATAATGTCGTCGGAATCGCGTTTATCTTCCTGTCATTCGCAGCTTTGCCATTCCTTAAGTTCTTCATTACGGATATGGAATTCAAGGACATCTATTATGTCTATTTCCTGGCACAGGCACTGGCGAGCGCATCCACATATTTCTTTGCTTACAGAAGAACGCTTCTGGTGGCGGACAAGAAGGAGTATGTAACAAAGACCGTGGATACGGTCGCAATGTTCATCTTCAGTATCCTGAAGATCGTGGTCCTTGTCGTATTTAAGAGCTATCTGATCTATGTATTGTGTTCAGTCGTGCAGGCCTTTGTGACCAACATCTATATCTATATGAAGTGTTACAAGGTCTATCCTTATCTCGACAGCAAGATTAAGACTGATAAGAAAGTGGTAGGCGATCTGCTTTCTAAGATCAAGGACATATGCCTCGGCAAGATATCGGGTTATGTCTACGGCTGTACGGATATGATTCTGATATCCAAGATCATAAGTACCGTTGTTGCAGGATATTACTATAACTATTTGAATGTTATTACGATCATAAAGCAGCTTTCTGCAAGTCTCGTAGGGCCTTTGGCTCCATTCATCGGCAGAAGTCTTGCGGCTGATAAGGATCCTGTAAGTCAGGAAAAATCCTTCCGTATGTATACGTATGTAAGATACATTGTAGCTGTTGTTCTCCTTGTTCCGACTGTTGTTCTTGTGGATTTATTCGTGGAGATATGGCTCGGTCCTGAATTTGTCATGGAGAGCATTATAGTTATTCTTGTTTGTGCCGATCTTTATATAAGTCTCGTTCACAGTTCTCTTGTTGATTTCATGAATGGATCGGGACTTTTCAACTATGAGAAATGGATAAGTCTTGCAGGCGCAGTTGTTAATCTCGGAACGTCCATCTATCTTGCGTACCGCATCGGACTTCCCGGTGTGCTTATAGGCACCGTAATTGCACAGTGTCTTTACTGGACAAGCAGAAGCTGCGTCGTATATGCCAGATGCTTTAAGAGTAAGGCCCTTTTTGCCCGTTACTGGATCCGTATGCTTGTATATCTTGGAGTCTTTGTTGTATGTGTTCTTGCATGCTTCAAAGTCTGCTCTCTCGTTGCATTCGAATGGAAGATCCTTACGTTTGTCGTAAGAGGAATCCTGTGCGAAATAATCTGTATTGTCATCGTAGGTGTTGCATTTATACCTTCGAACGAGCACCGCGTTGCTGTAAAATGGGCATTAGATAAAGTTAAAGGAAAGCTCGGATATGGACAGGAGTAAGTCTATATTTACAAAGTATAAGCTCGCGTTGCCTATGATCATCATAGCGGGTATCTGCTATGCGGTTTTTGCCATCATGATGGACAATAATGCGGGACCTGACGAGTCCATGAGATATCTCGTTGTGGACTGGATCCTTAAGAACAACAAGCTCCCCATCGGATACGAGAAAGAGATCATAATTCCGCTGTGGGGATACTCCTATGCTTTTACGCCTTATCTTCCTTCCATGATCGGTGCGCTTCTTGCCAAGATCGCTTCCATATTTACAAGCGACCCTCAGACTTTGCGCATTGCATGCAGATTTGTAAATGTGTTTGCCGGTGTCATCACGGTGTTTACGGCTTTCAGAGTAGGGGATAAGATGCTCGATAAGAAGTGGTCTGTCTACTTTATGGCATCGACAGTTGCATTTCTTCCGCAGTTTGTTTTCCTGTGCGGTTATCTTAATAACGATGTAATGACTCTGATGTCAGCCTTCATGATACTCGATGCCATTCTTGACGGCAGCCGTGACAAGTGGAGCCTTAAGAGCATGATATATCTTTCGGTTGGCACAGGTATCGCAGCACTGACTTATTATTTTGCTTACGGGTGGATCTTATTCGCAGTGGCAGGTTTCTTCTATACGAGTGCAAGACAGAAAATGGAGCGCAATGTTCTTGTCAGGAAAACGGGTATTGTTGTCCTGATGGTCTTCGCGGTGGCAGGCTGGTACTTTATCAGAAACGGAATAATCTATCACGGGGATTTCTTAGGTTATAAGCAGCAGGATATCTGTACCGAGATCTATACACAGGATACATGGCTTATGCCGGTCGATTATCCTGCAAGGATCAATATGCATTTAAGAGAGATGCTTTTTAATGCCAAGTGGATAGAGATAACCATACAAAGCTTCATAGGCTTGTTCGGAGGCATGATAATCTGTCTCGACGGGAAGTTCTATGACTTCTACTTCCTCTCATTCATCGTGTTGGTATGCATGTTCATCCGCTACAGGGAAAAGACCAAGGAAAAGATGAGCACACCTTTCCTTCTTATACTTTTGTTCGAGATTATATTCCCGACAGCATTATCGATCTACAGTTCTTATACGAGAGATTTCCAGCCGCAGGGAAGATATCTTATTGCTATCATTCCTGCGATAGCACTCTTTACTTCTATCGGTCTTGATGAGTTTGCGAAGTCGGTTGAGGTCAAGCACAAGAAGCTCGGAAAGGCAGTTCCTGTTGTCGCCACGGCTGTTGTGGTGGTGCTTTTCGCAGTGCTGTTTTATACCGTTATGCTGCCGACGCTGGCATTTGTAGTGCTGCCGGGAGCAGATAAGGTCTCCTTCTACTACGTCCGCTGATCAGATAGCGGAGAAAAGATCCAGGAAGCAGAATCCGAAGAACAGGAAGCTGATGTAAGCTCCTCCCCAGAGTATCTTTTTGAAGAATGCGCTGTCCGCATTTACGAGTTTCATTCTGAACCCCAAGCAGAACAAAGGAACCAAAGGCAGGAAATATCTTCCCTGTATGCCCTCGATGGTCTCGCTTCCAAGGCTCGTGAATTTTGCTGCCATGGGGAATGTCATGAGAATACAGCTCATTCCCATGAATACTGCAAACCATATCTTAGTTCCCGTGCTTAAGTATTTCTTGTCACCGGTGTTCCTTACCGTGGAGAAGATAAGGAGCAGGTAGTAAGCGGAGATGATAGAAGTCGGAACATAGATCTGATACCATCCCGGGTATGCTACAAGAGAACGGATATAGAAATCCATGATCTCGATCATTGTCATTGCAAACATTCCGATATAGCTGACGATGACATTGAAGACCGACTGGTCCTCGGCCGTGGAATATGACGGAACAAGGTAATCAAGAACTGATATGGAGTTCTGAAGAACCGCGACTGCGGTTATTGTGCATAAAGCAAGGCAGGCAACGACAATCCCCTTTAACAGCTTCGGCTTTTTGACATCAATCTTATCTGAAGGGATAACAAGAAGACAAAGTATAACGGGTGCGTAAACATACTTGCTTATAGCTATCGCCACAGCAAGAACAGCGAATGCGATAAGCTGCTTCTTTGTCACCTTCTTATCACTGTAGAAGACCGATATGAGCTTTGCCGTAAACAGGAACATCAATCCTAATATGATGCTGTCGTAAGAGTAGGATGCCGCCAGTTGTAAAAGCATAGGGAAAAGCGATATAACAAACAGCGTTTCCTTGCCTACGGGTATTATCTTGATCGCAAGGTAAACAAGTAATATGAAAAGTGCCGCATTGAAGATCCTGCCCAGATAGAATGTCGGCATGGTTCCAAGATGAAGTGTGCGTCCGAGTGCGATACCTGCGCCTGAGGCTATGTAAGCTAACGGAACATTGTTGTGCCTGAAAGATCCGATATTGGCAAGGTCGTTTATATCGTATTCGCAGTAAGTGTTATCGGGTTCTATAAGATTGAAGTTCTTGATCACATTCTTATATGAAACCTCGGTTATATAAACGGGGACATTACTTATGCTCGAAAGAAGCTCAGCGTCAGAAGGCCTCATGCGTATGAGTGTTTTATTCTCATTATGTCCTAGAAGGGGCATGTCGGTGAAGGTCATCGCATTTGAATACTTGTAAGCAAAAGCGTAATGATACTGCTCATCGTTAACTGTGCCCGGCGTGAGGAACACTATAGTGAAAGCCGAGAAGATAGAAAGAACGATAACCGCGAGCTTTTGCACGGAGATCTTCTTTACATAAATAAGCCTGTAAAAGATGACTGCACAGAATAACCACAGCAGGCAGAACGATAAGAAAACGACCGCCATAAACCACGCAGGGAAAACCGCGAACATGGCACTTCTTATGATCCTGTGACATCCGATTATTGCTGCAAGTTCAGGGAAGACAAGAAGAAGTATCTTATCCTTGGGGAAGAAACGGCATGCTGTAAACATCATAGCCGGCAGCAAAAGAAGCATCAGGATGGTTATTAATACGATCTTCGGTGTTAAAAGTGCCGAGGCAGGTCTGTCGTAACTTAATCTGAAGCAGACCGAGCAATTAAGGGGGGAGCCGTTATAATCAAGGCCTGAAGATCCTCCGTAATTGGTGGTGTAGATCGTAATGGATTCGCCGATAACGGAATCAGAAGTAATTCCGATGATATATCTTTTGTCTGCGCTGTCCTCAATCTTCTCATCAAGATTAAAGTCAACATAAGTGTTATCCATGAAAGAAGAGGCATCTCTTTGCCATGACTGTATCAGATTGCCTTCAAGATCCGAGAAAGTTACCGTAACAGTACCTTTATTCTCTCTTGCAAACGTCGCGAAAAGAATGCGGATGCCTGTTAGGCCGTCTTCTGTGCAAAGGATTTCCTGCGAATAAAGATCGCCTTGGGCGATATCGGTAAGAGGCACCATGGCGGGCAGCTGCTCCGTCGATACCGAGAGCGTGTTCATGTATATGAAGCAGAGCGCGATAACCGCAACTACAAGGCAAAGAGCCAAAATGAGGATGTTTTCTTTCGAAAACAGTTGTTTTTTATCAATTCTACTCATATGCGAAGATGATAATATTTATATCTTTTATTTTCAATATGCTGCGCGCGTATAGTATAATAAGTGGGTTGAGAAATCATAGGAGTTTTTAATACATGAGTTCTTCATCGAAGCTTATTAAAGACAGGAAGCTGGCAGTAACGTCAGTATTGCTGTTTTTATTCTATACACTGATCCACCTCATATTTCTTTGGGGACCGACATTTGATACAGACGAGGAGGATATTACCGTTGGCGGCAAGGCCATTGCCAGGGGTTTTGTCCTCTATAAGGAATACACATCACAGCACATGCCGTTTTCTTACTATGTAAGTGCGGTGTTTGAATTCTTTGGAGCACATTCTATCTATGCACAAAGATTCATGTTCTATCTTCTTTTCGCGCTGATGTGGGTTATTATCTACAGGATCTACCGCAAGGACTTTAACCCGAAGGCACTTGCTTTTTATCCTGTTCTGTTTACGCTCGTTACATGCTCTTATGAGTACGGAACATGCATCCTCTCGGAGCATCTTGCAGGTATCGGATTCGTGATCCTTTTCCTCGAGTACTTACGGTTCAAAAGCTTCAGGGACCTTACATGGCAGCAGTGTGTGCTTATAAGTGTGGCTTTGCTTTTCACATTCGGAACTATCTTTGTCGCGGCTTTCGGTGTGGCAGTTATCTTTGTTGCGGTTCTTGTTAAGGAGATAACCGACATCGTAAGATCGAAGAGCAGCCACGCGGATCTTCATATGAACAAGAGGATCCTTAACATAGCCAAGCTTATTGGCATCGTGCTTGCTCCGTGGGCCGTATACTGCATCTATCTGTTGGCATCCGGTACATTCGATGTATTTATCTATTCAGCATATACGATAAACAGAACTATTTATCCGAAGTACCTTGGCGGCTTCGGTGACGGACCTTTGTGGTCTATCGCTTCCGCTATATCGGTAGGCTTTGCCGCTCTTACGGATCTGTCTGTCATGGAGAATGCGATCATCATTGTAGGATTTATCGGATTCCTTGCTGTCCTTTACAGGAAGGGAAGACTTGTTGAATCCGTGTTCTCCCTGGCTCTCGTAATCATGTGCGGTTCAAGAGGCTTCTTTACTTTCCACGGTTCTCACTGTATCGAGCTTATGTGTCTTATGGGAAGTATGTTCTTCTTCGAATGCTGCTTTGATTATCTTAAGGACACATCGAAGGCGAAGATGCTGCCTCTCATAGTAACCGGTTTGTGCTGCCTTGTTATATTAGGCCCATTTGCCGATTGTCTTATGTATCTTACAAGAGTAGAAGTACCCATCGAGAAGCCTATTGTCGGGCTTCTCAAGGAAATAACCGACGAGGATGAGGGGATATGGATCTGCACCACGGACAATGATCTTTTCCAGCAGGCTGACAGAGCACCGATCTACGGAATATCACTCTCGCCGTGGTGGTATGAGGCCCATGAGGAAAGAGTGTTTAATGAGATTGGTGAAGAACCTCCCAGAATCTGTATCCTTGATGTCGGATACGATGTATGGGGTGCATATAAAGTTGATGAATACGGTGCCAACATGATCAATTATGTACGCGAGCACTACACGATGCTTTCCTGCAGGGAGGCAGGCACCAGAGTTTATGTCAGGAATGATATGATAGATACAATACCGGAGCAGTACAGATAGGAGGTACATATGAAAGGTATAGTTCTAGCAGGCGGTTCAGGAACAAGACTTTATCCGCTGACGAGAGTAACAAGTAAACAGCTTCTCCCGGTTTATGACAAGCCGATGATCTATTACCCCCTGTCGGTACTTATGAGTGCAGGGATAAGAGAGATACTCATTATATCCACACCTACGGATACACCCAGATTCGAGGCTTTGCTAGGTGACGGATCACAGTTTGGTATCTCTTTGCAGTACAAGGTACAGCCTTCTCCTGACGGACTCGCACAGGCTTTTATCCTCGGTGAGGAATTCATAGGTGACGATACGGTTGCCATGGTTTTGGGTGACAATATTTTCACAGGTCACGGTATCGGCCTTAAGCTCGAAGCGGCTGTTAAGAACGCCGAGCAGGGACGCGGAGCAACTGTGTTCGGTTACTATGTCGAAGATCCGGAAAGATTCGGAATCGTAGAGTTTGATGAGAACTGGAGAGCAATATCTATCGAGGAGAAGCCTCAGAAGCCCAAGAGTAATTACTGTGTTACCGGTCTTTATTTCTACGATAACAATGTAGTTGAATATGCAAAGAATCTGAAGCCTTCCGCCAGAGGCGAGCTTGAGATAACCGACCTTAACAGGATTTATCTTGAAAAGGGCAATCTTAATGTCGAGATATTGGGACAGGGATTCACCTGGCTTGATACAGGTACTCACGAGAGCTTGTTTGATGCGGGAAACTTCATTAAGACAGTTGAACAGCATCAGCACAGAAAGATCGGATGTCTCGAAGATATCGCTTATGTGAAAGGCTGGATAACAAGAGAACAGGTAGAGAAGACCATAGAGATAATGGGCAAGAGCCAGTATGGTCAGTACTTAAGAGATGTCCTTGAGGGCAAGTATATCAACAAGAACTGATATGCAACCAATCGCCAGTATTTGCATGCCGATATATAACGGCGAGAGATTCTTGCGCAAAGCTATTGATTCAGTATTGGCACAGGACTTTACCGACTTCGAGCTGATCATATGTGATGACTGTTCAACGGATGATTCTGTAAAGATTATTGAATCATATGATGATCCGAGGATCATTTTGCACCGTAATGACCATAATTATGGGTTGGCAGGCAACTGGAATCACTCTATTTCTTTTGCAAAAGGCAAATACATAAAGATCATGATGCAGGATGATATCCTGTGTCAGGGCGCTTTGTCCAAGCAGGTGTCACTTATGGAGGCGCACCCGGAAGCTTCTTTGGCGGTGGGGAATACATCCATAATCAACGAAGAAGACAAGACAATCGTAAAAAGATTCCGCTACAAGAAAGAGCGTGTGATCAATGGCAAAAGATATGCAAAGCGGTCACTTAGAGGCCGCAATATCTTCTGTGAACCGCCTAATCACCTGTTTAGAAAGGCCGATTTTGATAAGTACGGACCGTATGATGACAGTCTTGCTTATTGCCCCGACTGGGATATGTGCCTGACTTTATCCGAGATAGGCGACATCGTTTGTACGGATACGGAAGTAATGAGATTCCGCCTTTCTTCGACACAGACAACATCAAAAGTATTCTCAAAATCCGAGGCTTTTGTTAATAACGACAGTTACCAGATGTTTATAAAACATATGAAATCGGGTATACTTGGTCTCAACAGATTTGACTATTTTATTTTCTGGTTTGTTATAAAGATTAATTCTTTGGCAAAGACATTATTTCTTTTATATCATTAACAGTGAAAACAGAGTTTATAAAGTGAGGACATTATTATGAACATTATTGTTACTGGCGGAGCTGGTTTTATCGGAAGCAATTTTGTATTCCATATGTTAAAGGCACATCCTGATTACAGGATCATCTGCCTTGATAAACTTACATACGCAGGCAACCTTTCCACACTTGAGCCTGTTATGGACAACCCGAATTTCAGATTTGTTAAGGCTGATATCTGCGATAAGGAAGCTGTCGACAAGCTTTTCGAAGAGGAGAAGCCGGATGTTGTAGTTAACTTCGCCGCAGAGTCTCACGTTGACCGCTCTATCGAGAATCCTCAGGTTTTCCTCGAGACTAATATTATCGGTACCTCGGTTCTTATGGATGCATGCAGAAAGCACGGTATCAAGAGATATCATCAGGTATCGACGGATGAGGTTTACGGAGATCTTCCTCTCGACAGGCCTGACCTGTTCTTTACTGAGCAGACTCCTATTCACACGAGCTCACCTTATTCATCATCGAAGGCAGGTGCCGATCTTCTTGTTCTTGCTTACCACAGAACATTCGGTCTTCCTGTAACCATCTCAAGATGTTCGAATAACTATGGTCCTTATCACTTCCCCGAGAAGCTTATTCCTTTGATGATCATCCGTGCTTTGCACGACGAGTCCCTGCCGGTTTACGGTGACGGATTAAATGTAAGAGACTGGCTTTATGTTGAGGATCACTGCAAGGCTATCGACCTCATCATCCACAAGGGCAAAGTCGGTGAAGTTTATAATGTCGGCGGTCACAACGAGATGGCTAACATCGATATCGTTAAGCTTATCCTGAAGGAACTCGGAAAGTCCGAGGATCTGATCACATATGTTACTGACCGTGCAGGTCACGACAGAAGATATGCTATCGATCCTACAAAGATCCACAATGACCTGGGATGGCTTCCTGAGACGAAGTTTGCCGACGGTATCGTAAAGACCATCAAGTGGTATCTTGATAACGAGGCATGGTGGCAGCCCATCATCAGCGGCGAATACCAGAATTACTACGAGAAGATGTACGGAGATAAGTGATAATGAGATTCTTAGTAACGGGAGTCGGCGGCCAGTTAGGCCATGATGTAATGAATGAATTGGACAAAAGAGGATTCGAGGCGGTCGGAACCGATATCCTCGATTCTGTTGAACTTCCGTTTCCGTATGTGAAGCTCGATATTACGAATGAATCAGAAGTTTCAAAGGCTGTTGCAACTATAAAACCTGATGTTATCGTCCACTGTGCGGCCTGGACTGCAGTTGATGCCGCTGAAGATGAGGAGAACAAGGCCAAGGTAACTGCCATCAACAGCAACGGTACAAGATATATCGCTCAGGCTGCAAGGATCGCAGACGCGAAGATGATATACATAAGTACCGATTATGTGTTTGACGGCAAGGGTGAAAGACCGTGGCAGCCTGACGACAGGAACTATGCTCCGCTTAACGTTTACGGACAGAGCAAGCTTGATGGCGAGATGGCTGTTTCAGGTCTTCTGGACAAGTATTTTATCGTCAGAATTGCATGGGTCTTCGGTAAGAACGGTAAGAACTTCATTAAGACGATGCTTAATGTCGGTAAGACTCACGATGAGGTAAGAGTAGTAAACGACCAGGTCGGAACTCCCACCTATACCTTCGATCTTGCAAGACTGCTTGTTGATATGGCGCTTACAGATAAGTACGGTTACTATCATGCAACTAATGAAGGCGGATATATTTCCTGGTATGACTTTACATGTGAGATATACCGTCAGGCAGGTCTTACTACCAAGGTTACACCCGTAACCACCGCTGAATACGGCCTTTCCAAAGCTGCAAGACCTTTCAATTCCAGACTCGATAAGAGCAAGCTTGTCCAGAACGGATTTGAACCGCTCCCCACATGGCAGGACGCTCTTTCCAGATATCTTAAGGAATTAGAGCAGTCATAATGGGGCAGATCAGGGTTAAGTTTTGATATGATCCCGATAGTCATTCCGTCCTATGAGCCGGATGAAAGATTTCCGGCGATACTTAAAGATCTGAAGCAGGCGGGATTAGGTCCTGTCATAGTTGTTGATGACGGAAGCGGCGATGATTATATTTCCTTCTTTAACGAAGCCGAAGATCTTGTAAAAGATCTGGGCGGAGTTGTTCTTCATCATGACGGCAACAAAGGCAAGGGAAGAGCATTAAAGACAGCTTTCAGCTACATACTTGATAATATGCCGGAGTCTATAGGCTGTGTAACGGCTGATTCCGACGGACAGCATTCTGTTAACTGCATAAAAAAATGCATGAGTGCTTTAACGGAGCATCCCGATGATCTTGTATTGGGTGTAAGGGATTTCTCCGGAGAAGATGTTCCCTTCAAATCGAGAGCGGGAAACACCATCACCATTAAAGTCTGCAGTTTCCTGTGCGGGGTTAAAGTCTCTGACACGCAGACAGGACTTCGTGCTATCCCGAAGGCTTTTATGAAGGAGCTTCTCGATGTGGAAGGTGAGAGATTTGAGTTTGAGACTCAGATGCTTATCGAGAGCAAAGATAAGTACCCGATATTCGAGGTACCGATAGAGACTATCTATGACTCCAAGGAGAACCATCAGACTCATTTTAATCCCGTCAAAGACTCTATAAGAATATATAAACTGTTCGGAAAGATGTTCGCGAAGTTCATATTCTCTTCGTTGTCATCATGCGTGATAGACCTTTTATTGTTTGCACTGTTCTGCAAAGTGTTCTCGTCTGTCATCGGATCGGCATTTTATGTTACGGTCGCTACCGTGCTTGCAAGAGTAATATCCGCAACCTACAACTATCTTGTTAATTACAAGCTCGTTTTTAAAAGCGGGAAGAGTCACACCTCTTCATTTCCGAAGTATGTCGTTCTTGCTATAGTGCAGATGAGTCTGTCCGCAGGCATAGTTACGCTTCTGGTCATGCTTTTTACCGGGGTGCCGGAGCTTGCCTTTAAGATTCCGGTTGATGTGATACTGTTCCTGCTAAGTTACTACGTGCAGAGGCGCTTTGTTTACTGATGGGAAACAAGGGCTCAGGACTTGCGAAAAGCTCTGTTATTCTGCGGCTTATTGTGCCCGCGTTTCTTCTCGCACTGATCGTTGTGTTCTCAATAAGGTGGCCCGTTAACAACAAAACTCTCGGTGACACATATACGACACGGATTTATGTGCATGATTCATTCCGCCTTCTTACGTCAGATTATGAGGATAACTATCAGCTGATGCTGTTCAGGAACGATACTCATCATGATGATGAATTCACTTTCGATTATGATGAAGAATCGGATTCATATCTTATTTCCATAGATATCAGGGGAACAGTTTTATACCTTGCATCAAATGAGAATAATGAGATCTTTATGAGCAATTCCCCTGATGAGGGGTCGTGCAGATGGATAGTCAACAGAGACGGTAATTCGATGTACTACTTCATTACCAACATCGATAACGGTCTTGTTTTGTGTGAGGGTGACGGACTTTATGCGCAGCTCATTCCTTATGACGAGCACAATGACAGCTTACTTATGAGGCTTCAATGAGTATTGTTAAGAAGACAGGAAGCCTTATAAAAGAGAATTGGTATGATATTTTGTTCATGCCGGTTTTTGCTTTGTTTTTGACAGCACTTATAAAGGACATCACACCTGTATTTGATGCACTTCCTTCCGAGTTTGACGGTATCGCGAGAATGACCGCTGTGGTTTTGTCTTTCATCGGGATGGTAAGAAACAGGAATAAATTGAGCAAGGTCTTCATTGTGAGTGCGTCCCTTATATGCGGTGCCGGACTTCTGGTATTCCTCGAGAAAGGTTCATTATATCTTCTTGATATAGCTATTCTTGTTTTGCTTATATCGGCAGCTGATCTTAAAAATGCATTCATATCGGCATCGACGCTGATGTCTTGCGTGACGGGCGCAACGATGATTTGCTCACGCAAAGGATTCATAAGAGATTATTACTTCTATGATCATGAAGCATTTGGGTTCAGGATGCTCGGTTACTATTATCTTACCCTTATTCTGATCGCCTTCTTCATTGTCTGGATAATACATCTTCTGGTAAAGAAGAAAGATATAAAGAGGACTGTTTCTTATCTGTTCTTCGGTTCGCTCGTGGCATCTGTTGTTGTGGTTTTGCCGATCAAGGCTCTTAACCTGTCGGCTGCAGTGGAACAGGGAGAATATGAGTTCTATGCGGGGGAGAGCATACTGGGAATCGAGGCTCAGATGAAAGGCTTCGAGAACTTTAATATCGCACTGGGCAGCACAGCTCCTTCAGAATTTACCATTACTCCTGACGGCAACTATTACACGATCACATTTGATTCTTATGGTGTTGCCAAGACACTTTGTGTCATAGACGGAGAGCTGTATCTTGGCAACTTTGATCAGTCCGCTGCCGCGCACACATGGGATATCGAGGCTGTGGCAGGAACACCTTACTTTACGGTCGTTAATGTTGAGACAGGTCTCGAGATATCTGTGGACGATAATTCTATTGCGCTAATTGCTGAGGGAACCGGCAACGAGAACTGCTTCTTCAGAATCGGAGACGAGAATATAGACTATTATGAAGGCATTGCCGGATATGAGGCAACAGATCTTCATAACGCCTCCGTGGTATGCAGCAGTGAAGTGGCTTATACGGGCGGCGCTGCAATTCCGGATAATGTCACGGTCGTTTTAAACGGAAGAGAGCTTAAGCCCGGCGAGGACTATGAATTGTCATTTTGGAATAACTACATTCCGGGCACCGCTTACATAACTGTTACGGGAACCGGAGATTATACAGGTTCCTGCGGCGTTAGTTATGAAATCGTCTATGGCAGTAACCTCGATCTTTCCACCTACAGAAGCACGGCCGATTATGTCGTAAGGACATACAGAATGGCATATTTGAGATTCCCGTCTGTTGAGGAACTGGAGATAATGTCACAGATACTCATCGATGGCGACAGGACACCTGACTCCGTAGTTTGGGAACTTTACTGGAATGATGTTCTTGACGGTCACAGCAACGCCGCTTTTATGGAAGTGGTCTACAGACTTATGCTGTTAAGAAACGGAAGCCGCGGTGAACTTGAGGTCTGGATAGGTGCTCTTGAGACGGGTTCTTCAAGGTCAGATGTCATAAGTGCCATATCCGAGTCTCCTGATTATCAGAATATTTGGCATAACTTTGGAATCAGTTTCAGGTGATTTTTTCCTTTTAACACTATATAATGTCCTATCGGGAGGTAAAAACATGGTAGTTCTTTATATCGATCCCGGTACGGGAAGCATGCTTTTCTCGATATTGATTGGAATCATCGGTGTCGTTGTATTCTTTTTGAGATCTGCAATAGTAAAGATAAAGTTCATTCTGTCAGGCGGTAAGAAGGCCAAGATAGATAAGAACAAACTCCCTATAGTTATCTTTTCAGATCATAAGCGTTATTGGAATGTTTTTAAGCCTATATGTGATGAGCTTGAGAAAAGGGGACAGAAGGCTTACTTCTACACGGCTTCCCCCGATGATCCTGCTCTCGAGGCAGGCAAAGACTATAAAAATGTAGTCTGCGAGTTCATAGGTGAAGGCAATAAGGCATTCTCCAGACTTAATATCCTTAATGCATACATACTTCTGTCGACAACGCCGGGACTTCAGGTTTACCAGTGGAAGCGTTCAAAGACAGTAAATAAATATGTACATATACTTCATGCTCCCGGAAACATCTCTTTGTACCGTATGTTCGGTACCGATTACTATGATGCACTCCTTTTGTCCGGTGACCATCAGGTGGAGCAGACAAGACAGCTTGAGACGTTAAGAAAACTCCCCGCGAAAGAGATAAAGCTGGTTGGACTTACATATCTCGATGAGATGAAGAAGCGCCTTGAGAATCATACTGTTTCCAAGAGCGGAAACGGTAAGCCGGTGGTTTTACTTGCTCCTTCATGGGGTCCTTCAGGTATCCTTACAAAGTACGGAGCTCCATTTATCGATGAGCTTATCAATACCGGATATCATGTAATCGTAAGGCCTCACCCCCAGTCTTTTTCTTCTGAGAAGGACCTTCTTGATAAACTGATGGCCCAATATCCAGATAATGAGAATTTTGAATGGAACAGGGATAACGATAACTTCGACGTTCTTGCAAGGACTGACATAATGATCTCCGATTTCTCCGGAGTTATCTTCGATTTCCTTTTGGTATTTGATAAGCCAGTTATGTATGCTAACGCAGGCTTCTCCAAGGATCCTTATGATGCATGGTGGCTCAATGAAACTCCGTGGACGTTCGAGATCCTTCCTAAGGTGGGAAAGGAAATTACAGACGACTATAAGGGCAACCTTAAGGGAATGATAGATGAATGTATTAACGATCCCGCCTATGAATCAGCACGCCGTGAGGTTCGAAGCACTGCATGGAAGAATATAGGGAATGCGACATCTTCCGTGTGCGATTATCTTATTGATAATCTTAAGAGCCTTAGCAGTGACGATGCAAAAGAAGGTTGAGTGTTTTAATTGATACCGTCTTTGACTACAATTCTGTTTGACCTGATTATTAAGCCTCTCGAATTGTTCTTCGAGGTTGTTTTTACCGTGGCAAACAGGATCGTTCCGAATCCGGGCTGGGCGATCATCATCTTAAGTCTTGCAGTTAATTTCCTTGTTCTGCCTCTTTATAAGAGAGCTGATGAGGTGCAAAAGCAGGAAAGAGATCTCGAGGCCCAATTAGCTGACGGTATCGCACACATAAAGAAGACTTTTAAGGGCGACGAGCGCATGATGATGCTCCAGACCTTTTACAATCAGAATAATTATTCTCCGCTGTATGTTCTTAAGGGTTCTGTATCCCTGCTTTTGCAGATTCCTTTCTTTATGGCGGCCTACAGGTTCCTGTCGAACCTCATGATCATAAGAGGCGTAAGCTTCGGTCCTATCGATGATCTGGGTTCACCTGACAAGATGATCGTTCTTGCAGGAGTTACTATTAATGTTCTTCCTGTATTAATGACACTCATCAACTTTATCTCAGGATACATCTACACGAAGGACATGCCTTTAAGGAACAAGGTTCAGCTTTACGGTATGGCTCTTTTGTTCCTGGTAATCCTTTACAATTCACCGTCAGGTCTTGCTTTCTACTGGACTTTAAACAACCTGTTCTCGATGGTTAAGAACATCTTCATGAGATTTAAGCGCCCGGGATTTGTTCTGTCGGTCGTCTCTGCGATAAGCGGTGCAGTGATCATGCTGTTTGTTAATACAGCTTACGATTCACCTTACCCCGCAAGACAATTCCGCCTCACTCTTCTTGGAGCGGCTCTTATCCTTCCTTTGATCATAGCGATAATTAAGGGAAGAAAACCGTCATATCTTATGGGCCTTGCAAGGAAACTTAAATACACTAAGCATAACAAGATCCTGTTTATCTTAAGCGGTGCATTCCTTACGGCTCTTACCGGACTTCTGATTCCTTCCACGGTAATAAAGACATCACCTTCAGAGTTCATAGATGCCGTAAGCTACAGGACGCCTAACTACTATATCGTTATTGCGACTTTGCTTGCTGCAGGCGTGTTCCTTGTTTGGGGCGGAATCTTCTTCAGTTTGTCCCGTGAGCACACAAGATCGTTAATGAGTTACATCTGGTGGGCAGCTTGTCCTGCGGCCGCCGTAACTTATCTTTTCTTCGGAACGAAGCTCGGCAATCTCTCTACTGATCTGATCTATGATGACCCGTTTACTTACACGGTCATGCAGCAGATCGTAAATATGCTTGCCGTTTTCACTATAGTTGTCCTCTTTGTACTCGTGGCGAGCACATTTAAGAAGGCGACTGAAGCACTTGCTCTTTCACTCGTTATCGCTGCAGTGGGAATGAGTGTTTACAACATGAATATTATTCAGAGGGCATTCATCCGCGTATCGATGGGCAGTGTAAGTGAGCTTGCGCGCATCCCTCTTTCAACTAACGGACGCAACGTTATGGTTATCATGCTTGACCGCGCTCCGGGCTATCTTGTTCCTTATATTTTCGACGAGATTTCAGGGCTTGAGGAGCAGTTCGACGGTTTTACCTACTATCCCAACACGCTCTCGTTCGGTTCTCACACGAAGTTTGCTGCTCCGGCTTTGTTCGGAGGTTACGAGTATACCCCCGCTCAGATATGCAACATCACAGATCAGACCCTGGTCGAAAAGCATGACGAGGCACTCTCGGTCCTTCCTGTGCTGTTCAGGGATAACGGCTTTGAGGTTACGGTTTGTGACCCTCCCTTTGCAGGTTACGAGTGGGTTCCTAACCTCGGTGTGTTCGAGGGTGAAGGATATGAGGGTATTAATGCATATATCACCAAGGGACGCTTTGTGAATGTTAATGCAGATTTTATCGAGCAGCAAAGTGCGATATGGGAGAGGAACTTCTTCTGTTACAGCCTGTTCAAAGTAAGTCCGCTCTTTATGCAGAACAGTATCTATAATCAGGGAAACTACAATATGGCTGACCCCGGTTTCACGGGTTCCGGTTCGGATGTTGAGTTCACAATGCCCCAAACCGTGTCAAACAAGTCTGAGGCTGTGGGAGTATCCCAGGTATTTATGAATGCTTATACCGTTCTTACCAATCTTGATCTTATAACGGATATAAACGATGAGAGCACGGATACTTTCATGTATATAAATAACGTTACTGCTCACAACACAATGATGCTCGATGAGCCTTCGTATGCTCCCGCACAGATAGTTAATAATGTAGCGTATGACAGGGATCATGCGGACAGATTCGCATCTCCTGTCTATGGTTATCCTCTGCAGATGAACTCATCAACTGCGATGGCACACTACCAGTGCAACGCTGCATCTTATATCCAGCTCGGCCTGTATTTTGATTATTTAAGAGAACAGGGAGTCTGGGATAATACAAGGATCTTTATCGTCTCGGATCACGGTCCTACTGCCGATATGTTCGGAGGACAGACGATCGTTCGTGATATTAATATGGAAAGTTATAACTGCCTTCTTATGGTTAAGGACTTCGGAGCTACAGGTTTTCATATCTGCGATGACTTTATGACCAATGCGGATGTGCCGTATCTGGTTACGCAGGGTGTTATAGATAATCCGGTAAATCCGTTCACCGGTAATCCTCTTACCATGGATGGCAAAGTAGATATGCCTATGCTCATATACGATTCTGAAGACTGGAATGTTGAGGAAGGCGATGCCATTGCAGGTGCAGATGCTTACGCATTCTCTGAGGGAGACTGGTATGCATTTGACGGCGACAGAATCTTCAACAGGAGTGCATGGGAGTTTGATGGGACACGATGAATGCTCTTTATACGGTTTTCATATTTCCCTTGAGACTGTTCTTTGAAGTCGTATTCTCGATTGCAAACAGGGTAGTCGGTAATCCCGGACTTGCCATAATCATATTAAGCCTCGCAGTAAATTTCCTGGTGCTTCCGCTTTATAACAGAGCAGATGAAGTTCAAAAGCAGGAAAGAGAACTCGAGGAATCCTTACAAAGCGGTATAGCCCGTATCAGGAAAGCCTTTAAAGGCGACGAGAGAATGATGATGCTTCAGGCATTTTACAGGGAGAATAATTATTCTCCTTTGTATGTGCTCAAAGGTTCGGTATCACTTCTTCTTCAGATTCCGTTCTTCATGGCGGCGTATAGTTTTCTGTCGAACCTTGCACTTTTAAACGGTGCATCATTCGGACCTATAAGTGACCTGGGGTCTCCCGACAGGATGCTTCCTATAGGCGGGATCACGATCAATCTGCTTCCTGTCGTAATGACATTAATAAATGTCATCTCGGGATATATATACACAAGAGGTATGCCGCTCAAAAGCAAGGTACAGCTTTACGGTATGGCTCTTTTGTTTTTGGTATTGCTTTATAACTCACCTTCGGGACTTGCATTTTACTGGACGCTTAATAATGTGTTCTCTCTTTGCAAGAACGCGCTATACAAACTTAAAAAGCCGGGACTTGTTTTCTCTTTGTTCTGTGCCGTAACGGGAGTCGTAATGGCGGTCTATGTTAATACCTTATATGACACACCGTATGCGACAAGAAAGGTAAGACTTACATTTATCGCATTGATGCTTGTGCTTCCTTTGTGCTTTATGATTGCGAAGAGCAAGGGGATTGGAAACAGCCTTAAGATAAAGATCCGCGGATACAGTAAGCAGGACAGGAACATATTTATCTTAAGCGGGCTGTTCATGGCTATCCTTACGGGCTTCCTTATCCCGTCCTCGGTAATTAAATCATCTCCTTCAGAGTTTATGGATCTTATGAATCTTAAAAACCCGGTGATATATGTTCTTAATTCTTCCCTCATTGCTTTGGGATTCTTCATTGTGTGGGGAGGAGTTTTCTTCGGACTTGCAAGCGACAAGGTCAAGGCCCTGATGAGCAGACTGTGGTTTGCGATGTGCCCTGCGTCACTCGTCAGTTACCTTTTCTTTGGAACTGACCTCGGAGACCTTAATGTAAGCTTAATGTATTTTCGAAGGCTTGAGTTCTCTTTCCCGCAAAAAGCAATCAATCTTCTTGCTGTGCTGTTTACGGTTTTGACCGTGGTTGTTTTGTACAGGTTTGTCCCGAGAATATGCGAGTTCATAATCATGACGCTTGTTGTAGTTTCCGCGATCATGTGTGTTGTTAATGTCATACCTGTAAACGCAGCCTATAAAGACAATCTTAACAGGGTTCAAAGCGATCTTCCCCAAATTACATTATCATCTGACGGCAGGAACGTTATGGTGATCATGCTCGACAGGGCTCCGGGATATCTTGTTCCTTACATCTTTAATGAGATGCCTGAACTCGAGGCACAGTTCGACGGGTTTACTTTGTATCCGAACACCTTATCTTTTGGTAAATACACCAAGTATGGTGCTCCCGCTATGTTCGGCGGTTACGATTACACTCCTGCTGCTGTTAATGCCGATACAACAAGAACTCTGGTACAGATGAACAATGAGGCTCTTTCCGTTATGCCGGTTCTGTTCAGGGATGAGGGTTTTAATGTAACTGTTATGGATCCCCCGTATGCGGGATATGATGAATTCGGTGATATCAGTATTTTCTCAGGACCTGAGTATGAAGGGATAACGGCTTACGACGCAGAGGGAATCCTTACAGATGATTTCTACAGTTTTGAGCAGTATCAGGAGAAGATCTGGCTTCGTAATTTCTTCTGCTTCTCAATACTTAAGGTATCACCTCTTATGTTTCAGGATATTATCTACAATCTCGGCCGCTATAATCAGCCTGACAGTATGTCCTATGAAGTCGAATTCAGTCTTCCCCAGGTTATTACGGATGAGACCACCTGCTTTGGTGTTAATCAGAACTTTATGTTCGCTTATGAAGAGCTTACCAAGCTTGATGATATAACTTTGGTGGAGGAAATAAGCGGGTCATTCATGTATATGGCAAACAATACAACGCATGATGTCATTATGCTAAGAGAGCCTGATTATGCACCGTTCCAGTTTGTTGATAACACGGCTTATGATGAGGCGCATCAGGACCGCTTCGAGGAGCCTGTTAACGGAGAACTGTATCTTGATATGACAAATCACTTAAGTATGAGTCATTATCAGTGCAATGCGGCTGCATTCATTTTGCTCGGAGATTATTTTGATTACTTAAGGGCACAGGGCGTGTGGGATAACACGAGGATAATAATAGTTGCGGATCACGGAATAGCCGATAGCTTCGCAGATATGTTTGGCGGACAGGCTGATATAAACGGTGTCAATGTTGATTCCTTTAATCCGCTTTTGATGGTAAAGGATTTTGGTGCAAGCGGATTTAACATAGACGACAGTTTAATGACCAATGCGGATGTGCCGTACCTTGCAACTTATGGGATTATCAATAATCCCATAAATCCTTTTACCGGCAATCCGATTATTATGCAGCACGAGATGCCTTTATTAGTATATAATTCCAATGATTCTTCAACAGCGGACAGGGATCAATTGCGTTTCGCTGAAGATGATTGGTATTCTTTTAACGGAACTTCGGTTCTGGATTTGGATTCATGGGAGTATGACGGAGTAAGATGAGCGCATTATATACAATCTTTATATATCCGCTTGAACTGTTCTTTGAAGTCGTATTCTCGGTTGCAAACAGGGTAGTCGGTAATCCCGGACTTGCCATAATCATATTAAGCCTCGCAGTAAATTTCCTGGTCCTTCCTCTTTATAAGCGTGCTGATGAGGTTCAAAGAGAAGAAAGAGATCTTGAAGCTTCACTTGCAGACGGTATCGCACACATAAAGAAGACATTTAAGGGCGACGAGCGAATGATGATGCTCCAGACCTATTACGATCAGAATAACTATTCACCGTTATTTGTTCTTAAAGGTTCGGTATCACTTCTTCTTCAGATCCCTTTCTTTATGGCGGCATACAGATTCCTGTCGAATCTCATGCTTTTGAAGGGAGTTTCATTCGGTCCGATACATGACCTCGGATCTCCGGACAGGATGTTCGTGATAGCAGGTATAGGTATTAATGTTCTTCCTATACTAATGACATTGATCAACTTTATCTCAGGATACATCTACACAAAGGACATGCCCTTAAAGAGCAAGGTTCAGCTTTATGGTATGGCTCTTTTGTTCCTGGTGCTTCTTTATAACTCGCCGTCGGGACTTGCATTCTACTGGACGCTTAATAATGTGTTCTCTCTTTGCAAGAACGCACTTTACAAGCTTAAAAAGCCGGGACTTGTTTTCTCTTTGTTCTGCGCCGTAACGGGAGTCGTAATGGCGGTCTATGTTAATACCTTATATGACACACCGTATGCGACAAGAAAGGTAAGACTTACACTTATCGCATTGATGCTTGTGCTTCCTTTGTGCTTTATAATCGCGAAGAGCAAGGGAATCGGAAACAGTCTTAAGATAAAGATCCGAGGATACAGTAAGCAGGACAGGAACATATTTATCTTAAGCGGACTGTTCATGGCTATCCTTACGGGCTTCCTTATCCCGTCCTCGGTAATTAAAACATCTCCTTCCGAGTTCATGGATCTTATGAATCTTAAAAACCCCATCATATATGTCTGGCATGCTTTCTTTATAGCAACCGGTTTCTTTGTATTGTGGGGAGGCGTGTTCTTTGCACTTGCAAGGGAGAAGACAAGAGCGGTGATGAGCAGGGTATGGCTGATCTTGTGTCCAGCTTCCCTGATCTCGTATCTGTTCTTCGGTACGGACCTCGGAGATATTTCCGTTAACCTCGTGTATGTAATGCCTTTTGAATTTACATCCTCACAAAAACTTATTAACGGTATTCTGGTTGTCTTGGCGGTTGTAAGCATTTTACTCATATACCGTTTCATTCCGAGGATCTGTGAAGGTTTGATCATTATCATAGTTGCAGTAGCCGCAGTTATGAGCTTTATCAACATCGGACCTATCAATGATGCGTACAAGGAAAACCTTAAAAGAGTTCAGAGCGAGTTCCCCCAGATCACGTTATCGACGCAGGGAAGAAATGTAATGGTTATTATGCTCGACAGAGCCCCCGGTTTTGTTGTTCCCTATATTTTCGATGAGATACCGCAGCTTCAAGAGCAGTATGACGGCTTTACCTTCTACCCCAATACAGTTTCTTTTGGAAGCAGCACCAAGTTTGCAGCGGGTGCTCTTTTTGGAGGATATGACTACACTCCTGAAGCTATAAACAGTGATACAACCAGAACTTTGGGGCAGACACAGAATGAAGCTCTTTCAGTCATGCCGGTATTGTTCAGAGACGATGGTTTTGAAGTAACGATAATAGATCCTCCGTATGCAGGTGGTGTATCGCCCGGGGATATCAGTGTTTTTTCAGGGCCTTTATATGAAGGCATCAATGCATACAATGCCAAGAGCGTGATCGTTGATGACTTCTACAAATTCGAGGAATATCAGGAGCGCATATGGCTTCGTAATTTCTTCTGCTACTCAGTCTTTAAGATTTCCCCGCTTTATATACAGGCTACCGTATATAACGAGGGAAGATATAACCGTACGGAAGAGCCTGTTAATTACGAGACGGATTTCACACTTCCCCAGATAGGATTCGGTCCGTCGATAAGCAGCGGCGTTAACAGGGATTTTATGTCAGCGTATGAGACACTTAACGAACTTGATGATATTACAACCATAGTTAATGACTCAACGGATACGTTTATGTATATGGATAACGACACGGCACACGATGCTATCCTTCTCCATGCCCCTGAATACAGACCGCTTCAGTATGTCGATAATACTGAATATGATGCAGCTCATACAGGAAGATTTGACAGTACGGTGAATGGTTATTCTCTTGATATGAACAGCTATACTTCGATGAGCCATTACGCAAGTAACGCTGCTGCATACATACAGCTTGGCTCCTATTTTGATTACTTAAGGGCACAGGGAGTGTGGGATAACACGAGGATAATAATAGTTGCGGATCACGGAATTATGAATCAGTATGCTAATATGTTTGGCGGGCAGCTTGATATCGGCGCGATGAATATTGATGCTTTCAATCCCGTCCTGATGGTAAAGGATTTTGGAGCAAGCGGCTTTAGTATTGATGAAAGTATAATGACTAACGCAGATGTGCCATATATTGCGACTAACGGTATCATCGAGAATCCTGTGAATCCGTTTACAGGCAACCCTCTCGTTATGAATCATGAGATGCCGTTCTATGTTCTGAATTCTGATGATTGGACAGTGGCAGGACCCGACGCTTTAAGATTTGCGGAAGACGACTGGTATGTATTTAACGGTAATGAGGTTTATAATACAGACTCATGGGAGTTTGACGGAGTAAGATGAGTGCTTTATATACAATCTTAATTTATCCGCTTGAATTATTCTTCGAAGTGGTGTTCTCGATTGCAAACAGGATTGTCGGCAATCCTGGTTGGGCTATCATCATATTAAGCCTCGCAGTAAATTTCCTGGTCCTTCCTCTTTATAAGCGTGCTGATGAGGTTCAAAGAGAAGAAAGAGATCTTGAAGCTTCACTCGCAGACGGTATCGCTCATATAAAGAAGACATTTAAGGGCGACGAGCGAATGATGATGCTCCAGACCTATTACAATCAGAATAACTATTCACCGTTATTTGTTCTTAAAGGTTCGGTATCACTTCTTCTTCAGATCCCTTTCTTTATGGCGGCATACAGATTCCTGTCGAATCTCATGCTTTTGAAGGGAGTTTCATTCGGACCGATACATGACCTCGGATCTCCGGACAGGATGTTCGTTATAGCAGGTATAGGTGTTAATGTTCTTCCTATACTAATGACATTGATCAACTTTATCTCAGGATACATCTACACAAAGGACATGCCCTTAAAGAGCAAGGTTCAGCTTTACGGTATGGCTCTTTTGTTCCTGGTGCTTCTTTATAACTCGCCGTCGGGACTGGCATTTTACTGGACACTTAATAATGTGTTCTCGATGCTTAAGAATGTCTTTATGAGGTTTAAGCGTCCGGGCTTTGTTTTGTCCTGCGTTTCCTGTGCAGCCGGCGTGTACATCATCCTGTTTGTAAATACGGTCTATGATACTTATCTTGCAAGGCAGTTAAGACTTACGGTGGTGGGAGTTCTTCTCATCCTTCCTTTGGTCATAGCTCTTATAAAGCAAAAGATAACAAGTGAGAATCTTATCAGAGTCAAGACTCCGGAATACACAAGTTCCAACAGAAATATATTCCTGTTAAGCGGATTGTTCTTAACGGCATTAACAGGTTTTCTGATTCCTTCATCAGTAATCAAGACTTCTCCTTCGGAGTTTATGAGTTTCCTCGATCTTAAGTCTCCTAACATCTATGTTATTCATGCGGGTCTTATCGCCGCAGGATACTTCATCGTTTGGGGAAGCGTTTTCTTCTTCCTCGCAGGGAAGAAGGGCAGAGTTATCATCAGCCTTTTATGGTGGGGTCTTTGTCCGGCAGCCATGATTACTTATCTGTTCTTTGGAACGAATCTCGGTACGATATCCATTAATTTTATCTATGATAAGCCTTTCACATATTCGCACACATTACAGCTTTTGAATCTCTTCCTTGTTTTATTCGGAGCGGCTGTTTTTATAGGTTTATTCAAGTTAAGCAAGAAGATCTCAGAAGGAATCGCGGTTATCATCATAGCGGCCCTGGTTGTAATGACAGGAACGTACATGACTTCCATTCACCGCGAATATGAGGTCAATCTTGCCAAGTGGGTAAGTGACAATCCGAAGATACCCTTATCTTCGGATGGAAAGAATGTAATGGTGCTCATGATAGACAGGGCACCCGGATACCTGGTTCCTTATATCTTTGAAGAGATTCCGGAACTTCAGGATCAGTTTGACGGATTTACTTTCTACCCTAATACATTGTCATACGGAAATCACACGAAGTTTGGTGCTCCTGCATTGTTCGGCGGTTACGACTATACTCCGCAGGCTATCAATGAAGACCTTAGCAGGACTTTGGAACAGAAGCAGAACGAAGCATTATCCGTGATGCCTTTCCTTTTTCATGACGAGGGTTTTGAAGTATCGCTTATCAATCCTCCTTATGCGGGATATGCATCTCCTCCGGATATTTCTGTTTTCGCAGGGGAGGAGTACGACGGCATCAACGCATATATAACCGCGGGAAGCAGCCTGGAGAATTCTTTCAACTTTGATCAGATTCAGGAGAACCTGTGGCAGAGGAATTTCTTCTGCTATTCGATATTGAAGATAAGTCCTCTTGTAATTCAAAACACGGTCTACAACAGAGGTCAGTATAATCAGGCAGATATCGGATATGCCGATGAAGGCGCATTTACGATTCCCCAGATCGGTATAAACGTGTCAGAATCAACAGGCGTTAATGAGGAGTTTATGGGGGCATACTCAGTCCTTTCAAATCTTGATGCTATTACGGATATTGAATCCGGTATTCCCGGTACATTCATGTATATAGATAATGAGACGCCTCACAGCACTATGCTTTTGCAGGAGCCTGAGTATGAGCCTTCCCAGACAGTTGATAATACGGAATATGACGCTGATCATGCGGACAGGTTCGATGAGTCTGTTAACGGATACTATCTTGATATGAGTTCCTATCAGACCATGAGACACTACCAGAGTAATGTCGCGGCCTATATCCAGCTCGGACAGTACTTCGACTACTTAAGAGAACAGGGCGTATGGGATAACACAAGGATAATTGTTGTTGCCGACCATGCTATCCTCCATCTTGATGCGGATATGTTTGCAAGTCAGATGCTGATAGGAAACGTAACGATCGAGGCCTACAATCCGGTTCTAATGGTTAAGGATTTTGATTCAACGGGCTTTACGGTCTGCAATGATCTCATGACCAATGCAGATGTCCCTTACATCGCCTTAAACGGTATCGTGAACGATCCTGTTAATCCGTTTACCGGAAATCCGATAAATATGAGCGGACACAGCGGCCCTATCACTGTATATGACACTCCTGACTGGAATGTAACTGATACTGAGGCCGGCGCTGATGCGTTGAGATTCCTCCCCGGAGACTGGTACACATTTACAGGTGATAATATCTTCGACACAGACTCATGGGAGTATGAAGGAGTAAGATGAGTGCTTTATACACGGTCCTCATATATCCTCTCGAGCTGTTCTTCGAGATAGTTTTCACGATTGCAAACAGGATCGTAGGAAACCCGGGATGGGCTATTATTATCCTGAGCCTGGTTGTGAACTTTCTGGTACTTCCTCTTTATAACAGGGCAGATGAAGTTCAAAAACAGGAGAGGGAACTCGAACAGTCTTTGGAAGCCGGAATTGCCAGAGTAAAGAAGGCATTCAAAGGCGACGAGAGAATGATGATGCTTCAGGCTTACTACAGGGAGAATAACTATTCTCCCGTATTTATTCTGAGAAGTTCAGTATCTCTTCTTTTGCAGATTCCTTTCTTTATGGCGGCATATAATTTCCTCTCGCACCTTCTTTTGTTAAGAGGAGCTGCGTTCGGTCCGATTAACGATCTGGGATCTCCTGACTCGCTTATGCATTTGATGGGAGCAAACATCAATATCCTCCCGATAATAATGACGGTCATTAACATAGTATCCGGATATATCTACACAAGGGGAATGCCTCTTAAGAGTAAGATACAGCTGTACGGCATGGCGCTTTTGTTCCTGGTCCTTCTTTATAACTCGCCGTCGGGACTTGCTTTCTACTGGACCTTGAACAATGTATTCTCATTGGTAAAGAATGCCCTTTACAAACTTAAAAGGCCCGGATTTGTATTCTCTATAATCTGTGCGGTCACGGGCGTCTTTGCAGCTTTATATGTAAATACTCTCTATAAGACTCCTTACGGCTCAAGGAAGGTTCGCTTAACTGTCCTTGCTTTGGCACTTATTATTCCTTTGATAATTCATTTTATTAAGCAAAAGAAGATCATTGCGGTTCCCGCATCCCTTCGTTTCCCGGAGTATTCGGGCACACACAGGAATATATTTCTTCTAAGCGGATTGTTTCTGACCGCTCTTACCGGTGCAATGATCCCTGCCTCAGTTGTTAAGGTGTCGCCTTCAGAGTTCATGGACATAATGAATCTTCGTTCCCCGAACTATTTCGTGGTTCACTCAGTACTTATAGCGGCAGGTTTCTTTGTCATATGGGGAGGGGTGTTCTATAGTCTTGCGGGTAAAAAGAGCAGGGTGATTATAAGTTACATCTGGTGTGCTTTGTGCCCGTCATTCCTGATTACTTACCTGTTCTTCGGCACTGATCTTGGAGAGATATCGGTTAACTTTGTTTATTACCAGCCTCTTTATTTCTCTATATCATCCAAGCTTATTAACCTTGTTGTTTTAGCTATAGTATTCATAGTGATGTTTTTTATGTTCCGTAAGCTGCCTAAGATCACGGAAGGAATCTCCATCATCTTTGTAATCGTATCCTGTGTTATGAGCGGGTCTTACATGATGACTATAAACAAGTCATACCATGAGATGCTTTTAAAAAGGGACATTGAGATTCCGCAGATTCCCCTGTCATCTACAGGCCAAAATGTTATGGTGCTGATGCTCGACAGGGCACCGGGATTCATGGCTCCTATTATCTTTAATGAGATTCCGCAGCTTCAGGAGCAGTTCGATGGTTTTACGGTTTATCCCAACACACTGTCATTCGGTAATCATACAAAGTTTGGAGCACCCGCTTTGTTTGGAGGCTATGACTATACTTCACGCGCGATCTGCGAAGACGATACAAGGACATTAAGGCAGAAGCATGATGAGGCTCTTGCAGTAATGCCTGCTATCTTCAGCGAGGAAGGATTCGAGGTAACCGTTCTTGATCCTCCTTATGCGGGGTATCTCGATGATCCGGATCTTGATATTTTCGAGCAGCTCGGCCTTAGCGGTATTCATGCTTACCATGCCCAGGGTGTGGTGGCGCAGGATTTCTTTAACTTTAATATGATCCAGGAAAAGCTTTGGGAGAGAAACTATTTTTGTTACTCACTGTTTAAGGTAAGCCCGCTTTTGGTTCAGGAATCGGTTTACAACAACGGTCTTTATAACGAGGCTGATGTGGGAATGAGTTACGAATGGGAGTTAACTATCCCGCAGGTGTCATTCGGACCGTCTTCGTCATGGGGTGTTATCGGAGAATTCATGCAGTCTTACGATGTCTTAACGCAGCTTTCAGATATAACGGTGATCGAAGATGATGTTCCGGGCACATTCATGTATCTTGATAACGATGCCACACACTTTGTCATGCTCCTGCAGGCTCCCGACTATGTTCCCGCGCAGTCTGTTGACAACACCGAGTATGATGCGGCACATGCTGACAGATTCAGCGAAGGCGTTAACGGATATGCTCTTAACATGGATCAGTATTCCGCCATGGAGCACTATACAAGCAATGCGGGCGCATACTTGCAGCTTGGCCGCTATTTTGATTACTTAAGGCAGCAGGGTGTTTGGGATAACACAAGGATAATAATAGTTGCGGATCACGGTATCATGTACCGCGATTGTGACATGTTTTACGGACAACTCAGGATGGGCATGATGGGAATCGATGCATACAATCCCGTTCTCATGGTTAAGGATTTTGGGGCGACGGGTTTTGAGATAAGCGACGAGTTCATGACGAATGCGGATGTTCCTTATCTTGCCGCTAACGGCATTATCGAGAATCCCGTAAATCCGTTTACGGGTAACCCCATAACGATGGAGGGGATGCATAATATGCCGATGTATGTTATAAATTCTGAGGATTGGAATGTAAATTCTTCTGATACTTTGGCAGGGGCTGATGCACTTCGTTTCTGCGAGAGTGAGTGGTACCGCTTTGACGGGACACAAGTAATAGATACTGAAGCATGGGAGTTTGACGGAATAAGGTAATGAGATTATCGGTTATCGTACCCGCATATAACGAAGGTGACAGAATCAGGGAGAATCTTCTTGAGATAAGTCAGACCTTGAAAGGAAATACCGGTGACT
Organism: Saccharofermentans sp.; assembly: GCA_024691325.1. Lineage (GTDB taxonomy): Bacteria > Bacillota > Clostridia > Saccharofermentanales > Saccharofermentanaceae > Saccharofermentans. The sequence goes on along the minus strand of JAILNR010000011.1, from coordinate 5,578 downwards.
TCGAGATACTTGCCGTCAACGACGGGAGCTCGGATAACACCAAGGAACAGATACTTAAAGCCTGCGAAGAAGATCCTGATATCAAGTATGCAGGCTACGATCAGAACCGCGGCAAAGGCAGCGCAATCAAGCATGGCGTTGAGGTTGCTTCAGGAGAGCTTATCGGATTTATAGATGCCGACCTTGATATAGCCCCGCACCACCTGGTGACTTACTTAAAGCATATGGATGAGTCAGGCTGCGATATAGTTATCGGCTCCAAGATGCATAAGGAATCCAAGCTTGATTATCCCCCCTTAAGAAGATTCGTCTCGTGGGGTTACTTCGTAATTCTTAAGATCCTGTTCGGTATGAACCTTAAAGACACACAAACAGGAATAAAGATCTACAAAGCGGGATTCATAAAGAAAGCGGCTCCGGTGCTCCGCGTGAAGGGGTATGCTTTTGATATTGAACTTCTCGCTCTTTGTGCACGTGACGGCGCGAAGATAGAGGAGCTTCCTGTCGAGATCATATACAGAAGGGACAAGTCTTTTGGTAGAATAAGGATATCCGACATCTTCAGGATGTTCTTTGATACCATCGGAATCTGGTGGAACTTAAGGGTACGAAGGAGCTATTTTAAGTGAAGTGTTTGATTCTTGCGGGAGGACGTGGTGAGAGGCTCTGGCCCTTATCGAGAAGAAGTTATCCTAAGCAGTTTATCGAGCTCACACAGTACCATTCTGTCTTTCAGGATACGATAGCACGTAATATGCCCTACTGCGATGAATTTCTTATCGCGGCAGGAAGCGAGCACAGGCATGTTATCGAGGATCAGTTAAGAGCTTTCCAGGGCTTGTCATACAGGTCCTTCTATGAGGATGTCCCGAGAAGAACGACGGCTTCAGTTACCATGGCTATGATGTCACTTGAGCCTTCAGAATTTGTTCTCGTGGTTTCATCCGACATTATGATAGACGATACCAAGGGATATGCCGAAGCTATCGTTGAAGCAAAATCGGTTGCCGCCGATCAGAAGATTGTCGTGTTCGGCAAGGAAGAAACCGATATTAATCCCCGTTACGGCTACATCTACGGAGATCCTGTTGTATTTAGGGAAAAGCCGGAGGATCCGTCCGTGATCCCTGCGCCCCGGTACAGGAATCTTGGCATGATACTTGTAAGGGCCGGTATCTTCCTTAACGAGCTTAAGAGGGTTTCCCCCGATGTTTATGATTCATGCAAAAAAGCTTATGCCTTAAGGCAGGAGAAAGACGGAGATCTTGTCTTTGGCAAGGATGCGTTAGATCTTATCGAGCGCATCTCGGTCGAAAGGCTCGTGCTCCAGAACACAGATAAGCTTTCTTTGGTTAAGTCCGAATTTGACTGGAAAGACTTAACATCGCTCGAGGATCTTGAGAAGTTCTCCTATAAGAACCTCGGCCCGTCAGCGGCAGTCAATTCAGATGGAACACTCATCATCAATAAATCCTCTCGAAAAGCAGTCGTAGTCAGCGGCATTAAGGATGCTGTCGTTGTCAACACGGATGATGCCGTCTTCGTAGGCAGCCGCGGACAAAGCAGTGCCAACGACCTTAAGGAACTTCTAAATTCCGGTGAGAACGGTACGGATAAGATCGGCAAGTATATTGATTCAAGTGACATCCACTTCAGACAGTGGGGATACTATAAGGAACTTGAGCAGACCCCCGGTCACTATGTAAGACATAATTATGTGCGTCCGGGAAGAACTATATATGAGCATTCCCATGAGACGAGAACCGAGAACTGGATCATCCTGTCGGGCAAGGCTCTGGTGGCTCTCGACGGAGTTACCACCGAATATGAGAACAATGGTGTTATAGAAGTTAAACCGGGAGTTAAGCACCAGCTTTCAAATCCCGGTGATACCGTGCTTGAGTTTATTGCAACTGCAAATGGCGATGAGATACTGTCTGACGACAGACAGGAGCGTACTGCAACTAATGTCGGCGAGATCGAACTCGGCGTTAAGGTGGATCCGATACTTAAACTGCGCCCTGCCTATAAGGAATATATCTGGGGCGGATCGCGCCTTAAGACTGACTTTGGCATGGTAAGTGATATGGACAAGATAGCTGAGGCATGGGTGCTCTCGGCACATCCCGACGGTCAGACACGTGTCATCAACGGAAGGCACCGCGGAATGTATCTTGGCAAATACATCGAGACGGTCGGAAAGGCGACTCTCGGATGGAAGTGTTCTTCGTTAAGGGCTTTCCCTCTGTTGGTAAAGCTCATAGATGCTTCCTCGGATCTGTCGGTACAGGTTCATCCCGATGATGACTACGCACTGGAAAACGAGTCATCATACGGCAAGAACGAGATGTGGTATGTCATTGATTCTCTTCCGGGTTCCGGTCTTTATGCGGGATTTAAAAGAGATGTAACCCGCGATGAAGTGGAGGCCTCTGTCAAAGACGGCACCATTACTGAACTTCTTAACTTCGTTCCGACAAAGAAGGGCGATGTGTTCTTTATCCCCGCGGGTACCGTGCATGCGATCGGTGCCGGCAATCTTATATGCGAGGTTCAGCAGTCAAGCAACTGTACATACAGGCTCTACGACTACGGACGTGTGGACAGATACGGTAATTCGCGTGAGCTTCATCTTGATAAGGCTCTCGATGTAATGGACTACAGCAAGTATGAGCCTCAGCGCATTGAAGAGAAAGGAAATGTCATTTGCAGATGCAAATACTTTGAGGCTTTGGTCTATGATGTCGACGGACAGATTACGGTGCCTGCCGACGACAGTAAGTTTGATGCCGCAGTTTGTATCGAAGGAAGCGGCAAGATTACTTGTGCCGATTCAGAAGTGTCTTTATCAAAGGGAGAGTCCGTATTCCTTCCTGCATCGAAGGATCCGATCGTGCTTTCAGGTTCTATGCAGGTCCTGATGTGTCACGTCTGATTTTTGATCTCTATTCTTTTTACCCTGTACAGGAAAACGATAATAATGTAGATGGCGCAAACGACCCATATTATTGGTTCGCAGATTGCTATGCCCAGATATCCTAACCTGACGGCAAGACGTTTTGCCGTAAATATCTTCAACACCAATTCCATAATGCTTGCAACTATCGGAACAAACTTGGCCCCCATACCTTGAAGTGTGGTTCTGGTGATAAGAAGGATCGCAAGAACAAAGTAGAACGGCAGATCAATGCGCAGATAGAAGTTCGCTGTATTGATAAGCTCGGGTGTTGCAGATCCGGAGATCGCTTTTACAAGGACACTTCCGAATGTGTATATGATAAAGATGAGAACCGTTGCTATTCCGAACGAGCACAGAATTACACTTCTAAGTCCCGACTTGATCCTGTCGTATCTTCCGGCACCGTGATTCTGTCCTGCGAATGTTGCCATCGCATTTGCAAGCGTGGATAAAGTCATCATACAAACTTCCGATATCTTTCTTGCCGTCGTATGCGCCGCGATAGTAACCTTGCCGAACGAGTTGATGGCACCCTGCAAGATCATGGAACCCAGATTAACAACAGTGAACATGAGTGCGAAGGATATACCTGAAGTAAAGATATCAAGGAGCATGCTTCCTTGGATAACAAAGTCCTTGCGCGTGACGCGAAGCTCGGGCACCTTAACCGCAATATAAATTAAGGTCAAAAGGGAGGATAGTGCCTGCGATATTACCGTGGCATAAGCTGCTCCGGGAAGTCCCCATCCCAGACGCCTTACGAAAAGAAGGTCGAGCACGATGTTGACTGTAACGGATATCATCAGGAAGAAAAGCGGTGCCTTCGAGTTGCCGATCGCCTGAAGCATTCCTCTTAAGACATTGTATAAAAACATGAAAGAGGACAACGCAATGACGATTGATCCGTAACTGTAAGCTGTCTCGAAGATCTCCTCCGGCGTGTTAAGCATCATCATAAGCTTTCTTAAAGACAGTACTCCCGTAACCGGAACCACGATACCCCATACGGCAGCTATGACGATTGTGTTGGCAACAGCTCTTCTAAGAAGCTTTTCATCTTTAGCTCCGAAGAATCTCGATATGACTACGGCAAATCCGCTTGCCATGCCGAACATTAAAGAATTGAAGAACATATATATGGTGGATACCGAACCGATTGCTGAAAGTGCATCATCTCCGAGGGAGTGACCGATAATGGAGATGTCCGCAAGGTTATATAACTGCTGCAAAATATTGCTCAGAAAAATAGGGATGGCGAACATAATCGTCATCTTAAGGGGATTTCCGTGTGTCAGATCGGTTGTTCCAGAACTCTTTGCCATACGCTAATGTATTTTATTTGAAAGCAATGTCTTTTATATCACATTTCGTTGTAATTTATCAGATTCGTAATAAAATAAGCCTATGGGGAAGGCAGTAACAGAATATAAGGTTGCCAAGGAGATATTTTCTTTGGGCCGCGACATAATCCTTACAGATGAAGCACAGCGGATGAAGCAGTTCACTCAACACGGAACCACATCTGTCTTTGAGCATGTTATTGCCGTTGCCAAGTTCAGTTTATTGTTTGCCATAAACCTCGAGAGTTTATTCGGCATAAAGGTCAATCACAAATCACTTGTAAGAGGTGCTCTTCTTCACGACTACTTTCTGTACGACTGGCACAAGCCAAGTGAGAAAAGAAGAGGGCTTCACGGATTTACCCATCCGTCCATAGCCTGTGAGAATGCGGTGCGTGACTTTGATATCTCCCCCATCGAACAGGATATTATCAAGCATCATATGTTCCCTCTTACTGCTATATGGCCGCAGTCCATCGAGGGCTGGCTAGTCTGTTTTGCGGATAAGTGGTGTGCGATATGCGAGACATTCAAGGTAGATGTTTCTTCTTATATTATCTATAGAGTCAATTTCCACTATGAACTCGTAAAGGGCGGCATCACTTTTAAGAAACCCTGGTCGCGCAATGAGTGAGTATAAGCAGACAACTCTTTGCTATCTGACAAAAGGCGAAGATATATTATTCATCATAAAAGGCAACACCGGTAAGAACCTTCAGAACATGAATGCCGGTAAGTACTTGGGCGTCGGTGGACACATGGAAGACGGTGAGGCTCCGTATGAGTGTGCATTCCGTGAGATTTTTGAGGAGACCGGGATTGAAAAGCACGATATCAAAGACATGAAACTTAAAGGTGTCGCGACATTCATTAACGACATGTGCGATAACGAGATGATGTATATATACAAAGGTGAGTATATATCTGATAAAGATCCCTGCCCCGGAAACTGTGATGAGGGTGTGCTTACCTGGGTGAATAAAAAGCAACTTAACACCATTCCTGTATGGGAAGGTGACCGTGAGATATTCAGGCTTCTATTTGCAGAAGAAACTGACAGGATATTCGAGATAAAACTTATATATCACGGCAACGATCTGGTCCGTGTGGAAACCTGCTGAAACACTTCTCGAAAACTTTTTTCAAAATTCGAAAAAAAGCGCTTGACTTTATAGACCTTGCGTTGTATTCTTACTAAGCACTTCGCGAGAAGGACGCTTGCAAAAGCACTTCAAACGAGGGCGCGGATCTTGAAAATTGAATAGAATGCAGAACTTAA
>JAILNR010000052.1 GCA_024691325.1 Saccharofermentans sp. | reverse complement strand
CCCGTATATGTTACAGAGGACATGATCGGTCATAAGCTCGGCGAGTTCGCTCAGACACGTAAGTTCGGCGGTCACACAAGCGGCGAGAAGTCTGCAAACTGATCGCGAGAAGGAGGAACTATTCGTGGAAAAGATCATTTTGAATAAAGAGAATATCGAGAAGAACCGTGAGGCTATCCTGGAAGCATACAGCAAGCCTGTATCTGCCAGCTCAAAGCTTCCCGTTCCCACAAAGAAGCAGAAGAAGATGCTCGGCCTCGGAAGAGACCAGGGAACGGCTACGGCAAAGTATGTAAGGATCTCACCCCGTAAGGTAAAGATCGTTGCAGACCTTATTAAGGGAAAGTCCCTGGATGATGCTTATGCAATCCTGACTTACACTCCCAAGGCAGCTTCGCCTGTTCTTACAAAAGTACTCAAGTCCGCAGAGGCTAATGCAGTTAATAACTTCGGTCTCAACAGATCCGATCTCTATGTTGCAGATGCTTACGCTAACGAGGGTCCTATCCTCAAGCGTTTCATCCCCAGGGCAAGAGGCGCAGCTAACAGAATCAATAAGAGAACCAGCCATGTGACTGTTGTTCTCAAAGAGAGAGTATAAGGAGGACATCGCATGGGTCAGAAAGTAAATCCCCATGGTTACAGGGTAGGCGTCATCAAAGATTGGGATGCCCGCTGGTATGCCAATAAGAAGACATTCAGCACATTCCTTGTTGAAGATAAGCAGGTTCGTGATTTCATCATGAAGAAGACTGACGAGATCATCAAGGATGCCAGCAAGAATTCCAAGAAACCCATCGATGAGGGCAGAAGAAATGTTGCCGGTATCGCTAAGATCGGTATCGAGAGAAAGGACACTGAGAAGGTTTCCGTTACTCTCGAAGTTGCAAGAGCAGGTCTTGTAATCGGCGGTAAGGGTGCCGGAATCCAGGCTCTCACAGCAGCTCTCAACAAGAAGTTCGGTAAGGAATTCAGAGTAGAGGTTAAGGAAGTCAAGGATATCGATTCCAACGCTCAGCTTGCTGCTGAGAACATCGCTTCACAGCTTGAGGCAAGAATCGGTTTCAGACGTGCAATGAAGAAGGTTATGGCTTCAGCTATGAAGCAGCCCGGCGTTCAGGGAATCAAGACTAAGTGTTCCGGACGTCTTGGCGGTGCCGAGATCGCACGTTCCGAGACATATCACGAGGGTACGATCCCCCTCCAGACACTTCGTGCAGATATCGACTACGGTTTTGCTGAGGCAAACACAACATACGGTCGTATCGGCGTAAAGGTTTGGATCTACAAGGGTGAGATCCTCCCTGAGAAGAAGTCCGTTGAGGCTTCAGTAGAAGGAGGTCAGGGCTAATGTTACTTCCTAAGAGAACAAAGTACAGAAAGCAGCAGAGAGGCCGTATGAAGGGTAAGGCTACCCGCGGAAACTATGTTGCATACGGAGATTTCGGTCTCGCAGCAACAGAACCCTGCTGGATCAAGGCTAATCAGATAGAGGCTGCCCGTATCGCTATCAACAGATACGTAAAGCGTGGCGGTAAGGTTTGGATCAAGATCTTCCCCGACAAGCCTGTTTCCAAGAAGCCCGCTCAGGTCCGAATGGGTTCAGGTAAGGCAGCTAACGAGTACTGGTGCGCAGTTGTTAAGCCCGGAAGAGTTCTTTTCGAGATCGCAGGCGTAACAGAAGAGCAGGCTCGTGAAGCTATGAGACTTGCAGGTCACAAGCTTCCTTGCGGAACAAAGTTTGTAGTAGCAGAGAAGAAGGAGGAACAGTAATATGACAGCTGAAGAGATTCGTAAGAAGTCATCCGATGAGCTTCAGAAGGAACTGGTTTCTCTCAAGGATCAGCTCTTCAAGCTCCGTTTCCAGAACGCAACACATCAGCTCGATAATCCTTCGCAGATCTCTGCAGTAAAGAAGGATATTGCAAGAGTTAAGACAATCATCCGCGAGCAGCAGCTCAAGGCTAACTAAGGGGGACAGGCAAGATGGCAGAAAGAAACTTGAGAAAGACAAGAGTCGGTCTGGTTACATCTGACAAGATGGACAAGACGATTACGGTTTCTGTAGTAGAGCACGTTAAGCACCCTCTTTACGGAAAGATCATGAAGAGAACCTATAAGCTCAAGGCACACGATGAGAACAACGAGTGCAAGATTGGCGACAAGGTTAAGGTTATGGAGACAAAGCCGATTTCCAAGGATAAGAGATGGAGACTGGTTTCAATTGTCGAGAAGGCTAAGTAAGCAGGTAAGAAGGAGGATATATCTATGATTCAGGTTGAATCCACACTGAAATCTGCCGACAACACAGGAGCTAGAGAGCTCGTCTGCATCAAGGTTCTCGGCGGTTCATGGCGTAAGTACGCTAATATCGGTGACGTAATCGTTTGCTCTGTCAGAGCAGCAGCTCCGGGCGGAGTTGTTAAGAAGGGCGACGTTGTTCGTGCCGTTGTAGTTAGATCAAAGAAGGGTGTCAGGAGAACTGATGGTTCTTACATCAAGTTCGATGAGAACGCAGCTGTTATCATCAACGACGATAAGAACCCTAAGGGAACGCGTATCTTTGGACCCATCGCAAGAGAACTCCGTGAGAAGGATTACATGAAGATCCTTTCTCTCGCACCGGAAGTTCTTTAAGGAGGAGTGAAGATTATGGCAAATAAAGTTCATGTAAAGAAGGACGATCAGGTAATCGTCATCTCCGGCACAAACAAGGGCCAGGCAGGCAAGGTTCTTAAGGTTGATACAGATAAGAATCGTGTTTATGTTGAAGGCGCTAATATCGTAAAGAAGCACCAGAAGGCAAGATCTCAGGCTGAGACTTCCGGCATCATCGAGCGTGAGGGCTCCATCGATGCAAGTAATGTACAGCTTGTTTGCCCCAAGTGCGGTAAGGCTACAAGAGTTGCTCATGTAGTTAATGAAGACGGTTCCAAGGACAGAGTCTGCAAGAAGTGCGGCGCTGTTATCGACACCGTTAAGAAGGCTAAGTAAGGGGGTATAAATAAAGATGGCATCCAGATTAAAGGAAAAGTACACATCAGAAGTCGCTCCCGCTTTGAAGAGCGAGTTCAAGTATACCTCCGTTATGCAGATCCCCAAGATTGAGAAGATCGTTCTCAACATGGGTGTCGGCGAGGTTAAGGACAACCCCAAGGCGCTCGACAATGCAATGCGCGACATGGGTATTATTGCAGGTCAGAAGCCTGTAGCTACAGTATCCAGAAAGTCAATTGCTAACTTTAAGTTAAGAGAAGGCATGAAGATTGGTTGTAAGGTAACATTACGTGGCGAGAACATGTATCAGTTCCTCGACAAGCTCATCAGCATCGACCTTCCCCGTGTTAGAGACTTCAGAGGCATCAGCCCTAATTCTTTTGACGGTCACGGAAACTACGCAATGGGTATCAAGGAGCAGCTCATGTTCCCTGAAATCGATTACGACAAGATCGACAAGATCCGCGGCATGGATATCATTATCGTTACAACAGCTAAGTCCGATGAGGAAGCTAAGAAGCTTCTCGAGCTCATGGGCATGCCGTTCCGCAAGTGATTAGGAGGAATTAGTAAAAATGGCAAAGACGTCAATGAAGATCAAAGCACAGAGAACTCCTAAGTTTGCTACACAGCAGCACAACCGTTGCAAGCTTTGCGGCAGACCTCACGCATACATCCGCAAGTACGGCATCTGCCGTGTTTGCTTCCGTGATCTGGCATACAAGGGTCAGATCCCGGGTGTAAAGAAGGCCAGCTGGTAAGGAAGGAGTAGACTTATGCAGATTACAGATGCAATTGCAGATATGCTTACAAGAATTCGTAATGCAGGAAACGCAGGACACGCTTCCGTAGAAATTCCCGCAAGCAACCTCAAGAAGGCAATCGCCCAGATCCTTTTGGACGAGGGTTATATCACAGGATATGACGTGAAGGAAGACTCAAAGCAGGGTGTTATCACAGTAACACTTAAGTATGCTGGTAAGAAGCACGCCATCTCCGGTATCAAGAGAATCAGTAAGCCCGGTCTCAGAACATACGCTGATAAGGAGAATCTTCCTTACGTTCTGGGCGGTATGGGTATCGCTATCATCTCCACATCAAAGGGTGTTGTTACAGATAAGGCAGCACGTAAGATGGGAGTCGGCGGCGAAGTTCTCGCTTACGTTTGGTAATAAGCTTATATAAGCTTTATACATCTCTGAAAAGCCTGTCACGGGCGGCATAACCCGCGGCACGGCGCAATCTAAAGAGCAGGAGGAAACATTTTATGTCCAGAATCGGTAGAATGCCGATAACAGTACCCGCAGGTGTTGATGTCAAGATCGACGGTCAGCACGTAACGGTTAAGAAGGATAAGGCAGTTCTTGAGTTGAACGTTGATCCTTCCATCACCGTTGCTAAGGACGGCGACGTTATTACGGTAGAAAGACACTCCGACGATAAGGCTCACAGATCACTTCACGGTCTCACAAGAGCTTTGATCAATAACATGGTCGTCGGCGTAAGTGAGGGTTTCAAGAAGGATCTCGAGATCAACGGTGTTGGTTACAGAGCAGAGAAGAAGGGTAATGATGTAGTATTCCACTTGGGTTACTCACACCCCATCGAGTTCAAGACACCTGAAGGAATTACAATTGACGTTCCTTCCCAGACACAGATTTCCGTCAAGGGCGCTGATAAGCAGCTTGTTGGTGAGACAGCAGCTAAGATCAAGAGCCTCAGAGTTCCTGATGTTTATAAGGGCAAGGGTATCAAGTATGCCGGCGAGCACCTTATCATCAAGGAAGGTAAGACCGGAGCTAAGAAGTAAGGGGAGGATGTATTGAATTATGATTAACAAGATTGATAAGAATGCTATTCGTAGAAGAAAGCACATCCGCGTCAGGAAGAATGTCTCCGGTACAACTGAGCGTCCCAGGCTTTGCGTATTCAGAAGCAACAGCCACATCTATGCTCAGGTTATCGATGACACTACAGGAACGACGCTGGTAGCAGCTTCTTCCCTTGACAAGGACATCAAGTCCGGTAACGGCGGCAACATCGAGGCTGCCAAGGAAGTAGGTAAGCTCGTAGCACAGAGAGCACAGGACAAGAAGATCACTGAGGTTGTTTTCGACAGAGGTGGTTACCTGTATCACGGACGTGTTGCAGCTTTGGCAGAAGCGGCAAGAGAAGCCGGACTTCAGTTCTAATAGGGAGGAGAGAATTAAATGGCTTATACTTCTAACGAAGAATTACAGGAGAAGGTCATCCACATCGGCCGTGTTTCCAAGACTGTTAAGGGT
>JAILNR010000026.1 GCA_024691325.1 Saccharofermentans sp. | reverse complement strand
TGCCGTGGCATACAAAAAGTACTTTAATCATAGGTAGTAATCTATCAGATTTGTTAGCATGCGACTACATCAATCTCGTTAATGCTTCATGAAAATACAATTAGAATTCCATTTTTAATTGACTGATTGCAGTTTTGCAATTACAATACTTTTATTACTTGTATTACTTGTACGTCCATACACTTTTAAAGGAGCAAGCATCATGAAATGGAATGAAAAGGTTAAAGATCTAATGAAGAAGAAAGGTATCAATCAAAAAGAGCTTGCCTTGCTCAGTGGCATTACTGAAAGTTCTATCTCACGCTATCTTGCAGGAGATAAGAGTCCTCGTATGGATATCATTGTAAATGTAGCAAAAGCATTAGAAGTATCAACCGACTACTTTCTTGAAGATGAGCAGAAATGCGAATCAGCATATACCGCCATTGCTACCGCAATTGCAAGAAAAGGTAATGAATTATCACCGGAAGAGAAGAACAAACTGATTCTTCTGCTTCTGGGAGAGGGAGGATCCCAGTGAGAGCCGGATCGGAATATGATGAGATAGTTAAGGAGATCATTCCTATCTTCATTGATTACGACATCAAATCCTTCCCTTTAGATTTGGAAAGGATTTGTCGTCTCTTAAGTGTCTCTCTTATTCCCTACTCGGAGTGCGGTCCTGAAGCTAAGGAGCTTTTGCTTAAGAAGACCAAGAAAGGGTTCTTTGTAAGGGGAACCCATGAAAGCACTCCTACTATCTACTATAACGACTACGAAGTTACAGTCGGTGAAATGCGCTATACGATTTCTCACGAGATCAAGCATTATGTCTATGATGAGTGTAATGACGATAATAAGGATGATGATCTAGCAGATTACTTTGCCAGATTCTTTTTGTGTCCGATTCCATACTTAATTGTAAAAGGAATTCTTACTAATAATGATATAGCGTCTCATTGTAAAGTCAGCATCACAGCCGCAAGTAACGCTGCTTCAACAATAAGAAACAGGATAAGCTCATTTGGTTATAAGATATTTGATTATGAATATCCGCTTCTAGAGCATCTGATACCAGAAGAGTTCAAGCTTTATAAGAGGGAACATTATGATTCCGAGACTGGGAGGTGGTTAAATTGATTGTTTCAATCCGCCAAAAGGAAAAGCGTTCTTGAACCATACTACTGCAATAGTATGAAGAACGCTTTGGGATAGGTATTACATACCTGACCGTATCGTAAATCTATCACATCCCCTTTTGGCTGTCCACATAAATCCATATTAATTAGAGGGAAAAACCTCCAATAAACTATAGAAGTTTTTCTTCTATAGCACTTGCGATGTTGTTTTCAAACAGCGTTATTACCGCTTCGAAGAATCGCCCTCAAGGTAAATACAAGAAGACTCTCTGCCTTGTTGTAAGAGCATGATATCGGAAGATATCAAGGAGTGAATCAATATGATTTACTATGTTAACAGAGACTATATTAAAATAGCTCGTCCTTTGCCAAGTTATGTTAAAAGAGATATCTATGATATTCCGTACATCGAAAATGATGATATTGATATATCAGATATCAATAATGGGAAATGGTTAATCAAGCCCAATAACATGTCACCTAAAGACAAATTCGCCAGCCGCAAGATTGTTCATTCTTTTTGTTATGACTCCGATCTGTATAGGTATTACAACCATCCCGTGAAATATTTACATAGGGCTGCCAGGTACTATGCAATAACCTCATTCGATTTTAGTATCAGTGCAGACTGGGGGTTTCATGAAGTTTACAATGCAACCTACAACAATCGATGGATCGGTGCATTCGCGCAATCGTATGGCAAAAGAGTTATACCCACTATCGGTTGGACCATACCGAGATATTATGACGTCACTTTTGCAGGATTGCGCAATGGAAGTGTATTTTTGATTTCAACGCTAAGTGTCAACAACACACTGTCTATGCCCCTATTCTTACAGGGTTATCATGAACTAAGAAACAGATTCCCAGATTCACCTTTATTATGTGTCGGAGATAAGATACAAGGCATGGATTCAGATGTTTGTTATATCAAGTATAAGGATTCATTTGGTTCAGAAGATATCCGTTCAGGTTATTGGCAGCCTCAACTCCTCAATTGGGATATGTCGTTTTCGAAGGAGGTGGTATAAATGTCGTCACGAGGTTCTTACACTAAGAACGGTCATGTCACTACCAATGAATATGCGGAATCACATAAAGTCGACGACGCCTCTGTGCTTGTTGGCCAGAATGGGAATCATGGTCTACCTGATTACTCTCATACCCCTAACAGAATTTATATCAAAGAAGACCATGATGGTTCTTTTAGGGAATTGAGAGTATATGACAGCACAGGCAAGTATGTATTGGAAATTGCATATCATACCGAAACAGCTTTAACTGGCAATGCACATGAGAAAGTCTTGCATTATCATATTATTAGTGATGATTTTACAAGAAGCCCTGCAACACTAATTACCGATGAATTAAGGAAGAAATATTCTAAATATCTTGCGAGGTACGGATTATGATAAATGGAAATATCAATAGTTTTCTAGACACAGGCTGGTACACAGAATCCACGCTCTTCTTCAACGGGAATGTTTACTGGTGCGAAGCAACAACCGAGAATGGTTTAACTACTTTTTTTGTTAACCGATGGAAAGCTTCATTAACTGATAACATGTATTATAATTCTCATATTGACGCTAATGGAGATCCCGTCGATTTCAGAAATATTCTAATTCTTAAGGACAATGATATGGATATCATTAAGAAGAACTTCCTGTGTAGTAACATCTTCGACGGAAAAACTTTCTGGGAAGTTGAACAAGAATTGGTATGGGTTGATGAAGGTTCACCGATTGTAGAGGAATGAGCATTGCATATCTAAAAATTAAAGTCTCGAGGAATCCTTCGAGACTTTTGTTATTCACACTGGGTTCGGTGGAAAGGGATAAACGAAGGATAGAATGACATCTATTATCCTTGTAACCCCTGTAGTTATTAGGTTTTCAGGCTGTTCGCCGTATCCTGCCGTGGCAGATGAATAATATCTTAATCATATCGTTTTTCCTTGTTTTATCAGGGCTTAGACACCTTTTTCATTTTCATTTGCCGGCATAATATATGCATATTTGGGCATATTTACACTGGCAAAAGGTGTAAAGTAAGGTGTAATTATTTTTCGTTTACTATCGGCTCAACCTGGGGTGCGTTGCGTTCAGAGATGATCTTCCTAAAGCAAACCTCAACATCTTCTGTCATAGGTAAGACAACAGTATGTCTTGTTTGCAATAAAAATTTTTCCTGTACCCTGCCACAGCAGAGCACAGGAAAGAATCACTTCTCTTCTTCAACAAACAACTCCGCTAATTTGGTTGCTATTACGTCCATTGAATCCTCGTTTGTGTCTAACCCACTGCGTGAGCCGAGTAGCGGACTCACGTCACGAAGTGCATCATATGTCGTATTGTGAACAATTGGAATTAGCCTATCTTTAGCCAACAACGCAGATAATTCCTTTTCCGCAACACCTTCTTTTTCTACACGCTTTAAAAAATTCGGTGTAACTAAAACAATTCCCGCTCGTGACTTAGCTAGTCCCTTATCAATCTCACGCAACATAGTAGAGCCCAAAGGGAGATCTTTTTCACTGAACCAGACCGTGACACCCTTTGCAGTAAGTTTGTCACATAACTCCTTTGCAGCTTCCTTTCTATCATCCCAAGCATGGCATAAGAATAAATCGTATTTCTCAGGCATATTTGCTTGTTTAATGATATTTTCACGAACCGGAGTAAGTGTAGTAATCTGCGCTTGAGTATACATAACCGTTGACCCAGCAGGAGACCATTTTGCCTTTCTCTTCATCCCACCATTTGAAGTTCCAGAAGAGTGCGAGCTGCTAGATACACTTGAATACCCGGCTGAAAAAGAAGGATATGTATTATATCCAAATTGATAACAAGAACGACGTCCGCCACAAACTGGACATGCTGCTGCTGCTGCCGCAGTACGATGTCCTCTTATAGGTGCTGTACACTGTGCCATGTAAATCTCCTTCCTTCGTTAAGTACTCGGTTTTTCATTTACTATTTCTTCTATTATTTTGCCAATATTGCTACTTACCTTCCCTTTTAGGTCATGAATATCTTGATTAATCCTTTTCTCTTGAGAAATCGCAATCAGAACGTTATCCGCAAGTTTTCCTATTTCAGGATTCTTCTTTGCATTCATGCCTGTCAGATCACGCAGCACATTATAAGCGTAACTGTACTTTCCATCTTCGTCCACATTTAGAAAGCCTTCCTCGTGTCCCTTAATCCGTCCTTCATAGCTCCCCTCAATATTAAGAAGCAAAAACAATTCAAAGCCCGGATTCGTCACACCTGCTATATCTGTATTCTCGATTCGAGTAATAAGTTCCTCATATCCTTGCACTTTCTCTTCAAAGATATCACCGTCGAATACAATGACTATCTTATCTCGTTCATAATCAAACTCATTTTCCGGATTATGCTTTTGTTTTTCAGCAAAAGCAACAAGGTTCTTCGCAAAAGACAAGTTTCTGTCTTCATCGGTCTTTTCCCATAAGCGTATATCAATCAGTGGATGAATTCCTAACTGTTTCGCATTTATGAAAAACCATCATCATGCTACCATTGCCTGAAGTTCATTCCATGCATCTGAATTATCAGGTGGAACTTGAATTACAATACATGCATCAGGAAACGTAATTTGTAATGAGTGATATATCTGACAAACCTTCCGTATATAAAACAACGATGCAACAGCAGATGACACATCAGTTATATAATCGATTATTAGAGCAACGTGATTATAGCCACGAAGCTGATTACAAACACATTGCCATTCTTCTTCACTGTCAACTGAAAGCATCTCACTTATTCTTATGTTTCGGTACTCGCCGACAAGATCAAACAAGCAATAAGGATGCCTATAGTCTATCCCATATTTGAAAGGACTAACGACACATTCCCTAAAATCGACACCTGCCTTATGATCCCAAAAAATGCCAAAGAGCTTGTAAGAGCTTTTCATTACTTAGTCCTCACAGCTCTATTGCGATACCAGTATTATTATCAACAGCATATTGAAGGTAATCTTTAAGCTTTATGAAAAAATCGTACAAAGTCGATTTATCCTTATTCTCCAACTCACCCTCAAGCCATCCTAATAAAAGCCGGCATTGACTCGCATTGTAATACTGGTAGTCCCCAAGATCCAAGGCAGCATCACACACAGCATTAGTCTGATCTACAAACTGTGCATCTATATAACTCTCTTCTTTATCAGATATATCAAAAGAATCTACAACAGTAGTATCACCTTGCGTAAGATCTGGTACATCGCCGTAAAGAGGAAGATTAGTAATATCTTTAGCTAAGTATACTTTCATAGTTACATCTCGCTCCTTTTCTTAATTTTAAAATGAGTTTCCTCTAGCGGTCCCGGTGTACCATCAAGCCTCACAAATTGTCTTAGCAGCCTATCGTATATTCTGAGATACCCGCTAGCCATATCAGCTTTAATGATATACTGATCGCTTGTGAATTGATACTTAACACCTTTCGCTTTCCCTACGGAGTTAGGCGC
The DNA here is from genome assembly GCA_024691325.1 of Saccharofermentans sp. Lineage (GTDB taxonomy): Bacteria > Bacillota > Clostridia > Saccharofermentanales > Saccharofermentanaceae > Saccharofermentans. Next base: position 23,520 of record JAILNR010000026.1, on the reverse strand, counting down.
GAATTCATGAACAACCTCATTGATATCGACCATATGCTGCATCCAATTCTCATTATAAGCACTCTCTCGAAGCTTACTGCGTCTGTACCTGTCCATATCCATGTCAGATTCATGTATTCCTTCAGTCAGATAATCAAACGAAGCATCGGCATATCTATCTTTATCGTCTGCCATAACAAACCTCCTTGCTCTTTGTACGTCTATGCACATCAGCATAAACACGGTAATCAAACCCAAATCGATTCAACTGATCTTCGGCCTTAGGATCGTGTTTTCCATATATAAGCACCTTACTAGGAAACAGGAATAGAATTTTGCTAATGTAAGAAAGATTATCTTCCTGTAATCTATCGCAACCTAAAAACCCCGAAGACACCAAAACCCCTTTGGGGATATTACTGAATGCCGATGAACAATCTAAGCTTCCGATTCGGGTATTCAGAATGATCTTAATATTATTAATTGCAAGTATCATCGTAAACAACTGATTAATGGTAATAATGAGTCGCTGTAACTCGACTTCCATATCTGAAGTGAAAGTTAAATCCATACTGACTACAGCCATGAACCTTCTATACTCATCCAACTCCTCGAATACCTTCTCAAGACGAGGGTATATTAGGGAATCTTTTGTAAAAAAGCATATGGCAGTCTTTTGAGGATCCACAACCAAGGCCGGATTATTCCTGCATGAATAGGGAACAACAGTATCAGGCCATTCATTTAAGAACATCGAAACTTGAAATAATGGATTACCTTTGTCATCAAAAGCAACGTTTTGAGATAAAAGATACTTCCTGTATGAAGATTCAAGTTTCAAAAGATCAACTATGTTTTTAATCATAGCAATATCTCCTTTCAAAATAATTGAAATTCTAAAAAAGGGGATTGTATGCTATGATACTAGTGTTGAAAAGCTATTCTATAGCATACAACTGTTACACATCATCAACTACTGGAACTAGTTGATGGTGTGTTTTTTATTGACACTCATCGGCAACTTCATCATCTCCTTCCTCTGTAACCTTGATTATCAGAAGGAGATTTTCTGAATCAAAGTCAGCCATATATCGGACGGCCTTGGCAAAGCTGATACCTGACAGTTTCTCAAGGTACCTCACGAAGTCTTTGCATCCGATTCTCACCCAATTACTCTTGATTCTTTCTCTAAACTGATAAACGTTTTTGTCGTTTTCATTCATTTCTGGTGTAGCTTTTACGCCGATAACCATTTGTTGTTCATCAAATCCAAGCATAACATACTCAGGAGTACCGAGCTTCTTTATAGAGGCCATATTGAAGGCAATCCCCAATTTGCTTATAGTTACATAGGGGGCACCTTCGCTAACGATATTCCAATCGAAGTTGTAATTCACGCTCAACTCTCCTTCCAGAATGAATCTACTGATAACACTGATTATATCTTGTCGCAACGACTCAGTCAATTACAATCCGCGATATCAGAATTGCAATTTCGATACACAGGAGATATCAAAAACGCCTACATATGGAGTATATGTATTAATACATATACTCCATATGTAATTTCACACTTTTATAAGGCATTCAATCGCTTGAAGAATTCGCCACAATCGAGGATGCGTTGGTCAGCACCTGTATTGAAGGGATTAAGTTTAGAGATGTCATTAAGGATGACGGCACAGAACTTGTAGATCAAACTAATATAAAGGGGTTATCTCATTTCTTCCTGAGATAACCCCTTGAGTTTGTTTCACACTGGGTTCGGTGGAAAGGGATAAACGAAGGATAGAATGACATCTATTATCCTTGTAACCCCTGTAGTTATTAGGGTTTCAGACTGTTCGCCGTATCCTGCCGTGACATGGGAACCGGATATATTCAGAACGAATGGTCCCCAGGAACAGATTGCCAAAAACAACAAGTAGCAATTACGGTATCTGCTCCTGTCACGCGAAAATGAGATGTAAAACATCAGACAGAAAAACAGTGCAAACCCGAGTGTAGCCAGAATTTTTATCAGCAAAACTTCACACCTTAGTTCTGGGTGTTCTGTGCGTTATTAAACGCGGACTCAAGCGCGTTATCGACATTGCTGCTCGAGAACGCATTCGTAAGATCCGACTGGAATGTGTCGATATTATCCTGAGTAAAAACAGTTCCGGTGTTAGTTCCGAATACGCACGTCCATGACCATGTACCTTCAGGTGTCATCTGGTAAACGATAACTACGTGATCCTGATCATCAAAATTAGAAGAATAGACTTCACGCGCATACTGTCTGAAATCATCGCCCGATAACTGGTCTGAGATAGTGAAGATAGCGGGGCTTACTCCCGTATTGCTTTCGAAGGATGACATAGCAGCATTAACAGAACCTTCATCCGCTATGACGCCTGCGTTGTCATAGATGTGCGAACCCGAAGAAATGGACGGAACGTCAGCTGTATCCCCTGCATTATCACCTGCAGCCGCAGTAGTCTGAGTTGTAGCAGCCGCAGTAGTCTGAGTTGTAGCAGCCGCAGTGGTTGTTGCAACAGTTGCCTCTGCTTCCGGATTTAAAGCCTGGGAAACGGTGGTCTCGCCGGGATTAGAAGGCACAGCCTGTGAAGGTGTGGAAGCTGCCCCTGCCTGGGGAGTGGTCTGGTTTGCAATTATAGGAGCCAGCACTTCAGCTGTCGCCGCTGTAGTCGCAGCAGTATCAGCATTCTGTAAAGTAATCGTTGCCGCTTCCTGCTGCTGGTCCTGACTGTAGTAGATAACAACAGGTTCTTCCTGACCATCCTTCTTGCAGCCTGCCTCAACCGACATCATAACAGCCGCTGACAAGAGAATTGATATTATGTGTAATCGTTTCATAGAATTAATCTCCAATCCGCAAAATGAGATACTTTAATTATATCGGTCCGGATGTTCCAAACTTTACCGTAAGATTAATTCTATTTAACAATATTTATTTAATTATTAGGACCCCTTAACGGAAGCAACAGCAGCATCACGGGCTGCTATAACCTTATCGCACCATGCATCAAATTCAGGATCCTCCACCTGAAGTTCAGGATGGGCAAGCACATTTGCAAGCGTGATGCGGATTCCTTCCTCAAAGCGGATATCAGGGGTAAATCCCGGAACCGCTTTCTTGAGCTTACTGTTATCAAAAACAACCGAGCATGCCTTGTCTCCGATGAGCGATCCTTCGAAGTCGTAGTCACTTGCATCGCGCAGGAACTCGGAAGAAACATGAACAGCCTTAAGCTCCACACCCAAAGCGGATGCGATGGTCTCGTATATCTGATTCCATGTCAAAGTCTCATCGTTTGTGATCTGGAAGGCTTCACCGATTGCATGCGGGTTACCGATAAGTCCCACATATGCCTTTGCAAAATCACGGTTGAAAGTCATGTGCCACAGGGAAGTTCCGTCACCGTGAATGATGACCTTCTTGCCCTCAAGCATACGCTTGATTACCTGCCAGCTTCCCTTGTTGCCGTGAACACCGAGAGGCACCGAACGCTCGTCGTATGTGTGACTCGGGCGAACGATAGTAACCGGGAATCCCTCTTCCCTGTAGTACTTCATGAGAAGATCCTCACAAGCGATCTTGTCACGGGAATACTGCCAGTACGGGTTTGCAAGTGCCGTGCCTTCGTTGATTATGTAGCTCTTTACGGGTTTGTGGTAAGCCGAAGCCGAGCTTATGTAGATATACTGCTTAGTCCTCCCTGCGAAAAGCCTGTGGTCACGTTCGATCTGCGCGGGTACAAACCCTATGAACTCGCACACGGCATCAAACTCCATGCCCTTCGTCTTATCGAGAACTTCTTCCTCGTTATTAATATCTGCTGTGATGAACTTTGCCCCTGAAGGAAGTTCCTGTGTTCTCGTGCCTCTGTTAAGAAGAAAAACTTCGTCTGTTCCTCTTGAAAGAAGGAGACGTGTTATCGCCATGCTTATAGTTCCAGTTCCGCCGATCATGAGTATCTTCATAGAGGTCACCTCGCTTTGTAAGATTATTTTGAATATATACTACGCATTTCAAAAATAATATAATATTTCCGACTTTTGTTTAGCATATTGGGAGGAAAACGATAATGACCACCGGACATCTATCCGGACATTCCAAAGCATTTATCCCGATAAGTTACATTGCCTGCTCGACAATCGTGTTGTTCATCGCAGGATTGGCAGGTGTATTAAGAGCAGGTGTATGGGCAGCCGGCATTCTAGCTGCCGCATTCCTCATAACGCCGGTCATAATTGCAGTAAAAGGAAAGATAGAATACAAGTCATTTATACCCGGAACGACACTAATATTCTTCATAGGCACGGTCATCTGGCTGTTTCTTGCCACCCGTGATGCCGCCGTCATTCACACCGATGACTTCTCACACTGGTACAAAATCTGCAAGATAATGCACTGCGAGTCGGCATTCCCAACAACACCGGATCTCGCTTTTCCGAGTTACACACCGGGAACTGCCGTGTGGATTTACTTTATAACTTCACTCATGGGTTTCTCGGCAGACAACTGCTTTTTCGCGCAGGGTCTTATAAATATCTGCGCGCTTACATCCCTGTTCAGTTTGACGGATAAGATGGTGGGCAAGACGAAGATTTTCGCGCAGCTTTTCCTGACAACATCTGCCATTACTCTTTGCGCCGTGACGGAGAACACATATGTCCTTCTTGTTGATGTTCCGCTGGGGCTTACTGCTTGTGCCGCATTCATATTGATTCTTTCCGACACCAAAAGGGACATGCGTTTTGCTGTTACGCTCGCGTCATTACTTACTCTCGTGATGCTTATCAAGGCGTCTGGCGCACTCTTTGTAATAGCAGGCATAGCGCTTCTTTTTATTACCGGAAGGAAGTCATCACTTAAGACCTGTATTACCGCAACTGCCATAACCGCAGCTTGTGCGATCGCACTCCCGGCTTTATATCTTGCAAGGAGCAAGAAATACTACGGCGACCTTGCTAACACACAGCAGGGATTAAGCACCGCAAGATTCCTGTCGCTGTACTCTTCTAAATCACCCGAGAACATCAAGGACACGGTCGTTTTCTATCTTAAGTCCATCTTCATGACGGGTATGCCGTCAACACAGATCATTGTAATATGGATCGCGCTGTTCGGGCTTTTTGTCATCCTTATGGTGTCAAAGCACAACAAGACTGTGCTTTATAAGGAAAACAAACTGGTCCTCATCTTCTCACTTGTTTTGCTGTTCGTCTTTTGGGGAGCTCTTCTTGCCACCTATCTATTCTCGATGGAAGTAAGAGAAGCCAACGGCGAATTCCTTGCATCTTTCAACAGATATAACGGAACTATTGCCATCATTGTACTTGGCATGCTCGTGCGGCAGGTAACCCGTAATACCGAGAAGATGAAGAACGTCTCCGCACACCCTGCAGTTTATATAACATCTGCAGTTACGATTTTTGCGGTCGGTATCATTTTCTTTAACTTTACCTACCTTCTCGGGTGCAGGAATTATGAATGCGATGAAGCATACTACACGGCAGGACCGTGGGATGTGTGCATGAAGTATATTCCTGAGATAAATGAATATAACGAATGCCGTTACATGGTCGTTTATGATGAATCCGTCTTCGAAGACGACTTCAGAAACAAGCTTGAGTGGATGATGGTAGTCCACTTAAGAAGCATCCATATGAGATTCGTCGGAATGGATGAATTCATTAACGGGGAAGTCAGCGAGGACGATTGGGACTATATCGGCAGATGCGATTATATAGTGGCTTTTGGTGACGGACAGTTCGAAGAGCTTCTTAAGACTTATATCTCACCTGACACTCACGTCTATCTTAATGATGTGTGATTCTTCCCGTCAGGGAGCAGGCATGTAATAAACGAAGTGTCCGTAGCTGTCCACAGGAACGCAGTGACTTACGATATATTCATAAATCCCGTCCGGATTCTCGAAGTTCTCCGTGCGGTAATCATTCGGCATCAGTATGATGTTGGTGGGATCATTACATGCCTCTTTGGCATACTCAACGGGGTCTGTTGTTCCGAGGCTTCCCGTTTGGAACAGATCATAAGGGAAACTGCACTCATCGGACAGAATAGAGATAAGGGCCGATGTCGACGAGAAAACAATGACATTCTTGCCGATGGATTTGTACTCCCTGTTTCTCATAACAAGATTGTTGAAGTCGTCCGCAACACCGGTGAGAGGAATGAATTCGAGCTCATTATAACGGTCTGAGAAGAACACACCTCCCTGCATACCGATTACAGTGACAAAAACACTCTGAGCTACGAAGATAACCGACAGGACAATAGAGAATGTCTTTCTCAAATACTTAATAAAGAAAAGTCTGATAGTCTTGGCTATAGGAATAATGCTGAAAGCTTCAGCCATGATAGTATGATGCATATCCATGATAGGTATCGCGATCGTAAACAGAGCGGTCAGAAGTAGAATGTGGTTAAAAGTATCTTTGTTAGGATTTCTCTTTATAAGAAGTAAGTCACACATCAATCCGACGGCGGTCACCATAAGCGGAAGATTCGCTGAACTTTCAAACCCGGAATTACCTTGGCCGAACACAAAGAGAGCAAACAGGCAGTGATCCCAGAAAGCCGCGAAAGAACCGGTAGCAAGAAGATACACCAGGAAAACCAGACACGGAGCAGCAGCTCCCGCAAGGAATGATAATACTTTATGCAAACGGCCGGATTTGTCAGGTGCCTTCACATTCTTAAACCTGTCCTCATACAGCAGAAAAAGAATCTGCGCTATGATGATAAACACTCCCGACGTCTGCCTGGTAAGAGCACACAGACCACACAACACGCCGAGCTTTATATTACGGGAACGGGTGCTGTCTTTCCTGCCTAAGTTATAGATCAGTAAAGCAAAAAGAAGAAAAAGGAAATTATATGTAGCCGTATCGAAAAGCACGATTATTGATAAAGCCGCGGGGAACCCATACCACAGGGAAGACTCCCGGCTGATAACAAGCATCAGAACAAGCGCGACTAAACTTAAGAGCAGAGCGGATGTAATCCTGTAAACGAACAGATTCCTTACAACAAGAAGCGGTATTGCAAACAAGAAATTATAAAGCGGCATGAAGACCATCTGGATATCCCGGTACGGAACCAGACCTTGTGCGATACCGCGCGAGACGTTATACACCCAGATTTCATCAAGATCTCCGAACGGCATAAGCAGAACCTTGACAAATACCACAAGGACTATTATTGCAGTAAATACCCATAACTTACCGTTCTTCATCGATTATTTCCTTTTTAAACCTCGTTAATTTCAACCTGGCTATGTCCCTCATCGTCTTCGTAGATCCTGAGTGAATAACTGTAAACATTATCCCCATCCTTTATGGTAAAGTCCATAGTTCCATAGGCCTTACCCTGAACGCGTACCATGCTGTCCTCGCCTATCGATGCAATCGATATATCAGCTATTCCTTCGCCTTCAGTAACGACAACAGCCGAATCAGTAAGAGTGGGGGAATCCGGCAGGAACATCGTTCCGTTAGTCTGCAAATTGCCTGCAGTAGCAAACAATACAACACACATTATTATGGATGGGATTATTATACCAATAATCTTCTGCCATTTATTCTTAGTAAAAGCCACCATGTAAAGAAGAATCTGCAAAAGGCAGAAAACGGCAGTTACTATGCGGTAAGGGAAATGAGCAAATGCAAACCTGAAAGAATACGCACTTGTGGAAGAAAGATAAAGAACTACCGGCAAAAGGATTACCGTGGATATCCAGTTTTTCTTTGTTAAAAACCAGCCTGCGAATGCTGCCGGGAAAGTAAGTACCGTCAGGATAAACCAATACTTGTAATAACCGAAAATCCCCCATCCCATATCCGAGAAAGGAACCTGTAACAGATAGATCAGAGGCTGGCTTACAAGAAAAAACACAAAAGTCTTAAGCGCGGATTCTATAGGCTTTTTGCAGTTAGACATTATTATTACCGCAAATAATATCCATGCCTCAAACGTAACTCCCATCTGTTCAAAAGAAGTATTCTTGAAGATGGGAACTATCAAAAATACAGAGGTCAATATTGCTGTTGCTGCTGCGAAAATCAAGACTTTAAGCCAAGTCATATTTATTCCGCCAAAAAGTTTGTCCGTCATTTTCTTAATCATTCTCTTCTACACCATTTATCAGTTCTAACATTGCGTTCGTTCTTATGCTTTGAGGATAGTTGGTCTCAGGCGCCATATAAGCTGCATTTGATATAACCTCTACCCTGATGTCTCCCTGCGCCACAAGGATTGCCTCCGCAGCGAAAAGCAGCATGGCATTGGGGATATGGTAGTCACTTGTAACTATTGCAAGCGATCTTACCTGCGGGTAATCAGAAGCCAGAATACCAAGACTGTAGATGGCATTCTGCGCCGTTGACATCGACTGATCCTCCACAATAATACGGTCGCCCGCAATTCCGTTCTGCTCAAGCCACTCTGCCATAGCCCCGGCTTCAGTCGCAGTTTCATTCTGCGATGCTGTTCCGCCGCCCGTGCAAAGCACAAGAGCATTAGGATACTTCATGGCACTTTCAAGTGCAACATTAAGTCTTTCTGTCAATTCCGCACGCATGGAGCCGTCTGAGTTAAGCTGGAATCCGAGAACAACGATGCAGAGTTCATCAGTATCCGGAAGGCCATCGGGCAAAACGCCTTCGTTTATCATGACGCCTTCATTCACACCCGCCCAAACATTCAGGATCTGCTCCCACTTATCTGCCGTTTGCGGATTAATACTGCGAAGTTCACTTAGAAGTGCTTCATTATCTGTTGATGAAGCTTCGCCCGAATTGCCGTAATTCGTTATTATCTGTTCTATGATTGGTCTCTCGATTTGAGCGGTCGATAGCGCCTGTGTCTGCAAAGAAGACTCAACCGTCTCCGAAGTCTGACTTACAGTCTGCGTCTCAAGTATTGTTGGCTCAGAAGTCACAGATTCTGCTTGCTCAGTAATTTGAGGGTTACTCCTGCAGGATGAAATCAGAATCATTCCTGTAAGAACTATAGCTGACACCGCTTTTTTCATTATCTTCCGCCTCAAATTTTGATTTATTACTGCTTATATTTAAAATTATACATTAGAGTTTATCTCAAATAAGATTTGACAGGTAAGGAGAAAATGCATGAAAAGAAAGATAATAACTTTGCTTCTTGCAGCCGCAGTTGCAGCTGCATTTATGGGTTGTTCTTCTAACGGGGCAGCCGGTGAAACCGAAGTTTCCTCTGAGCAGACAGAGGCACAGACAGTATCAGATGCCTCTGAAGCTGATGAGTCTTCTTCCGGGACACTTAACATGGCAAATCCCTGGACTGATGTAGACACTATGGATGAGGCTGCTGAAGGTGCAGGTGTCGGAAGTCTTGTTTTCACAGAGGACGGAACTGAGACTGCGTCAGGCATGCTTAACTGGTTCGGCTACCGTTATACAGAAGGTATCGCTGAAGTAAACGGAGGTATAGGAACTGCAGATATCACAGTACGTAAGGGCCTTTCTTCTTTGGGCGACATCTCAGGCGACTATAACGACTATGCTTACACATGGGAGTTGGATGTTGACGGCATAACTGTTAACTGCTCAGGCAATACCGAAGGCGAGGCTATGCTCTTCACATGGACATCAGGTGACTATAACTACAGCGTTGTAGTAAGAGGTCAGGGAGATTCATACGATACTTACGGATTAAATTCCGACACGATCGCTCCCCTTGTTTCCGAGTGGATAAGCTAAGCTAACTTATAATTGCTTGCATATTAAAACCGGTGAAGCTGCAGTTTTGCATAAGCCTTCACCGGTTTTTAATTACTCCATATCAAACATCGACATCTGCTGATATTTCTCGGGATAATACTGCATAAACCAGAAGCAGTCCTCGGGCTTATGCAATAAGCCGTGCTCTTCACAAGTATCATTAAAGAGCTTCATTAATTCCTTGGCATTCGGGCTTTGAATCACATAAGACTCCCCGTAAGTTTCTATGTATTTCTCCTTAAGTCCCGGGAAGTTCTTATCGAGAGCAGCGTAGAAATATTCACGGTTTCCTTCTCTTAAAGTCATTCCGATATCAAAGCAGATAATACCTGTCACACCGACACGGATGCACTCATCCAGAATTGATTTGATGTTCTCTTCGTTGTCATTTATGAAAGGAAGGATCGGCGTAAGCCAGACTATAGTCGGTATTCCCCTTTCATGCATACGCTCAAGTACTTCTATCCTTCTTCTTGTACTGCAAACATTAGGCTCGATCTTGCTCACTAGTTCGTCATCCATGGTTGTGAGCGTCATCTCAACGACAGCCTTCGAGCTTCTGTTTATCATATCCAGAAGATCTATATCCCTTAAGATGAGATCTGACTTCGTCTGTATTGCAATACCGAAGTCATGCTTAAGAATAATCTCGAGGCACTTTCTCGTAAGACCGAGTTCTTCCTCGCAAGGCATATACGGATCAAACATCGATCCAGTTCCGATCATACATCTTTTACGCTTGGATTTAAGAACCGCGTCCAAAAGTTCGGGTGCGTTCTTCTTAACCTCAATATCTTCAAAATCTGATGAAAACTGATAGCACTTGCTTCTGCTGTCGCAGTAGATACATCCGTGGGTACAACCACGATAGATGTTCATACCGTAACGGCCTGAGCCGCCTCTGTTCAGGATACCTTTCGCGTCTGTAAAATGCATAGGCAAAACCTCATAACTTATGCCAAGAAACGTGCCGCCATCCTACTTACTCCTATATTATAATCGATTTTTATCATAGTTTCTTTACAATTTGAAGATAACGCATCTATCACTTACAATCAAAGCATAGAGGAGGGGCATTTATGAAGATTAATCAAGTTAAGACAATTAGCGTGATAGCAGCCGTATTGATACTCGCATTATCTTTCGCAGGATGCTCCTTAAAGAAAAGAGCTACTTTAAAGCCGGGACACTACATAACCCAGGCTCATCACTATTACCCCGACGGGACAAGATGCCACTGCCTGGTTATCGCCGGCATGAATCCTGGAGACGACCCATATCTTGATGTTAAGAATATAAGGATCGAACGGATCAACGGGGATACCTGCGACATAGTCTTCGAGATATCGGGTATGGATGGATTGTACACAGTATTCGACTACCCTCTTTCCAATCTGGATTACTGACCTGATGCTAATCCTGGTATGTGTGTATAATAATATGCAGTAGTCCAGGAGGTCGGATGATAATAACCCTTAATGTAAAGCCATTAATCAAGAGACCATGGGTTTTGGCTTCTTTATCCAGGAGTTTTAAGGAGAAATAATGTGATCAAATGCACCGGCTGCGGTTACGAGAATCCTGACTACTGTATCTTCTGCAGGAAGTGCGGCTCCGCTTTATCGTCTCTTAATTCGGATGGACAGCCATCAGTAAAAGAGGAGCAGGCTCCGCGTCCTGTTGAAGTAAGGAAAGAAGAACCTGCATATGTTGATCCCAAGCAGATTGATCACCCGAATGTTCCAAAGGAAGTTGTCTCACCTGATAACGGTGAATATAAGTACACAGGTCCCGTCGTTACAAACATCCCTAACAGCGACAACGCAAAAGACATTTTCTGTGTTCTTGGATTTGCGGCATCAATACTGTCTGTCTTTTGCTTAGGGATAACATCCATAGTTGGTATCATCCTGTCACTTATCGGTTTACACACCTCGCGAAAGCAGGGAACCAAGGGAGCTTCGCTTGCCGTTATCGGCATCATCATATCTGTGCTTACAATAGCCATGATGATCATTTTTTTAATTGCTACTAAGGGTGAAATCTTTAAAGGATTGCTGGGCATTTAATTCGTTTATTAATATTGTGTTTTCAAGTCTTTAAGTCCTGTAAGCAAAGCTTGCAGGGCTTCTTTTTGTGTTGAAATATGCCGCCTCAATTATGAACTATTTGTAAACGCAATATTGAAATAGGGCAAATTTGTGGTTGATTTTCACATTAAGTTAACATATAATTCATAATTATAAACACACTCAGTAAGGAGGTAATCAGTATGAAGAAGATACTTAAGAATAAAAAGGGATTTACCCTCATTGAGCTTATGCTGGTAGTTGGAATACTGGTTATTCTTGCTGCTGTTCTGATGTTTAACCTGACCACCTATACAAACAGGGCAAGGAATGCTGCTTCTTCCCTGTCTGATCACAATCAGTCATTGTCAGGTATTACTTCCCTTATAGACGAAGCGTAAGTTCATATACTCTGCTTGTACATGTGTTATATTTATCCTGATTACTTTTGTAAGAGTTAGGATTTAAATATGAGAGCGGTAGTAACCAGAGTAAGCGAAGCATCCGTCACGATAGACGGTGAAGTAAAAGGCAAGATCGGTAAAGGTTTTCTGGTCCTTTTGGGCGTCCACGAAGATGATGATGAGAAAGATGCCAAGTGGGTAGCCGACAGGATATGCGGACTTCGTATATTCGAAGATGAGAACGGAAAGATGAATATCAATCCCAAAGATGCGGGAGCTGAAATCCTTATCGTCAGTCAGTTCACTTTATACGCAGATGTATCATCAAGAAGGCCCGGCTTCTTTCATGCGGCAAGACCGGATAAGGCCATCCCTTTATATGAATTGGTAATAAGCGAATGCAAAGCTGCCGGATTTGAAGTTCAGACCGGCGAGTTTGGTGCGGATATGAAGGTCCATTCAGTAAACGACGGACCGGTTACGATAATCATAGAAAATCTGTGATAAAATATTTATGATTGTTTTTGGAATGGCAATCATATTTTAAGGAGGGATTAGATATGAAAAAGTCCAAGGTTGTAAGTGTAATTATCGCGTCTTCAATGCTTCTTTCAGCATGTTCAGGTGAAGCACAGGAAACGGTTCAGGAAGCTCCGGAAACAGAAGCATCCGTTGTAGAGACTGAAGCTTCAGAGACAACAGCTGAAACTACCGTTGAGACAGAGCCCGAATCTGTAGTCATCACTCAAGAGAATTTCCTTGAGACAGATCCTCAATCATCAGAATGGGCTAATTCAGGAGAAGCCGGTGATATCATCTCACTTGTTGATATGCAGTATATAGAAGATGCCATCAACGCAGTAGCTGATGATTATGTTTACGCATTTTTTGATATCTACACAGCATCAGATCTTGCATCTCTTACTTACTACGTCAACGTATATCCCGACACAAGAAATTACGGCGGTGATTTTGACTTCTTTGTAAAGGTAAATCTGATGGCGGATATCGATCTGTCAGGATATAACTGGGCTCCCTTGGGTATCGATGTAAACGGAAGTCACAGCCAGGCTTTCTCAGGCGTTTTCAATGGTAACGGTCACACAATATCAGGTCTTACTATTGATAACGGCCGCGATGACAACGCATTCTTCGGTGATGTCTATGATTCCACGATTTTCGGACTCACTATCGACGGTGCTCAGATTCACGGTGCTGAGTCTTCAATTTTCGCAAGGCATGTCGGTCACGACAACTTCTTTGACTGCCATGCTAACGGCCAGGCTGTTGACAACGCCATGGAGGGTGAAGGCCTGTTTAATGTGGAGAGCACTGAAGACCCCAACAGATACATTTACTGCACCATGAATGTTGCCGGTCAGAATGGAGTTTACTATGAGACAGAAGAGCCTGTCATCTTGAACCCCTATTCTGAAGGATCTAACAATATCTACCTTGAGGTAATCGATCCTGAAGGCGACGGTACATTTGTATATCCTGACGGGAACATCTTCGACCTGGTATAACCCGACGTCAATTAATAATTCAATACCCCGGCATCACAACCGGGGTATTTTTATGTTTCTTTTTGTATAACTATATTCCTTCGTACAGGTTCAAAGCCGACTCTGAGAGCGGTCTTCCTTGACCCTTCATTCGATAATACGTGTGTCCATGTCGGTGTCTTCCCGCGTGCTTTAATCTCCTCACACATCTTGTATGACAGGTAGGATGCGAGCCCCTTATGCCTGAAAGCCTCACCCGTTTCTATTCCGATATCAGTTTCATCAGGGCTGACGGCACTTGAGAAAGCCACCCCTGCGAAAACATCCCCCTGCCTCGCCATAAATCCAAACCCATTCTCGAGAAACTGTGCCTCGTTCTCCCACGAGAAAGAGGGAATTATTCTACCCTTGATCATGCCTATGTTATCAGCAGTTATTCTCTCTACAGTAATGCTTCCGTCAGACAACTCCTGCGGCTTAACAGGTGAACTGTGAGTATAGTTGATCCTCCCTTCAAACTGAAGGTTGCCGCGGGTCTCATAGTATGTTTTTACATATTCCGAATCTGTGATAATGATAAACCTGCGTGAAGTATCCGCAGTAAGAAAATCATTATAAATCTCCTCAAGCACTTCATCGGTTATATTGCCTGTTAGGAATACAAATCCGCAGTAGTGCCAGAACATAACACAGCCTTTATCATCGGCATAAATGTCGCCGCTTTGAAAACCGGCCGCAATCGATAAGGGGAACACTTTACTTGCAACACATTCTTCTGCGTTCTTTATGTAATTACTATATTCTTCTTTTTTTTTCCTTCTTAACATCTCAGATATCTCTCAATTCCTTGCCATAGTTTAGCCGAATCATTCCTATCATAATGGTATATATTCGGAAGCGTTGAGTAAACAACAAATCTAGTGATTTTTGGAGTAATCAAAATGAAAAAACACACATTATTTTAGCATCCACACTTGCAGTTGCGATGCTTGCATCCGCATGTACTTCCTGATCAGTTAACAGACTCCCCTTGCATTGGCATCTATATTGCAGATGCAAACGCTTCTATTTGTTAAGGAGAAACTGTAATTGATTAATTAGATCATAAGACATGATTCTATCCGCCCTCGAAGCATAACAGCTTCGGGGGTTTTTATTTGTGAATGAGTTTTTCGAGCGTCCCGAATAAAGTATCCGGCTCAACCGGCTTTGCAAGATGAGCATTCAAGCCTGCCTGCATACTCTTCTCAACATCCTCATCAAAAGCATTGGCAGTTAACGCGATAATTGGAATTGTCTTCGCATCATCACGTTCGAGTCTCCTTATATTCCTTGTCGCTTCTAGCCCATCCATCTGCGGCATGCGCATATCCATCAAGACCGCACTGTAGTATCCGGCCTTTTCGAGAGGATTCCTCCAAAGTAAGAGTTACCCTGAATGTGGTGCCCTCATTCTTCTTGCTCTCAACAACAAAGCTGTGCAGAAGAGTTGTTCCCAGCATGTAGCCCATCGCATAAAGAGGCAGCAGAGGATAGAAAACCTGGATAGTTATAAGGAGCATCATGGCGATGCCGAAGACACCGACAGTCGTATGACGGCGCCTGACACTTCCTTTGGCTTTTGAGGCAGTAGCAAGCGTATAGACAGCCGTCGCCAGGAAAAGCAGGATCTGTATCACAAGAGTCACATACCTTGCTATTCCTGCATGGTAGACTTTGTCCGCGTCAAACCAGAAAAGAACCGGGAAGAACAGATTAACTGCAATCGTGACTAACTCAAGCGAAAAGAAAGTAAGTCCGGTTACCTTCAGTATGCGTTCAAAGATATCCCTGGTATCAAGATAAGATACGACATACTGCGTCCACAACATCACTGCACCGACCATTGCCGCGAAGTGAATTGTGGTATCGATATACAGAACCGTGATCATGCCCTTAGAATACAAAATACCCCAAAGCAAATCCGTGATGTAATAACACATTACACCTATAAGGAACAGACGATAGCTTCGTTCGGTTTTGTCAGGGTTCCCCCATCATGTTTCCAGAGAATATCTCTGTTGGTAATCAGCAGCATAATGTTGCAAGAATACCGATGATAGAGTACGTCATATAACTACCTCTTTTACGACTTCTGTATTGTTTCTAGTTTACCTTATTTCCTGTAATTATAATATCAATTCCAAAGCGTTATTTGTCGCTTAAGTAAATTTATACGGGACTGTGGAATCGTTCCGGAAAATTTACTATCATAGTACCAGTACGGATTGATTCGTCATCATAAGGAGGGCCTATGGATTACACACCTGAGAAGATTGCAGAATTCGAGGAAATGCTTAGAACACTTGAACTTATATCCGCCAGCGACCGAATCGTTGAAGTCGACAAAGGTGACTATTGGGAGAAGATCCTGTGTTTCTATTCTCAGGTCAGGGGTACCTACTACTACACCGAAGAGGCTGTATGTTTTGTCGGCGGATTCGCAGGCTCTACTAACTGGTCCGTAAAATATAAAGACATCAAGAAGATCGAGAAATGTCTGATTGGATTCTTCATGCCTTTCGGCATACGCGTACACTATTACGATGAGAAGAAGGACAAGATAAGGAAACACAAGATGTCCGTGTTAAAACGCGACAGATGGATCGCGCTCCTCACTGAGCGCAGCAGCAATCTCTCAGAATAAAAACTATGCGTAAAACGATTGCTTTTCTGCTTCCTTACGGGTTATTTCACCGTTGCAGATTCTTTTTCCTATGGCTATTTTTTCTTCTCTTGTGGCTAACAATTTACACCTCCGTAGACTAAATCATGAATAGTGTCCTTTTATCTAATTAAGGTGTATACGATAATTTGTCCCGTGTCTACTTTTACGTTACCACTTCATTGGTGGACAGTTTGGTGGACTTTTTTCAAAACTGTCCACACTTCTGTCCATATAAGGCCGCGGTGGACAATTTTGTGGACAATTATAAAAACTGTCCCACTTACTGTCCCGGCAGATCAACGGATAGTTAATAAAACTATAGTTTGGACAAAAGCGCTACAGTCTCTATATGCTCTGTTCCGCAGAACATATCCACAGGAGCAGCCTTCACAGCCTTATACCCCTCCCCTGCGAAAAGCTTCAGGTCTCTTACAAGCGTCTCCGGATTACATGACACATACACGATTCGTGACGGAGCGATCTTAGCACATGCACTTATAAACTCAGGTGTTGTACCCTCGCGCGGAGGATCAAGAATGATGACATCAAAGTGCTCTTTCGAGCAGATCTCATTCATGTACTCCGTCGCATCCGCTTTTATTATGCGCACGTTATCAACGCCATTATTCTTGATGTTATGTCTCGCGTCACTTACTGCACGCGGATTAAGTTCAACGCCAACGACTTCCTTACAAAAATCTGACGCACAGATTCCAATCGTACCAGTACCGCAGTAAGCATCAAGCACGCGCGAATCCTTATCAAGTGCCGCATACTCATAAGCTTTGGAGTACAGCTTCTGCGCCTGCTCACGGTTGACCTGATAGAACGACTCCGCACTTATCGAAAATGTCTTGCCAAGAAGAGTATCCTTTATGTACCCGGGTCCATACGCAGTCTCTGACTTCTCTCCCAATATCATGGAATCCGTACGCCGGTTTACATTGATAACAACAGACTTTATCTCGGGGTGCTTTGACACAAGCGTCTTTACAAAGTTCTTCTTCCCCGGAAACATGTGATCCGTGACAACAACGACTACCAGCACTTCTCCGGTGCCGTCCGCTGTTCTTATAAGGACACGGCGCAGAAATCCCTGCCTCGTCTGCTCGTTATAAACACTCATGTGATACTTGGAAGCGATTTTTACTATATCCGCGATAATGGCAACGGCGGTCTCGTTCTCGAGTTCGCTTCCGCCGCCGTCAACTATCCTGTGTGTCCCGGGCTCGTAAGTACCCGCGACTATCTTTCCCCTCTCCACGCCAAACGCCGCATGTACTTTGTTACGGTAGTGGCTGGGGTTATCAGAACCGGTAATAGGCTCGATAGAAGAAGCGAGTCCCTCAAGGGCAGACCCGACTCTTTTCTGCTTATCAGCAAGTTCCTTTTTGTATTTATCTGAGCTTGGCATTCTCAACTACCGCGCGAAGCAGTACGGAAGTCGTAACGGAACCCACGCCGCGGGGAACAGGAGTGATGGCATCAACTATCTCAGACACGGAAGCGAAGTCCACGTCACCGCAGAGCTTACCTTCATCATCAACGTTCATTCCTACATCGATAACAGTCTGCCCCTCTCGAAAATAAGAAGCATCGAGCATCTTTGCCTTACCTGCGCAGGCAACGACAATATCAGCCCACTGACACTCTGCCTTTAAGTCTTCTGTCTTTGTGTGGCAAACCTTAACTGTCGCATTCTCCTTAAGAAGGAGCATAGATACAGGTTTTCCGATAACGAGCGAACGGCCAACCACTGTGACCTTCTTTCCCTTAATATCCACACCGTGGAACTTGAGCATCTCTATAACGGCCTGGGCCGTACAGGGAGCGTGGCCTTCACCTGCACCTGAGAAAATATCGGCCATATTGGCCTTACCCATACCATCGACATCCTTAAGCGCCGAGATAGTATTAAGAACATTCTTATCCGTCAAAGTCTTAGGAAGAGGTCTGAACATAAGGATACCGTCGATTGAAGAATCAGCATCTGCAGATGCAACTGCAGCATCGAGTTCCTCCTGGGATACCTGGGCGGGAAGCTCTATCTTCTTAACAGCGCAGTTTGCACCTTCAAACCTCTTAGTAAGTCCTCTCTCATATGCAAGATCATCTTCCCTTGCACCGACTCTTATAACAGCCAAAGTAGGAACTACACCCTTCTGCTTCATTGCCTCCACATCAGGTGCAAGTGACTCTACGATCGCATCAGCAACCGGCTTCCCTAATAACTCTCTCATGCTCCGAGACCTCCCTTGACTTCACTGTAAGCAGCACCGCATATCTTAACGACCTCATCAACAAGGCCCAGAGTCTGCTCATTAAGTTTTGAAGCAACCTCGCGGTCCTTCATGAGCTTGGTGTTTATATAGACATTCATTGATGCACCCTTGGCACAAGCCTCACAGGCGGAAGCCGCCACACCTACGTCGCTTATCGCAAGACGCGAACCCTTTACCACGAGTTCATTGATGAGAGCCGCAGCCTCCTTGGACTTCTTTACTATCTCCAAAGGAGCTAATGCCGCCTCGTAGAGCGCCTTCTCCAGGATCTCGTCTCTGCCGGGTTCCTCCTTGGGAATGGAGTATGCTTTCGCAAGCGGCTCGAAAGCTTCCGCGTCCTTTTCGATAAGGGCGAGCATATCCTCATTAAGTCTTACTGCGTCAGCTATAATGCGCTCGATGTCCTGCTGGTACTCAGCGTACTTCTTCTTGCCTGAAGTTAAGTTGCCTACCATGGAACAAAGTGAGGCCGAGACGGCACCCATAAGTGCTGATGCTCCACCGCCTCCCGGCACCGGAGCTGCCGATGACAACTGATTGGTAAACTCGTTAAGACTTAATTCTCTCATGTGATTTCCTCTTCTTATTTTAATGCTTATTTATTATAACATCTGACGCCATCGAAAAAGGCTGCCGGTTACCCGACAGCCTTTAAAAATACTCTTGTTACAAGACTTTGATTATCCCCAGATATCTGAAGGATCTGCACCGTAGTCGCCGCTGATGAGCGAAGCCTGGTTGATACCCGGCATATCGAAAGGTACAGTTGCGCTCTCAGAGTAGATTCTAATCTGAGATGTGCCGCCGCAGTGCTCCCAAATCCATCTTGCATCGTTAGCGTTGAGGATGATATCACCGTTTGTGCATGCAGTACCGAGCGTGCTGTAAGCAGCTACTGACATTGTATTGTGGTCACCCTGTACATAGTACCAAGATGTATGGATCATTGTAGTACCGTTGATAACGGAGATGTACTGGTTGTATCTTGTCTGGCCGTTGATGACCTGTGCACCCCAGTTTGCGCCCTTAGAGATGTTGAATGTACCCTGAGGTGTTTCTGTTCCGGGAGCACCTGTGGAACAAGCCATTGCCATAACAGGAATGTTGTACTGTCCGCCCGGTGTATCCTGGGCATAAACCATGATCATGTTTGTTGTAAGGTTGAGTGCAAGATAGTAAGAAGTCTGGTTACCGATGAGAGAGGAAACATTCTGAACAAGTCTGTAGTCCTCATCGAAGTAATACTTCAAACCGTCGATGAACTTCCAGCCCTTAACAGCTCTGCCGTTGTTTGCAGAGTCGAAGTAATATCTCTGATTGTCGATTCTCTGCCAGCCTGTGAGCTTAATGCCCTGAGGGTTGTAGCAGTAAACGCCGTCAGCCTCTCTGGAGATTCTTCCATCGCCGTTGAGTGTAGCTGTATTAACTACTGTTGTGGATGCAGGTGCACTCTGAACTGCCTGTGTCATGTTAGGATCAACACTGATTGAACCTACTGCGATATTGTACTGTGCACAGATCTGAGCATACTCCTGTGAACCAACGAAGCCCGCAAGAATATTAGCTCTGGGTGTTCCGCCTGCAAGAAAGTTCAACCAATACTGCATACCTGCAGGGTCGCAGTTACGGCCGAGGATTACGTTATAAAGAGTATTAACGTACTGCTCGTTAGATGTGTTGAAGCTTCTGTACTCCTGAGACTCGAAGAAACCGTAAGCACATGAAGCACCTGTTGTAGTTCCATTCAAGATTCTTGATTTCCAATACTCATAACCCTGGGCCTCACTTCTTCTTCCCAGAACCATGGTATACATTCTCTCAACGAACTGACCTACGTACTCATCACGTGTCAGAGCGTTGACCTGTCTTCCCTTTGGAGCAAATCCCAAAATGATAGACGCCAAAAGAACTGTCGAAATAATTTTGACTAATCGATTCTTGATCATTTCATTTCTCCTCTACTTAAAATCTAATCACAATTTTCCGCGCAAAACCTACTAATTTCAGTTCTACAAAGTATTCTAATATAACGTTCACAGCAGCATATTTCTTATGTATAAGAATTCTGTGTTAATTATGTTACAGATCAGCAATCTGTCGGATCGCGGCTTTTCCACCATTTGCAGGGTCAAAGTAATATCTCTCACCATCTATCCTCTGCCAGCCTGTAAGCTGATCCTCGTGGGAGTCATAGCAATAAACACCGTCAGAATCACTCGATATAGTTCCATCCCCGTTAGCTACCGGGGACTTACCCTGCATTGCCGGCACGGAAAGATCAGGAGTTACAGTTGCACTCTGAACACCCTGCATTCTATTAACGACAATAATAAGCGCGCTTGCTGCAATAACGACAAGCGACCAAAGAATCACCGTAATAATCTTCATTACACGGTTATC
The DNA here is from genome assembly GCA_024691325.1 of Saccharofermentans sp. Classification (GTDB taxonomy): domain Bacteria; phylum Bacillota; class Clostridia; order Saccharofermentanales; family Saccharofermentanaceae; genus Saccharofermentans. The sequence continues at coordinate 2,385 of JAILNR010000026.1, read as the reverse complement.
TGTCATTACTATCTCCTCAGTAAAACCGGATTTATTTTTACTCAAAAACCAACCCATATAATCGGAGATATTCTAATATAACAATTTTGTAAGATTTGAACTCAATTAAAGGAATATTGTGGCATTATCGATTTTGGTCAGATATCTGTCGGATCGTGTCCCATGTCACCGCTTACTACAACAGGCGGAATAACGGCAGGCCTGTCAAAAGGCGCAGGTTCATCAGCCGTATATATTCTTACGGTAGAGTTATTGCTTGCGCAGTTCTCCCATATCCATCTGCAGTCGCCCACGCTCATGCGCACACATCCGTGTGAAGACGGTGTCCCCAAACGGTTATACTCTCTTACCGACAAAGTGTTTCCATCACCGTTCGTGTAATACCAGCTTGAGTGGAAAAGATAATTTCCGCTTATTATCGAGACATACTGTCCGTAAACATAGTTGTCAGGCCCGTCAAAAAGAAGTCCCCACCTGTTTCCCTGTGTTATAGGATAAGTTCCCTGTATCGTTCCGTGTCCCGGCGCTCCCGTCGAGCAGACCATTGCACGAACCGGAACATTGTATGCTCCCCCGGGTACATCCTGCGCATATACCATGACAGTCTGTGTTGCGCAGTTAACCGTCACCAGGTAGGAATCCTGACGGCCTATGATGGGATGCACATCCTGAATCAGATGATGCTCATCGTCAAAGTAGTACTTTAATCCGTCTATCCAAGTCCAGCCCGTTGCGGCTCTGCCGCCGTGTGCCGGGTCAAAGTAATACCTGTAACCGTTCTGTCTTTGCCATCCCGTCATGCGGTTTCCGGCAAAATCATTCATATAAAGGCCGTCGCCCTCCTGCGAGAGCATTCCTGCTGTGCTCGTATGTGCCACAGCCGGATCCATGTTAAGAGTTCCGCGGCTTATTCCAAACGACCCGCAGATTCCCTCATACTCCGCGGAATTAACGAAACCCGCAAGTACATAAGTCCTCGGCGTACCTCCCATAAGATAAGACAGCCAGTACTGGAGTCCCGCATCATCACACTCGCGCCCGAGCATTACCGCATACAAGGTTCTGACATACTGCTCGTCAGTTGCACCCGATTCCGTGTACTCCCTGCTCATGAAAAAGCCATAAGCACAGGAAGCTCCCGTGGTATCTCCGCTTAAGATGCGTTCTACCCAGTAGTTGTAACCCTCTTCCTCACTTTCGCGCCCAAGGACCATCGTGTACATGCGCTCAACAAACCCGCCGACATACTCCTCGCGTGTCTGCGCATTAACTGAGTTCCCGGCGAAAATAAAGACAAAAGAAGCCAGAACTATAGTTGTTATAATCTTTGTTAACCGCATGTTCTTCATGTATTTCACCTAATAAAAAGCCGCATCGGAACTTGCCGATGCGGCTTGGTCGCTTGTTATTAAGAAACTTAAGCTGAATTACTCGTCAGCTCTTGCTTCTGCTGCCTTTGCTTCAGCAGCTGCTGCGATTGCATCCGCCTCGGCGTTCTCACGCTCAACTCTCTCGAGGTAAGCATTCTGGAACTTAACCGCATACTCGGATGACGGATCGTAATCCTCGCCTGTAAGAACCTTTGCATTCTCCTTGATAACAGGGACAGCTGTAACGTCTCTGTACTTCGGAACACCGGTACCTGCAGGGATGATGGAACCGATAATAACGTTCTCCTTCAAGCCGATGAGCGGGTCGATCTTACCCTTAACAGCAGCATCTGTAAGAACTCTTGCTGTCTCCTGGAAGGATGCAGCTGAGAGGAAGGAGTCTGTAGCAAGTGAAGCCTTCGTGATACCGAGGAGCTGTCTCTTACCGGAAGCAGGCTTAAGACCATTCTCTTCAGCCTTCTTGTTGGCAGCCTCATAGTCGAGCATATCGACTGTTGTACCTGTCATGAACGGAGTATCACCCGGATCATCGATACGTACTCTTCTCATCATCTGACGTGTGATGATCTCGATATGCTTATCGTTGATGCTAACACCACCGCTCTTATATGACTTGATAACTTCGCTTACGATGTACTTCTGAACACCACGGACATCCTTGATTCTCATGATGTCTGCAGGGTTAACGGCACCGTCTGTAAGCATATCAGCAGCCTCAACCACATCTCCGTCAGCTACCTTCAATGTAGCAGATGTAGGAACGATGTAGCGGCACTCTGTGATAACTTCGCCCTTCTCGTTGAGGATAGGCTCGTCTGAAGAAGGAGTAACGATGATCTCACGCTTAGCACCTTCATTAGTGATGAGCTTAACTGTACCGTCGATCTCGGAGATGATAGCTTCACCCTTAGGCTTTCTTGCCTCGAAGAGCTCCTCGACACGGGGGAGACCCTGTGTGATATCCTCACCGGAGTTAGCGATACCACCTGAGTGG
>JAILNR010000042.1 GCA_024691325.1 Saccharofermentans sp. | reverse complement strand
CTTTTAGTGTAATAACTTTCCCTACACTAGTCTTAAGTTCTTGTTGTCGAACAACTCGGCATTCATCGTAAGGATCTACATACATAAACAGTCCCCCATATCTAATCAGACCTAAGTATATCTATAATTTTGATTATACCCTAACAATCAAAGAAGTCCTTGCCGATAAACATCTCGACAAGGACCTCTGATTGTAACTCTTATTATGATTTCATCTTCCTGATCTTATAGGATGCCAGGATCATTCCTATACCGGAAAGCAACGCTGCTATTCCGGCAATCATGCATGCGACTCCGATGTCGCCGAATGCATGAGTACTTGCCCAGATACCGAATATGCCGTCTAGAATTAAAAGTATTCCTATAAAGTCCATATAGTTAATCTCCTTTCAAAAAACACTGATTTAACCGTAGGATAACAATTTTATTAACACTATGTTTGCACCAAATCAGTGGCACTAATAATCCGCATCCCAGATGCCTTCGTACTCATCATAATCCTCTTCGAGTTCGTCTTTACGCTGCTGCTCTTCCCAAGCAGAGAGCATACCTCGCATATAAGCACCGCAGCGAGGACACCTGTCCGGGTGTTCCTTGAATTCTCGTCCGCATGATGAACACTCGAATGTGTCCTTCCCGAAGAAGTGAGTGCTTTTTATCCAATGACCTTCCTTACGACCAAATCCAAACAAGCCCATGAGAATACCTCCTCGCTTATGTGTTACTTGAAGTATACATAGGTTTTTGTGAGTATGAGTCCATTTAATATACCTTTTCGCCAGATGCAAACCGTCCTTCTCCCGGTCGGGTCGTCATCAACTCATAAAGCTTCGTATCGCGATTAAACTTATTGACGAATGGAACGAGTGATGATCCGTACTTGATAAGCCCGGTTCCTGCAGGTGCATTTGTTATGTACCTCATCTGGATCTCCGAGATATTAAGGAGCTTTGCAAGCTTGTCCCTATCAGATGCAGCCTGATTAAGCATAACAATGAACTCCGAGTTCGAGAGCATCGTCGAAGCTTGCACAGAGTCAAGAAGATACTCGACATTCTGTGTGATCGCCGTAGGATATGCATTTCTCTTACGGAACTGTCTCCATGCAGAGTTAAAGAACTGCGCCGAGAACTCATTTTCGAATACTACATGGAACTCGTCTATAAAGACATGCGTCCTCTTCCCCTTCTTCCAGTTCAGCGTTACTCGGTTAAGCATCGTATCCGTGATAACAAGAAGACCTGTGGGCTTGAGCTGGCTCCCAAGGCCGTGCATATCGAAGACAACAACTCTTTTATCCATATCGACATTACTGTCCCTGCCGAAAATATTAAGTGATCCGGTCGTAAAAAGCTCCAAGGACAGAGCTATCTGCTTCGCTTCAGGCTCCGGCTGCTCCAGAAGCTTTTCTCTGAAAGTACTCAAAGTCGGTACGGATCCGCCCGAAGACCTGGTCTTCTCCGCTTCCTCATATACTTCTCTTGCGCATCTGTCGATTATCGACTTCTGCTGAGGTCCCACACCCTTCTTATCGATCTGCTCAATAAGGGACATAATGAACTGGCTCTTTACAACTATCGGATCCTTCTCTCCATAGCCGTCCACCATATACATGGCATTAAGCCTGTCTCTGCCTCCTGCCGATACCCTTATGACCGATCCAATCTCGGGACCCATCGCTTCTACAAGCGGTGCGTACTCTGCCTCCGGATCGCATATCAGGATGTCATCGTCGGTATTGAGCATCAGGTATGCAATAAGTTCCTTGGTAAGAAACGATTTACCGGCACCGGGGACACCTAAGATAAACGCCGACTGGTTAAGAAGGATATCTTTATTACACATAATAAGGTTATGCGATATAGGATTCTCTCCATAGTAGATACCCCCTTTATCCATTATCTCCTGTGTCTTAAAAGGCATGAACACAGCCAAAGACTCGGTATTTAATGTCCTGAAGCTGTCGATCTTCCTTACACCGAACGGCAACGCGGTATTCATTCCATCCATCTGTTGCCACTTCAAGACCGCCATCTGGCAGTGTCTTCCCTTTGCAGCTGCCATCAATTCATCGGTATCCATATCGAGCTGTTCTTTACTGTCAGCACTTATCGCCATGGTGATAACGCCCAGAAAGAGGCACTGATCTCTGGTAGTAAGGTCAGACAGAAGTTCCTTTGTCTTGGTCTTCTTAAGTTCAAGATCATAAGGGATGGTCGCCGAGAAGTTATTATTCTGATTCTGCCTTCTTTGCCAGTTTGTGATCTCTGTCTCAATCCCAAGAAGGATCTTTTCCACTTCTCTGATCGCCTCATCTGTCGGAATCGCCAATGCATCAATCGACAACATCAGGTTCCTGTTCATGTCCGTAAGGGTTGCCACTATATCGTCACTTATATAGTTTCCATAGTCTTTCAGATACAAGACCCTTACATACTTCTCACCCATCCTTATATAGTCTGAGTTTCTCTCGATATAATCCGGACAGATATAATCCCTAAAGTCGTGACCGAGTTTTGCCTTCTTAGATATATCAAACTCGAAGGATGACTCTTCCCCCTGCCTGTAGAAATCATGGAAAAGCCGTAACCTCTCCGTAGCATCCAGCTCTTCACAGGAACTCCCCAAAGCCTTAAGACGCATCTGAAAGTCTGCGCCCGTTCTTGCGAAATATGCTCTCGCATCCTCTACCGATCTTTTATATATCGACACCGTTATATACTTCTCCTGCGTGATACCGTTTGCTCCGGTAGCCTTATCAAGAAGCATATCGTTGTACTCCTTACGATAGACATCGAGCCCGTCGTCCTTTAACGGCATAAGGATCGAGTTTTCAAAGTCCTTCTTATTAAGTCTGTGGTTATTTACTGTTATCTTCGTAGTGGCTGCGCTGTCGAATGAATTAAGGACATCGGAATAAAGAAGAAACATATTCTCCTTATCCGCCTCGCTTGCCACAGAGTAATTGATATCAGTAAACTTCCAAGTCTTTGAGAACTTATAACGCCCGACCTGAAAAATCCCGTCGGGCCATATCTTTGTTGCAGGTATAACGTCTCTTACTATGCGTGGAACAGTAAAGCGTTCCTTATCCTGCTTCAGTATCGTGTTTAAGCTCTTCAGCATGCTCTTTTAACCCCTCCTTTACTAAATGATCCAAATAATCTCTTGTCACTTCCCTATAGAAGTTATTTGCTCTAAATGTCAGTCTTCGCGGACAAAGGAAATTATCCCTGAACCACACGACAGCGAGCTTTTCCATAGGCATCCCGTTATATTTGACAAAGCCTAAAGCAGCAAAAGGCGCCGCCACAGCCATGCAGATATACGTAATGAACTCACTTGAGATCACATCTTTGGTTAGAAAATACACAGCTACGGCTGCTCCTATAGCCATTCCGGAACAAATCAGCTGTCTTTGGTTAAGCCCGAAGAATATCCCTTCGGTATACTCACGAATATCTTTGTTAATGTTAATCTCCATACATAACCTCCCCTTTAAAGTCCCATCATGTCGTGGATAACCCTGTCTGATCCCTTTACAAGGCCGAGTAATATAAGCAGGTTGAAGATAAGATCGCTTACATACTTCCATACCATCGTCAACGGCTCCGCTGTCGTATCCATCTCAGGTGCGGTAGCAGCAAAAGCCGAGAAGATTACACAGGCAAGCACTATTACTACCCCCTGTAGGCAAACGCCCGCGTAGCTTTTCAAAAAGCTTCGGGCGATGCTCTCAGTTGGTTGCCCGGCTAACGTAGCTAAAGGTATAGGTGCGATAGCCGCATACATATAGATCCTGAAGAATCGTCCGTATACGGTAAGAAGCAGCACTATGCCTATTACGATCATGGCAAGATGGGATATGAAACAAACGGCCCAGACGGGGATGGCACCATCTAAGATACCTATCCCCTCAAAGGTCGCCTGCACATCTGACGGAATCGAATACTCCAACGCTGTACCTATAGAACTTGTAGTCGTTACATCGGATATGATCCCCTGCACTATCGTTACAAAGTCCACAAGCAAGCTTAAGCAGTTATCAATAAGTGCTTTTGCTACTGCGAATCTGACAAACACTTTAACTGCTGTTTCTGGTCTTTTGAGCTCGGCAAAGCTCCCACATGTCTTGATCACGCCTATCGTGAAGAACAATACAAGGAGAGCCGTGCCGATAGCTCCGAGAACACCATTGATAGAGCTTATAACGCCCCAGATAGTTCCGTCTTTAAAGGCTTGAGGTGATGTCGTTAGGAGAGACCACATTTCGGAAAGCTTATCGCCAAGGTATTCGAGACCTTGCATAAGCTCATACCATGCAGCAGTACCCATAAGATCACCTGCCCTTCATATCACGAGAAGACGCCGGGAGCGACAGCCTCAAGTATCGACTTAGCGAAAACAATGATAAGTCCGCCTGCAAGACACAGAAATCCCTGTGATCTCTGGGACGGATCGTGGCTCTGGAAGCTGATACCGACCTGAACAATGCCCCAGCCTGCCAGGATAACGCCAATTGACCTTATGATGCCGAAGATGATATTCGACATGTTATTGATCGCAGTCTCGGCCTCACTTTCCGCCAATACGGGAGACATAAAAACAGCCACCGTTGCTACGGTGACTGCACTTACCAGATATCCCTTAAGAAGTTTCCTCTCCCTCTCCTTCCTAAGTCTTACAATCTGCTTTTCCTTAAGACAATTCTTCATTTTCTTACCTCCGTTATATAGATTTTTGGTTTTAATACTCATCATAACTTGTTACCTCGTATTCTTTTGCTTCTTCGCCGATAAGATCTTCGATATCTACTGCCGCCTTACGAACATCAGGCTCGTCGCCTACCAAAGAGATTGAAGCTTTACTGTTCGTATCCTCTCCGTGCAGATACTGATCAGCACCGCCATCGGTCGAATACTTTACGTTAGGATGATTCATAAGCTCGAACTTTCTGTCTATCACCGGATACTCACCTTTGATCCTCAAGATTGCATATCCGTTATCAAGCCTTGCAACCTCATCGGGCTTCATTAGATCTCTTTCGATCGTTTGTCTATTCTTGCTTGATGAGCCTTGCCTGCCTCTGCTCTCTCCGTAGGAATCCACATCTACCGTCTCTTTACCTAACATCTTGCTTATATACTCATGTGTACTCTGTTCGTTTCCTCCCAGATACAGCAAGAAGTCGGTATCAGCCGTGATCGTTTCCCAACTCTTTTCAAAAAGAGCTTTAATCTGAGCCATGCCCTGAATTATGATCGATACCGATATATGTCTCGAACGCATAGTACTCAAAAGACCTTCAAAGTCATCAGGAAGCCCTACATTTGCAAACTCATCCATTATGAAATGCACGTGATACGGCAATTTGCCGTTATGCTTAAAGTCCGCACAACGGTATAGACTCTGAAAAAGCTGCGTATAGAGCATTCCGATAATAAAGTTATAAGACTTATCGTTATCAGGTAGCAGTGCAAAGATAACGCCAGGCTTCTCCCCGAGTTCATCGATACGGAGTTCATCTGTCTGCGTCATACCTCGAAGTGAAGGTAGATCAAACTTCTCCAAGCGAGCCAAAAGCGATATCTGTATGGATTTCAGGGTTTGTGCTGCTCCGGAGTGATAAGAACGATACGACTTGACCGCTATATGATCAGGATTTCTGTCTTCAAGCTCGTTAAACAGTACATCCAGAGGAGAAACGTAATCATCGTCGTTCTCCTTAACCATACCGGCTCTTAACATATCCATTACCATAGGAAAGTTCTGCTCTTCCTTAGGTGCTTCATAGTGAAGATAGAATATAAGAGCCTTAAGAAGCATGGACGAGGCCTGATCCCAGAACGGATCTTGTGTCTGAGAACCCTTTGGAGTCGTATTCTTGATAATATTTGTAACTAACTTCTGGATATCGTCATCAGTTTTAAGATAGACAAAAGGGTTGTAGCAGTGACTCTTAGACGGCTCGATCAGATCCACGACACGTACGTCATAGCCCTGACTTTCCAAATATCGGCCTGTAGCGCGTATGGTATCTCCTTTCGAGTCCAAAACCACGAGTGATACATTAGAATCCTTGGTCATATTCAGTATATTGGGCTTAACATAAAACCTTGTTTTACCTGAGCCCGGTCCGCCTATGACCATAATGTTAAGGTTTCCATTTCTCTTATGGGCGTTATACCCAACACTTACATCTTTTGTGAGTATGATATTTTGATCCTGCTTCTTAGAACTATATCTTCTGTTAAGAACTAATGGATCGCCCCACTTTGCAGAACCGTGTTCTTCACGCCTTCTGTAATTACTGTCATTTGCAAGATAAATCCCGATACCCACTGCATATATAAGGCAAAAGTAAAGGGCAACATTGAAGCTGCCCTCTACTAGTACTATATGGAAAGGATTATTGAAGATATCATCCGCATTCTGTAAGAAACCGGGAACACCCTCTGCTATAAGGTATGGAGAACTCTTAAGTCCCAACCACACTACAAGCACAAGTCCGAGAAGATACATCGCGATCCTCTGCGGCGAGAACTTATTAGTAGATCTTCTCATCTGCCACCACCTTTGAAAACCTTATTCATCGCTCTCTGAGCTGCTCTTACAGCGTTTTGCCCGTCAGCGATCTGTTTACAACGCTCAAGTTCCGACCGTACCGACGGTTTCTTACCCAGAATAGGTGGCATCTCGCCTGTCTCGAGCAACGAGCTCCCTAAGTCTTGCCCGGACGCTGGATCTTTTAACATCCGGGCCATAGTAGGGTTTATTGGATTCCTCTCTTCCTGAAGGTTTTCCGCCCTGACATCGATCTGTTTTGCATCTTTAGGCACAGAGATATCTGCAACTGCTTCACTATATCCTGCAAGCCTCAAAGCCATAAGCCTCTTGGCTCCCTCTCCGGGCAGAACTTCATAATGTCCGTCTTCCTTACATAAAAGTCCGACAGGCTCTGCAATCTGAGGTCCGCTAGTCTTCATCTTGGATGCAAACTTCTGAATCTGTGCCAGGCGTTTCTTATCCTCCGGCAAGGGCGGGATGTTATCTATCAACTCTAGAGGCACCTTAAGTTGCATACCCAGAGGCTGGATATACTCGACACCATTATTGATCTTGATCTCGGGCTTTATGGTCTCAACTCTCTGAACCGTTAGTTTAAGATTCTCGATAACGCGATCAACCTTAGAAGCATCGGTAGCATAGACCATAATGTCCGTTATCCTGTTCCTGTTATTCTTATCCTTAAGAACAACAAAAGGGAAACCGTACTTCTTACTTGCCGTCGTGAACGCTTTAAGGTATTCATCTGGTATCTTAAATACCTTCTGATCCTTCCCAGACTTCAAAAACTCCCAAAGCGTTGCCTTTCCTTTGGTTGTAAGATCTCCCTGCAAAGCGGCATATATCATCTTCGCCACATTGATCGCCGCTTCACCCGAGAGCCTTAAAACCACCTCACTGCCTTGCAGGACCATCCTTACGACCTGCTCGGCGGTTTCATTCTCTACTGCCATTTGTTACCACCTCCTCACTTTATAGTTTTATGGCATATGAAAAGCGGTCCGAAGACCGCCTTCCACTTTTAAGAGGTATAAATGATAAAAAGGAACGTTACTGTGTTTCCATATCGCTTGAGTTGGCCTCTTCGATTATCTCTCCGGTTTCAGTATAAACATAAGCAACATGAATATTATCCGGTGTTTCACCGGTAAAAATCCCATACATACCGCCAAAGGTATAGAATTCAAGTGCTAACATCGAGTTGTTAACGCCTATAAAATCCTCTGCACACTCCACAGTGAAATCGGTATAGTCCTCATTATGCGTAATACTTAGCACATTAGGATAATCATCCGAATCAACTATTTCCTGCAATGATTGTTCCATCGACTGCGTAGTTGCATCAAGTAATTCCTGATGCTTCTCTCTAGTCATAACATAGGTAACACTTCCGTCCTCGTTATATGTGCCTTCAAGCAGACCATCATCTTCAGCGACATTCTGATCAATTCGTTCCTGATTACTCTCTCCAACAAAATCTGCCGGGAAAGTGATAGTTACAGTAAGGGCATTCTGATCAACATCAACGCCGCCTATTGCCTCTAGTGCATCGCCAAGTTCTTCTGTAGCCTCATCCAAGGACTGACTCTCTGTAACCACAGTCGTTTCTTCTGGGGTCGAGGCTTCAGTTTCCGAACGTGTAATTACTGTCTCTTCCTTCGAACAAGCTGTTACTCCCAAAATGCTTAAGCAAATAAGAACTGAGATGATCTTTTTCATTTTCATGCCTCCTTCTATTCGTTATGATCAAATATTAGCACGATTCGTTTCTACAACAGTCCCATTAATTGACCTTTACTCTACAGGAGGTCATTCACTATCAGTATTCACTCTCTTCCTCCGTCTATACCTTGTCTTAAGCTCAATGATCTTCGGCGAAGGCATAGGAGACTTACGGGGCCTTACATAGACTTCCCCGTTAGCTAATGCTCTCCTGTATTGTCTTTGCTTCTTATTCATCTTAAGTCTCTCTCCATGCCAATCACTCGGCCAACTGTTACTGTATCGCTCTTTTTGACAGGGATATAACCATCGTTATCAGGCACAAGATAGAAGTTACCATTAACGATACCGATCCTTCTTACGAGAAAATGATCGTCATGCACAGCTACTATTATATCCCCGACCCCGGCTTCAGTCTGCCTTCTTACAGTAAGTTTATCCTCCGGCAGTATACAGGAGTCGATCATACCGCAATCATTCATCAGCATAGTGAATGCATCACCTATGGGTACATCCTCTATCTGATCTGGTTTAATTACATAGTTTTTATCTTTGATCATTCAATTCCTCCAACAAAAGAGAGGCACTTACACCTCTGATTCTAAATCTTTCTTCTTTCTCATGAGTCCAATTGAACGGACTTTACAGCGTCAGACTCTTTTTCGTACCGGGTACAGTCGGAACTATCGGTTTCTTATCGGGAGCATTAACACGCTTTAGCACATCATCCGAAGACACATACACTGCATCACATAGAGCTGCTTTTCGCTTCAATTCCCGAATCTGCTTTGATACCACCTGTATATCATCCATGATCTTTTTTATACTAAGTCCGTCGTTTTCTCGAATAGCCTTTTGCCTATCGTAATACAAACGCCTTCTCCTTATGGATAGAGCCTTAATACTTGAGTTTAGTTCTTGCCTCATTTTGGAAAGATCATTTTTCCCTTCGATCTTATTGCCATAGAGAAAATCCAGTTGTTCTATATACTGATCCAGCTTGATAATATCCTCTCTTAATGCCATGGGGATATATTCACGCTTTTTCGGCTTACTTATGTATGAATAAAGTCTTATGCAATAACACCGATAAACATAAGGCAACCCCTTCAACACCTCATCTTTGGGCGGCTCCCACTTTCGATATGGTTTATTTTCGATAAGAAGCGGCGTGCCGGGAACCGTAGAGTTCTCAATGACACGCCGTCTTATCGTCTCGAAGCGATATTGCTCTCCCAAACTATCGAATCTGAAATAGCCCTTCGCACCGGGAGGCTTTATTCCTGGATGAACGAGTTCGGTTCCATCCTTACGGTAGAACTTAAACTCATATCCCCACTCCTTCATGGTATTAGCAAACTCACGTTCACTTCGAGAGAGCTTTATAGCATAATCAATATCCTCACGTATCCTTCCTCTAATCGTAGTTTTTCCCTCTCGCTCCGATGACCACTCATAATAAGTTTTGCCTCGTGCATTCGACGGTATCTCGACAACATGAAGCTTCGCTTCGCGACAAAGCCGATCACTTACCTCTTTCATCTGCCAATAGTCAGCCATCGTCCTATGATATTTATAACCATCCTTCAGCGACACGGAATTCAACACAAAGTGATTATGCAGATGTCCGGTATTAAGATGCGTCGCAACAACAACTTCAAACCTGTCCCCCCATAACTCCTCAGCCATCTTCACGCCAATCTCATGTGCTTTTTCAGCAGTAAGATCTCCGTCACTCTCTCGAAAAGATTGATACCCGTGATATGCAAGGCGGCCTCCGGTCTTATTCCACAGAAGTTTGGTCTTCATGAATTCATCCGCAGCATGATCGGGATTACAATTAATTCCTGTTACATACATCATTTGCTCTGTTTTATCGCCATTAGATGCATAATCGATCGTATCACCAACTGCCTTGCGCGCTGCTATCGCATCCTGACTCAGCTCCGGTCTGTCTATAGTCTTCTCAGGATTCATGACATATCGAATGGTATTATTCACATGATTCGATACTGCCCATATTGATGTCACCGCCATCCTGTTTTACCCCCTTAACTATAATTGCTAATAATTAGCTCCTTGATACTTTCGATATCCTTAATGCAAATCAGAAGATCAGGACCCGGATCAAACCTATAAGCATGGAGTTGCCTTACCAATTGATTGAGATTGCTTCCGATTCTTCGAACCTCCCAAACTAATTCCTTTTGATCAGCTGTAGCCGCAGGCGTAACTATCTCCTCTCTTAACACTCTTCTGCAGTATTCCCCGATTGAAAGGCCTGCTGTTTTGGCCTGTTGTCTGATATGCTCAAGTTCCCCTTTTGTTACATATATATAGACTCGATACGGTCTTTTACGTTTACATTTATCCGGCATGTTTACCACCTCCTTCACACCCTGTATTATTTGTAATGTTTAAGCAAGCAACGCCTTTGAACGTTCAAAGGCAGGAGAGCTTGTTAGGGAAGACCCTAAGACCCTGTTACTTTTGCAGGCAAAAATTACTCAGCCGGCACCTCTTCCACAATGATCGGCTCACCCGTCTCGGGATTGATTTCTGTCGGCACTTCGGGGACTGGCTCTACCACCTCAACAACGACCGGCTCAGGTGTAGGCTCCGGCGGTAATGTCTCTTCGACTACTTCTTCCACAACCTCAGAAGGCAACACCAGAGGTACAACCTCTTCGGCATCTGCTGTCACGTTAATACCGTTCATGCAGATATTGATAATGGAATAATCCCTGTATATCCGATATACGATATACCCCCTCTTGGTCCTTCCCGGGTTGACCTTCTTATCGTTAAAAAGGAGTCCCTCTTCAAAGAACTCCTCGAACTCATCCCTGTACTCACATGCAAATACTTCTTCATTATCCAAGTACAGCTCAACATTTCTCTTACTGATATCCTGTACACTGTCCGTAAGATTTGTGTAGTACACTCCGATAAGAAGATATGACATCGTCTCGCCATAATCTGTAGTAAACGAGAACGAATTGATATCCGTTACACCGAACTCACATGTCTCATTCGTACCGGGAGAACCGACAAGATATGTCGTCTGCGTAGATTCTGCTGCTTCTGCAGGTGCCTCTCTTGTGACAGAACACCCGGTCATGGCTGCGATCACTGATATCGCCAGTATTAATGCAACTGTACTTTTGAACTTCTTCATTCATCTTACCTCCATCTTCTTTGGTTGCTTTTTTGCTTTTTCTAACCTCAGATAATCGTTAAAATCTTTTCCTTCTGGCGGCGGTGCATCGAAAACAACACACCTTCCTTCAAGTGCTTTCGTTATGGAAACGGTGGCTTTTCGGCCAGGAGCATCGTTATCCAAGTGCAAGTGCACCGTCCTGATCTGTGGGTAGTCTTCCAAAAGCCTCTCAAGAGCTCTGGGGACTTCTTGTCCGACATCACTTATCCCCGCGAGCGACAGATAGTTTTGACTTCTCCAATCGTATTTCTCCATCTTGAGAATAGTCGCATAAGACAAAAGATCGGGTGCCGACTCGAAGACATGTACTATCTTCGGTATCTCATCCCCGATCAATTTGAACGAAAACCTCTTATCGCTACCACTTGCATCACCCTTAAAGTCACTCCAGGTTGACCTTAGTGCTCCGTATCGAGGCTTGTTATCCATGTCGTAACCTACGAAAAGTACATTATGATAGTCAGCGGTCTCACATATAAGATTATGTGTAATGCAGTAACTTATGATTTCTGCGTCTATCCCCCTCTTCTTAAGATAACTTTCTGTTCGCCACGTGGTATCGCTAAGCTTCGGCATAGCAAACTCCGCCTTACGTTTCACCTGAGGAGCAGTTCTTACAATGGGGGGCGAAGCACCTATAAGTTTCTCGACTGCATCGGGGAAAGACATATTTCGAACTCTCATGAGGTAGTCGAGAGCAGAATACCCGCCGATGCCTTGCGAGAACCAGCACCACTTGCCATTACTTATTACAAGAGAATCATGTTCCACAGTGCAAAAGACATTACCCGAAACATGCTTAAGATTATCGGGCTCATAGCACTGAAGATACGAGAGCAGGTCTATCTCACGAGCTTTTGTGATATCTTCGTTTGTAAAAAATGCCATAGCATTCCTCCTTCCTTTTGGGCAAATTAAAAGCTCCGGCAGTGTGCCGAAGCTTTTTGTAATTGTTTATGTTGTTAGTTAAGCACCTTCGAGTTAGTAAAGCTTATTCCTGAGATTACCAACTTACCTCAAATTGAATAGTATATCCAGCAATATTGTCTGAAAGCTCATCAACAAAGGTATTTAAAGGATGAAAGAAAGTACCTCCTACTCTAAAGAAAGTATTCACATAATTAATCGGAACCACTTGAGTCTTTATTTCAATAAACCCCTCTTTAGAAGCTTCCAATTCTATATGACGTTTTAAGTCATAACAATAATCTTTTGATTTATATACTGTGAGTTTTCGATCCTTAGCCATATCACTATCCCCAACTTTTATACTACTACTTAAAAAACCATTAGGAGCATCATCATTTAGGTTGTATCCACTCCTTTTAAAACTTTCAACTACAACCGGATAGCTCGAAGGATACATTTTCTTACTAGCATATGGGGTACCACCATCATTTGGTATATTTCTACGGTAATCGTCAATTGGGAAAATATATCCCGTACAGTGCCTTTCTTGCGGTATGCACAAAGAGTGAATACTCTCAACTGCAAGCTTAGCTTCTTCCTTCAACTTTTTTCTTCTCTCATTTTTCTTTTTCTCTGCTTCTTTAGCAGCATCAAGACGTTTTTGCTGTTCTCTCCCAGTAATATTTGATGTGCTTTTGCGCAAATCATCCGCCAACCCCATGCGAACACCCCCAACTTTTCATAGATTATATGTTTTATCAATTATACAAATATCTCATCACAAAGGACATAACAATAACTATTACCCAAGAAATTGTCTATGAGAACTCTTAATAGTTGAATCCTTATTCCTCCGTTAAGAGTTAAGGGAGGCACATTTACCGTGCCTCCCCAACAATTACATTCTCACAGCACTCTTCTTATACTGCTTCTCACGTTCCTCGCGGCGTGCGAGTTCTCTTCGAGCAAGTTCGGGGATGCTTATATGAGTCAGCGCGAGAGTCCGTGCTGCTATATCGATAGCTTCAGGTCCCTGCGCCATCACGAGCTGCATATTCATACCACCACGCTTGACATCATCAAGGAACTTCTTGTCGAAGATGATATCTTTGATGTACTCCTTGGCATCCGTCTTAAGTGAAGTACACCTTCCGGTTTCCGAATACACACCCGTTACTCTGTTGTCATCCCAAAGAAGTTTCTTAAGATGATCGAGATCCGACAATTCTTCCTTGGAACACTCAGCAAGGACAGACATGCAGTTATCTGCTGTCTCCTTGATATAAGCCTCGTACGTCATCTGGCACCTGCCTTTTTGGTCTTGGGCTTATCTGCCTTAGCGGGGCCTTCGATCTTATTCTCGCCACGAGTCCTGTTCTCACTATAATCAAGGCCTGTCTGAAGAACCTTTGCCTCAGCATCGTAGTGATAGCACTGATCACCAAGTCTGTCCTTGGAACTTACTACTGTGGCGTTGGTCTCCCTGATCATTCTGTTCAAGTGGCGGGGATCGCATCTGCCGTCTTCCTTGATAAGGATAAACTCATGAACGGACGACGGTATCATATAGAAGCTGCCGCCGATATACTCCGCTGCCTTCTCAAGAAAATCAGGATATCCGAGGATAGCAGCTCCGTGGAAGCCGCTTGCGTTTGTTGCCACTACCGCTATAGGAGCATCGTCAGGCATTCTGAATTCGTCATCAGCCATCATATTCGCCACGACCTGATCAAGGGGCTGGAACGAATACGGCTCCTTCTCCATAGAGTTACTCAGAGCCTTCTCGAAAAGCTCTTTCTCATCGATCCCGTACATACCGAGAAGTCCGTCGTTGACGACAGCTACTGCTCTACCATCATCTCCGGAGAGGCTGTCAAGATTGATATTTACTACCATTGCCATATCCTCATACATCCTGTGAGGTGTCTCCTCAAGGATAGGAGAATCACCCGGGATAAGCCTAAGCATTAAATGGTCCTTGGCCTTATCGTAGTCGGTCAGAAAGCTCTTGGTATAGTCCTCTTTGGTCTTAATGACCTCAAGATTCTCTTTAATACTGCCCATAATGCTACTGATATCTTCCGACACCTCTTTGCTGCTTGCCTGGTTATGCTCATAGAAGTCACGCACTCTGAATGCCATAGACATATTGGATCCTTCTACAGATACGATAAGTCTGTCTGTAGGCCCCTCTGTGCTCATAACCGAATCGAGCCTTGCAGTAACCCCCTCAAGCTTGTCATCGGCAATACCGTCATTAACAAGTGCCAACAGTTCTGTTCTAAAGTCCTCATAGTTCATAATTCATTCCTCCTTACACATTTGTGCTTAATGCGGCACTTGCTTTCTCAAGCTCACTTCTTAATGCCGAATTAACCCTTGCTCCGCCTTCCGGCTTCGCCATACCCATTGCTGCTCTGACTCCATGCATATATGCATAAAGTCGTCCTGCCTTATCGATATCGTTCGGAATCAAATCAGGCTGGATGATTGTGTTTTCATCTGATCTCATGTCAGACACCTCCTTGAAAAATTTCTGTATATAAAAAGCACCCGGTTTCCCGAGTGCTCTTTACCATGGGTCTTTACCGTCTCACTTGATCTTGACGGTTACTTCGATATTCTCTTCGCGTACGATAGTCCTGCTTCGCATTTGGATCGTGGCATAGGCTAAGCCCGTTCTTGCGTTATCCACTTCTCTTGAAAAGACACCGAGTCTTTTTACAGTACCGTTAATCTCCTGCGGACTTGACGCTATCCAATATCCTTTCTCACTGCTGCAGATGGGTTCTCCTGCCTTTCGCAAGGAACTTATATACGTTCTCACGCTCCTGTTACTTAAGCCCAGGGCCTTCTCTATCTCTTTACTGTGTACTGCGTTATCTCTCCCCCGATGGCCATTTATCAGGTATTTGTAAAGCATTTCTTCCTTAATACTCATAAAAGTCCTCCAATAATCATTGTTAATATGTGCATTATTCGCACGTGTTATCCATAATGGGTCACATCCCTTGCTACGATCACGAGTCTCCCCTCTCCATTCGGTATCGTGTACTCGCAGGTAACAAGTGTCAGCAGTTTGCTATCGTCATCTGGTACAACTCCGGTGTCGAAAAGGCTTCTTTCCATACTCTCATTGATATAAAAATGCGCCTGCGACGGGCTTCTGAAGTCTGTAAATGCCTGAAACCTGAAATGCCGGTCTTCTACAGATACGATCATCACAGAGAAAACCTCATACACCTTATGCTGATATGGTGTATCGAAGTTGATCAATCTGTGGTCTTCCCAAAAATCTTGATCCTGATACCTATGCAAAAGTCCGAACATCTGCTCATGACGCATGTTATGGCCATATACGATCACGTTATCGGAATCATAAGACTCGTAATACGGGATATATGGACACCCGAACTCCGTTTCTGTCCCATGATAGTCATGTGTGAGATAAAAGTTCAAAGAATCTTCCTGCTCTTGCATCACAGGAAGACTCAAATCAGTGCCATAAATACTGATCCAGCCCGCAAAATTCGGATAATTCTGTACGAGGTCTCGATATTCGGGAAGTATCTCGGTGGGTTCCCTTGGCACATCTAATTCCAATACCTGCTCCGGTGCCATTACGGTTATTGCCTCTTGAACATCCTGGTAACTTCTTGTGTTGTTTCTTTCAGCAAGATCCAACACCCAGAGTCTGAACCAGCAATAAAAGAGCAAAATAAAAGCCCCGATGATCAGGGCTTCAATCAAGTATTTGATCATGTTTCTTACATTCATCTCATTCTTTTCACCATCCTTTCATAGTAATTAACTGCTCACTGATACCGGCAGACCTTTTCGCATGCTTTGTCGCAATAAAAAAGTGCCTGCCGGCACTGTCAGGAGTTAATGCTTACTACCTAAGCGATCAATTCTTGTCATCCTTGGTGGGATCACCAGTGTTCTTACGGTCAAGAACCGCAAGAAGAACGATGCCTGAAGCCAAAACAGCTACTGCCATCGCCGCTCCAAACACATAATCACCATAACCGGACTCATCGCCTGTCTTAGGCGGAGTACCGGGTATCGTAGGTGTCGGTGTAGGAGTATTAGTAGGCGGAACGAAGATCGTCTGATCTTCATCTGTGATGTCAGCGTGAACAGCTACTCTGATACCTTCGGGACCGAAATACAGATCCTCAAAGACTACGATCCTGTTGTAACCGTGCATCATAATATCCGCAGCATTTACGGTAAACTCAAGATCTACATAACCGGAAGAAGCTGTCGGTGTGAATGTCAGAGAAGCCGCAACAGGCTGACCGTTCTGAACAAGCGCTCCGCTCTCTGTGATGTTACCTTCAGCATCGGTCCTTGCGTACTGCAAGTTACCGACTACCGTATAAGACTTACCGGGAATAAGGTTCTCGTAGTAAACACGGTCTGTTACTGTAACAGGACGGATATCAGCGTTTGTTCCCTCAGGAAGCGTGTGTCCGGTCTCTGTCGTTGCAGTTGTATGGACATTAGGAACCTGAATGGTCTGAGCCTGATCGCTAAGGTCACTGTGGTTAGCAATGCAGACATTGCTTCCGGTATGAATAAGACGCTCGGTTACAACGATATAGTCATATCCGTTTCTTGCAAGAAGCGTAGAGTCGATAGTAAAGAGAACTTCTACTACGCCCTCGGCCTCATTAGCAGTAAATACGTCAGAACATACGCGTCCGCCGTCCTCAGCCGAAATAGGTACAGAATGGATCTGACCGGCCTCATCTGTGTAGCAACCCCACAAAGTTCCTTCCACGAAGTACCTCTGTCCGACCTCGACGTTACCGTAGTAAACGAAGTCTGTGATAGTTGCGTGCTCATCGTAAGCCAGCATCTGCTCACCGGTCTGGAACGAGAAAGCGTTTGTATGAACGCTTGCAACGTGAACAGTCTGCTCAAGGTTGTTCATTCCGTAATTGCCGTTAGAGTCAGAATAATGCTCGTGAGAAACAATGCAGACGCCATTGTACCAAAGCTCCTCAAAGACGATGATCTGCTGTCCTGCAAATCTTGTTGAATCAAGTCTGTAGTCAAGATTGATATCGCCTTCGTGGTTAGTAGGAGTCCAAGTGTACTCGGTCTCTGTGATCTCGCCTGCTCTAGCCGGGATAAGCCCGCCGTCAACAGGATTTCCGTTCTCGTCGTAGTCTACATAGTGGAGTGAACCACGAACCGTGTACTCAACAGGACCTAACCCCCTGTAATGGACTGTATCACGGATAGTCGTAAGACCTGCAGCAAGCCAAGACGTTGAGGTCTGTGTATCGCCTGCACCTGATCTGATATCGCCAAGGATAATGGTCTGACCCTCATCCTCGATATCAGCGTGGATCTCAAAGTCGAATCCGCTTGTTGAAGTGATAGTCTCGAAAGAAACGATCTCACGAGGTGCCTCAACAGTTATGCCGTTAACAGTCTGTCCTATCTGCGAGATAAGATAGAGAGTATCAACGTGATATACAACGTCTACTGTGCCGTCAGAAGTCTCAGGTACGAATGTTGTAGATGCTGTGTAAGGCTGTCCGTTTCTATCAAGAACAGGCTCGCCTGTCTGCTTATCCATAATGATACCGGATACTGTATAGGTCTCTCCGATATGGAGATTTCTATAGGAAACAGTATCAATAAACTCAACATTCTCACCGATAAGACCGTAGTTACAACCGGTGACAGGATCTGTCATCTGTGTACCGATCTCAGGATACAGATCGATAGTCTGTCCCTGATCTCTTACGTCCTCGTGGTGCGCGAGCATTACTTCGCCTCTGCCTGTATTCTGTGTATCAAGCTGCCAAAGCTGCTCGAAGCAGACCATATGAGCCTCGTAAGAGCCGTCACATACCATTGAAGTATCAACTGTGAAGTGAACCTGAACAGTTCCTTCTCTTGACTGAGGGGTAAACTCCTGCTCAGCCTCAGCATATACGATAGAAGGATTATCTCTATCTACAATGCGACCTCTTACCACATAAGTCTCATCGATATTGAGGTTGGTGTACCAAACAGTATCAGTGAAAGGAACCTCAGCACCAAGTCTTCCAGTATGAGTTCCTGTCTGATCATCTACGATAGACGTTCTAAGCTCAGGAAGTCTCGGAGTGATACCCTGAGGCAGATCATTGATATCTGTGTGACCTGCGATAAGGATATCGTTCTCAGTCCTAAGATACTCGAAAGCGACTGTCGTTCTCTCTTCTCTCTCAAAGACATTTACAAGAAGATCAGATGTGTCGATAGTAAACTCAACTCTGATCTCGCCGTCAGCAGTCTCAGCTTCGAAAGTCCTTGTACCAACTACAAGAGTTCCGTCAGAATACACGAGCTGATTACCTGTAATCTTATCGTACAAGAAGCAAGTAAGAGTATAAGTCTCACCGACATGAAGTCCTGTATAAGATACAGTATCAACTACCTGAACAATACGACCGGAAACAGTCTCGTGTTCTTCTGTCTGAAAATCAGTAAAGGTTGTACCGATCTCAGGCGGTGTTATCTCGATAGTCTGGCCCTCATCAGTGATATCAGTATGCCCGCCGATAAGGATATCGCTTTCAGAGTACAGATACTCGTAGCAGACGATATTCTTTGTCTGTTCGTGAATAACACCCTGTCCGTCAACATATGCCTCGATGATAGAAGCAGTATTGATTGTTATATAAACTTCAACAGTACCGCTCTCTTCCATAGGTACAAATGTCGTTGATCCTGTAAAAGGCAGACCGTCCGGACCTACAAGTCTCTGACCGTTAGATTTATCGTAGATATAAGCAGTTACAGTATACGTCTCGCCAACATGAAGATTTGTATAAGTAACAGTATCAACGAACGTTACCGTCTCGCCTACAGGGGCATGACTTCTGATATTCTGAACACTCGTAAGAGTTGTTTCGACAACAGGATTGTCGATAGTAACTGTCTGTGCCTCATCAGTAATATCATTATGATTAGCGATCTCATAACCGTTGACAAGCCTCATAGACTCGAAACATACAACTGATCTCGGCGAATAAGAAACAACTCCGTTTGCGTCCGTAGTAGCTTCAACAAGGGCTGCTGTATTGACTGTAAAGGTTACATTAACAGTACCGCTGCCAGCATTTGCTGTGAAAGGAACTTCGGTTTCGTAAATATTACCGTCTTCATCCCTTATAGGCTGACCTGAAGCTGCATCCATCAAAGTTGCGTGCATAATATACGAACCGCCGATATATGCGCCCTCATAAGCTACAACATCAGTAAACTCGATGCTCTCGCCTACTACAGTGATATGCCTGTCGGCAAAGTCTGTAAGAGTTGTTCCGATAGTAGGATGAACTTCATTGGTAATTGTAAGGCCTGTTAAGTCTTCTCCATTAGAATCATCGATAACAACTTCCTGCGAGTAGTAATATCTTCCGTCTGAGGTCTGATAAGGTCCTCTCCATCCACCACTTACACTAAGGTCGCTTATATATTCCAATGCACTTGCAGGAATATACTCTCTGACTTCAAATGTTCCGAGTCCTGTTACAGCTTCAGACATATTAGTAAAGTGATGCCCGTTGAAATCATAATCCCAAGTTACAGAATATGTGTAATCACTAGGATTTCCTGTTCCAGTTGTCTCAGGATCAGCATTATCAGGAATATAACCTGTTGCAACAGCAGTACCATCTCTACGTATCTCAAACGAGAGATCACTCAAAGGACCGCCTGTAAGGCTAACCTTAGTGACATCAATACGTCCGAGGACTACGTTAGCAATCTCAACACTAAGAGGCGTGCTCTGGTGATTAGAGTTAACAGTAACATCCTGATAGAAATACTCATAATCACCGTCACCGTCTGTATCTGCACCCTGCCAACCCTCAGGTACTGCGAAAGAATTAGTATCCGGCAGATACTCTCTTATCTGATACATGCCGTAGTTCAAGCTGCTAAGTGAATCCTGATTCCGCCAGTGCTGAATTACTTCTCCGGAGTCTGTAAGGATTATGGTATAGCTTTCAGTCCATACAGCGTCTCCTGAATCCCCGCCATCAGGAATCCAATATGCTGTGCTACCACCGATATTTACCATATAGTTATAATGGTCGTTAATTCTTGTGTAGTAGTCCCAGCTAACATCATAGACGTTATATGAGCCTCCGGAAGCATTAGTCCTTGTTCCCGTAGGGTTTTCAGAGAGTGTTCCGTAACCAAACTGTGTATTGCCTCTCCAAACCTCGAAGTGAATATCATCAACACCAAGGCCGGACTGATCGATCTTCTCAACATCCAATGAGCCAGTATTCTCTACATTTACGGCAGTATAGTTACCATAATAGTTATAAATAGGATCAGGATTTGCTACAGAAGTATCGATTGCTCTCGGGAATGTTGCAATAGTCGATCCATTGTTCCAGTTAAGGATATATGTCTGGCCGTCCTCATTAACATAACAGAGTAAAGCATAGACCTGATGTTGTGCGTTTTCATCACTCAAACGTGTCCAAGCCGGATCAGAGTTCATAGTGTGAATATATTCATTCTCAATCGCAGCTCCGGTTCCGTACTGTCCCCAGAGACCCTGATCCCATTCTTCTGTTACTACATAAATACCACGAGGTAAGTGTGACATATCAGAAACAGAAGAAGGATTATCCCATCCGCCTGCTCCGTTATAATGCAGCCACCAACGACCGGGGTACCAGCCGTAATTAGCATAAGCGCCATTACCCAAAGCAGAGTTTCCGGACTGATCTCCAGCATTCCAGTAAACATAAGCTCCTGATGTTGCTCTGCTAACTGAGTCCTCCATACCGGTTTCAAAGTGATCACCATCTACCGGCGGATGAACATACGCATAATAGGTTCCGTGTTCCCAATAGTATACGGGCTCATAAGGCGGATAGGGATCATAATACCAATCCTGTCTGTCTCCTTCGCCTGCATATTCTGCATAACGAACAGGATCTGCACTAAAGAGACCACCGTTTACATCTCGACGGAAACGACCGCTTGTTACTTGATGATTTCCCCAGTTAGGACGCGATGCGCTGTGATAGCCATAACTATCCCACTCAGCATAACTTCCAACATTAAATGCGTAAAAGTTAAAGTCGATCTGATCTACGTTAGACCAGAACAACTGATCCGCATACGGGTTATTAGTATCAAATGTCTTATAAATACCAATGGAACCCAGCATTCCCTGCATGGTATATTCGTCAACCATTCTGATAGTCCCGCCCGGAGCATTTCCGTCGGCATCAGTTGTGACCGTTATATCCGCAGCAAGTTCATATGCTTCACCTGTAATATCATTGATAGGTGCTTGATACTCGTGGAATACATAGGTACTACTAGGATAAAGATTTTCTATTCTAACAACCTGTCCTATTGTTGTGAACTGAACTCCAGAATGACCATTATAGCTACAAGAGCCTGTATTACTTGCATTATATGCACGTAATTCACTTTCATGACCCACACCGGGACCATCAGTACATACAAAGTAGATAATTGCGTCATTCAAAGACTGCTGGTCAGGGCCTACCTTATTGAACATAACATAACCATGCTGTTCTTCAGGCTGTCCGGCCTGTAACGTCCCCTCAAAGATCTGAGGATCGACTGTTACCTGCCAAGTAGATACCGCCGTACCGGAACCGATACCTCTCGGCAATCCAGTTGTACGAAGGTTTCTTGTGGAACCAAACTCGTTTGCCTCAGCTCTTGCAATATCTGCAATAGCATCATTAACGGCCTGTGTAATTGTTGTTATAGCACCTGACTCTGTAGCAGAAGCCGTACCAGCGCCCTGACCGTTTACATAAGCAACATATTCAACACCCGAAGAACCACCCTGAGGTACAATTCTCCAAGTATTGTTCATGGAACGATCTTCCCATACAGGCTGTGAAAAATCACCTGATCTCTCACTTACAAGGACTGTCCATACAATACGACCGTTTGAAACTGTGTAATTTGCCTGATAGTAAACAGTTGCGCCGTTTGCTATAGGTCTTGCATGTCTTGAATCTTCTCCGCCGTATGCTCTACTACAAGATACCTTCATTGAAGATGCAAAATCGGAAAGCCTTAATCCGCTTCCAGTAGCACCTGTAGAAGAAATACCGGAGATAGAACCCCAACCGGGATAACTACCCTGCGAATACGTAGCTGTACCGCTGTCACTTCCGGACATACCGTCCGTAATGTTAACAGGAGAAGGTCCAATATCGTTTGTACTGTAATCAACAAGCTCCGAATCAGGTCTTGCATTGATAACAACATCGGAAGATGAAACACCTTCGAATACGTACTCAAAAGAAAATTCACCAAACTCGTTTACAACAAGACGGCATTCGCCATAGCCGTATTCAGCTACAAGTTCTGCTGTAATATCTCTTGCAAGAGAAGCATAAAGTTCATACAATTCACTGTCGGTAAGAGCTGCATCTTCTGCAAGATATGCTGTAAAGATATTCTCAACAGCACCGGACAGCGTATATCCTACATA
Organism: Saccharofermentans sp.; assembly: GCA_024691325.1. Lineage (GTDB taxonomy): Bacteria > Bacillota > Clostridia > Saccharofermentanales > Saccharofermentanaceae > Saccharofermentans. Next base: position 3,815 of record JAILNR010000042.1, on the reverse strand, counting down.
CATCGCTGCTGCGTCAGAAGTTGAGTCAGCGATAACATAATAGTCAACACACGGTCCGTAGTTAGATGCCGGAAGCTTTGTGTATTCTTCAGTCATGGCACCTACTGTAGTTACATCAGATACACTTGCAGGTACATAGAACGAAGCATTCATGCCATTATTACCGGCAGATGCAACAACATTTATTCCGTTTGCCTGTGCTTCTGTAAGAAGGTCTCTAAATGCTGAGTACTCTGTTGAATTGATCGTAGAGAATGACATCAGAATATAATCAACATCAAGGTCAAAAGCCAACTGAACCGCGTTATAAACATCAACGATAGATCCGTGTCCGTCGGCTCCTAAGGCCTTGATAGAGATAATATACGCGTTATCAGCATCATTATCCAAGATAAGCTCTGCCATTCTTGTTCCGTGACCGTTATTGTCACTTGTATCGTCGCCGATAACTGAATAGCTCTCATTAGCAAGATTAGAACCGGTATCGATAATGGCTACTCTTACTTCGCCTTCTGCATTAAGTTCAGCATTGGTTATATAAGATTCACCGCTGATACTTGTTGTCTCAACAACACCGTCAATACAGTAAGATATTCCTACCTCTGTGAAATAAGAGATAGCATTACTATAAGACTCAGTATCTTCAAATGAGATAACATATACGCCATCGAAATATACTCCTACAGCATTCTCGATATTACTTGAGATATCTGTCGTTGTACTTACGATAAGCTTATTAGACGAGGGAAGCTGCGAAACAAGCGTCAAGAACTCGTCCATATCAGATGCAGTCGTTATCTCGACAGTTGAAGGTTCTGTTACAGTAACGATCATATCGTCTACTGCTACGGCAGCTCCATCAACAGTAAGAATACCTGAAACCACATAAATATCAGGTTCTGTAAACGAAATCTCAGTTTCAGTAGCACCGGCATTCGAGAAAGTTACGCCGTTACCGGTAAACTGGAAGGAATACTCCAGTTCCGTTGTTACATCACCTATTGTCTCAGTAGCTACAACCGCTGCTGAGATCGTTGCTGTCTCATCAACAGAGATCGTAAGGTCATCAGGGAGCGCTACAGAGAACTCGTATTCAGGTTCAACTGTTTCTTCGGTTTCGACAGTCTCTTCCGTCTCGACAGTCTCTTCAACCTCAACGGTTTCATCTGTCTGTTCCGTAGATTCAGTCTCTACTGACCTCTCAACTACCACATCTGTAGGATCACAATCCGTAGCAGATGAAATAGTTTCTTCTTCGTCTGAAGTAGTTTCTGTACTCTGTGTTTCAGAAAGATCTTCTGTTTCTTCAACGTATTCAATCGAAGACGTTTCAGAAGTCTCATCAATAATGACAGAACCAGAAGTTTCCTCAGACTCGCTTACAACTGTACTCTCAACAGTTACATCAGGCTCAGAAGGCTCTGTCGTATCAACCGCTAATGCAACGGAAGGCACGAAGATCTGCATAAGCATTGTAATTGTCGTAATTACAGCGAAAGCCATCGAATGAAATCTTTTCTTCATTGTCTTTGTTCCTTTCTTTGTAATAACAAAAAGCCTGAAACTCACATGTCCAGTCTCAGACTTAAAGTTCAAATAAATATAAGAGACTAAAAAGTATTCTTCTTGCCTCAATGTGTATCAAAACCCTAATTAGGGCCGTCTCTTACTCTTCTCATACAACTTACCCTCTCTTTCTTTTGCCCATATAAAAAGGATCCCCGAAGAGATCCTTTAATTAGTGAAATAGCATGTGAATATGCTTATTCCCAGAATTCCTGTACTGTACCCATGGTTGTACCTGCAGGAAGTCCGCCTGTGTAACCCGGAAGTTCTGTAGGTGTAGCAAACCAATTCTCAGCAGTTACATAGATAGATAATCCATCAGGCTGAACAAAGTTTACTTCACAACAAGCAGTTGACATCGAGTGATTATACTCTGCATCAAGCATTGCTGCATTGTGCATAGGTGAAGTTCTGAAAATATCTATTGAGGTAACAGCGCTTGTTCCGTTTGCAATGTTCTCACCAGCGAATACATATCCGAGAGCACCATTATTTACACGGGGATCAGTATAAAGCCCCATATTGAAACTATAGGGCGACCCATGAGAAAAGCTATAGGCCACCTCAACAGCACGCATTCTGGTATAAGCAACTCTCGGATCGTTAGGATCGGTTATGATGTTATACGCATACAGACCATTCTGCGCTCTCCACTCATTAACCATATTGTTGTGATTGGTCATATCATAAAACTTTGCATAACACTTTTGTGTCTGACCGTTACCCAAGTCAATATAGAAAACCTCATAACCTCTGCTCGTCCAATAAGCATCAAGCTCCTCAACTGAATTTGCCCTTCTGCCGTTCGTCTGTGCAGCAAGATTATTCGCATTTGCAGTCTGAGCAGCCTGTCCGGAAGCTGAACTACCAACCTCCGGTGAACTTACTGTTCCTACTGTAATACCGTAGCTAGCACACTTGTTAGCAAACTCTACAGAATCCGCAAAACCGTTGAACAGGATGATAATATCGTCCGCTGTACTCATACTTGCAATCTTGCCGGACCAATAAGTCTTTCCGGCTGGATCTGCGTCTCTGTTCAAAAAGACCTTGTAGTACGTATTGATAAGATCATCCGCTGAGATTCTTCCTGCTTTAGCTCCGAACTCCGGGCTGAAGAAGAATCCATATGCCGCCTGCTTACCGGAGATCTGTCCTGTTGCCAGCTTATTGCACCAGTCATTAAATCCCGTAGGATCTGCATTTCTTCCAAGGCAGTCGCTGTAAAGGCTGTTTACAAAGGCTTCGATGCCTGCGTTGTATCCGTCTGCTCTTACCTGCCTATCGGAAACATTAAATGCCATGCTACCTAAAAAGAAAATAGCTGATGCCATCAGGGTAGCGGTGATCTTTCCTAATGTCGTTCTTCTCATAAGCATTCCCCTCATACTAATAAATAATAAAAGCTTCCTAAAAAAGAATAATATGTGCTTTAGTGTTTTACGCCAAATCATTCAGCTTGGAAGTCTGTCTATTCCGTAACCTCTGTGCTTAGTCTAACTAACAGCTGCTTATTTGGGAAATGTGCAGTTCATGTTCATAACACATTCCTACGTAAGTACTCTTTCTTTTCTTCTTTTAGGTTGATTTAAGTTTAAGTATTAGGGTTAGTTAGGGGGTATGGGGGGAAGAAAGGGGCTCTCCTTCCACGCGCGTACGATCTTTTTACGCGTGTGTTATAAAGAGCCCTCTCCCCCTCTCTCACCGAACCGCAGGAGTCTTGTTCTTCTGCTTATAGGCCTCGACCATCGACTTCAGCATCTTGTTATCAACCTGACGCTCTTCCTTAGTCCAGGTGCCGTCCTGACTAGAAGGCTTCACAGATCTGCTAAGAGTAGTCTTACCGTCCTCAGGCAACTTTGCCCAGAGGGTCTTGCTGTTGTAGTGGTCATCGTGGACTCTCTCAACGGGCAAAACAAACTCTTCCCATGACCTCTTGTCCTCCGGATCTGCGTTCGGAATCGAAATGGCTACGAATTCCTTGCCGTCTTTCCCCGTAAAAGGCTTTGCCAACTTGCGACTGAACTTAATCGTAAGATTCTTGATCTCATTCTTCTCTGCATTCTGCGTTTCCTGATTTCCCATAATTGTCACCTCACATTTCTGTTTTTGTTCTGAATCTTGTTTTTGTACTTCCCATAGAACTCCAGAGCCTGCATTATGTAGTCACCAGTGTTCTCGAAAGATACGCTGTCAGGTATAAGGGCCCTGACTCGCCCATAAGGAAGATGGATCTTCTCCTTCTGATT
>JAILNR010000036.1 GCA_024691325.1 Saccharofermentans sp. | reverse complement strand
CTTCTACTCACGCTTCACGGATCTTTCAGGCTATGATGGCGGATTTGCTTTGGGTCACTTGTGGTTTCTGTTAGCACTTATTCTTATCTCCCTCATTGCGTGTCTCATCATTAAACTGCTCCCGCAAAATAAGAAAGTGATCCTGATCGCAGGAATCATTTTTGCAACAGCAGGAGTGGGGGCATTCGATTATAAGCCTCTGGGGAAGCCGCTGATATCATACCTATGCGCTTTCCTTCTTGGTTACTATTTCTTCAGCAAGAAAGATTTCGTTAAAAACCTTCTGGCTTTTAAGTGGGGATTCGTTGCTGTGTTTGTTGTCACTACTGTCGCAAATGCATATTTGTTCATCTATGCCGGCGGCCCCAAGATCCTCAATGAGATCTTTAACTATTTAAGCCTTATAAGTGGCTTGCCAGCCTTGATGTGCATTGGCTATGATTATCTGGATTTTACCGAAAAAACTCCCAAGAAGTTATCGAAGCTATCTTATCTTTTTTACATCGTTCACTTCCCGGTAGTTGTCCTTAGCCAGTATTTCCTCAATCTTACAGGTATAGACGTCCTTCTTAACTTCTTTTTGACTTTAGTAATTGCGTACTTTATGACTTACTTCATATGTGTCTTTGTCGAGATGACATCAGAAGTCATTAATTATAGTTTCTGACGAGGTGGAAAATGTTGCTTACAATCGAATGCTTGATCGGAGTTTTATTGTTTACGCTTATTGTAGTTCCTATGGATTTAAAGAATCCGTTGGGAGTGATAAGCGATTATCCACCTGCCATACGTAAAAGATGTATAGAATTGGGACTTTGTAAGGAAACAGAAAAGCGTTTTTCTGTAAAGGATATTATCCGTAAGACGTTGGCAGTCATTATTTTGATTGCTCTGGCAGTATTGGTGTTAGTCAAGATCAACCATGCACAGACATTCCTGCAGGGCTTTGGGAATGCAATGGTAATCTGGCTCTCTATAACCTGGTTTGATGCGCTGGTCATTGATTGCTTATGGTTTTGCCATTCAAGGAGGATGAAGATCCCGGGCACGGAGGACATGGAAGAGTACAAAGACTACTTATTTCATATTAAACAAAGCTGCATAGGAACTCTGATAGGATTACCGGCATGTGCTCTTATTGGATTGTTGGTTATGCTGTTGTCGTAAAGAGTTCATATTAGTGTTATGCATAAATTCTGAATAGTATAATTAGTAATCGGGAAAATTCAACAGGGAGGGGATGAGATCAAAATGAAAGTTTTGTTATATATTGTCATCCAAGATTATGAAAAGCAATAACTTAATCAAAAGATACATTCACATACTTATTCCGCTTATGCTTTTATGTGCATGTGGTTTATTTCTGAAGATTATTGACATCGGGTTCTTTACTGAACCTGATAACGATTTTAAATTCTATATGATGATGATCGCTCTTGTGATTATTCCACTGATATGTCTTTTCATAGAACTACCGGGATTAATTAAGTCGGTGAAGGCCTTCAAACTAATAAATGAAGACGAGCCGTATAGTACAAAAAGAAGAGGCATCCGGTATGTGTTATTACATGTGAGTGCGATGATAATAACTGCCCTGTGGCTTGGTTCTATACTGTATATCACCTTTCAATTCCTTTATGCCGGGGGTAGATGAATTAAGAATAAACGGGAGGGGGCACTATGTCAGTTTTATTTATCAATGCGTGTGTCAGGAAAGAATCAAGAACAAAAGACCTGGCAGATCATCTGCTTACACAATTGAATGAGCCTTATGAGGAGATATATCTGAATTCAATTAACTTCCCGGTTGTCGATGAAGACTTCCTTGTCAAGCGTGACCGTCTGATAGCTGACCGCGATTTCAGCAATCCCATGTTTGATCTGGCAAAACAATTTGCCAAAGCAGATAGTATCATAATCGCCGCACCGTTTTGGGACCTGTCTTTCCCGGCTTCGTTAAAGCAGTATCTCGAGCAGATAAATGTCCTGGGGATCACATTTTACTATACGTCGGAAGGTATACCCGAAGGTTTGTGCAAGGCCAAAAGTCTGACCTATGTCACTACTGCCGGCGGAAATTTCTTTCCTGAAGAATACGGAGCAGGATACGTAAAAGCACTTGCTCAGAGTTTTTATGGTATCCCGGAATTCAGGCTGGTAAAAGCCACCGGACTTGACATTACCGGCGCCGATGTTGATGCCATAATTGATTCGGTAAAAAAGAATTATTAAGGACATGATAAACCCAGACTTGACATCTCCCCGGCAAGGTGATAAATTTACACACGTTAGCTAACGGTGTTAGCGTACGATTATTAGCATAAGGTTAGTGTATGCCACGGGATAAGACAGAGAATCACGTTAAGATAATGGCCGCAGCCAAGGAGGAGTTCCTTGAGCGCGGCTTCGAGAAAGCCTCGATGCGAAGCATTGCGGACCGCTGCGGTATGACTGCGGCGGGAATCTACCGCCATTGCAGGGACAAAGAGGATCTGTTCTGTCAGCTTGTCTCGCCCTCGGTTGATAAGCTTATGATGTGGGCTAATGAACACACGAACAGATATGAGAAAGAAGTAAAAAAGACTGGCAGATTCGTCTGGCGGGATTCTTATATCGATATGATGAAAGATATTATCTATCCTGATATGGAAGACTATCATCTTCTGATCGCAAGATCGAAGGGAAGTAAATATGAGAACTTTCTTCACGACATGAGTGAGACGGCACAGGCTAGTTTTTTGTCATATCTTGAGAAGCAGAAAAAGGCAGGTGTTAAAGTCCCTGATATAACACCGAAGCAGATGCACCTTCTGATGACGGCATATCTCACGGCTCTCTTTGAACCTGTGATACATAACTATCCATATGAGGAAGCAGTCGGGGCACTTGCGGCACTGGAAGCATTCTTCCTGCCGGGTTGGAAACAACTGATGGGAAGTTGATAAACAAAAGAATATATAAGCAATACTCACCGCCCGGTTCGATAAAGAACCGGGCGGTGAAATTGTTTAAGGGGTAAGCTAACGATTCGGTCGTAATGTTAACTAACAATAAAAGGACGGAAAGAAACATGAATGGCGAAGAAGCAATTGAAGAGAAAAAATGGTTTGGCACCCTTCTGTCATATGCGAAGGGCAGCGGAGGAAGACTCGGGGTATCAGTAATATTCTCGATGATAAGTCTTATATCAGGTCTTGTTCCGTATTATCTCGTATACAGGATGCTGGACTTGTATATAGCGGGTGAGCTCGATAAGGCCTTTGTAATCAGATACAGCCTGGCGGCACTCTTAGCTTACCTTATAAAAGTGGTATGCTTCGGAATATCGACGGGCATATCTCACTATGTGGCATTTAACGTCCTCGAAGGCCTAAGGCTTAAGGTGGCGGATGTATTCCTGAAGGCGCCTCTCGGAGAGGTTTACGCGCACTCGATCGGAGAGATCAAGAGCGTGATCATCGATAAGATCGAAGATATAGAACCACCTCTGGCTCACGTGGTTCCTGAGGGAGCCGGACATATCCTGCTTCCGATAGTGTGCTTTATCGCTTTGGCAATAGTCGATATACGCGTGGCTCTCGCGTCTTTGCTGGCGCTGCCGATGGGTCTTGTATTTATGATGCTTACGTTTAAGCTGAGCGGCAAGAACATGGCAAAATACCAGGAAGCGAATGCTTCCATGAGCAGCATGATAGTCGAGTATGTTGAAGGCATAGAGGTCATCAAGGCATTCGGAAAGACCGGCGTAAGCTATGAGAAGTTCGCAGGCTCGATTTGTAACTACAGGGATTTTGTCATTGAGTGGCTGAAGTCTACCTGGATCACGATGAAGCTCGCATTTGCCTTCATGCCTGCGACATTGCTTGGCGTGGTTCCCGTAAGCATCCTTCTGGTCAATAAAGGCAGCATGACTGTATCCGAGATGGCATTAAGCGTCATGCTTGCCATGTCGATGGTCATCAGCATGGCTAAGATTGAAGTGTTCTCGAACGGCTTAAGGCAGATGCAGTATACGGTCCTCGAGGTTAAGAAATTCCTTGATATACCAAGTCTTGTTGAGCCTGAGACAGAGAGGCTGCCTTCAGAATTCACTATCGAGATGAGCGATGTTCATTTTACATACGATGAGGAGCAGGGAGAAGTTCTTCACGGCATAGATCTTACCATGCCGGAAGGAAGCTTTACCGCGCTGGTCGGCCCCTCCGGCGGCGGCAAATCCACTGTTGCCAAGCTCATAGCAAGATTCTGGGATGTTACCGGCGGCAGCATAAAGATCGGCGGCATCGATATCAGGAACATGAAGGTGGAGTCGCTCGCGAATATCGTAAGCTTTGTTACACAGGATAATTTTCTTTTCGCGAGGTCCATAAAGGAGAACATCAGGCTCGGCAACCCTAATGCGAGCGATGAAGAAGTAATGCGCGCGGCGAAGGCTGCATGCTGCGATGACTTTATTAAGAAGCTTCCCCAAGGTTACGACACCTCTGCGGGTGAAGCCGGCAAGAGACTCTCGGGCGGCGAGAGGCAGAGGATTGCCATTGCACGCATGATGCTTAAGGACGCACCGATAGTAATACTTGATGAAGCAACTGCTTTTACGGATCCCGAGAATGAGACCCGGCTTCAGGAATCGATCGCCAATCTTACTAAGGGCAAGACTCTTCTGGTCATAGCTCACAGGCTGTCCACGATCAAGAATGCAGACCGCATCGTTGTGCTGAACGACGGAAGGATCGAGGATGCCGGAACGCAGGAAGAGCTGATGGCAAGATCGCCGCTTTACAACAGGATGTGGCAGGCTCACATAGGCGCCAGAAACTGGGCTGCCGGCAATAAGAAGGAGGCGTAATATGTTCAGAACGATAAAGAGGATCATCGACTGGTGCGGTGAATTTAAAGGAAGTTTATTTGTAGGATTCATTTTCTCCTTCTTCTCCTCGTGGGCAGTGGCTGCTCCTGTGGCGTATGCGGGATTTGTGATAGGGAAGATCATTGCCGGTATCAGAAACGGCGAAGGTATCGAATCAGGGCTTGCTCTTAAGAGCCTTCTTATCATCACACTGATGGTATTCCTTAGATTCCTGTTCGATTACCTTAAGGCGAGATCTCATGAGAAGATAGGTTATGAGCTTGTTGCAAGAGACCGCCTTAAGATAGGTGAGGCATTAAAGCGCGTGTCGCTTGGTTACTTCCAGACGAATGATACGGGTGCGATATTAAATGCCATAACTACGGGTCTTGCGACACTGGAGAATATGGGTATCCGCATGGTTGACGGGTTCATCGGAGGATACTTAAATTTCCTGTGCATATTGCTGTTCCTCATCTTTATGGTCCCTGAATGTGCTCTTATTGCCATGGGAGGCGTGCTTGTATCATTCGTGTTCCTTCTGATGATATCGAAGCACAGCACAGACAATACCAAAGTCTTAAATGAAGAGAACGAGAGACTGACACGTGCGACACTTGAATATACAAGGGGACTCCCTGTAGTCAAGTCCTTCGGAATGGCGGGAGCTTCGGTAAAGGATTTTACTGAGGCGTGTGCAAGAGCAAAGAAGATAGCCCTTAAGATCGAGTGGGGATTCATTCCTTATAACTGCCTTCACATCTTCGCTCTGAAGGCCGCGAGTGTATGGATGATCATCGCGGTTATGTATGCGGGGCTTGCGGGAAGACTGGACCTTAGCATGGTGCTTATCGTGTCGTTCCTGTCCATGTCTGTCTTTAATTCCGTTGAGCCGATTGCAGACAGCGCTCATGTTCTATCCGTAATCAACAATGCCTTTGACAAGATGGAGATGTTCTCTGATGCGAATCTTCTCGATGCCGAGGGAAAGGATATAAGACCGGAGTCCTTTGACATCGAATTCTCTAATGTCGATTTCTCATATTCCAATGCGCATACGACTGAAGACAGGAAGGTTCTTAAGGATGTCTCATTCACGATTCCCGAAGGTTCCACCACAGCGATCGTGGGTCCGTCGGGAAGCGGCAAGACCACGATATGCAATCTGATAGCGAGGTTCTACGATGTAACCGGCGGAAACATAACGGTAGGCGGTGTCGATGTTAAGGAGTACAGCCTCGACAGCCTTCTTAAGAATATCTCTATGGTATTCCAGAACGTATATCTTTTTAACGATACGATCCGCGCCAATATCTGCTTCGGCAGGGAGAACGTGTCGGAAGAGGAGATGATCGATGCGGCAAAGAAAGCGCGCTGCCACGATTTTATAATGGAGCTTCCGGATGGCTATGACACCGTTATCGGTGAGGGCGGCGGAACTTTATCCGGCGGACAGAAGCAGAGGATATCCATAGCAAGAGCGATACTGAAGGATTCTCCGATAATTATCCTCGATGAGTCTACGGCGAGCATCGATCCCGAGAACGAGCATCTGATACAGGGCGCTTTGACAGAACTGTCCCAGGGCAAGACCGTGATCATCATCGCACACAGGCTCGCGACTATCGAGGCTGCAGACCAGATACTTGTGGTAGATGACGGCCGCATAGCCCAAAGAGGAAAGCACGATGAGCTTCTTAATATCGGAGGCAGGTATGCACAGTTCGTGAAGATCAGGAAGGCGGCTGAAAACTGGAGGTTAGCATAAACTAACTTATGCGCTATAATGTCATTGCTGCGAACGAATCGTAAGAAGGGGGAGCGTGTGATGAAGTATAGCGGTATGCCTGCAGGGATGTGGATGTTTTACAAAGGAGCTTTTCGCCGGGGACTTGTAAGTGACTTGGGGTACACACCCGCTGCTGCGGCGGCTGTTGCAAAAGCTGCGAAAAGCCGATACCGTGAGATCATCGGGAAGCTTCCGGAGTTCGAGAAGGGCGACAGGTTTAAGACCAATATCATAAGCTGCGCGACGTTTACAGCTTTTCTTCTTAGCATGGACAGGAGACCCACGTTAGAGGAGGCTACCCGCTACTATGAGCACGCGATGACGAATGCAGTCACGAAGGTTTTCTGCCGCAAGGCCGGAAAGAAGAAATTCACTTCCGCCGATATTGAAGGGCAGAAGAAGACAGCCGCGCTAAGAGCCGGTGACCGCAATCCTTATTCGTGGACAATGGAATATCTTCCGTACACCGACGGCAGCGGATACGAGGCGAGGTTCTATACATGCGGTATTTGTACTCTTATGAAGGAGTACGGTTTTTACGATCTTGTGCCTGCCATGTGCCATCTGGATTATACGATGAGCAAGTTGGGCGGGGCTTCAAACTTTGTCAGGGAATATACGCTGGCTTCCGGCGGCCCGTACTGCGACTGCGGATATAAAAAGAAACATTGATTATGAAGTAATATACCGTTTTATACTACTTCATGAAGCCCGGATACTCATCTCGGGCTTTTTTTGCCGGTATCCGGACAGAGCCTGCACAAGGCAATTAAGTTGCTTATAAACCTATTGACATGGTAGGGTAATAGGCATAATATAACGGCGTAATATTTTGAATCAGGAGATCAATAATAGTGATTTACGCAGATAATGCCGCTACCACAAAGATGAGCGAAGCAGCACTGAAAACTCTTACAGAGCTTATCGGAACCACATACGGCAACCCTTCGAGTCTTTATACATTCGGACAGGAGGCCAAGGAAGTTCTCGAACAGGCAAGAGAGGATGTAGCTACGGCTATAGGTGCTGCCGCAAAGGAGATCATATTCACTTCGGGTGGATCTGAAGCTGACAATCAGGCTCTTATCACTGCGGCTTCCATCGGAGCAAGAAAAAACAAGAAACACATAATCTCCACCAAGTTTGAGCATCACGCAATACTTCATACATTGCGTAATCTTGAGAAACAAGGCTTTGAAGTAACTTATCTCGACGTGCACGAGAACGGTCTTGTAAGACCGGAAGAAGTCGGGAATGCCATCCGCGAGGACACGGTGCTCGTTACCGTAATGTACGCTAACAATGAGATCGGCACCATCCAGCCTATACGTGAGATCGGCGCTGTCTGCCGCAAGCACGGGGTAATCTTCCATACTGATGCGGTTCAGGCTATAGGTCACATCCCGGTAAATGTTGAAGAAGACAACATAGATATGCTCTCGGCTTCGGGACATAAATTCCACGGTCCCAAGGGCATCGGATTTCTTTATGTGAAGACCGGTATTCCTGTAACGACTCTTATCGAGGGCGGCGCTCAGGAAAGAGGTAAGAGGGCAGGTACCGAGAATGTTCCCGGCATCGCGTCGATGGCCACGGCACTTAAGGAGTCTGTTGCAGCTCTCGATGGATACAAGGCGAAGCTCACACCTATAAGAGACAGAATCATTGCAGGTCTTAATGAGATCACTCACTCTGCTCTTAACGGCGATGCGGTAAGCCGCCTTCCTTCAAACATCAATTTCTGCTTCGAGGGGATAGAGGGCGAGTCCCTGCTTCTTCTTCTCGATGACAAGGGGATCGCGGCTTCTTCGGGAAGTGCGTGTACATCCGGTTCACTTGATCCTTCGCATGTGCTTCTTGCTATAGGACGCGTGCACGATGTTGCTCACGGTTCACTTCGACTGTCGCTGGGCGAGGACATAACGCAAGAGGATGCGGACTACATTGTTAAGTCGGTAAAGGAAGTTGTCGAATACCTGCGCGGATTCTCACCAGTTTGGCGTGATCTCGTGGCAGGCAAGAGCAATTTCATACTATAAGGAGGAAACACATGGCTTTATACAGCGAAAAGGTAATGGACCACTTCAGAAATCCCAGGAATGTAGGCGTGCTTGAGGATGCTAACGGAGTCGGCACTGTAGGCAATACAAAGTGCGGTGACATCATGAAGATGTACCTGAAGATAGAAAACGACATAGTCGAAGATGTTAAGTTCGAGACTTTCGGATGCGGCAGCGCGATAGCATCAAGTTCAATGGCAACAGAACTTATCAAGGGTAAACCTGTTGAGGAAGCAAGAAAACTTACGAACAAGGCAGTAGCTGAGGCGTTAGACGGACTTCCCGACTATAAGATGCACTGTTCGGTTCTTGCCCAGGAGGCAATAGAGGCAGCACTTAAGGACTACGAAGAAAACGGTAAGGAAAAATGAACCTCATACCACAAATAGCAGCATACATAAAAAGCGGTGAGACAAAAGACCAAAGATTAGGTCTCGAGGTTGAGCATTTCATTGTTAATGATAAGGGCATTCAGATCGACTTTCACGAGATCTCGTCCCTGATCAAAGAAATTGCGGATAAGATCGGTGCCGATGTTTTTTATATGGACGGTTATCCCGTAGGTTATGCTGCTGATGGGTACACGACCAGTCTGGAGCCGGCATGTCAGTTTGAGATAAGCATCGATCCCTTTAAAGAGATTGATGAGATTAAGCGTGTATATGAGGCTTTTATTGATTTATGGGAGCCCGTATTTGAATCACGCGGATATCACTTCGTGGTAAAGGGGAATCTGCCGTTGGTGGAATTAGGAATTCTGGATCCGGCTGATATTGCTTTATCTCCCAAGAAAAGATACATCTTCATGGATGAGTACTTCAAAAAAAGCGGTAAGTACGGAAAGCACATGATGCGTGCATCCGCTTCGAGTCAGATATCGATAGATTATTCGTCTGAGAAAGATATGGTGAGGAAACTTAGGTTACTGCAGAAGATATCACCTGTACTGATGATCATGATGGAGAATAAGACCGATGATAATTCCACTCTTCCGGGCGTAAAAGACATAAAGCATCTTCAAAGGATACAGGAGTGGGATGATATCGATCCTGACAGGACAGGATTTATTCCGCATTCGTTTGATGAAGACTTCGGCTATGAGAAGATGGCTCAGGTCATTTGCAATGTTCCTCTTATTCTTTATACGGAAGACGGGGTAACGGAAGGCGTAGGGAGCAAGAGCGCTTCAGACCTGATTAATGAAGGAAGGCAGCTTCATAATATCGAGCATATTATCTCTATGGGATTCTTCCATATGAGAGTAAAGAAATATATTGAGATAAGAGTTGCAGATGCTGTTCCGATAAGTAAGGCTTTGGGCTATGTTGCATTGATAAAGGGTATTGTTTATTCTGACAGTGCACTGACTTTGCTCGAGAAGGAACTTGAGAATATTGATGATGCTTCCAAGATACAGGAAGCTGTAGAAAGAATTGAAAAGGCTGGTTTTGAAGCTGTTATTTATAATGGAAGGACTGCCGGGCAGTGGGCTGATCATCTGATTGGCATTGCATCAGGTAATCTTATTGAGGGGGAAAGGGAGTATTTGAATCATGTGCGAGCTTTTCGCAGTTACGGCAAGCCGGAAAATAACGGTCAACAAACCGCTTAAAGAGTTTTACGCACACAGTGAGGAACAACGCCACGGCTGGGGGATTTACATAAAGGATGATGTAAGGGAGCTTCTTTATAAGGAGCATATTAAAGCATCTGACAGCAGATATCTTAATCGTTTCCTTGAAGATGAGATTAAGACTGTACTGTGTCTTTCCCATATAAGAAATGCAACTGTCGGTGATGTTACTGATGTTAATTCTCATCCTTTTACCGGAATAGACAAGTTCAAACGTAAATGGGTGCTGTTCCATAACGGTACTCTTTTTGATGCTCCCGACCTTGATAAGTTCCACTATATACAGGAAGGCAGCACAGACAGCGAAAGGCTTTTGCTTTATATCATCGAGCGTATGAACAATATGGATGTGTTTGAGTCTGACGACAGGATGCGTCTTATCGAAGATGTGGTGGCTAAGGTCGTACCGGGTAATAAGCTTAACCTGATGATATTTGATGGTGAGTACTTGTATATTCATAAGAATGAGCCGGGCACTCTTCATGTGAAGACACTGGAAGAAGGTCTTATGTTTTCAACATATCCTCTGGATGAAGGACATTGGGATGAAGTTCCTGCGAACCGCCTTCATGTCTATAAAGACGGGCATCTTGTTTATGAAGGACAAAGACATGACCACACGTATATCTTTGATCCTGAAAAGATGAAAGCGGTCTTCATGAACTACGCATCACTATAATCTTATAAACCTATTGACACGATAGGTAAGTAGAATTATAATCACTGGCATAATCAAAAAGAAAGGAACTCAACTTCATGAGAAACATATGTTGTTGTATGTACTGCAGCCGGGCGAAGGAAGATATTTCCCTCGATGTTTCACGATGTTGAGATTACAAGATATCATCCAGTATTTACGCCCGGAGCAAATCAAAGCTCCGGGCTTTTTTAAACTTAAAAAACACATAAGGAAGGACAAAACCCATGAGCAATAAGGAAACACTTAAACTGAATTCACTTTTGATACACGGCGGCATCGATGGTGATGAGACCACAGGCGCAGTCAATGTTCCCGTTTATCAGACATCAACATATAAGCAGGACGGCTTGGGCAAGAACAGAGGCTGGGAGTACTCCCGCACAGGCAACCCCACTCGTGCCGCACTCGAGAAACTCATCGCAGATCTTGAGAAGGGACAGTACGGCCTCGCATTCGCATCGGGTCTTGCGGCTATCAATACCGTTCTGTCGCTGTTCAAGTCAGGCGACAAGCTGATCGTCTCCGACAACATCTACGGTGGAACATTCCGTATCCTCGACAACGTATTCAAGAACTTCGGCATCACATATAAGATCGTAAATACATCTGACCTCGCGGCAGTCGAGGCGGCAATCGATGATGACGTTAAGGCTATCTATATCGAGACACCCGCGAACCCGCTTCTTACGATCACGGACATCGAAGCGGTATCTAAGATCGGCAAGAAGTACGATAAGCTCGTAATCGTAGACAACACATTCCTCACGCCTTATCTGCAGCGCCCGATCGAACTCGGCGCAGATATCGTAATCCACAGCGGCACAAAGTACTTGGGCGGACACTCCGACACGATCTCGGGCTTCGTAGTGGTAAACGACAAGGCGCTCGCCGACAGACTCTACTACCTCCAGAACGCTATCGGCGGCGTGCTCGCTCCCTGGGATTCATTCCTCATAATAAGAGGAATCAAGACTCTCGGCGTAAGAATGGACAGACATGTTGCGAACGCGAACAAGATCGCGCGCTGGCTTTCGGAGAGCGGCTATGTAAGCAAGGTGTACTACCCCGGCCTCGAGTCTGACCCCGGCTACGAGATCCAGAAGAAGCAGGCAGACGGTGCCGGTGCGATGATATCTTTCGTGCTGGATGAGAAGTATGACTACAAGAAGTTCTTTGAGGAACTTAAGGTCATTACTCTCGCGGAGAGCCTCGGAGGAGTTGAATCCCTCGTATGCCATCCCGCTTCCATGACACATGCTGCGATACCCGCTGACATCCGTAAGGAAGTTGGAATCGTGGATGAGCTCATAAGACTTTCAGTCGGTATAGAGGATGTTGATGATCTGATAGCAGATCTTAAGCAGGCTATTGAAAATTCAGTTAAGTAAAGGGGAAAAGAAATGAATAACGTATATGAAGATATAAAAGAAATGATCGGCAATACTCCGGTATTGAAGATCAACCATATGGGCGTCAAGCCCGGAGTAAATGTATATGCAAAGCTTGAACTCATGAACCCCGCAGGATCAGTAAAGGACCGTGTAGGTGTGTACATGATAGAAGACGCGAAGAAGCGCGGGATACTTAAAGAGGGTGGCACGATAGTTGATGCCACAGCAGGCAACACGGGTATAGGTATCGCGATCGCAGCGCTTAACATGGGCTTTCACGTAATCTTCACGGTACCCGAGAAGTTCTCCATCGAGAAACAGAAGATCATGAAGGCCCTGGGTGCGGAAATCATTCATACACCACGTGAATTCGGAATGCTCGGCGCAGAGCGTATCGCGGAGGAGATCCTGGGAAGAACCAAGGGTGCGGTATCACTAAGACAGTTCAGAAATCCGGCGAATCCTCTTGCACATTATGAGACAACAGGCCCTGAAATCTACAGCCAGCTCGACGGCAAGATCGATTACTTCGTAGCTGGTGCCGGCTCAGGCGGAACGTTCTCGGGAGTAGTGAAGTATCTTAAGGAACAAAACAGCAATATCACAGGAGTCCTTGCTGACCCTTACGGTTCGACTATCGGCGGAGGCGAGCACTTTGACTACGACATCGAGGGCATCGGCAACGACTTCATCGCAGACACGATGGATATCACTCTCGTGGATAAGGTTATCAAGATCACAGATGATGAGGCATTTGAAGCCTCACGTGAGCTCGCTCGTAAGGAGGGCATACTTGCAGGCTCGTCTTCAGGTGCGGCACTTGCGGCAGCACTGAAGCTTGCGGCAGAGATCGAAGAAGGAAATATCGTGACGGTGTTCCCCGACAGAGGAGACAGATACTTAAGTAAAGGATTGTACGACTGATGGAAAAGGTCTTTGAACTTACAAATGTCTATAAGACATATAAGAACGACGGCAGGGAATTCGAAGCTCTTAAGGATGTGAGTCTTTACGTCAACGAGGGCGAGATCTTCGGCATCATCGGAATGAGCGGCGCCGGTAAATCCACCCTTGTAAGAACGCTTAACAGACTCGAGGAAGTAAGTTCCGGTACGATAAGCTTCTACGGGAAGGACCTTGCATCTCTTGCGCCAAGAGAACTTCGGGAAGTAAGACACTCGATATCGATGATCTTCCAGGGGTTTAACCTTCTTAACCAGCGTACGGTTATCCAGAACGTAGAGCAGTCTTTAAGGATCATCGGTACACCCCGTTCCGCAAGAAGACAGAAGGCAAGACAGATGCTCGAGGTCGTAGGCCTGCTCGAAAAGCAGAACGAGTACCCCGCACGTCTGTCGGGCGGCCAGAAGCAGCGTGTAGCGATAGCCCGCGCACTTGCAGCCGATCCGAAAGTTCTTTTGTGTGATGAGGCAACGAGTGCGCTTGACCCGAAGATCACGGCGGAAATCCTGGATCTTCTTAAGAGGATAAATGAGGAGCGTAAGCTCACTATCATAATAATTACGCATGAGATGGCAGTAGTCGAGAAGATATGCGACCGCGTCGCTATTATTGATGAGGGAACTCTGGCTGAGATCGGCGATGTTAAGGAGGTGTTCTCCAATCCGAAGTCAAAAGCTGCGAAGAAGCTCGTGTTCCCGAGCAATCCTTTCGAGATGTCGGAGCCGGATGGGAAGGTTGTAAGGCTTGTTTTCGACGGGACACAGTCGAGTGTGCCTTTCATCGCAAATCTGGTGGAGAAGACCGGCATCAAGGTAAATATCTTAAGTGCGAATACTAAGAGCGTCGGAGGCATCGGTTACGGTCAGATGATCGTGGAACTGCCTAAGGATGAGAGCAGCAGACAGACTGCGGTAAATTTCTTTAAGGATGGCGGTCTTTCCGTGACGGAGGTGAATTGAAGTGAGTGACTATATCAAGGATGCGATAATTACCGGAGTGTGGGAGACGCTGATCATGACGTTCTTCGCCTCTTTGTTCTCATATGCTGTCGGACTGCCGCTTGGTGTGGTGTTGTATTCGACGTCTAAGGGGAGGCTTCTCGAGAACCGTGCTGTAAATGCGGTGATAGGAACGATCGTCAATATTACTCGTTCACTGCCGTTTCTTATCCTTCTTGTGCTGCTGATTCCGTTCACGCGTGCAATCGTGGGAAAGTCGATCGGCACCACGGCTGCCATCGTGCCTCTTACGATAGGCGCCATTCCAATAGTTGCGAGGATGGTCGAAGCTTCATTAAGTGAAGTTCAGCCCGGCATCATCGAAGCATCCACATCAATGGGTGCATCGCCTGTGTATACGATCCTGCATTTTGTTATTCCTGAAGCTATGCCTTCACTTTTGCAGGGAGGAGCTATTAATGTGGCAACCGTATTGGGTTACTCGGCAATGGCCGGCGTAATAGGAGGCGGCGGTCTTGGTGCGATAGCTTTGCAGTACGGTTATTACCGTTATGACAAGCCTGTACTTTGGACGACCGTAACGCTGCTTATCATTATGGTTATGTTGATCCAGGAGCTGGGTATTCAGTTGTCGAAGAAGCATAGGAAGACTTGATTCTTAATCCGCAGCGAATCTCATGGACAGTAATTTGGACCGTAATTCAAAACGGTCCAATTTTCTGTCCATAGAAGCCTCATATGGACAGTTTTTTGGACCAAAATCAAAAACGGTCCAGATTTCTGTCCACGGGGGATACGAATGATGTTGACAAAGATACCGCCTCGTTGTATAGTCTGTATTACAAGGAATAATACAAAGCATACAATAATGCTTTGAGGAAGGCGGTAGAGTTATGGATAAGAAGAAAGTAATTAAGTTTGTAGTGATCACCTATGTGATCGCTTGGACTTTGCAGATCATCGGTTCTCTTTATATGGTGAATAATCCCGGAACAACAGGGACGGCGGTATTTCGCGGGTGTTTGGCAATTTGCATGTTCGCGCCTTTATTGGCAGCATTGATCGTGAACGGTAATCTTAAGGGGATGGGCTGGAAGCCGAAGTTCAAGGGCAATATCGGCTGGCTCTTCCTGGCAGCGTATGCGGCAATCCCCCTGACGGCATTAGGTGCGGCACTGTTCTTCGGTATCTTCCCGAACCTTTTTGACATGACCGGATCGGCTCTGGCTGCTCAGGCTGAGGCACAGGGTGTGAATCTTGCCGAGATACTGGAGCAGGCAGGAATGGATATGAAGACATACATGATCGTTCAGCTCGTCCCCGCTATGCTCATAGCCCCGTTTATAAATATCATCACGGCCATCGGTGAAGAAGTCGGCTGGAGAGGATTCCTGTATCCTGAACTCAATAAGAGATTCGGCAAGGTCGGGACCTGGATTCTCGGAGGAACGATCTGGGGAGCATTCCACTTCCCTGCGATAATCTTCGGCGGCTACGAGTACGGCTTCGACTACATAGGTGCGCCGGTGCCGGGACTTATCGTATTTACAGGCTGCTGCATAACGCTTGGTATATTGGAGGAGGTAGTATACGACAGGACAAAGTGCATCTGGTACGCAGCGTTACTGCACGGATCGTTCAATGCGATATCAACGATTCCCCAGGTATTCATGAATGTAAATGATCCCGATATCAATAAGTACATGATACTGGGACCTTTACCTAACGGACTTATCGCTATGATACCCTTTATCATCTTTGCAGTGATCCTGGGTGCATGGTCGATCAGAAGAAAGAAGGTGGAATCATGATCATAAGGATAGATGAATACTCTGATGTGCCTATCTATATGCAAATCAGAAACCAGATTGTGATGGGGATATCTTCGGGCGAACTTAAGCCCGGGGAGCAGCTCCCTACGGTAAGAGCTCTCGCGCTCGAGATAGGAATCAATACGATGACGGTCAGCAAGACTTATCAGCTATTAAAGCAGGAAGGCTACATCATGACGGACCGTAAGAACGGTGCGAGAGTGCGTGAGCAGATCACACAAAGCGGTGTAATAAGCGAAGAGAACAAATTGCAGCTTCGCCGCATC
>JAILNR010000024.1 GCA_024691325.1 Saccharofermentans sp. | reverse complement strand
AGGGCCCACCACTTTCACCTCACAGATTGACAAGTATATATGGGAAGATTCCCGAGTGGCTAAAGGGAGCAGACTGTAAATCTGCCGTCTACGACTTCGGTGGTTCGAATCCACCTCTTCCCACCAATAAGGGTTTGCAGGTAACTGCAGACCCTTTTGTTTTGCTTGGAAAAGCCCGTGTTTACTGGGCTGACGCAGATTTGCCAGCTAAAAAGACCAATCATTAAAACTCTGTAGGGATAATGTGCGCACAGGATTCTTAGCAAAAGAATATATTTAATTGATAGTTTTGATGCAGAGATTATAATCGCGTGATTGAATGATAGCTGCAGCTTCCCCGCTACGTACATACGGTATCGACAAACGTACCGATTTTGTACAGAAAACAAGCATATATGGTACGAAAAAGTGCACATTCCACCGTTTGTACACTTTTTCGTACCAAAATGGGGCAATTTAGGTACGAATTTGGTACACCGTGAAACTCTCCATAGTTCACAAACTGTTTACCCCCTTACCGCAGTTTTACCTCAAATTCAAAAAGTATGAATGTCATCCTAATTAGGCGCCTTACGCGGCGCTTAATTAGGATGTTTTATTATGAAAAGAATACTTTCAATACAGATATGAAAATGATTATTCATATGGTTACATTCAGTTTGAATGGTTAAGAGTATGCGTAGGATAGCTTCAATTACATTGATAATACTTCTATTCTTTGATGCATTTGTTTTATGCGGATGTAGACATGACTCTAATTATGACAAAGAACAGGTTTATCACGAGGGATATGAAGAATTTGAACATTATATAAATGATGAGCTAGGTGATTATCTAAGTATTGTTCGATATCAGGAACCTAGCGAAGACGGTAGTTTAGTTTTCATCGATGTATTCTTTCGTTCGAGTTATTATGATAATTATGACAGGAAACAGGAAATGCCTGTATGGAAGGTAATAGATCGCTTTAGGTGCAGATATAATGACTTTGTGAGAAATAATCCTGGCTATTTTCATCGTGCTGATAGTACAAGAATCGAAGTGTGTTTTTGCTATGATGAGGGTTATACAATGAACGGACATGTGTTTTGGTGAATTATCGAGCATTTGTTTATCAACAGATAGGAGTATGATTACGCAGATTACTCCCAGTTGGAAGATAAGGAGGACGTAATTTGCTTATATATTAATATTCCAGGTCAATATCAAGCAGGCGAAGCAGATGAAGAGAGTATTAACGAATGTGTAGATTATGTATGTGGAGTAATAGATGAGTTCCCCAATCTACAGATGTTCAGAATCGTTAATGCGCCCAGCGCTTATTCTGCGATGGATCAAATAACAAATAGAGTTATTGAAAGATTTGAAGATAGAGTGCTTTATGAAGGCTATTTATTTAGAATCAGTAATAAGACAATCAACGATAAAGATTATGTTGTTGTAAGGAGTGACGAACTGTGCGTATTGAGAGAATCGATATTCCATTGATACTTCCGCAGCCAATGCCGGATAGATCGTCATACTACGGTGAAGATGAGAAACAGAGTTTCTTTTCGAAGTTGTTCAAGAAAAAGGAAGTTCGCGAGAAATCGTTTTACGAGGAACGCATAGAAGAGTTCGGTTACGATGTGCTATATAGCGAGCTTAACAACAGTCCTTTGATATATCATGTCAGGAATACAGCTTATGACAAAGCAGTTATTCTTACTGAAAACTACCTTTTCCTGCCGGGACATGAGATATTCCAGTTAGAACGTATATCGAAATATATGATATGCAATCTGGGGCATATGCCTTGGGAGCAGTACGCCGTAGATCGTGGCATAGATACACCATATGATCCGTCATATACCAGCGAGTTTGAGGGCGAAGAAGAGTATGAACTGGAGCGCTTTAAAATACGACTTATAATCGTGGATGAATATGGCATGAGATTTGTATACGAATTCTATATGGAAGCCTCAGACAGGCGGGATTTTCATAAGCAGCTCTCTGACAGATGTGGCGGTGTTGACTTTACAAGAAATGATGTTTTGAATGGTACTTTTGAAGATGATGATATGATGACAGGATGGATCTGATCACGTATTCTTTGTTAAGTAATGATCCATCCACATGAAAGGCCGCCCGTTAAGCTTGGTATCGTATCTTACAATGATTCCGTGACTGCCGACAGACGCCCTGTTATAATCAAACGAATCTATTCTATACATCCTGTAATCGTTATCATTTCCCTGGTTAGAAGCAATGACTTTTACTTTAATGTAGTAAGTATACCTAGTGCCGCCCCGAGTGCGTGCCTTGTATATTTCTTTGGAGACGACACTTGTATCGGTAACAACAAAATGCCCTTCGTCTGTCCATTTGGGTTTAAGAATAAACTTTGGAAATATAATGCTCAGATATACAACAGCTGTAAGTATAAAAAGTAAAGCTATGACAAACCAAGATTCGTTCTCCTTATTTATGCCTCCTCCAAGAATAAATACTGCTATAGAAACCACAGATAAGAATACAACAGTTATAATCGAAATCTTTATAATCGATTTATGATAGTCGGCATCGATGTGAACGAGCCCGGATACAAATTCTATTTCCTCATTATCCGGCTTTCTCCACATGCTTTCATATGATTCATCTGACATATCAATTTGTTCATTAATCATATCCAGATTATAGCAAATTGAGTACCTGGTCATATTAGTTGTTGGTTCCCCTATGTAATAAATTTGTGTTTAAATTTGATTTAAGCTAAGTTTTTAGTGTTGCACATGATGCTCAAATGCCTGTTTTTGTTGGCTTAGCGATGAGGAGTCCGAGTATTATTCTCATTCACCTTTCGCCGATAATGGCGAGGTAGCTCGTTCCGCAGCTCCTGCAGTACCTGCTTCTCACAGAAGGCGTGTGCGTAGATTCAGGGAAATAACAGTAAACGGAAAGAAAAAGTTACTCGGTTATTGGTTTTTTGCTGATTAAGCACAACGGTTTAACATTATTGATAACAGATCACCCGGGACAATTGTTCCGGGTATATTAGTTTCCATAAATGCTGATATAATTACTGTGTTGATTATTTGAGGGGACGAGGAATTATGGAATTTACACCTGAATTGTATGCTACATTCTGGTCTTTGATACCGCCTATCATCGCGATAACAATGGCTCTGCTTACCAAAGAAGTTTATTCTTCGTTGTTCGTGGGTATTGTAACGGGAGCTCTTCTATACAGTAACGGTAATCTTGAACTTGCTTTTAACACTATAACCGGTAACGGTTCGGATGCCGGTATTATTCCGTCATTAGCTGACAGGTCGCATGCGGCCATATTGATCTTCGTTGTTCTTCTTGCCTGGATAACGGCTGTTATTAATCAATCGGGCGCTGCAAGAGCTTTTGGCAAATGGGCCGAGAGTCACATCAAAAATAAGACACTTGCTTCACTTGCCACTATGGCACTTGGTATTCTTATCTTTATAGATGACGGATTTAACTGCATGACTGTCGGATCAGTTATGAAGCCTGTTACTGACCGGCACAAGGTCTCCCGCGAGAAACTCGCTTATATCATCGATTCAACTGCTGCTCCGATCTGTATTATCGCCCCCATATCATCCTGGGCGGCAGCTGTTACATATTCTGTACCTGAAGGAAGCGGGATCAACGGATTTACGATGTTCCTTCAAACGATTCCTTTCAACTTTTATGCGATAGGAACTCTTGTGTTCATGTTTATGATGATCATCATGAAGACTGATTACGGCCCGATGAGAAGCTATGAACAGAAAGCCAATGAAGGTATAAAAGGTAAGACCGATGAGAAGAGCGCTATATCCGTATCTGCAGAAGATACACTTCCAGCTCCCATACCGGATAACGGACGTGTGCTTGACCTTGTCATACCGGTATTTGTTCTCATTGTCACTTCTATAGGCTTTATGCTTTATACGGGTGGAATCACCAAAGGTGCTTCTATTGTTGATGCGTTCTCCAACTGCGATTCCGCAACAGCATTTGTCATGAGCTCTATTGTAACCATAATTATCACGCTTGTTTATTATCTTATAAGAAGGATCGTGCCTTTCAAGCATTTTATGGGATGTCTTCCTATGGGCTTTCGAACCATGACGGGCCCTATGACAATACTTGTGCTTGCATGGACTTTATCTTCCATAACAGGTCTTCTTGGTGCTGATGTCTTCATTCACGATGTTATCGAGGCTTCCGCTTCCGAACTTCAAATGCTGATGCCTCTTATTATTTTTCTGTTCTCGGTATTCCTGTCATTTTCAACCGGAACATCATGGGGAACATTCTCGATACTCATTCCTATTGTAGTCGGTGCTTTTGCAGGTAACGATAACATGCTTGCGGTTTCCATCTCCGCCTGTCTTGCGGGTGCCGTCTGCGGTGACCACTGTTCTCCTATATCTGACACGACTATCATGAGTTCTGCGGGCGCGGGCTGCGTTCACATCAATCATGTTGCAACACAGCTTCCGTATGCTCTCACTGTAGCGGGATGTGCCGCGGCTTCATATCTTGTTGCAGGCGTTCTGGCTTTTAGAGCAGGGGGCGCGGTATCGTATCTGTCGCTGCCTTTGATGGCACTCATATTGTTTGCGGTGATTAAGGTTGCGGCGCGAAAAAGCGTGGCGCAAAAGCATGTCCCTTTTCGAAATGAAAATAAATAAAAGCAAACGATTGACTTCGAAAATCTGCCTTGCTAATATATCTGCATGATTAATTTGGAAAGACGTAAAAATATCCTCGATATCCTTGAAACAGAAGGCTCCATTAATACCAATGATCTGTCTGTAAGACTTGGTGTTACGGGTGCTACCATCCGTACGGATCTTCGCGATCTTGCACGTGAGGGAGCTATAGTCAGATATCACGGAGGTGTAAGACTTCCGGATAAGCACAGGGACGAAGTAAGCGAGAATTACATGGTCCGTTCCGTAACCAATATCGATCTTAAAAAGATGATAGGAAAACAGGCAGCTTTGCTTGTCGGAAACGGCGATACCATCTTTATGGATGCAAGCTCCACGGCCTTTCATATGATCCCGTATCTTGAGCATACGATGGATGTAACTGTTATTACTAACGGTATTAACACGGCTATCGAGCTTCAAAGATATAATAATTTTAAATCCATAATCCTTATAGGCGGTATGTTAAGACCTCATTCGGGTACGATCGAGGGCGTCATGAGCCGTGAGATGATTAACCGTCTTTCTGCAGAATACTATTTTGTGTCAGGTAACGGTTTCTCTGCTGACGCAGGTCTGTCAGGTAATAATTTCTTCGAGCTTGAACTCAAGAGAATATGTGTTGAAAGAAGCAAGAATATTGTTGCGCTGGTCGACTCCACCAAGATAGGAGATGACTCTGCTTCAGTATTTATCACACCTAATAAGATCGATTATCTTATTACGGATAATCAGATATCAGATGAGACTGCTTCAAGCATCAGAGCTAAGAAGATCAATCTTGTGATTGCGGGGGAGGATAGAAAGTGATTCAGGTCAATGCCATTACGGTTCCGAGCTGGCTCACGAATAAAGCCGTCTTTCAGCAGAATGTGCCTTTCGTTATCGAAGGAACTGCTGCTCCTTCGGCTACCATAACCCTTGAGATATCAAAGGACCCTACTGACGGACGTAAGGTATCCAAACTTGACCAGGAATACGGTGTCATCTTAAGTTTGGAGACGACAACATCCGATAAGGGAAGATTCCGCTTTAGTATTCCTGCATATAAGGCTTCAACCGATACATATACATTTGTATTCAAATGTTTTTCGAACGTTGTAAGCTTTAATGATATAAGATGCGGTGATGTATGGGTGTTCTTAGGCAATGATTTTTTGTGTGTTCCTATGAAGAACGCCAACGCTCCCAAGACTCCTCTTAAAAGACATGTAATGACGCATCTTCGTTTCTTCTCTCCGTCAAGAGACGGTCTCGAGACAGATGAGGAAGATATCGCATTTGAGCGCAAGTCTCACTTTAAAGAAGCATCGTGGATAAAGATTACTGATACGAAGCAGCTTGCCGACGTATCTTCTTCTGCATTCTCATTTGCTTACACGATAGCTGATCAGGTTAACTATCCTATAGGTGTCGTTGATCTCTCAACCCCCGGTTCCACTATCCTTAACTGGATATCGGATGAAGTATATGAGACACAGACCGCTTTACACGACTATATAGACGAGTTGGGTCTTACTACTGATGAGGCGCGTTATAACGGCCTTATCAAGCGTGACCGTCAGATCCGCCGTGAGGAGCAGCTGCGTAATGATGTAACAGCGGGAAGAAAGAATCTCGACTTTAACCTTACAAAGGAGAAAGAATACAGCGAGATAATGGGCGAGAAGCCTGCTTCCGAGAGCATTGCTGCAGTTGCCGAGCTTGACTTCCCGGGATCATCAGGTTCCACATTCAACAGCAAAATCGTACCTTCGTCTGAAAGTGAGCCCGGTTCCACCACCAAGAATCTTGACTTCGATATGATGTCGAATATGCAGGTTAAGACCGACAAGAAGGTGGACGATTCTAAGTACATAAAGAAGAAGTTCCGTTTATCGACGCTTTACAGATGCAAGCTTGCGGCTTTGTCCGGACTTTCCATAAGGGGAATGTGTTTCTCTCCTGAAGCGGATGAGCAGATGTTCGGAAGATATGATCTGCTTCTTATGGGACTTCTCGGAACATTGTCCCAGACATTTGAGCCCAAGGAGGTTTATGACGATAATCTCATGCCGTCGTTCCTCTTTGTTGCTATGCATCCTAAGTGTGTCGATAAGGATTTTCCTTATAAGGTCCTCGAGTTTAACGAGGATGTACGTGAGTTTACGGGCAAGCTTAATATGCCGAGCGGTATCATTAGTCTTCATGACCTGTTGCTTCCCGATAAGACCAAGACATTTACACTGGGTGTAAGACTTGCTGTTATCGCGCTTGGTCTTCATGTAACACCTAAGATGCCTAAGTCCTGCCCCGAGTGTATCGGCGTGGAGAAGACCGGCAATAAGCTGATACTTGAGTTTGATAATCTTGCAGACGGGTTAAGGCTTGCTGAAGGTCAGACAGAGCTTAGAGGTTTCACGGTCTGCGGTGAGGACAGGATATTCTATCCCGCTAAGGCGAGAATACTTCACGGTGTAAGAGTTATGGTATGGGCGGATGACATTGAAGAGCCGGTAAGCGTAACTTACGGTTTCTCTCCGTTCCCTCATGACGCTACGTTTAAGAACTTGAATGATCTTCCCGTAATGCCGTTCAGATTTGACAGACTTCCGGCTTACTATGCTCCCGGATTGTTCTTTGCAAGCTGTGATGATCTTGAACTCATCGGTATGAGAGACTGGGGTGATGACTTTGAAGTCCTTAAGGTCTTCCGTACATTCAAGGGTAACGGAGTCATCTCATCGGACAACATGAATAAGTCTGAAGGAAATGCCTCTTTGCACATAAGATACGAGACAGAGAATTCTTTGTACGGCTTTGAGCCTAACCTTGATTATGTATCCCTCATGGGACCTGTTATCATCAGGGGAAAGAGTAAGATATTGATCGATGTGTTCAATCCTGATACCGTCAAGAAGGAACTGCGTGTTGAAGGATTCGGAACTGCCGAGATCAAACAGTCATTGAACTGGCAGACGCTTGAGATCAAGTGGGCAGGCGTTGGTGATATCACACTTGAGACGTTGAAGTTCACGGTTGCCGATTCGTCTAAGAACGGCGAGATATATATCGACAACATAAGGTTTTTGTAAGGAGAATAAGTAAAGGTGTTTGATAAGCTTCTGCCTGCTATCGAAGAGAGTATGAAGAATGACAGCGGCTCCATGCCTGTTGTGTTCGAGGGGCTTGATCAGATTCGGGAAAAGAAAGAAGCATCCGCCGAGATGAGCGTTCATTCCTTCCACGAGCTGTTCTACTTAAGGAGCGGTAAGGTCGAGTTCATATTCGAGAATAAAAGTCTTATCCTTGAGAAGAATACCACCCTTATTATCAAGCCTAATACTGCGCATAAGATAAGAGTTATATCCAAGACGGCAGACACTATCCTTCTTTACTTCGGATTCTCGAAGCCCAACAATCCCGGTACAGCTCAGCCTTCTTTGGAGAGTTTCCTCGAGTTCGCGGGAAGTGAGACGGAAAACGTAACACAGGATTACGGTAATCCTTCTTTTATCGTTCTGTCAGGAACTTATAAAAAGAATATCGGCAATCTTCTCGAGCGTATTGTTGATGAGCAAAAGGAAGACGAGGTCAACAAGGATCTCATGATGGAGGTCCTTACCGTCGAACTCATGGTTACTTTATCGAGAGCCATGAAGAAGGAGTGGGAGGAATCCCTGCGCGTCCGTAACGGCAAGGCAAGAGAACTCGTGCTCATCGCACGCGATTATATTGACGAGAACTATGAGAGGGGAATTACTGTTGCTGAAGCGGCGGCATATGTCTTCTTAAGCCAGGGGTACTTCACGAGAGCTTTTCGAGATGAGATAGGAGTAAGTCCTATGTCGTACCTTATGAAGAAGAGGATAGAGAAGGCGTGTGAGCTTCTCGAGAACGACGAGATCAAGGTGTCAGGCATCGCGTCCCAGGCCGGATTCTCGAGCCCCCAGAGATTTAACGTTGCTTTCAAGAAACTTATGGGAATGACGCCTCTTGATTACAGAAAAACAAAAGCGGGGAGGGGGTAACTGTGTACGATTACGATAATGATTTGAGCATCCCTGAGGAAAGCAGGAAGAACATGGATCTTCCCGCCATCGAGGATGCGGTTAAAACGATCCTTAAGGCAGTGGGGGAGGATCCCGAGCGTGAAGGCATCCGCGAGACACCCGTAAGAGTCGCGAGGATGTATGCTGAGATCTTCTCAGGACTTCACAGGGACATCAATAAAGACATTAAGGTGTTCACGGAAGAAGGAAATGACGAGATGATACTCATAGGAGACATCCCATTCTACTCCATGTGTGAACATCATCTGCTGCCTTTTCACGGCAAGTGTCATGTTGTGTACATCCCGAAGAACGGTAAGATACTGGGACTTTCGAAGGTTGCACGCATTGTTGACACGCTCTCGAGGAAACCGCAGATTCAGGAGAGGCTTACAAGTGAGATTGCTGACACCGTCGAAAAGGCGGTAGACGCCAAGGCCGTATGCGTTGTTATCGAGGCTGAGCACCTTTGCATGACGATGAGAGGCATAAGAAAGCCCGGTTCAAAGACTGTCACATCTGCTATGAGAGGCGGATGCAGATCAGATATACGTACGAGGAACGAAGCACTTGCATTGATTAACAGACCGAGGAATGTATGATGAGTAAAGTAAAAATTTTTGGAATCCTGAATGTAACCCCCGACTCCTTTTCCGATGGCGGAAAGTATGTAGACACATCTATGGCTGTAGAGCATGCCATTCGCATGATAGAGGACGGAGCAGATGTCATTGATGTAGGCGGAATGTCAACAAGACCCGGTTTCTTCGATGTGTCCGTAGATGAAGAGTGCTCGAGAATAGTACCTGTAATTAAAGAAATAAAGTCAAGGATACCTTCGATCATTATATCTGTTGATACTTTCCGCGCCGCAACGGCCAAGGCCGCTATCGACGAAGGCGCGGTTATCGTAAATGATATTACAGGTCTTCTGAAAGATCCCGACATGGCTTCAGTTATTGCCGATAACAAGGTTGAGGCTCTGCTCATGAGAGACGGATTCGGAGATGCAGATGAAAGCTGGGAGATCACTTTGCAAAGATCCATTGATGCAGCGAAGAATGCGGGTATTCCCGATAACAAGATTACTCTTGATCCCGGCGTAGGTTTTACTTATCTTCGCGAGCAGGATACTTCATTGATCAAGGCTATACCCGAGATTAAGAAGAAGTGGGGATATCCTGTCCTCGTCGGTGTTTCCCGTAAGAGAGTTACATCTCAGTTCTATGCAACAGAGACGGCTGCAGAGGACCGTGACGGCGCCTCAATTGCGTTGGCATTAAAGTCTATAGAATTGGGTGCAGATGCCGTAAGAGTACATAACGTTAAGCAGACATATGCAGCGATTCATGCATACGATTCGATTAACGGAGACGATTAATGAATCAGATCAGTCTTAAGGGATTGAAGATCTTCGGATATACGGGCTGCCTTCCCGAAGAGAAGCAGAACGGTCAGTACTTTATCATCGATATCGATATGTTCTTTAAGTCTATCCCCGGTGCGCTTACAGATGACCTTAATGATACGGTCAATTACGCGCAGGTTTATGAGAGAGTGGAAACACTTGTTAAGGAATCGAAGTTTGATCTTATAGAGTTCCTGGCGCGCAAGATCGGGTGTACGATCCTCGATACTCAGCCGCTGACCAATGAGGTTAGAGTTACGGTTAAGAAACCTGATGCACCGGTTGACGGAACATTCGATTATATGATGACCACCATAACTGTTAAAAGACGCGAAGCGGTAATCGGATTTGGAAGCAATATGGGGGACAGAAAGGAAATAATCGAAGAAGCTTTAAGGCGGATTTCCGGTCACCCTGATATAAAGATCAAGAAACTGTCTTCTCTTTATGAGACTGAACCTGTCGGATATGAGGACCAGGATGATTTCCTTAACGGCGTGGCGGTTATCGAGACATATCTTGATCCGTATGATCTTTTGCATTTCCTTCTTAAGACAGAAGATGATCTTCACAGAGTCAGGATTATAAAGAACGGTCCGAGAACCATAGATCTTGATATTCTTCTTTATGAAGGCTTTAATGAACAGACCCGTGAACTTACGGTGCCTCATCCGCGTATGTATGAGAGGGCATTTGTGCTGGTACCGTTGAAGCAGGTGGGTCTGTATGACGGCAGGATTCCGGATGATAAGGCGGTCTCATTAGCCGGGGAAATCAGCCTTAATTGAAGTTTTGGGGATAAACCTTTATAATTTTTGAGGTAATTTTGTTAAAGGAGAGTTACGATGGCTGAGAACATTAACACGGCAGCATCTTCTGATAATAACCGTAACGGTCAGAACCGCGGTCAGTATAACCGCAACAGAAACCGTAACAGAAACAGGAACAGAGGAAACCGTGATAACCGTGAGTCCAGAGAGAACCGTGAAGTAAGAGACGGTGCCCGTCAGGAGCGCGGTGAGTCCAAGGGGAATAAGGACAATCCCGATAACAGACGTGCAAATCCCAGGCGTGAGGGAAATAAAGAAGTCGGCAACAGACGTGAGCGTGATAATGGCTTTAAGAACCGCCAGAATAAGCAAAGAAGGAAGAGTATAGAGATTACTCCTTCTAAGCCTATTAAGCCTGCTGAGGAGACACTTGCCGATATTAAGGCTGATAACGACAGAATAGAGAAAGAGATTTGGATCGATATTGCAGAGATCCATACGATAAAGCTTGAATGAGCAAAGGATTATTCATTACATTTGAAGGCATTGACGGCTGCGGCAAGAGTACGCAGCTTGAACTGCTTAAAGAGGACTTCAGAAAAGAAGGCCTCGATTTTATTGAGGTAAGAGAACCCGGCGGAACAGCTGTCGGAGAGAAGATAAGAAATATCCTTCTGGACAGACAGAATGATTCCATGACGAGAATGGCTGAACTTCTCCTGTTTGAAGCGGCAAGAGCCCAGATAACTGAAGAAGTTATTATTCCCGCATTAATGAGCGGTAAGCATGTCATATGTGACCGTTTCTATGATTCGACATCCGCTTATCAGGGTTATGCGAACAAGATGGGACGGGATCTTACCGATTTTCTTAATGTTAAGGCGACATCAGGTGTATCGCCTGATCTGACTTTTCTTTTGGATATAGATCCCAAGACTGCCTGCGACAGAAGAACCGGAAGAGGCGGTGAGGAAGACCGAATCGAGTTAATGGGTCTTTCTTATCAGGAGAAGGTAAGAGAGGGATATATCGAACTGTCCAGGGAAGAAGACAAGAGAATCCGGGTTATTGATGCTACCATGACCCGTGAGAAGATATATAGCGAGATAAGAAAGCAAGTATGGGATTTGATGTCTTAACCGGACAGGAAGCCGTAAAGTCAAGGCTTAAGACCATTACGGCCAATAAAGGTTCCTGCTCGCTTTTGTTTTCAGGCCCTGAAGGTATAGGAAAACACCTTTTCGCGCGGCAGACGGCGAAGGTTTTTTTGTGTCAGGATCCCGGTCCTGACGGGGCTTGCGGAACCTGTTCCTCATGTAAATACATAGATGCCGGGACACATCCTGACTTGGTTGAGGTTGAACCCACAGAAGGCAGGAAGAATATAAGGATAGCCGATCTTCGCACTATAGTCGGTGATGCCGAGGTTAAGCCGCAGATATCTGACCGTAAAGTTATCATAATTAACGCGGATAAGATCAGTTCTGATTGTCAGAATCTTCTTCTGAAGACTCTCGAGGAGCCTGCGGATCATCTTGTCTATATACTGCTTTGTTCTGATACCTCGAGGCTTTTGCAGACTATATTATCCAGAGTTACGGAACTCCCCTTTAATGCTTATACCGAGGAGCAGATGATAACTATCCTTAAAAACGGAGGAGCATCAGAGGAGTCCGAAGAACGGTTAAAGTTTCTGTCCACATTCTCGTCCAGGATCCCCGGGAAGGCTTTGGCTTTGCTTAATGATCCCGAGTTTATCGAGGAAAGGGACCATATCTTCGACCTTGTCATGAGGCTGCCCCGCTTGGGCTATACAGACATTCTTATCGATGAATATCAGTACTTTGACAAAAATAATGATAAGATAGATGAGTTGCTGCTCTTGCTTATATGGACTTTGGGTGACATCGCTTCCGCATATGCGGTCCCGGATCCCCAAGACCTTAAGAATTCCGATAAGAGGGACGAGATCATTGATTTTGTATCGGAGAACAGAGCACTGACACATATAAATATCAGTAATGCAGAGAATGCCGTTATGGAATTCATCAAAGCTTCCAAAGTAAATGTCAGCTTTGAAACTAATTGCTGCAATATGCTTCTGCAGATACATAAGGAGCTAAGTTATGAGAAGAACAGTTAATCTTAGTTTTCGAGAGGGTGGAAAGACCTGCAAGTACACTTGCGAGGGAATAGAACTCAAGAACGGCGATTATGTTATGGCAAATAACGCTGGAAGTATGGACTTGGGCCGTGTTGTCGGAGTACCGATAGACCTTGATGAGTCCTTGCTTGCTGAAGATATCGAACCCGTGCTGAGGCTTGCGACTTCCAAAGAGATCGAGAGAGGACAGGTGAAGAAGGCCAAGGAGAAGGAGGCTTACGATCTTTGCCTTGAGCTTATCGGTAAGCACAACCTCGACATGAACCTCGTTGATGCGGTGTTCACGTTTGATGGCAAGAAAGTCACTTTCTACTTTACATCCGATAACCGCGTTGATTTCCGTGAGCTTGTAAAGGATCTGGTTTCTTCGTTCCGCGCGAGGATAGAACTTCGTCAGATAGGTTCGAGAGATCAGGCTAAGCTCGTCGGAGGCATCGGCATGTGCGGCCGCGAACTTTGCTGCTGCACTTTCCTTGATAAGTTCGCTCCCGTTACGTTAAGAACGGCAAGAGACCAGGGAATGTCACTTAATCCTGGTAAGCTTAACGGAGCTTGCGGAAGACTCATGTGCTGTCTCCAGTTCGAAAAGGAGGCATACGCTGACGCCAGAAAGAGACTTCCTAAGCAGGGTAAGAAGATCAGGACCCCGGAGGGCATGGGTACAGTTGCTGACGTTAACTATATCGAGGAGAAGGTTACCGTTAAATTTACTGATGGTGAGTCCTACTCAACAGAGGTCTACGACTGGTCAGGACTTGAGCCTTTAAATCACGATATTGTTTCCAGATCGGAGTCAGGAAACCATAAAGAACAGGACGATAACACAGATTATAAAGACGAAGAAAAATAATCCATTTTTGCTTAGTCTTTTGGCGTAATTTGTGTATAATATATTTGCATATTAAAGCAACAGGAGGTATTCATCCATGGCATATGTAATTTCAGATGCTTGTATTTCTTGCGGTACTTGTGCGGACGGTTGCCCCGTAGCTGCTATTACAGCAGGTGATTCACAGTACAACATCAGTGCTGATGTTTGTATCTCATGTGGTGCATGCGAGAGCGTTTGCCCTGTATCAGCGATTTCCGAAGAAGGCTAAGATCTTAATTGCAGAAATCCAATAAACCCGGAAGCTTCGGCTGCCGGGTTTTTTATTGCTATAATAGCGTTATGGATGAAAGCAGATTAACTCCGGTTGACTTGGGCCGCAGAGGCTTTAAGATGTTTCAGCAAAAGGACGGGTTCAGATTTGGTACTGATACAGTCCTTCTTGCCTGGTTTACGGCATCACATATCCGTGAAGGACAGCCTAAGAGAGTTCTCGAAGAAGGCAGTAACTGTGGAGCCTGCTCATTGCTTGTTGCGGCAAGAAGGCCTAAGGTCCATATAGATGCGCTTGAGATCGATGCGGACGCCTGTGAGGTCTTGCGGAAGAATATAGAACTTAACGGTCTTAAAGGAGACATAGAAGTCTTTAACGGCGATGTCAGAGATCTTCCCGGACCTATAAGGGAGAAGCAATACGATGTTGTTTTTATGAACCCTCCGTTTTATAAAGCTGGGGCGGGACCAGCTTCCGGTGTAATAGGAAGAGATGAGGTTAACGGCAGTCTTGGAGATTTTATTAAAGCCGGGTCATCAAGACTTGTTCCTTCTTCAGGGATTATGTGCATCGTAATGACCGCCAGGAGGACGGATGAGGTAATGAGTCTTATGTTAGATTCGGGGATCAAGCCATTTAATATGATCTGCGTTCACCCCGATAAGAATAAGAATGCACAGATAGTTCTTGTGGCAGGCAAGAAGACTATCAGCGCCACACAACTTGAGATAATGCCGCCGCTGGTATTAAATGATAAAGAAAAAATGAGCGAGATTTACGATAAGGAGCAGACGGATTGCTTTATCTAGTTGGAACACCGATAGGTAATATGGGAGATATATCATCCCGCGCAGTTGAGATCTTAAATGAGGTTGAGTATATTGCGTGCGAGGATACAAGAGTAACTGGGATTCTTCTTAAGAATCTCGGGATAGAAGGGAAAAAGCTGATCTCATATCACGAACATAATAAAGCTTCAAAAGGAAATGAGCTTATTTCTCTGCTTAAGGAAGGAATCGATATAGCACAGGTCTCAGATGCCGGAATGCCTGCAATAAGTGATCCCGGCGAGGACCTGGTCTCGCTTTGTATTAGTGAAGGTGTCGGGTTTACCGTAATTCCTGGGCCTGTAGCTGCCATAACGGCTCTTGTTATGAGCGGGCTATCCACAAGACACTATCATTTTGAAGGATTTCTTCCCAATAGCGGTTCCGACAGAAAGAAGAGGCTTAATAAGCTTGCTGACTATGATGAGACCATAGTTTTGTATGAGGCGCCACACAGGGTTAAGAAACTTGTTTCCGAGTTGGTCGATCTGGGGTTCGGATCATCCCGTGTATCTTTTTGCAGGGAACTTACTAAGCGGTATGAAGAAGTAATCAGACTAACGGTTGTGAAGGCACAGTCTTATTTTGATGAGAATGAGCCAAGGGGTGAGTTTGTTGTGTGCCTTGAGCCCAAAGCGAAAAAACAGGTTGAAATAGATGAGGCCGCACTTGAGCGCAGGGTGCATGAGCTTCGTGATCAGGGCATGGCCGTTAAGGAAATCTCAGCTATTCTTGCCGAAGAAACGGGAAGACATAAAAAAGATATGTACCGCTTAGTGCTTAGTCTGTTAAAATAACAGGCGATACTTTTATAGGAGTTTTTGCACTGATGAATGATGCTAACGGAGAAAAGATCTCAAGGGAGAATCTGATTTCCTATGCGGAAGAATTTGCTTTAAAAGAGTTTGAGCCTCTTCTGAGGGGTTCGTTTTGTGCTATAGCTGTTATTGATCCGTGGGAGAAAGAAATATGCTTTTCTGACGGAATGAGCAATCTTCTCGGTATTGCAGCGGGAAACTTCATGTATCTTTCCCAGTTCTATCAGAGTATCCCTGACGATGAGCGTGCTTTTGTTACCGGAAGGTACGAGGCTATGATCGGGGATATTATGGAACATGATATAAATTCCGTAAGTCTGTCTCATAAGATCATCGGAATTGATAATGAGGTCCACGATATCGATATTTCCATGAAGACCGGCAATATCGATAAGTCCCGTTTTATATATGCGATCATCAAGGACAATACACCGAATATTAAAGTCCGTTCCCATAATGAATTGTTCGGTCCAGGCATACATTCGTATCTGTTCGTATATGATGTTAAGGCTGACACTTGTTATGTAAGCCAGAGATTCGTTGATGAATTTGATCTTGAGTCATCGGTTATAACGAAGTTTACTGATTATTACAGAAGATTCATTCATCCTGAGGATTCCGAGAAACTTCATAATGCTATATTCACTTTCACCAGGGATCATACTTATGACGGCGGTCTGCAGGTAAGATTCCTGGCACCCGGAAGAGGAGAAGTCTATTTAAGAACAGACGGTTTCTCCGATTACGGAAGCGAAGGCCGTTATATATCCGGTATTTTCTCTGATGTTACTGACTTCGTTAATGACGATTTTCTGTGGGATAACATTATTGACGGACTTGATGCCGCATTGTTTACTACTGATCTTAACAGGAATACGACAACGGTTTCAGAGAATATCCACAAGATCTTTCCGGATTTCCCCCTTGAGGTTGAGGGCGATATCGTAGAGGAACTGGCATTAAGAGTAGTTCCTCACGACAGACCGAGATTCAGAACGGTTCTTAACAGATCAGTTCAGGAGATAGGTACTGTGTTCGCAGTTGAGGTCAGGATAAAGACAAAGGATGATAAGTCTTCCTGGGTTGCGATAAGAGGAAAATCATTCGAGAACAAGAAC
Organism: Saccharofermentans sp.; assembly: GCA_024691325.1. Classification (GTDB taxonomy): domain Bacteria; phylum Bacillota; class Clostridia; order Saccharofermentanales; family Saccharofermentanaceae; genus Saccharofermentans. Next base: position 4,900 of record JAILNR010000024.1, on the reverse strand, counting down.
TCCATGACACGTATGCTTACCGGCAGTATCTTTGACCTGTCGCAGATGAATGAGGTTAAGGATAACTATGAGAAGGCCGGTTCTTCGCACGAACTTACAGGTCTTCCCACAAGACAGAGACTTCTTCGTGATGTAGAGATAATAATACGCGACAGGTCATCAACGAGTGCTTCTGTTGTATTGGTCGATGTTAGCGGGTTCCATGAACTCAAGGACAGATATGGTATCGACACGAGTGACAAGATACTTATGAGTCTTGCCGATTATTTGAATTCCGGCCTTCCTGAAAGAGCAAGGCTCTATCACATCGGTACGGATCATTTTGCCATCTTGTGGCCCGGAACGACGCAGATCAAAGTCAACAGTTATATGAAGTCGATAATCGAAGGTTCAGAGGGGCCGTTTATCGTTGATCATAATAAGTATTACCTCAATCTTGTTTCTTCAGCAGCCTTCTATCCGGAGGGAAGAACGGCGGAAGAGCTTTTGAGCCAGGCTGAGATTACACTTCATAAAGTAAAAGAGAATAAGAGTCTGCGTTACGCGGCTTTCTCACCGGCTGACAGAAATGATCTTCTCGAGAAGATGGATTTCCAGATGACGATAACCGCAAATATCCAAAACGGATTCGAGAACTTTATGCTTTATTATCAGCCTCTTACCGATGCCAAGACAGGACAGCTTAAGGGTGCTGAGGCTCTTCTTAGATGGATGAAGCCTACGGGTGAACCCGAGAATCCTGAGAAGGTGGTAGCTGCACTTGAATCATCCGATCAGATGGCAGCAGTAGGACAGTGGATACTTAATGAAGCTATGAGACAGTGTTCGGAATGGATACACAGAGGCGCGCCCGAGGATTTCTATATTCATGTAAATGCCACTGCTGACGATCTTGTTGCAGATGACTTTGTTGAGAGAGTAATTGCCGGACTTAAGCGCTATAAACTCTCACCGGACAATATACTTATCGAGCTTACGGAGACATCCCTTTTGCAGAATATGTCCACTTGCAGGCACAATATCAACCTTTTGCATGCCAATAACATAAGAACTGCACTTGATGACTTCGGTTCCGGATATTCCTCGTTTAACTACCTTAAGGAACTTCCCGTTGATGAGATTAAGATAGATAAGACCTTCGTTGATGATATGTTGTCGAATAAGTTTGATAACACCTTTATCTCGGCTATGACGATGCTTGCACATTCAATCGGTAAAGGCGTAGTAGTCGAGGGTGTTGAGACCGAAGAGCAGTATACGACCATTCGTGATATGGATGCTGATATCATTCAGGGATACTACTTCGGTAAGCCTATGTCGGTATTTGCTTTCTGGAATAAGTATTTCGGCTGATTTATAGCCTTCTTTGTGTTATAATTTCAAGGTTAATCTTCAAGTTGAGGGGGTTCTCTATCATGTCAGAGAAGACACCGTTTTACATTACTACGCCTATTTACTATCCTTCAGGCAATCCTCATATAGGACATTGCTATTCAACGATCGCATGCGATTGCGTTGCAAGAATGAAGCGAATGCAGGGCTTTGACGTAATGTTCCTGACGGGAACCGATGAGCATGGTCAGAAGATTGAGAAGAAGGCTGCCGAGGAGGGAATGACTCCTAAGGAATATGTTGATGGAATTGTTGCTAATTTCAAGAAGCTTTGGAGCACATTAGGTATCTCTTACGACCGCTATATCAGAACTACAGACGATTATCACATCGAGTCGGTTCAGAAGATATTCAAGAAGCTTTACGATACAGGATATATCTACAAGAGTGCTTATAAGGGTAAGTACTGTACTCCATGTGAGTCATTCTGGACTGAGAGCCAGCTTGTCGACGGCAAGTGTCCTGACTGCGGCCGTGAAGTTACGGATGCTTCCGAGGAAGCATACTTCTTCAAGCTTTCACAGTTTGCTCCAAAGCTTAAGGAGCTTTTGCTCGATGATCAGAAGGATTTCCTTAATCCGAAGTCCAGAGTTAATGAGATGATCAATAACTTCATCGAACCAGGTCTTCAGGATCTTTGTGTATCCAGAACGAGTTTTAAGTGGGGTATCCCCGTAGATTTTGATGAAGGTCATATCGTATATGTTTGGATCGATGCTCTATCGAACTATATCACTGCCCTGGGTTATCTGAACGACAGGTACAATGACTACGATAAGTACTGGCCTGCTGATATGCATGTTATGGCGAAGGAGATCGTAAGATTCCATTCTCTTATCTGGCCTGCTATTCTCATGGCTTTGGGTGAGCCTTTGCCTAAGAAGGTTTACGGCCACGGATGGATCACATTCGGTGACGGAGGAAAGATGAGTAAGTCCAAGGGCAATGTAGTTGATCCTTTTATCTTAAGTGAGAGATATGGTGTTGATTCGCTCAGATACCACCTTTTAAGAGAGATGGTCTTCGGTTCTGACTGCCCGTATTCGAATGAGCAGATGTTCAACAGATATAACAGTGATCTTGCTAATGATCTGGGTAACCTGGTATCAAGGACTGTAGCGATGATAGAGAAGTACTTCGGAGGCACTTTGCCCGTTGATAAGGACTTCAATGATTCTGATGAAGAACTTCTCTCAATGACGGACGAGTTACCGGCATTTGTTGATGAGACATTCTCTTCCTTAAGATTCTCCGAGGGCCTTGAGAAGATCTTCCGTACGATTGCACGTGCGAATAAGTACATTGACGAGAACGAGCCCTGGATCCTTGCTAAGGACGAGGCTAAGAAGGGCAGACTTGCAGCTGTTCTTTATAACCTCCTTGATACAGTAAGGCGCTGTGCTATTCTCTTAAGCCCTGTTATGCCCCATATCTGCCCTGAGATCTTTGAGCAGATTGGTGCAGACGAACCAGTTACGACATGGGAGGCTTCCAAGACACGCCATGCTCTTAAGGCTGATGTTACGGTTAAGAAGGGAAGAGTACTGTTCCCCCGTATCGATATTGAGAAGGAACTCGAGGAGCTTGATGCTATGAGCAAACCTGCGCGAGAGCTTCCTTCTGAGCCTATGAAGGAGATTACAAACTTCGATAATTTCGCTGCTTTGGATCTTCGTGCTGTAAAGGTTCTGTCTTGTGAGAAGGTTCCCAAGTCAGATAAGCTTCTTAAGTTCATCGTTGACGACGGCTTCGGAGAAAGACAGGTTCTTTCCGGTATCGCCAAGTACTATGAGCCGGAGCAGCTTGTCGGCAAGACACTGGGTATGATAATCAACCTTGCTCCCCGTAAGATGATGGGACTTGAGAGCAACGGTATGATCATGTCCGTAAGAGACGGCGACAAGTTCAGAGTAGTCGAGTTCGGTGATGATATAAAGGCAGGAGCGGATATTTCCTGATGTCTCACAAACCCCGCGTTCCAGTATATCCTGAAGGCTATAGCGGGGTGTTTGACACGCATGCGCATCTTTATGATGTATTACGTGACTCTGACAGCCCCGTGCTTGCAGAGGATGTATTAAGGCGTGCCCTCAGGTGTGGTGTTGATACGATACTTATTCCTGCCGATAATATCGATACGAGCAGGCTTGCTGTCGACTTTGTAAAACAGTGGAACGGGTTTGAAGGAATTGATCTTTATTGTTCCGTGGGGATACATCCCCATGAAGCATCCGCTTACACCGAAGAAGCTGAAGCTTATATCGTTGATATGGTCTCCAACCGCGAAAAGTACAAGATAAAAGCGATTGGCGAGATAGGTCTTGATTACTACTACGATCACTCTCCCCGTGATGTGCAAAGGCGCGTGTTTAAAAGGCAGGCTGAACTTGCTTTCGAACTTGATATACCGTTTATTCTTCATGAGCGTGATGCTTCAAAGGATTGTCTGGATATCATCCGGGAACTTAAATCGGAAGGCAAGCTTCTTGATACACCGGGTGTATGCCATTGCTGCTCCTGTTCGGCTCAGATTGCGGCGGAACTTATCAAGCTTGGATTCTATATAGGTTTTGACGGACCTCTTACATTCAAGAACAATAAGAAGACACCGGGGGTTGTGGAGATATGTCCTCTGGATGCAATGGTGGTGGAGACCGACAGTCCTTATCTTACCCCGGAACCTAACCGTGGGATGCATAATGAGCCTTGTTTTGTACCGTTTGTAATTGATAAAATTGCTGCGATAAAAGGAATAAGTACGAAGGAGGCTGCCAATATCACTGCAGATAACGGTAAGCGCCTTTTCAGAATAAAGTGAGGTAATAAGATGAATCAAAAGAAGAAAGAGACAATCCTTGTAGTTGTTACCATCCTTGTTGTCGTTGTGCTTGTTGTAGCCGCTTTTTACGACAGATCATCAGCACTTCTTGACAGAACACTTGCCTATGACCTGCCTGATTATGCGAGGATAGAGGAAATCGATAAACACGGATTCATGTTCTACCGCGTCGGCTATGAAGCAAAGATCTCCATCAATGCATATAAGCCGGAAGATATCCTCACTTGTTTTGTTCAGGGATACGACTTCTCAGGAAATATGTTGTCAGCTGCTGATTATGAGGAGATTTCCAGCGAAATGTTTGAGAATGAGTACTCATATGTAAGAATAAAGCCGCAGCCGGCACCCGGTTCAAGCATATGGATGATGGAGGTAATTACTGAGGAAGGACATCGTATTTTGCACTTCATCGACATCGAAGCAGGCGACCACGCATACCTTTATATTTATTATGTTAGATAAATATAAAAAAATAAGTTGACATCCAAGATGTCTTTCGATATACTTCTTTTGCGCTTCGAAAAGGAACGCACACCAGCAACTAGTATGGAAGCTTAGCTCAGCTGGGAGAGCATCTGCCTTACAAGCAGAGGGTCACAGGTTCGAGCCCTGTAGTTTCCACCAAATGGCGCAGTAGTTCAGCTGGTTAGAATGCCAGCCTGTCACGCT
>JAILNR010000027.1 GCA_024691325.1 Saccharofermentans sp. | reverse complement strand
GTAGTTCAGCAGATCCTTTATGACAGAACTGATGAGAATCACTTCTTGACGGCAGGAGAGATCATAGACATCATGCAGAATGAGTATGATGTCAACGCTACCAGGCAGACTCTTTATGCTGATATTGACAGACTCATTGAGTTTGGCTGTGATATCGAGTGTGTCCGCTGCAGACAGAATAAGTATCACGTGGTCTCTCGAGACTTTGACCTGGCTGAGCTGAGGATAATAATCGACGTTATCGAATCGTCAAAATCATTACCTCCGTCCAGGAGCCAGAACCTTGTAAGAAAGATAGCAGATCTTGCTGGTCCCTTTGCTTCTGAAGATCTAATGAAGACCGTAAATATTGCTTCGAGGACAAAGTCTGACAATAATCAGGTGTATTACATCATTGATGTTATAAACCAAGCTATTACTAAGAAGAAGCAGATTGTATTCCGGTACTACGCTCATATCATGGATAAAAAGAACGTGTCCGGGAACAATGAAGAAGACTATAGAGTATCTCCATACAGGACAGTGTGGAGCGGAGAATTCTATTATCTGATCGGTTTTTCAGAGAAGCATAAGAAAATAGTGTCTTTCAGGGTTGATCGAATAAGTGGTGTTCCTGATATAGATGACAGGGAAGCTATACCGATGCCTGAAGACTTTTCTGTTTCCGATTACCTTTCTGATGCTTTTTCTTTAAGAGGCGGAGAGAAGGCGTGTGTTGATCTTATATTCAGAGCGGAAGTCATGGATGCACTGATAGATAGATTTGGGAATGAGATGAGTGTCGTTACCCAGCAGGGCGGATACTGTACCTGTTCTGTTGACGTTACAGTAAATAACGTGTTCTTTGCCTGGGTCTTCGGTTTTGAAGGCAAAGTAAGGATCGCTGCACCGCAATCTGTGAAAAAGGATTATTTAAGGATGGTGAGCTCGGAGATGGCAAGGCTGTAAAGCCTTGAAAATAGGGCGTTTAGCATGAAGGTGTTAAGTACAATTAACACCTCGAAAAATGGGTATTGAATGTTGGAAAACACCCCCTTATAATCAAGTCATAACAAAACGAACATAAGTTCACTGAGACAAAGGAAGAACAAAAACAGAAGGAATTTCGCAAGACAAGAGACTGTCGTGCGTTGTGTATAAGTTACCTAAAATGACCAGAGGGGTTAGGAAGGAGCAAAAAATGAGTAAGTATTATTCGACTGAAGAACTCGAGGGAATGGGTGAGGCTGTAGTAATGAAGTTTTACGGATCCGGCATCAATGACATCCCTGAGTATGTTGATATCGTCGCGTTGGCTAGCGGTCTTTTCGGTCTGACCGTCATTAACAGACGTATCATGGAAGACCACAAGAAGCAGGGGTTCTTGTCAGATGGTAAGTATCCGCTTGAGATCATGGAAGGAAGTAAGGTCAAAAAGGTTGTCTATCCTAAGGGAACGATAGTAATTGATTCAAAGCTTTTGGCCGGAGATCCGGGAAGAAGAAGGTTCTGTATAGCTCACGAAGTAGCACACTATATCCTTAACGGACCTGTGGAAGCTTGTTTCAAGGATGAGTTCGATAAGACGGACGATTACAAGATAGAGGAGCTCAAGAAGATGTTCAGCCCGACTGAATACCAGGTGGATAATCTTGCTGCCGCGCTTCTGATGCCAAGACACGTTTTCTGTTATAGCGTTGCATCGGTATTCGGAAATAAGAAGATCCCAGTTTACGGAAACCATATATTCAGGCCTGCGGATCAGATACGTATCCAGCAGCTCAAGAAGAAGTTAGGCGTTTCGTTTACGGCTCTCTTCATAAGGCTCAAGAATTATGGATTCCTGGAAGAACACACATACGAAGAGTACTTAGAGAATGAGGTTGGAGCAGTTGGACCAGATAGATATCTATAATCCGGGCGGATTGACCTTTAGACAAAAAGTTCCTTCAGATGATGATCTGCTCCGGCTCATGCTCTCGTTAGAGGATATAACGGGAGTCTCCATGAGAGACATCAGATGCCCATACTGCGGTTTTCTCATGGAGAGAGTCGGATCAGATCTTAGGAATGGTCATAAAGAAGCTAAATGCGATAAGTGTAAAGCAGAGTTCCTAATAGACTACCGGTACTTCAAAACCGCGAAGGACAAGAGGATCATCAGATATAGAGGTGGATTCATATGAGATAGATAAGCGAATAACAATTAAGTAGTAACTACGACTTTGAAGCGCGCAAGCGGAGGTATCGGGTAACACCGAGAGGACTACCAAGCACCGTACGAAGCCGGAGTCACGGAATAGTTTTTTCTAGTGATTATGCATGTGAGCATAAGCATTAG
>JAILNR010000048.1 GCA_024691325.1 Saccharofermentans sp. | reverse complement strand
TATTCTGTTTTCAGACAGTCGTTGCATTATGTTTTTCAAATCCAATGCCTTCTGTCAGGCTTGCCATGCCATTATTACGAGAATATCCAACAGATTACTTGGATTCTACATCAGAATTCCGCTCAGAAACACCCTTTTTAGGATGTATCTTGAGCGGAATATATCCAGAATCTAATTTAGTTTTTCATTCAACCTTAAGCCAACTACCGCTCTTCTATTTAGTGGTAAGTGCTGAAAAAAAGACTATATCTAGTTCCCGCAATACGAATCAATGAGGTTGTCCACATCACTCAGTGCGCGGTTATCGTAGATGTAGCCGTCGTAGATCACATGCGCGTCGCCGTCTTCGTCGGTGAACACGAAGCGGTAGGTCTGGCCGTCGCACACATCCTCATAGTAATCGGCGTAGGTGTCGTTCTCCACGGCATCAACACAAAACTCGTAGATCTCCATATAGTCCTCATCGGAGACCGGGCCCCAGGTCTGGCCGTCCACCTCAGGATTCATAATCATTCCGTTGTAGCCGAGCACCAGCGTGCTGTCACGGTCCATATCATCAGGGATCGGCGCTTGGATCGTACATGTGATCTCGAGCATTGGCCCTTCATTGGCCTGCAGCGCTTCGATCTCTTTATCAGATATGTTTTCTTCGCGTGAATCTCTTGAGCCACGTGACTCGCGACCGCCTTCCGCGCTGCCGCACGCGGCCAAACTCAACAACATCATCCCCGACATAAACAACGCAATTACTCTTTTCATAGCACACCCCTTTCGCCGCCTTCACTCATTAGACGGATTTTGTTGCGGCGAGGTCACAAGTTCACATTTGAGTACTTACGCGTGTACTTACTTTTCGAGAGTTTGGGGCAAAATTACGTACAAAGGGGCAAATGTACTTAGTGTGTGTACGTACTTTACGCGGTTCGGGAGCAAAAATGCGTACTCACGCGTGTCAGGCGACGCCGTACCAGGCTATGCCCTCAGACTTCCAGCCGATACCCTCATCACTCCAGCCCATCGCAACGAGGTTGTTTTTCTCGGCCACACTTGTTGTGTAGTGGTGCTCGCCGCCATTGGAATTGTAAAGCCTGTAGACCGGCGTGTTTGAATTCCCGGTCAAATTGTGGCACAAAAAGTCCCGCCGTTTCCGACGGGATCTTAACTTACTTAGCAGCTTCCTGATAGGTGCCGCCTGACTTTATTCCGCATTCATCACACATATGATACCACTCTTCCGAGTCGATGAAGCCCTGGGCAATCTGGTCGCGGTTGTAACCGTTACTCATCATGTTCAGCCAGTTCTGCTTGCCTTGCTCATCCGCCTTTCGTCCGAAGAACACATCATAAAGAAGGTCAACATACTCTTCATCAGACAGTGCCCTCGCCTGGAACTCGCTTGAGTGCAGGAAACCCCACACCAGGCCGGCCCCGCTAACATTGTATTTGGTAATGTGATCCACCCAGTTAGCTTCGCCCGCTAAGTCCGCCTCACGACCGAGCACCATGACATAAAGCTTATCAACAAGTCCCTTTGGCGTCTTCTCGAAAAGCCTGACAGCACCAGCATCATTCGTGCTTGCTGTGGATCCGCCGTGCTCAGTTGATGTTGCAGCGGAAGCGGTTGTCCGGGAATTGGGGTTGTCATTTTCGAGCGGGGGCTGCGAAAGCCCTGCATCAGCGCCCGTTGCCGGAGTTTGATTGGAAGTTATAACCTGCGTGTCGTCGTTGCAGATTATCAAGCCCTGTGTTGAATCGGGCGAAAACGAGTCGACAAGGATCGGGCTGTCACTTACATCTATGTTTTTAAGAGGCGTGTTGTCACAGCTTAAGAGAGCCAGCTTGGTGCAGCCGCTTATATTCAAGTACTCTATCGGGTTATTCTCGCAAGACAAAGTCTCGAGCTCCCCCAGCCCGCTTACGTCAAGGGACGTTATCTTATTGCCATCGCAAAGGACGCAACACAGACTGCTGTTATGGCTCAGATCCAGAGCGGACAGAGCATTGTTGTTGCAAATCAGAATATCCAGTTCGGAATTGTGCGAGACATCCAGACTTGTTAAGCTGCCGTCTCTTACGTCAAGATATCTGAGCATCGGGAAATTCTCAATTCCTGTTGCATCACTTAACTCCGGGACAGTGATCTCAGTAGCCTTGTTAATCTCATCCTCGTTTAAGCAGCCGTTGTGATCGAGGTCGAAATTGTCCGAGACAAACGCCAGCATCTTCGCATCGGGGAAGTTGGAGGCGGTTACTGCGATACCGGTTGCATCAATCTGCGTGTCTGCCGTTTCCACTTCATCAGCGTGAACACGCGATGCGACCGACATTAGAATCGTGAATGACAGCAAAATTGCCTCTATCTTCTTTCTTTTCATTCATTACCTCTTTCATAAAAACAAACTCCCTTCACGATGCCATAATAATGATGCGAAAAGAGGGAAAAATGTGGCATAAAAAACACCGCCGGAAATCAGCGGTGCCTACTTAGTGTTTATCAGGATTTTTTTCGAAAAGTGTTATCAGCCGCCTGTCTGGAGTCGGGCGAGAACTTCAAGGTGTGACATTCTTCTGCCGGTTGCCAGATCAGTGTAAGTGTTGGCCTTCTCGCCGAAGCCTGTTCCGAACATGCCGACCGAGATGTCAGCTCTTATGCCGTGTTCCCTCTCTAGACACCTCTCAGTGCTCGAAGCGGAAATTGCGTTTAATCCGGGAAGGCCCGAGCTCAACGAAGATAATGAACCGCCGTTGTTATCGAGCGCCTGTACAAGCTGGGTATACTCTGAAGCTGTACCACCCGTGATGTTCTCCAACTGTTCTAAAGTAATTTCTTTCTTAATCATTTCTTTTTTCTCCGTAAAGTCTTTATTCTTAACGACAATATGTTAGCAACCAGCCACATGCGTTCCAATCGCTAATGTTTACGGGTTTTGTCACCTAATGAACAACTTGAGAAACGAGTGTTGAGGAATTGAAAAATGTACGCACCGGTGTACGTACATTTCATAGTTTTTAATTCAAAATAGGTACATTTAAGGGTTTGTACCTATACGCGTACGTACATTTCCAAATTCAACAGGGAAAATACGTACAACCGCAGCAGATATCAATCAAAACCTCACCCAATCAACTCTTCCGCAAGCGCGTCAATCTGACCGCGCGCGGTATCGTCAAGCGCGGCGTTGATCGTGACGACGTTATCTGCAAAAACAATGTCCTTGCAGCCGTCGAACTTCGCCTTGATGACCTTCGCGGCCATCGGCGCCCAGGTGCCGTTCTCGATCAGGCCCACAGTTCTATTCTGATAATTGCGCTCGACCAGTTCGCCGATGAACTCCCTCATGAACGGGAAAATGTCGCCATTATACGTCGTCGTTGCAAGGACGATCTTGCCGTACCTGAAAGCATCCTCCACCGCTTCGGCCATGTCGTCGCGGGCAAGGTCGGTTATCGCGACCTTCGGGCAGCCCTTGGATTCGAGCTTTTCGCGCAGGAGCTCGGCCGCCTGCTTCGTGTTGCCGTAAACGGATGTGTACGCGATGAGCACGCCCTCGGACTCGACGCCGTAGCTCGACCAGGTGTTGTAGAGGTCGAGGTAATACGCAAGATTCTCGTTTAACACCGGGCCGTGGAGCGGGCAGATTACGCTGATGTCGATCGCCGCCGCTTTCTTGAGGAGTGCCTGCACCTGCTGGCCGAACTTGCCGACGATGCCGAAGTAGTAGCGTCTCGCCTCGCACGCCCAATCCTCCTCGATGTCGAGCGCGCCGAACTTGCCGAACGCGTCCGCGCTGAAGAACACCTTGTCGCACATGTCGTAAGTCATCATGACCTCAGGCCAGTGCACCATCGGCGCCGTCACAAACTTGAGCTCGTGCTTGCCGAGATTAAGCGTGTCGCCCTCCTTGACCACCACCTTGCGCTCCGCAAAGTCCGTGCCGAAATATCTCTTCATCATGGTAAACGTCATGTTGTTGCCGACGATCTTCGCCTCCGGGAAAGCCTCCGCGAACACCGCGATGCTGGCAGAGTGATCAGGCTCCATATGCTGCACGACAAGGTAATCAGGCGCCCTGCCGTCCGTCGCCGCCTTGATATTCGCAATCCACTCGCTGCCGAAGTTCCTGTCGACCGAGTCCATGACCGCGACCTTCCCGTCCATAATCACGTACGAGTTGTAAGCCATGCCCGCGGGCACATCATACTGCCCCTCGAAAAGGTCAATTTCATGATCGTTAACGCCTACATAAATTATGTCGTTACTTATAAACATAGAAGCACCTGCCTGATTTTGTTTTGTCTAGTTTACAACATAACGGGCAAAAAACGCGCAGATAATTGAATAGATAAGCGAATAGAAAAACCGCCGGGCTGAGAATCCGGCGGCTTAGAATTTGCTTGTGTTTGAGAGAATAGATAACCGATATATTCTTTGGGATTATACCGGCTAACCAAGTACCATGCTTGAGTGGCAACCTCTCATCAATTAACCTTATATTTTTTAGACAACCTCATTATGCGCTTGCTGTTTTTAATGTTTGTGGTGCAAATGAGTTAAAACAGGTCCAAAATTGTGGCAAATGGGGTGATTTGGGGGTGGATGTCTATAAAATGCTTGAAATATGTCTATTCGTAGAGACAAATCATAGAGAAATTTGGGATTAATTCTCCATAAAACGCCAAAAATGTCTATTCGTAGAGACAACCCACATCGACAAATCAGCCCAAACAAAAACACCGCCCGGTCAAACAGGCGGTGTTCTTACTATTTCTATATCTATCTTATTGCAAAGCGCCAGTACGTCTGGGATTTATTCTAACTTCTATATCGCCAAACATATCGTAATTCGTATCATGCTCTCTATTCCTGATCGCGATGAGTATCTCTTCCATCGAAGCGACTTTAAAAACAGGATTATCCGGGATTTTCAACTCACCCGGCTCCTGCGCGCCGCCAACAACGCTCTCCAACGCATCCACATTCAACTGTTTGCTAACCATTCTATCTTCAGTCATTTAGCTTTACCTCCGTTCTCAAATCAGGTGCTCACACCCGACAATCAGAGGATATATTCCGCCACCCTTTAATTCAATAAACAATCTTGCGCCAATCTGTTGATTATCTTAGAAATCCACCAGAAATATGGCGATGCGGATAGAGCGGAAAGACTCACTTTTCTTGCTGACGCTCTTGATCCGGCCGCCGAGGAGCTTGCCGGCATCCATCAGCCTCGCGAAAACAACATTATCCTTCTCAGGCACATAGCCGAGCTTTTGCTTCTTCCCGTTAAGCACCAGGATAGCGTTATCGTCAAAGCGGTTATCCTCGCGCTGCAAGATCACGCGGTCCCCCGGCTTAATCTCGTCCAGAACTGACGGATCTTTAAGGTAGGCCGTCCCCGCAATATAAGTATCGAACAGATGTATCTCCTGGCTTAAAGGCTTAATCACTTCGCCTAAGCCCTTCTCTCCCGTGACCTTCACGAGACCTTCTTTATCAGTCTTGATCAAATCTCCACCCATGCTAACGGTGCACCTCCTTCCGACAACAAATCGCGCAGCATATTAGATAACTGCTCACTATACTCCGTATATTCCTCAATCGACTTATTAAGTTCATCCTTCTTACGCTTAACCGCCCCGGGATCGGCCAGAAGATTAATGTACACATACGGCTCCGTCGTCGTGATATCTTTTATCTCGGCCTCGAGCTTGCCTATGCGCTCGTCTATATCATCAATGACGACCTCGCCGCCGTCAGTTCCCTTATCCTTCAAGACCTTCCTTACGAGCACCTCGAGATTATCGAGCTCTTCATCGTTATTCATGTGATATGCGATAACGATGCGGTTCCACAACTCGCGGATGCGCCCGTCGGAAGCGGCCTCGGGATTGATGTCGGGGTGAATCAACTTCGCGATACGGTGATATATCCTTTTCGCGCGTTCGACTTTGTATGCCGGCACCACTTCCGACTTATCGGCCGCCTCCTTCGAGTTAAGCATGTTCTGAAGCTGCGCGTTGTAGACCGCCATGTCGCGTGATATCTTCTCGTTCATTGCGGCGACATCGATGGCATCTCCGTGGTTGACCGCAGCCTGACAGAACGCAATCATCTTTTTCTTCTTGATGCACTCGACCTTAAGTTCGAAGTCCTTGAGCAGCAAGTCGCCGAACTCCTTGACATAAGAGGTCTCGATTGAGCATGCTTCCCTCTGATACTGGTCGCGCAGAAGCAGCAGCTCTTCGTACTCCTCATACCTGCTGTTACCGCCTTTTATCAGCTCATCCATAATTAACCTCCATGTCCTGCATTGCGTCGTAAAGTACGGTCAGTTTCTTCCCGTCAATCTCAGCCTTCTCGAGTAACTCGCGCGCGGTCCTGAACCACTTGCCGTCAAACTTAATGACATTCTTGATAACCTCGCCGTCAGAAGTCTCGTCAGCAACGACCTCGATCAGGAACCTGCGCCTGCCGTAAAGAAACGCAACCGTGCACTCGCGCTCACACATCCAGAAGATGTCGTAAATATCTAGTTTCGTGCGCACACCGGCGCCTGCTGCACCTATCTTATATTCGAGCGTTACGACCTGATCCATCACCTCGATGTTGCCCCACCACGTCGGGTTATTCCTGATGGCTTCACCGAGCCTGATGCGCGTGTCGTGCAAAAGCGCCGCCGCCTCATCAACACGTCCTTCTTCAGCGCGGATCCTCGCGAGCCTCACTCCCACTTCCGAATGCGGCAGACACCTCTCCGGATAGTGATAAACGGACTTCATCTTCCCGGGATTAGTGCAGTAAGCGTAAAGCGTCTCAATCATCTTCTTATACCGCGCCTCGTCTTTCTCCACGTAATACCCTCTGTGATACATGTCCGCAAGCTTGCACTCGCTCCAGCTTCTCACGACATCGTCATCAAGCTCCTGCCCTCTTAAAAAATAACCATAAGCCTTCTCATAATCGACCACGCCGGTCTGACCGTAATACCAGATGAACCCGAGCTCCTCGACTGCCGTCGGGTAGTTGTACTCCGCCGCCATCTCGAGATACTTAAGCTCCAGGTCGTGCCTTCTTTGCTCCAAGTAGAAGAAAGCGAGGTCACTCATGTACGCCGGGTTGTGGTACTTGCCTATCAAGTACAGCATCCCCTCCTCGAAAAGAAACCTCTCCTCCTCCCCCGGATTCGGGCTATAGTAATAGTCATTTATAAAACGTTTTGCCTCAGCGTCTGTCATATCAGTTATTATCTACGCAGATACGGCTGTTTACGAACCTGCGAACCACGTCCTTGATGTCATCGGGAAGATAGTCCTGTGCCGTTTTATACAAATCATAAGGCGTTCCGTAGAAAGCTTCTGCTATCGCGCCTGCAATCGCGCCTAATGTATCCGTGTCACCTCCTATATACATAACATTGCGAAGGGTTTCCTCGTAACTATCGGATTCGAGAAAACAAGTAATCGCCTCGGGCATTGTATGCATACAGTCTTCAACATGCTTATAAGTCGGGCGGATATCGTCGAGTGTTCTTGATAAGTCGTATCCGAACTCACGCTCGATGTATGTCTTAATTGCATCCTTATCTTCGCCGTTACGTGCGAGGAAGATGGCTGCCGCAATCGACTCCGCGCCCTTTATTCCCTCGGGGTGGTTATGAGTAATCCCGGCCGTCCAGCGTGCCACTTCGCGTGTACGATCAATGGTGTCGTACATCCAGCCTGCAGGAGACACTCTCATACCTGAACCGTTACCGTAGCTTCCGTACGGCTCCGGGTCATCGGTCAGAACCCAGTAGATGAATCTTGCACCGTAGCCTGCGTTCGGGTACTTCTGTCCCCACTTCTTCATGGACTTGATAAGCTCTGTCTTGACGGTCTTCTCATCAGCGTCAACTCCCGCATTAAGCAGAGCCTCGGCAACCGCAACCGTCATGACAGTATCATCCGTGAAGTGGTTATACCTGGTAAATAACTTAAATTCCTTGCTCTTATCTCCGCGGTCAAACTCGAATCTTGAACCTGCGATGTCTCCGATAATTGCACCAATCATTTTAGTTTCCTCCTGTTAACATTAAATCATCTTCGGGCTTGGCGTGAGGGCGATTATTGGAACATCGCCCCGCCGCCGCCCTGCCTGTTTGTTATGACTTAATTGTAGTTAGGAAGAGACCGCAAAAGGTAAATCTCA
This sequence comes from Saccharofermentans sp., assembly GCA_024691325.1. GTDB lineage: Bacteria > Bacillota > Clostridia > Saccharofermentanales > Saccharofermentanaceae > Saccharofermentans. Next base: position 135,051 of record JAILNR010000048.1, on the reverse strand, counting down.
GATTGACATTATTTTATCTTGCGAAGTTCGTCGCAGCCGTTCGACTCGAGCTCGTCATCGATGAGTGCAACGTCATATAGACCGTTATCTATGCATGCTCTGACGACCACATCCGCCTTGCGTGCGCGGCTTAAAGTCCACCCTGCGCGCTCGAGAAGATCGAGCGTCTCGTCGAGTGTTAAATGAAGCACGAGACAGATAACGATGCAGACGTATTTCGAGGGGTGGTAGTCGGAGTCCTTGCGCATGTTGCTCAGGATCTGCTTGGGAAAATAGATCTCGTATTTGCCGCCGTAAAGTGCGGAGTCCTTGATGCCTTTGCTGTCCACGTACTCGAACACTTTCTGCGCGAAAGATTTTTGAAGTTCAGCCCCGCTTGGCAGATTCATCATAACCTGGGGGATGTGCATGTTGAGCCGCGAGATCCGCTCGTAACGCATGGGCGAGTACTCGTCAGCGACCGCGCCCTCCACGTAGTTCTCGTCGATGTACTCTTTGATTTTCTTCGATACCGCCGCGGCCGACTTGACCGACTGCTTATCGAACAGAACGAGCATCACTTTCATGTTGGAGTCCGTGTCCTTGAGGAACGCCCTGATCACACCGCGCGCGACCTCGACCGCGTCGTCATGCGGGATGCCGTAAGCGCCGGTGCCGATAAGCGGAAACGCGACCGACTTGCAGTTAAGTTCCTGCGCGAGAACGAGCGAATTATGGTAGCAGTCGGCAAGCACATCAAGCTCGCCATTGCCGCCGCCCTTCCAGGGATTGCAAACCGTGTGGATAATAAACTTCGCATCAAGGTTGTAAGCGGAAGTCTCGTGCGCCGCGCCGGGTTTGATGTCGCCAATCAGCTTGCGCGCCGCGAGCAGCTTGTCCTCCCCCGCCGCCTTATAGACCGCGCTGTCAGTCCCCGCGCCGATCACGGGCTTCGGGTTGGCGGTGTTGACGATCGCGTCGGCCTTCACCTTGGTTATGTCATTACGTATTATCTGAAGCGGCATGCGGCGTGCGCCCTCCTTCGCGTTTGTAATTAGTATAATGCATTTGCCGTGAAGGCGCATTTGGCCCCAGGAACCCCGAATTTGTGATCCGTTACCCCCGCATTTGTATCAATACGCGAAAAAGTCGAAAGTGATACAAGAATCCGCGCCTTTTTCAGTACCACATCCTCGAAAAGCTGATTTCGATACAAGGAATTCTCAATAACCTTGTATCACTTTTAAGAAACTGATTTTTTGATACTAAAATATACGGGAAATCTTGTATCAGAAATAGGAAATTAGGAATGTGATACAAACCAAGACAAATGAGGCTACCTCGGTACGAGGTAGCCTCATGAAATAATGTAGCGTCTATTGAGTATTATCAATTATAGACACGTCATTCGTTTTTGTTATCTATCACTTTACTTCTTTTGACAGTTTGATACACATAATGCAAGCTACAATCAGTAGAATAGAGTTTATATAAAATCCCCAAGAGGCTCCGAACTCTATGTAACCATAGTAGCCCGCACTTGCAGTTCCACCTGGAGTACCATTAGGTATATGTGTAGCAAAAGTAACAATACTTAATAATCCATATACAACTGCAATTACAATAGGAAGATATAAACCTTTAAGTATCAAGTCAGATTTCTTGCCTAAGTATAGAGAAACTAAAACAACTGCACTAAGAACTGACAGCAACGTCACTATAACTGCAAGTAACGGCGAACCTGTAGAAAACACATTAGCACCTGCAGTCCAACCTTTTGAATAAATACCAACTCCTGGGGTTTCTGCACACCAATATGTTTCACTATAAACTATCGGGATAAACAACAGTATCGTATAGACAAGCATAAGAATCGTCGGAATTAGGCTCCCGCTTATCTTCTGACTGTTGTCAGAAGCAATCAACCTGTCATTTGTAAATCTACCACAATACTTACAGACATCCGCATTATCATCAATTTGTTTTCCGCAATTTCTACAATACATCTGGTCGCCTCCTTACACTAAACAAACACATATCACTATGATGACATTTATCAAGAACCCGGCTAAAGCCCATTTACCACACGAATCAGATTTTAACGGGAAGCTCTCTCGATAAACTGCGTAATAAATGAAACCAATAATTGGTATCAGGAACGATATAAAATTCAGCCCGATATCGGGTTTATCCGGGGCCGTATACGAAACTCGATTAGGTACATGACCATTATCGGTAAAAACCCCACAATGTATGCAGATATCTGCATTCTCATTAATCTCTTTCCCACAATTCTTACAATACATCATAGTATTCCTTTCATTTATATAATCATTGGTGTTATTTGCAACTAGTAGGTGTTTCAAGATTAAAGTCTTTAATATTAACCCAACCGTCATCTTGAACCGTTCCCTCGGCATCGAAACGACCAGAATATGGATCTCCATAATAATCAGTTACATAGACTCTCCCATAAGCTGTAAACTTTCCATTGTGTACATCAATGTTGGTTATATTTACTGTTGGTACTCCACTTGTCTCATATGTGAGTGTAACTGCAGCAATCACTCGTGCATTAACACTTTTTTCTATCTCATCATTTATGTTAACTACTTCTACTCCACCAGACGATGATTCCCACCATTTATTCATATAGCTCACTTTTAATAACAAAAGACAAAGGGCGAGTGCTAATGCTAACACAATTGTTGTTGCTCTTTTATTGGATTGTTGGGAATTACTAAATAATGACTTTGATGCGCCATTTGTCATATTATTATCCGTTAGTGGTGTGGAATCTACAGTTGGAGTTTGTTGATTTACAGACTCTGGCCAAAACTTTGATTTTTGCTTGGTTCCAAATTCATTGCTTCTCATATTTGTTTTTTCATGCCTCCTCATATCAGCAATTTCATTAGTGATAAAGATATTAGTAGTCCTCTCAACAAGAGGACTACTAACTGATATCGTAGATTATCAGTTGATTTTCAGTGATTCTTACAAAATTACCGCAGTTTAAGGAATAAGTTATAACAATCTTTAGATCTTGCGGTTGTTATTTTTCTTCTTAGAGAGTTTTTCTCGTTTATGTTGAAAAGAATTGAATACCATTCACTCTATATTGAGAAGCCATCTTCTCTGCTGTATAATTCAAGAAGAGGTGTTACCCAAGACGGTTACCTCAATGTTGAGTCAAAAGAATGACCGCAACCTCGTGGTATTAGTGGAGGGCGGTCATTTCTTTTTGTACTCGATTAATTATCATGCAGGCGTCTTCCAATCTATGTCTGGCTTAATCCCCTTTTGGACACAATCATCAAGATACAGATCTATAAGATTCTGATAAGGGATGCCAGTCTCTTCTGCTAGCTTTTTAAAGTAATCAATCGTCGATATTTTAAGATTCATCGTCACCTGACGCTTAAGCTTCTCTGCATAAGGATTTTTTCTTGGGTTATGTTTGGAAATATCGTAATTATTTCTCATAATCGACCTCCGTCTGCATAATTATATCATAATTATCATCTTTCATAATCCATTCACCCAAACTACTATCCATTTATTTCCTTAACGAGAAACAATTATATTGAGAAGCCGTCTTCTCTGCTGTATAATTCAAGAAGAGGTGTTACCCAAGACGGTTACCTCAGTGTTGAGTCAAAAGAATGACCGCTCACTTTGGGATTAGTGGGGGCGGTCATTTTTTTATGTACTCAACAAGCAGACCCACAATGATTGCTAGTATCGTGAGCATCACAATAAGAATCTCGTAGTCACTCATCTGCACCACCTCCAATCTGAATCTTAGGAGGCTTCCAATGAAGACTCTGAAGATTGGATTAGAGGTAACCGCCTTTGTCCGGGGCAACACCCCTGTTAATTGTAGAATGTTTCGACGTGGGATTTATCGACAATTGGAGACAATTATCGACAAAAAACGACAAGACCGCCCCTATCACGCGCTCCACCCCCCACACAAACAAAAAACTCCGGAGAAACTCTCCGAAGCCTTAAGAATACTTAAACCAACTCCCTATCCTACCCATCCTCCGTCCACCTGCAGTCCGGGAAACTCGCGCAGCCCCAGAAGTCGCCGAACTTGCCTGACCTTCTCTTCATCACATTCCCGCACCTGGGACACGCCTTAACCTTCAGCGCAGCCTCAGAAGGGTTCGCCATCTCGCGCGTCAGGCAATCGTAGACTTTCTTATTTATCCGGCAGTCAGCCAGGGCTCGGTGCGCGCCCGCATACGACACCCCGTACCACAAAGACAGGGACTCAAGGGAGCGGCTGCTAAGCTCCGGCAAAAAACGCCTCGCAATAACAAGCGTATCCACCCAGTCGTTCGCGAGCTCCTTCCCAAAGCACCGAAGCGCATCCCTCTGAATAAACTTAAGATCAAACCTTGCGATGTTGTGCCCCATAAGCACGGCGTTGCCGATGAACTTCACGAACTCGGCGAGCACCACATCGATAGAAGGCGCGTCCTTCACCATCGCGTCCGTGAGGCCGGTAATGTCAGTCACGATTTCCGGGATGGGAACCCCTGGATTTACCAGCATCGAGAACTCATCCACAACCTCGCCGCCGCTGACCTTAAGCGCAGACAACTCAACAACCTGATCGGTCTCAGGTGACAAGCCTGTGGTCTCGATGTCAAAGACCACGTAGTCGCTTATAGGTCGTGTCAGAAATGCAGGGTTAATAGTGAGCCTCCAAACAAGACAAATTCTACTTTAATATTGTACTCTTAGTGCCTTCTCAGGACTATACCTGTAAACTCCGTCTTCGTGCGGTTAATAAGCCCCATGAACCAGCAGTAGTCGTTCTTGTGAGTATACAGGACTTCACAAGATACTCATGCGGTGCCGTCTTGGCATAAGTCGCCGCGAACTTCCGCCTCCCCCGTCGAAAATGGTTTCGCCCCGTCTTCCCTCCTGCGTTTGGATTCAAATGACCCAGCGCTGACATACGCCGGGTCACCAAGAAAGGAGGATTTAAACCATGACACTACAAACAACAATGACACTTATGAACTTCTGAAGTTCATGATTGAATTATACAACCATAAGTTAAATGATGAGGGTTTATAATGGGACAGTTAGTATTGTTTCATAACAAACTTCTTTCCCTCAAATAATCCCCAAGTTCCTTATCCGTACAGTAAACATAACAACCCTTCATCCCTCTTGTCAGTAGAGTTCTGTAAGTGTTACGAATTATTTCGTCCGCTCTTCTTTGAGCTTCTTCCGGGTTCTCTTTACTCAGTTTCTTAATTCCTTTTAGAGACTGATCCGTCTTAGCCCTTTTGGTGAAATCAGTAATAACTGTTCCATCTTCACATCTGATGTCATCGCCGATGATCACACCTACATAATCAAACTCAAGGCCCTGAGAAGTATGTATGCAGCCAACCTCATTGACTGATGTATCCGAAACAGCAAATGGCTCACCATTAGCAAGATTCCAGCTCATCTCGAAGTCACCAATCTTGATATCGTGGTAATTCGTATTATTCGCTTCCGCCTTATTCCAATCCCAACAGTAACCTGCAAGCATACGAGCACTGTTGGTGGTCTTATTCTTCTCTACGATGAGATTGTAGACTTCTTCAGGTGAATTACATATGCGTATATCAAAATCCACTCCGTCCAAGTCAGTGTTGGCTGTAGGACGGATTTGTAGAACATCATCAAGCCAAGCAAGATAACCATTAGATCCATTACACCTGAACTGTGATACAAGTTCCAATTCATATACTTCTGAATTCTCTTCTCTTGCCCATCTCTTTATCTGGTCCACACTACCGATATCATCCATAGTTACACGCTGTTCTTCGTCAATAAAGAACACACTGCATAAAGATGCGTGAATAACTTCTTTTATTTGATTCTCTCCGAGGTTGTGAAACATACCAGACTTCTCATTTAGTCTGTGTGCTTCATCCACAAGTAGTGTTCCCGCCATATTCTCCGGAGCATCAACAAATGATCCGGATCCTTTGAACATATTATCAATACTACTCTTCTTGACTACACCCTTTAGTTTCTTAAGGTATACCTGTCTAGGGGCGCTGTTCTTGGATACATACTGAACAAGTTGATTACGCTGTGTTAATTCAGCTAATAAATTAACCGCTATAACTGTCTTTCCGGTTCCAGGACCGCCCTTACAAATAACAGTTCTCTTATGACCATCTTTCTGACAAAGCTCTGACCATTTAATTATATCTTCATAAACCACTTTCTGTTCATCTATCATAATGAACTCTCGGTTTCCCTGTAGCATTTTTGCAATTGAGTTTTGAAGACTCTTAGATGGTCGTATCTTACCATTGTCAACATAGTAAAGAATTTCTTTATTATCACCCTTCACTATACTTTGCTTGATATACTCTCTAAGCTTGCTGTTCTGACCCTTTGTAAATGCAGGAGCATCACTAAGATAATCGTTATACCACTCACTATCAATCGGATCGTTATCCACTCTAGAATAGTTATGCAGAAATGCACATGGCCTAATGGATATCTGCTTATCCTGTACTGTAGAGTTATAGTCCTTTATGAGTTGAGCATAAGACCATGCCTGATAGGACGGATGTACTACCTGACGCATTGCATTACCTGTAAACGTCTCAACCAACGCATCCATACCAGGAATTGCTTTAAGCTTATCCCATTGCTTAAGTTCAATGATGATAACAGAAGGATTATTGTTGCAATCGTAGCCCGAAATAATGAAATCTACTCTCTTCGCAGTTTGAGGAATAATGTACTCAATAGCAACGCCGGAATCCTCAGGAATCTGAGGATCATTCATAATGATATACATATTCTTCAACGAATTCTCCCAAGAACGAAATTCGTTCTCAGGAGTTTTACGGCCCATCTTCTCTAAGATGGTTTCTCTAATCTCATTTGCTATAGTGTCATCTTCAACACTTTGCAGAAACTCAGATTTAACGCCTGAATAAACGAGCAATTGTATTACCTCCAATAAACCTATTCATATTATAATCCATCTCACATAAGACTGTGTATTAATAATTGGACTTAGTAATTGAATCACCATCTATCCCCCAGACGCCATTTGAACTGATAAACAGACCAGAACATCAACAGCCGAATCCTCACTCCTTATTTCATATTATCTCTCTGGCATTCCATACACATTAACCAATTGATGACCAGTTGAAAATGCATTCTCTTCAATATAATTCTTATCACCAACTAAATCGTGGAAATCTTGTGCTAATTCTACGATACGAATTCCCTATCATTACTACAACATAAATAAGAACCCCGCTTCGGGGTTCTTATACGTGTTGTATTTCTTTTATCCAAGTATATCAACCGACGATATTATGTGTTCGATCTGCGGAGAATAGAGGAGCTCGTATTCGGGGTAATAATAGAATGTGAATGTTACTATGCCGGGTTCGCTGTCAGTGGTGTACATTACACAGACATATCCGCCGTCGTTGTTGTTGATGCCGGTGACATAATAGGTGTCCTGTCCGTCCATGGTCACCAATTCACTTGTGAAATCGTCCCAGGTCAGCTGAGATTCCACGGTCTCGATAAATCCCTCGTCACTAATGCTGAAATCTCCGGTCTGGTAGCTGACCAGCATATTGAAGCCGTCAGGACTGGTGTATACGATCCGTTCACTTGACTGCTCCGAGATAGTCCATGTGTCGGGAACATCATAATTAACGTTTCCGAAGTTTGCATTTGTATATACTATCTCTTCTCTGCCTGCAAAGATAAACGAGCTTAGAAGGTCTCTTTCCAACTGTCCGATACTGTCTTCGTTATCAGCAGTATAAAGGAAGCCCACAATGAGAATTCCTTCATCGTAGTCGGTCATGTAGAAGTCGGCATTGGTGTTGTCGGAGCCTGAGTACTCTCCCTGGATCCTTTTCGCAGGGTGGCCTCCGACCTGATCTATCGAAACCTCGTAGTCACCGGAGATGACGTCGCCACAGAAGACTTCGATGTAGTCGCCGAAGTTATCGTCTTCAATGCTTACTTCCGTCTGCGAAGAAGAGACGACCATGTTTATCGTGCCATCAGGATTAATGTATGTAGCCCGGTTCTCGCCATCAATCGTCATGCCCCAGTCAATGGGATAGACGTAAGTTATATTCCCCATCGCAGTTGCCATATAAGAAGCCTCATTATAAAGCTCCTCGACAGCCTCTGCTGATGAGGATTCAGTTGTGGAAGAACGCTCGGGGTAGGAGTGATAAGAAATTACCACCAGCGCATCAGGAGCAAATTGCTCACCTTCAACGAAACTGCCGCCTGCAATAGTTACATTATCAACTTCGCCTTCACTGTTAAGAAGTCCTGTAACCAGATCTCCCATAGGGACTGTCTGGATATTAGTAAAGCCGGCAGCTTCGAAGCTCAGCCTTACAGCATCGTAGTTCTGGCCGTTATAAACATAGGGTGCATCGGGGGCATTTACACCGTTCTCGATTCCCTTATCTGCCAATGCCGCTAGTTCTGCCTGCCGTTTGTTGCTATCTATACAACCCTTTATGCTTAGGATTCCAATCAATACAAAGGAAAAAGAGAGCAATACAATTAACGGCAAGAAAGCAGATAAAGTCTTTTTGCGTTGAACACGAATACTCTCGTCGTTCTTACGCTTCTCCTCTTCGAGGCGGAGCTCCATCTCTTTTCGCTCGGCTTCTGTTTTACGCTTCGAAGCCTCAGTCTCAGCAGCACTTATTCTGTCGATCTCAGCTGCTTTGTCGTTAATAACAAAGGTCTGACCGCAGTGTTCACATGTAACCTTGCTTATACTATCGCCAAAAGCGAGCGGTGCCCCACAATGAGGGCAATTCATCTTGATGATTTCCATACCGCATATCCTCCTGTTGCAAATAACATTAGTGCGGAGACACCAAGCCTCCACACTAATGTGTTAAACGTAGGATAACAGTATTTTGGGTGTTAGATTTGCACCTGATTGGTGGTGTTGTGTTGATGGGAATTACTTTCTTCCGACATTACTCGTAACAGCAGCTGCCTTTGCAGCCATAGTGTTGGTAGCAGCCATGAGTGAGCTTGTGGGAGCTACAGGACTCATCATTACTTTACCGGTTCCTCGGTAAACATTGACAAGACCTTCTCCGCTTACAGCAGAGCCGATAAGGGTCTTGGTTGTTCTTTCGACAGTAAAGTCGAGAGATGTGGACCAGCACATGGCAAGATTTCCGTCGATCTTAAGCTCGTCACCCTGAAGTTCAATTGTAATTATCTCGCTTTCAGGAACATTGCTCTCGAGGGCAACTACGCCGCTGCCGCTGAGACTTAAGTTGAATAATCCTTCTCCGCCCATGACAGCTGATGAAAGAGTTTTACGAGCAGTAACTTTACTTACAACGTTACCGTCGCTTGCAAGGAACATGCCATCTTCGATAGTCATGCCACCCGGTCCCCATGATGCAACATCCTCAAGCAAAATATATTTGTATGTAGGCTCAAGTACGATCGTTCCGGCACCAACATATTCAGGCTTTACCGCAGATTCCTTTGTAACAGCGCCCTTAACAGCCTTGCTAAGGAGATCACCGACGCCTTTAACTCCCGATGTAACCTTGACATTACCCGCAGTCCACTGCATAGAACCGGCCTGAAGGATAGCTGTATTCTGACCGTTAAGTTCAATTACAAGCTGACGTCTTCTAACACCCATCTTGCTCATGAAATACTCTGTAGTAGCATTGTACGGAGATACACTCGCATCCTGCTCGTATTCCATAACATGGAAATTAGCAACACTTGATATAAATTTTCTGTTCTCATTCTGTAAGTTAATGATCTGCATAATTGATCCTCCTGTGATAAATATGAGATAGTTTTATTTTAACAATCACCATATAAATCTGAGAGATAATATTGGGACATTACAAGGATTATCCCTCTATCCCCAACTCCTGCATCGTCTTTTTGAGAATAGAAGCATGGGGTACCGCCTTATGATTCATAGTGTACGTTCATTATTAATCGAATAGTTAATCTTACTATTTACTCAATCATCCTGTTTCTTCAACTCTTCGAACTTAGCACGCATAGTCGGATTATCCTTGGTGAGTTTCTTGATAGATACATCGTCCACCTTGTTATTTGCCAATCGCAGCTGATTATCCGATCCTTGAAGTTCTTTCTTTACCTTCTCAAGGTGCTGGATCGTCTTGTCTATCTCATCAATCGCCTTATCAAAATGACTGTGAGCCAACTCATAATTTCTGGCAAAAGCATCCTTAAAGCTCATCAAGTTATTCTCGAAGTTGGTTATATCAATATCCTGATTCCTGACAACCGCCAGCTCCTGCTTATACGAAAGAGCGTTGAGCGCAGCATTTCGCAGCAATGTGATAATCGGTATAAAGCACTGGGGACGCACTACATACATCTTGTCATGCTTATATGACACATCTACAATTCCCGCGTTATACAGTTCGCTATCTGATTCAAGCAAAGATACAAGAACGGCATATTCACAGTTTTTCTCTTTTCTGTCCTTATCTAACTCCTTGAAGAAGTCTTCGTTTTTATGCTTGGTCGCTGTGGTATCGCTCTCGTTCTTCATCTCAAACATGATCGAAACGATCTCATTCCCGTACTCATCTAATTCACGGAATATATAGTCACCCTTACTCCCGGTTCGGGCATCATTGTCCTTTTCAAAATATGCGTTACGGAAGGCTGTCGCTCTAATCTGATTAAACTGGATCTCACAATGCTGTTCCAAAGTCTCACCGACCATCTTCGTAGACATCTTGGTCTTAAGATCCCTGTAGAACTCTATCTGTGCATCCTTCTCAGCCAAGAGAGTCTTCGTGTTCTCTTTCTCGTTCTGGAGATCCTTCTCAAGATCATGAGTCTTATCCTCAGCCTCTTTTACAGCCTCCATAACAGCGATATGCTTCTTATCCTCGCTGCTTTCAAGATCAGCCTCAAGCTTAAGTATCTTCTCGTTTAACTTAACCTTTTCCGCCTCGAGGTTCTGCAACTGCTGGTTAAGCTTACTGACTTCAGATTCATATTTATCACTCTTCTTAGCCTCAGCCTCTGTAAGCTTGGATTTAAGTTCCAACTCATGCTCTCGATTAAGGTGTTCTTTCAATTCACCTACTCGCCCCTGCAGTTCACGCTCAAATTCAGCGTCCCTTATTTGTTTAACTATAGAGCTAAGCTCAGTATCATCAACAGTAAAAGCCTGTCCGCAGTGAGGGCATTTCAGTTCAGCCATATTAAATCCTCCATATAAGAATCCTTATCATATTTGAATTTATAATCTTATGATTGCATTATACATCTGATGTGTTGGCACTGATATTCACCGCCCATCACACTTAACCAATCAGACACAAATAACGGATCCCGAAGGATCCGTCTTCGAAGTTTATTTGTTTACCGGCTTAATGCCTTGTGCTCTATCAGTGATGTTTTTGTAGAAATTTGTGTTAAACAAATTTACATATCTTGCTATCGGAAATCCGCACTCCGGGCAGATACCGCCATCCATCGTTGAACCGCATCTTGGACAATCCATAATATACCTCCGCTATATGCACATAAATATCTGTTCGTATTTTAGACTATATTCGCATCTCGAATGCGGTATTTATGTGGCTTTAACACCAAATACAACATGAGATAATAACTAGAACCTGATAGCTATCTAAACAATAGATTTGTTAGTTTGAAGATAGTGATTATTCCTATTTTCACCTCCCATGCAAAAACGGCCTTACGTGAAGACCGTTCCTGCATGCGTTTATGTGAGGTAATTATGGGTAATAAAATCCTGAACAGATTTTGTATTTCCACTGTTATTATCCGTTTTAACGGGGTCAGGATTCAATAATCAATATTGGCTGTTTTTGTGTATTAAGCGACACTTAGGGGCAGATTTGTTGCCAAACATAATTAACTCTCTGACGGAGCCCGCTCACCGAATGTAACCGTCGTCTGATCCTCACTGTAGGATGAGTCATCGAGAACTGCCGCGGCAATGATTCATACGAAGAAAAGGCTGTATAACACATGCAAAAGCGGCCCCCGAGGAGACCGCCCCTGCATGTGTTTATGTGAGGTAATTTGGGGTATCAGATTACGATGTAGATGCCGTCCTCAAGGAGCCTGTACTTAAACGGTCTTCCGCAGGCGTGACATTCGCACTGAGCGTCGCTATTGTTTTTCGCAAGTGCGACGTCGATCATGGTCGAGTCTGTTGTTTTACAGAAGGGGCATCTTATGTTGTGGCCCAAAAGCCAGCCGATCTTGATATCGGGGACTTTGGTAAGTTCATATCCGCCACGGATCGATGTAAGTTCATCAAGCTGTAGTTCGTTTACGTTATAGTTATTTTCGGTCATTGTAGTGCCTCCTAAGGTGTTTTTCATTTGCACGATTATTATCCGTTTGCATGGTAGCCGGATTCAATAATTAATGTTTTGCTTATTTGTGTGTTAAGCGACACTTCGGGGGGCAATCTGTTGATAAACGTAAAAAGCCGCCCTTAAGGACGGCCTTTGTTGTGTTCGAATTGTACTTAAATCAGCCTTCTGACGGCGCGGGTTCACCGAACGTTACCGTCGTCTGATCCTCACTGTAGGACATGTACCAGATACCGATCTCACCCTCATCTTCTTCATCGCCGCTGATGCCGGTGATAGTGAGGTCTCCTCCCTCATCGTTGACGTCACGCATCGTATACTGGAAGCAATACTGCGTCCTTCCGTTATCGTGACTTGTGTATGGTCTGTAATGGCTGTACTGACCATGGAAATCCGAATAGTTCTCAAGGTCGAGTTCACTGTTGTTCTCGATGTTGCATTCAGCAAGGAACGAGTCCAGATCATCCTGGGTTAAGTCGCCACGGTCAATGACATTGTCAGCAAACATATCGTAGAGCTCATCAGAAGTGTCATCGAGAACTGCCGTAGCAAGTATCTCCTTGCCGACATCCCAGCGGTGGAAAGCTTTATCGTTCATCTTTACCTTGATGATTAAGACACCGACTAAGATCCAGGGGATAACAATCATGAAGATACCGACCCACAGACCAGCCTTCATTGTTTTCTTACCCTTCTTCTTTGCAGATGCAGCACGCACGCATGAGACAATGATCAGAATGATCGCAACCAAAGTCAGGAACGCAGCTATCCCCAAAGCGATCAAGACTACAGCCATGTTAAGTAATACTATGAACATAAGTTATCCCCTCTCTATTTAAGAATTATTATGTTCACTTGTATTCAGATATTCAAGTATCGGAGCAAGGTTCGCTCTGTCTGTCCAATCGCCGGACTCATCCTCACCTACTTCCATGAGCGCAGCCTCCCAGACCTCGTAGTTCTTGGGGTCTTTCTTTGACAGAGCCTTACGAAGCATCTTGCAAAGCGTCCTGTCGCCGAATGTCATGTTCTTAAAATCAAACCCGCCGCGGCAGTAGAAGACCGGTATCCCGTTAAGTTCTCCGGTCATATTACGTGCAACAAGCTGCCCGAAGAATTTCTCATCGTATGGTGACGCGCCGCAGGTATAAACAATGATCTTCTTATCCTTGATGTGTGAATAAACTTTCTTAAGAAAACCCATGCACGCGATACCTGATGCATACACTCCTCCGCCCATGATGATGACATCGTACTGATCGAGTGTTTTTACATCGATTTCCTTCACACTGACAGCATCATATCCAGTCGCTTCAGAAAGCCACCCGGCATACTTCTTCGTCGCACCGTATTTTGATTTGTAAATGATAATCCCCTTCATGTTAATCCTCCCTTGTTAAATTCTTCTCAATACTGGTTATCGTCTTTATCGTTGTCTGTATATCCTTCTCCGGAATGCCGTCAAACATCTTCGTCATGATGCGCGCCGACAGTTCATCATTACGCATGCAAAAGCGGCGGCAGTACTTCGTTAAGACGATGCGCTGCTTACGCCTGTCATTCTCATCGGAAACAAATTCCACGAACCCTTTCTTCTCGAGTTTAAGAAGCAGCTGCTTCGCATTCTGGTGCGAACTCCCGAGTATCTCCGACAGTTCCTTAAGCGTCGGCGGTTCGACACACATGTTGATGCAAATAATTGCAAAGAACTGCTTCCAGCTTATCTCCTTCATATCGCGGTCAGCCATCGCCTGAAAGCGGTTCTCGAATGCACTCAGAAGACCGATCAGATAGTAGCCGGAAGGTATCCCCTCCGTGTTGATTCTCTTACTGTTAATGGTATCTTCAATATTCATAAAGTGCCTCTTCCATTGGGTTTGCGGCCTCAGCAACCACATTAGGTAACTTATTACTTTGTTATGGTAACATATTACCTATCTTAATTCAAGAAAAAAGCAGTATAAAAAACATCCGGGTTTCCCCGGATGTTTTTATACTCAGGTAAAACTCATCAATCCCTCCACCAATCGTCCTCTTCGAGGTCATCAAGGAACTCGTTCATAACAACCCCCGACATAAAAAGGTCGTCAGCATGTGAATCATAGCGGCTTCTATCCGAAGACTTACTCTTACTTCCTCCCGCAAGTATAGTCAAAGGCAATAACATAATCTGAATCGGAAGAAACGCCAACCAGAAACACAACTTAAACATAAAACCAATCAAAGCAAACATAATCATATCCTCCTTATTATTCTGGTAGGATAATATCACGCACGCCGTCCCCGTGAGTCCAATTACACGGACTTATGTCACTCAAGGTCCGTAAGCTTTAAGTGTTTTACTTTTCGAAGGGCCCAGGTCGCGACCGCTGCCGTGAACACGATGGAGATCAGCGACGCGATGCCGATGGCGCCGAACTGGATCGACTTTGTGAAGTAGATGTCATTAGGCTCAAGCACGCTTATTACGCGGTATGCAAGGCCGATGCCCGAAGCCCAGCCGAGCAGGATGCCGAGGATAGTGCTCACCACAAGCTCGAGCGAGACATAGCGTATCGTCTCGCCGACGGTGAAGCCGTTTATCCTCATTATCGTGAGCTCACGCGTCTTCTGGTTGATGTACATATTTACAAGATTCAACAGGACGAAATAATCCATCATGGCGGCGATGACGATGAACATCAGCGAGATGACATCAAGTACCGAGACAAGAGCCATAGAGTTATTACGCCTCTCCCCGGTGCTGCTCATCTCTTTATATCCGTGAATGCCCTTCACGCTGTCCGTCAGGACACTGCCGTCAACGCCGTTAAGTTTGATAAGGAAAGCGTTGTGAACAGGCTCGTGCTCGAACAGCGCCGTGTACTCCTCCTCGCTCATGATCGTATAAAGGCCGATGTAGTTGCGGAAGACGCCTGTGACAGTCACGTGGTTCGGATTCATTGCAGAGTCGTAAAGCGTGATGTACTCGCCCTGCGCGATTTCTGCCGAGTCAGAAAGTTTCTGATAGATCCAGATGCCTTCAGTGTATCCCGTGATCGGAACATTTAGTCTTCTGTCGCGCCTTACAATGAAGTTGTTTAACTCATTCACATCACCGCAAATTAGCTCGCAGGTGCTGAGCCTTCCGTTCGCGTCGTACGGCTGCATGAAGTCGAGGACGGGAACATACTCCACACCAAGTTCGATAAGTTCCTGCTCGATCTCTTCCTCCGCGGTCTCCGATATCGTCGGGTCATAGATTATCTCGTAGTCGTAAACAACGATGTCGTCGAACTCCGCATTGATCGACTTCTTTATGCTCGCGTTCATGGTAAGACCGGTAACGAGCAGTGCGCAGCTTCCCACGATACTTACTATCGTGACGATAACCCTCTTCTTATCCGCAAGCATGTTAAGGACGATCATGCGCGCATAAAGTCCGCCCGTGCGTCTCGAGTTCTTGCCGGTGCGCGCCTTCTTCTTCGTGAAGGGCACGAGATCGTTCATGAGTTTGACCGCAGGTTCCTTAAGAAGAGTGCGGCACGCGAACCAGACGGTAATGGCCGACAGTATCACACCCGCGATAATAATGGAAACTGTCATCGGTGTATCAAACTGCGGCGCAGGCACGCCGTAAACATAGAACTGACTATATGTGTTGATGACGATTCTTTGAACTATGAAGTAGCCTCCGATGGCGCCCGCGATCATGCCGATAAGCGTGCCCGTAACACCGAAGGTTAGGTACTTACTTAATATCTCTCTATTAAAGAAACCGAACGCCTTCGTCGCACCCACAAGGCGGCGCTGCTCGTCGATTATCCTTCCCACCGTCGCGAGTATGACAAGAGCTCCCACCACGATGAAGATGGACGCGAACGTCATGCCGAGGTTGCTTATACTCTCTGCATTACTTCTTATGAAAAGGTAGCTTCCGTTTCCGTAAGCATCAAGAACGACCCAGTGGCAGTCGTCGAGAAGCTGCATGTCTTCGATCGCCTGGTTAAGCTGATCCGAGCTCTCGTTAAACTGCGCAAGTCCATCGCTGTACTCCGCCTCACCGCTTTGAAGCGCGATGTAAGCCTGACTTAATTCCGTCTGGCCGCTTGCGACTGCTATCTCGCCCTCTTCGACCTGTGCGCGTCCAGCCTCATATTCCGCTAGTCCCGCATTATATCTTGCTCTAGCGTCCGCAAGCTGAGCCTCCGCCTCTTCGTACTGTGCACGGCGCGCTTCATACTCGGCAAGTCCTGCCGCATACTGCGCCTCTCCCTCTTCGTATTCGGCACGCTTCTGCTCAAGCATCGCACTGCTCTCCGCATACTGTGCCTCGCCCGCCTGATACTGTGCCAAAGCGTAGTTATAAAGCTGAAGTTTATCTTCGTATGTCGCAAGGCCCGAGTTGTAAAGTGCAAGTCCGTTAAGGTACATCTGATGCGCCTGATCCCAGTAACCGAATATCGACGCCAGACTGTTGTACCCGCTCTCGAGGATGTCGGTGTAGTCGGTAATCGCCTGCGCGGCCGCCTGCGGATTTGGAACTCCGATCGCCGTTAATAGCGTTACGAGATTTTGAGTAAAAGACTTGCTGAAATCGAAGCTCGTGTTCTGCGTTATATTGATGATACTGATGCCCGCATTCGGGTCGTTAACATCGATCGAGGTCTGTCTTGGTGACCACGGGATCGCGTCCGCCGTCTGCTGCCCCAGCGTATGTTCTATCGCGGTGTAAAGCCCGTAACGCAGTATCTCCTTCACATCCTCCATGAGTTCGAAACCTGTTATAAGCTGCTGCCTTCCGGCCTCGAGCAAAGCCGCGGCATTATCAAGCTGACCAGAACCGTTCTGCAGCTGCTCATTTGCATTATCAAGCTGCACTTTAAATGCATCAAGTGCGGTCCTCGCCTCGATAAGCGACTGTTCTCCCGCCTCAAGTGCGACTCTCGCCGCATCAAGCTGAAGCCTCGCCTCAACAAGCTGCGCCCAGCCTTCATCAAGTTGGACCTTCGCCTGCGCAAGCTGCCGCTCACCATCCTCTATCTGCAAACGCGCCGCCTCGAGCTCATCCCATCCGGCGACAAGCTGATCGCGTGCATCGCGAAGTTCCTGCGTCGTCCTCTCTATCTCATCAAGTCCGTCGAAATAGCTGTCCCAGTTAACATCAAGCTCATTACGCGCGTCACTTAACTGACCTTGTGCATCGTCAAGCTGCGCCTGTCCTTCGTCTATCTGATCCTGATAGCGTGATCTTATCTCGTTATATCTTATGACCGCACGCTCATCCGCAAGTGCTTCAAGGCGCGTGAACACGGGATCGACAGCATCGATATATCCTTCATCCATCCTGTACAGATCCGATGTTCCATCAACCTGGATCTCAGCCGTCATGAAGCAGTTCTCGAGCGCCTCACTGTCGAACACCTGCGGCTGTACGAGGATATAAAGCTTCCCCGGAACGTATCTCGTGAAGCAGGCGTGATCCGGATGAATGACGATACCCGTGACTGTATATTCGTTATTTGTAAGATACGAAGGCATCCCGCCGTCAGAGTTCACCGCTGATATCTGATCGCCTATACCAATATGATGATTATTTCTCATCTCAAGTTCGACGACGCATTCATTAGGATTCTCGGGGAGTCTTCCTTCGATGAGTTGCACCGTGTTGATGCGCTCCGTGAGCGACATTACGAAAACATCGAGCACATCGTTGCCCGCTCTTACTTTCGCTTCAGTCCTGTAAACGCCCTCAACGTCGAGTACGCCTTCGACCTGGCGGATCGCCTCGATGTCGCCCGGGGTGAGCATGTAAGTTGACATGACGTGCAAATCACGGAAGTTATTCTCGCGGAAGAACTTATCGCCCGCGGCACCGACTGCAAGCGCTCCGAAATTAACGCCAAGATAAGCTAATACCGCGAGCATCGCGATGATGGCGATAGACAGGTAGGAGACTACCTGCTTGCGGATATTTCTTATAGCATCTTTACGTTGGGTGCGCTTCATCCTTTATACCTGTACTTATTACCAGACGAGCTCATCCGCATGCAGCGGGTGAACATTCTTCTTGATACTCGCGACCTTGCCGCTTCTAAGCTTGACCACACGGTCCGCCATCTTCGCGATCTCGGCATTATGCGTGATCATGACGACTGTCGTTCCCTTAGATTTCATGATGTCTTCGATGACTCTTAAGACTTCGATACTTGTTGTATAGTCGAGCGCCGCGGTCGGCTCGTCAGCCAATATAAGACTCGGCCTTTTTACAAGTGCACGTGCGATCGAGACACGCTGCTGCTGGCCGCCCGACATCTGGCCCGGATAGTTGCCCGCCCGGTCCGTCAGTCCTACCTTGTCTATCGCATCCTGTGAACTCATCGGATCGTCGACCAGCTCAGCTATGAATTCGACATTCTCGAGCGCCGTTAAGTTCGGCATCAGGTTATACTGCTGGAAGATAAAACCGACGTAGTTTCTTCTGAACATGGTAAGGTCGTCGTCAGACGGATGCGAGAAATCTTTCCCTTCTATCGTGACCGTTCCGTCCGTCAACGCGTCCATGCCTCCGATTATATTCATCATCGTCGATTTGCCGCATCCGGACTCTCCTAATACGACCACGAATTCATTCTTATAAATATCAAGATTTATTCCTTTAAGAACTTTGTTTACCGTCTCACCCGTCTGATAATCCTTCGTCACGTTACGAAGTGAGATAAGTACTTCCTTCTGCTCATCAAGCTCAACGAGAAAGCCCTTCTCATCTATCGTCATCGCTGCCAGCGCCGCCATGTGTTCGACGAGTTCAAGCTCATCTTTATTGAAAGGCTCGCCATCTTTTTTATTTACTATCTGACAGCATCCGATGACTTCATTGATGTTATTAAGCGGCACACATATCATGGTCTTCGTCACAAGCCCGTTATCGTCAAAGACGTTTCCGTCGAACCTCGGATCTGACGCGGGATCTGTCACCATAATAGACTTTCCGCTCTTCGTTACGACACCCTCGATACCGACGCCGTTCTCGATCGTGATGTTGGAGATGTCCGCAGGTCCCGTATAAAACACCGGCGCGAGCCTGTCCGTCTTCTTATCGAGAAGCCAGATCGCCCCCGCTTCCGCATCCAATTCACGTAAGATAATCTCCAGGCTTCCCGCGAGCGCATCGTTAAGATTATCGACCTCGAGAAGCTGCTCCATTATCGAGAAGGTAGCGTGTGTAAACTTCTTATCCTTGTTCATCATTACGCCTCCACTGCTTTCTGTAATCCCTCGGACTCGCCTCGAAAAATTTCTTAAAAGTCTCCGACATGTAGCTTACCCCGTTAAACCCGGTCTTCTCCGCTATCTGTCCCAGGCTCATGTCGGTCGAGCGCAGGTACTCGGCTACTTTTCGCGCGCGAAAATGCATTACATAGCTTACCGGCGACTCGCCCACATACTTGTGGAATATATTGTTGCACATCGACTTGCTGACGGATGCACTGCTCGCGATCGCGTCGAGCGTGACGGTACTTTGGTAGTTTTGCGATATATAGAGCATCATCGATTTAAAGATCTGCTTATGGGTGTCCGTCATAAGCTCGGGCTCTTCCCTGCCCAATGCCTGGCTTTGTTTTCTTATTATCTCCCAAATCTTAAAAAACTGCATGGTGACGGCGAACGCGTCATGTCTTATGTCGGGCATCTGCATCATCAGGTTATAGATGTCCCTGGTGTACTCATTTATATATCTGAATCTTAAGTATTGAAGGTCGGGGTTCTCGGTGATCGGCTTGATCGCATCCATCTCGACTTTGACGGATGCCGAGAGGATTCCCGGGTGGATGACGCAGATGACATACTTGGCGGTTTCCTCGCCCACGCTCATGCTGTAGTGGATCTGATTGGAATTAACAAAGATGGTGTCGCCCTCATGAAGCATCAGCGTCTTGCCGTTTACGACGTATGCCATCGTACCTGACTTGACCGAGACAAGCTCGACATCCTCGTGGTAGTGCGGAACCTTCTCCCAGGTGACCTTCGGCTGTATCCAGCCGTCGTAGATGTAGGACGGAAACGCGGGATCGTCGTAGTTTACGATCTCTGCACCGTCATCGTTACGGACAATGAGTCCCATCAAGTCACGATTCATAACTATATTCCTCTGAATCAGCAAATATCATAACAATATCACACGAGTGTGTAAGATAGTTATGATTTTGTGGTTGTTTTGCAGATTATTTAGCCCCTCATCAACAATATACTTGATGTAACAAGAGAATTCAAGGTAATCACAGGCTCAAGGAGGGGAAAACTATGAGTGAAGCTGCGATCCTTATGAAGGACCTTTGCAAGGACTTCAAAGTACTCAACAGACATGAAGGTCTTAAGGGAAGTATCCGCGATCTGTTCTCGCGCGATTACAAGACTATCAGTGCAGTTAAGGACGTATCGTTAACTATTGGTAAAGGCGAGATTATCGGCTACTTAGGTCCTAACGGCGCGGGCAAATCAACAACCATCAAGATGATGACCGGCGTCCTCGAACCCACATCGGGGGAGATACTCGTTAACGGCAATATTCCATATAAGGACAGGACGCGCAATTCAGAGCGCATCGGTGTCGTATTCGGACAAAGAAGCCAGCTTTGGTGGTCGCTGCCGCTTATCGAATCCTTTAATCTTCTTCGCGACATCTACATGATCAAACAGAAGGATTACGAGGATATGCTCGAGCTGTACCGTTCTTTGGTTGACCTCGAACCGATCATCAAGAAGCCGGTGCGTCAGATGTCTTTGGGACAGCGTACTTTAAGCGACATCCTCGCGGCTTTCCTTCATAACCCGGATATCGTATTTCTCGACGAGCCGACTATCGGTCTCGACGTATCGATGAAGGCGAAGATCCGCGATCTTATTTCCGGTCTTAACAAGACCAAGAATACGACCGTTATCCTGACGACGCACGATATGGGCGACGTTGATGCACTTTGCAAAAGGATAGTCATCATCGATAAAGGCCAGAAGATCTACGACAACGATATTGAACACTTGAAGTCCTACTTCGGTTCGTACCGTACGCTTAAGCTGCGCCTTGCCGACGATACATGGGAAGAGCACCTTATCGACGAGAGCAAGGAAGATATCATGCAAATAATCATGGAGAAGCAAAAGTCCCTTGGCGTAAAGGATATTCAGCTTCAGGAGATCTCGACGGAGGAGGTCATCAAGAAAATATACGAAGGAGGTGTCGGCTGATGAATCCCAAAAGATTACTGGCTTTAACGAAGGCCGGCATACAGGAGTCCCTGCAGTTCAGACTCGGCGCCTTCGTGACCTTGTTCGCGAATATCATCTATCTGATCCTCGTGTACTTTCTTTGGAAGTCGATCTACGCATCGTCAGGAACGGATGTCGTCAACGGCATGACATTCACGGATACGATGATCTACCTGATACTTGCGACCGCACTGTTCAACTTTCTCGAGATGTACGTCGTCTGGGATATGAGCCGTAACATCCAGTCGGGCAAGATCATCCTCGATCTTCTTAAGCCGATGGAGTATAAGACTTACACATTCTGGAGTTACTCGGGTAATCACGTCGTGCTGTTCTTCTTAACGTTCATCCCGACGTTCATCATCGTCATGTTCGTAACTCACGGAGCGATCCCTCTGGGCATCAATCTTGTTTACTTTATCGTGTCGGTGGTGCTCGCTTTGGTGGTCAACTTCCACATCGAGATGCTCGTCGCGACTTTATGCCTCTACACCGAGTCAACCTGGGGAATTAACATTGTTAAAGAGACGATAGTCCTTTTATTATCGGGCGCTTCGATCCCCCTCGCCTTCTTTCCTGAATCGGCGAGAAATGTTGTCGGGATGATGCCTTTTCGAGCGGTTTATGATGTTCCTTTGAATGTCCTGCTCGGCAAAGGCGGTGCCGATACGTTGTCCGGTGCCGCTTCGCTCTGGGCGTTCCAGACCCTCTGGGCGGTTATCCTTATCGCGGTGAGCACGTTGTTCTGGAACTTCTCGGTCCGCAAGATCACAGTGAACGGAGGTTAATATGTCAAAGCTTGAGAAAACTGGAAACAGCAGGGGCCTTGGCTTCTACCTCTCTATATATAAGAAGATCCTAATCCAGGACCTTAAGACCAAGATGAGCTACCGCGCGGATTTTGTGATATCCACGTTCGGCATGATACTTACCAATCTGTCGGGCTTCGTGACGTTTCTTATCCTGTTTAGAAATTTCCCGACGATCAACGGCTGGGATTACCACCATATGCTGTTCCTGTACGGATTCTCGCTGATTGCCCTGACGCCTGTGCAGTGCTTCTTCGACAACAACTGGAATCTGCGTTTCATGGTAAGAAGCGGCGACTTTATCAAGTATTGCTTCCGCCCAATCAATGTATTCTTCTACTTCATGTCGGAAGTGTTCGATGTTAAGGGGTTGGGACAGCTCGCGTTCGGTCTCGGCACGCTGATCTACGCGTGGTATCACATCGGTTTGAAAGTGACTGCAGGTTCGATTGGTCTGCTTGTTTTATACATATTCACGGCCTCGCTGTTCATGATTGCCATTATGAACTTCGCGGCGGCCACCGCTTTCTGGATGGAAGGATCGGGCAATGTGATGGTCATCATGTTCAGGTTTAAGGATTTTGCCAAATACCCGGCGAGCATATTCAACAGTGTGTTCAGATTCCTGTTCACATTCATCATACCGATCGCATTTATCGCGTATTATCCGAGCCTTGCTTTGCTGTCTCCGGATGAAGAGCCGCTGATGACCGGCATCGCGCCGATATTCGGAGTGCTGGTGTTCTATTTAAGCTACCGCTTCTGGATGAGAGGTGTGAAGAGGTACGATTTTACAGGTTCATGATTAGTTGTTGTGCCGCCGCCTCCGCCCGGCCATATGGACAGTTTTGTGGACTTTTTCAGAAATTGTCCACACTTCTGTCCATTTAAGGCTTGTATGGACAATTCTGTGGACTTTTTTAAAAACTGTCCACATAACTGTCCACACATACGCTATTAAACAAACTCTTCTTCATCACATACTGCGAAGCTATATAACTCAGCATTGTGCCAATCATCCGTTTGATCATATCGCGGGTCGGAACAACCTTTGAATCAGCACTGACCAAAGCAACGTCGCGATTGGGATACAATCCGCAGTTTATATATCCCTTAAGCTTCCAAGTGTTGTGAGAAACATACTTCAAACTATCAAGTCCGCCCAGAGCCTCAACAAATCCGCAGCGGTTATACTCGGGCAGATTAACAGCCATATCAGGGCTGATCTCATCACCGCCTCCGATCGGCAGTCTGACCTCATACTTATAATCAATGCCCAGACTGTCGAGAACCTTTGCTACTTCCACTTCAAAATAAGACCGCATTATAAAATCTTTGTATCGAACAGGATACTTATTCTGAACATCGCAATCATTACTCTTAAAGAGGTTCCAACAATCGCAGTCATAACGGTTAACATCATTGGGGATAATTATGTACTCTGACGATATCTTCGCAAGAGAACCCTTATAATCCTCGCTCCAGCTCGATAGTAAAAGATTCAATTGTTCCTTAACTCTTTCGCGCCGCACCGCAAGTTCATAATAGTGATCCCACTTTGGCGATGTATTTGTAATCCTAAGTCTGTCGCGCTGCCCGGTTTTGTTATTAACCGTATATACAGAAATTGATTCTCTGCTCCCGCGTCCGCCAAAACGCACATCAGGAATAGTACTGAGCAGTCCACTCAGATAGATGTATCTTCCTACATAAAACTCTACTGATATTGTTCCCTTATTCATATAACCACTTTACAGCGGTCACACAACAAATATCAACAAAAATCCGTCCCGATTTTCAGTGCTATTAATAGTACTCTCATCGGATGCATCACCCTTCAAAGCCAATAACCACGGCACTTCGCATTTTTGGTCAAAAAATCCCACTTAAAAAGTTTACATTTCTCCCCGCTTCTCCCGGAGCTCATTGATCAGCTCGTTCTGCTTCTTCGCATCGGAGAAGACGCGGTAGTAGTAGTAACCGGCTCCGATGATGTAGGGAATCGTGAATGAGCGCCAGAATTCGAACCAGCCGCGCGGCGTGACGGGCTCGATAAGAATACTCAATACAAGAACCAGCAACGCGCACACTCCGCAGGCGACCAGATACTGTACGATGATCATGACAAGCGGGCTGACAGCATCAAACAATCGGTGAAGCGACAAGACAAAAACTATGATCGCGCAAAAACTGAACATGACAAGCACATTGATATTATTCGTCTGTCCGCCAACAAGAATATTGACAACAGCTCCCAAGACCGAGACGACCGTGTATGAGCAGCAAAGCTCGAGCAGATATTCTTTAACATTTGTACTCATTACACCATCCCCCTCATCTTCTGAAGATAGTCACTGAAGCTTTTCTTATAGCTTCTGTTTATGCAGATCCTCTCGCCGTTATCAAACGACGCGTACACCTTCATGTTAAGATCGGGCTTAAGCTGCACGATCTTGTAGATGTTAACAAGATTCGACTTCGACACGCGCACGAACCCATAGTTCCACAGCATCTCTTCGCACACCGCAAGAGTATTCATCACGCGGTACACCCCGTCCTTCGTGTACGCGAATAACTTGCGTTCAACGTGATCAAGATAATAGATGTTGCGCGGGTCGAGAAGCACTTCATCACCGTCATCAAGATCCTCATCTGCGGGCCGCCCGGAAAGAGAAGGCCTCTCTGAATTTACCGTGTCAATCAGCTGACGGATAACGGGGCGCATATTCGAGTAATATACGTCCACGTGTTCGTTCATATCATTCTTGTTCTCATAAAGATTAAGTTTCATTATTAACTCCCACCGACGAGAGGAAGTTCTCAACACTTGTCATGTATCCTTCAGGATCATCAATCACGCCTTCGATGTGCTCGCTGTCAGCATAATAGATTGCTCTCTCGTCAACAGAAATATTATCATAAACCTGCTGCACATACTCGGGCAGACAAACCTCATCGCGCTCTGACAGCACGATCATCACGGGAATATCGATCTCGGATGCAAGTGCGATCGTATCTGCATCATCGTAATCGATGCGGTCAAAAACCTTCATGAAAGACTTCGATGTTCCGATAAGGTAATTGGTAACGGGTGAGTAAGCATTCTCGACGCTCTCGCCGAACATCAGGCGCAGCATAAGCTCCATGCCGGGCACGGGCGAATCGCAGATAACGGCATCCGCAGCATCAGCAGCACCGCGCTCCACATTCGCTGCATAAACAACAGCCGTCTGCGCACCCATCGACTGACCGTGAACGATAACCTTGCCGTAACCCAATTCGGTTCTCGCGTACTCCACCATCGCCGCCACATCAAGGCTCTCATTGATACCGAACGTGACGCGGTCATCAGGATTCGCGCCGCAGCCTCTCTGGTCGATTGCGATGACATCGTAACCCCTCATCAGGTACTGCTCGGCAAGCGGATAAATGCTCACGCGGTCACCGCCCGCACCGTGCACGAGCACCGCACACATGTCACTTCCCTCCTCGAAAAGCGTCCCCGGCACCACATTCCCGTCAGCCGCCGGCGCACTTACTTCAACACCACTATAGTTATTGTTGAATGAATCGATATCGTATCCCCAAAGTTCGAGCTGCTTTAAACTGTTGTCAACTGTATCCTTACCATCATTCTGGTGGAGGATCTTATCTGCGATGACGCCTCCCAATACTATCGATCCGCCGACTGCGAGTGTGGTGATTACTCCTGCTGCTATGATCAAACCTTTAACTGCCTTTTTCATTTTCGTAAATTCCCCTTCGTGTTTTGCTTTTGATGATGCCACTATAGCAAAGACAAACGGGGCGCGGCGGCGTTTATGCACAAGTTGCACATGCCGGTGCTTAAGTTGCATTTAAGATGGTATAATACATTGGAATCAGGGAGGAGTATATGGCGACTTTATGCAACAACTGCGGCGGCGCACTTGTTTATTCACCATCATTACATAGGATGACCTGCAAGATATGCGGGTCCACGTTTAAACCCGAGGACGTATCGGCTCTCGGTAAGGATCTGCTCGCACAAGATGACGGCAAGACACTCGCTGATATTCACGGCACACGCAAGCCTTCTGACTACGAGGTTAAGATCTACACATGCAGCCACTGCGGCGGTGACATCGTTATCAACGGTTCCGAGTCTTCCACGTTCTGCGTTTACTGCGGCAATCCGACCGTTGTGTTCAGCCGCGTTGCGAACGAGAGAAGGCCCGATGGTATACTGCCATTCTCCGTTACAGAAGAAGAAGCGAAGAAGCTTATCAAGGCGCATCTTAACAGAGGTTCCTTCATTCCTAAGCAGATCAAGAATCAAAGCCTCGATAACATAAGAGGCATTTATGTCCCCTATTGGATCGTTAATTGCGATCTGTACGACTCTGTCGTTATCAAAGGCAGTGTAAAGAGCGGAAAGAATACGAGGACCACTTATTTCGCGAGGGCTGGAAGCGCCAGGTTTGAGCTGCTTCCTTGTGACGCTTCCCTGAGGCTTAACGATAACATGGCAAAGAGGCTCGAGCCTTACTTCTACGACGACGTTAAAGACTTTGATGAAGACTACTTGAGCGGATTCTATTCTGACACTTCAGACATGTCGCCTTCCGACCTTCGCGCCGCAGTTTTAAAGCGCTGTGACGACATGTTCTCCGAGGAGGCTATCAAGGACCTTAAAGCACAGAACTTGAGTGTCACGGAGTCACACCCCTATGTCAACATCGATGATGACGCGATCTATCTTATGCTGCCGGTATGGTTTTACACCTGCACATACAAGGGCAAGCCGAACACTATTCTTGTTAACGGACAGACCGGCAAGACCATCGGCACGATACCTTTTAACAAGGCTAAGGTTGCTGCGATCGCGGTGCCGCTTTTCCTGCTTCTTGCGGGCATTGCTCTTTATCCGGTTATCGGACTTCGCTTTGATGAGATTGTGGCGGTCTTTCCTCTGATGGTGTCATTCTCAATGACATTCGGAATTGCAATGCTCACGATAGCAACCAGGAAACTTAGGCGCATTATAAGAAATCTGCGTGACACGCAATCGAGTTCGACGTTCCTTTACGTCAGGAAAAGGTAGGCATAATTATGTGGATCGTTTATGTTTACTATATTATCTATATCTTGTTCTCGCTTGTGTTCGTGGGAAGCCTGGTCACGTTCCTTATAGGACATCTTCTTGATAAGTCGAACAACATAGGCGACACCTACGGCAAGCTTTACGATTACAGCCCCACGGGCGGGATCAGACTTCAAGCCGAGAAGATCGACATTTCTTTGGAGTCCGCCAAAGCTTTCGTTCATGCATACAACGAGAACCCGTTCGAACCCGATAACAGCAAGGCTCCCGAGGCTTTGAGGATCAACGAGAACGAGGACATTTACGGCGAGCTGCCGGACGTCGACATTCCTCTTTTTAAGCCGCGCCTTTAATCTGCCGCCACACCCTCGTTCAAGCTGCCGGTGCGGTAGCCCTGAAGGTCGAGCGACACATATCGGAAACCGATTTCCTTAAGCTTTGTATTAACGCGGCTGCGCGTCCCTTCCTCAAGCATTTTATTAAAGTCGCAGGGGAGTAATTCTATGCGCGCGTCATTCCCGTGCACGCGGACACGAAACTGCTTAAAGCCTTCGCCGAGAAGAACTGCCTCGGCATCATCGACCATCTTAAGCTTGACCAAATTGATCTCGTCGCCATAAGGGATGCGCGACGCCAGACATGCGAACGAAGGCTTATCCCACGTGGGAAGATCAAGCTCGCGCGACAGATGCCTTATCTCACTTTTTGTTAGCCCCGCCTCCTGAAGCGGACTTCTGATATTAAGCTCTTTTATCGCGCGCATTCCGGGGCGGTAGTCACCCTTGTCGTCCTCATTCGAGCCCTCTACGACAGCGCTGACTCCAAGTTCCTGCGCCTTTTTCACCACCTTCTCGAAAAGCGACTTCTTACAAATATAGCAGCGCTCCTTCAGGTTTGCGGCAAAGCCTTCAACAGTTAAAGGATCGTAGTCAAGTATGATGAGCTTTATCCCCTGCTCACTACAAAACGAAACTGCCTCATCGATATCACGCGGCGGGATAAGGCACGACTTCGCAATTACAGCGGCCGCATTATCACCTAACACATCGTGGGCAACTTTAAGAAGGAATGTCGAATCAACGCCGGATGAGAAAGCGACTAGAACGCTTCCCATCTGTCTTAAGATCTGTTCGAGCTTTTGTTTCTTATTATGCATCTTCTATCTGTCTGCGCACTTCGCCCGGCGTCAGATTATTCTCGCGGGCGATGCGTGCGATGTCGTCATACTCGTACTTCATACGCGTGACGCCGTAGCCCGTTGAGACCTTGCGGCGGACGGGACCGAACTTCGTGTCGACGGTCTCGATCCTGCGCTCAAGAACATATCGATTTGTCTCTATCTCACGTATTCCGATGGTCGTCGTGTACTTAAATATAAGGCCCGCCATCTTCTCACGCTCGGAAGCGGTACACATGACACGGATCAAAGTCCCGGGGCGCGATTTCTTCATGCCGATTGGTATCGTATAAACTTCGCGCGCACCTTCTTCAAGTATCTTCTCGCAGGCAAACGCGATGTCTTCAGCGGTCATGTCATCGACATTGCATGAGAGTTCAAAGATACCCGATTCACCGGACTTATCAGAAGAATCATCAGTTTCCCTGTCACCTGTCATAACGCGTACACAGTTGGCAATTTCAAAATCCTTCTTGCCCATTCCATATCCGATCGCACTTGTCTTCATGACGGGCATATCACCGAATCGCGTAGCGTAATGTTTAAGCAGCGCCGCGCCCGTCGGGGTGCACAGCTCTCCTTCAATGCCGTGGCTGTAGATGGGAATGTCTTTCAAGATATGTGCCGTCGCGGGCGCGGGGACCGGCAATACGCCGTGCGCACATTTGACCGTACCGCTTCCGACATGAACCGGCGATACGACCACCTCATCAGGATCGATCTCATCCATGAGCATACAGACCGCCGTGATATCGGCGACCGCATCCATCGATCCTACTTCATGAAAATGTATCTGTTCGACAGGCACGCCGTGAACATGACTCTCCGCCTCGGCGATGAGTTTATAAACTGCGAGGATCTCGAGTTTTAACATCGTCGGGATCTTTAAAGAAGATACGATACTTTGTATATCATCCATCCCGCTGTGGTGATGATGATGATGCTCACCCTCATGCCCGTGGTCATGATGCTCATGCTCATGCATCTCCTCGCTCTCTTCCCCGCCATTTACTTTAACTGTCATGTGCGAGCCTGTGATGCCGCACTTGACCGACTTTTCGAGAGAGTAGGTGACGCCCGGAATTCCCAGGGAATTAAGCTTATCGACAAACGCGCCGCGGTCCGGCAGCAGCTCGAGCAAAGCCGCCGTGAGCATATCGCCTGCAGCGCCCATGCCGCAGTCTATGTAAAGTGTCTTCATGACTTAGCCTCCATGTGATTGATCATGCTCGCGAGATACCCCGCTCCGAAGCCGTTATCGATGTTGACGACCGACACGCCGCTCGCGCAGGAATTGAGCATCGACAAAAGCGCCGAGATGCCGCCGAATGAAGCACCGTAACCGACGCTCGTAGGCACCGCGATAACCGGGCAGTCCGCAAGACCGCCGACGACACTTGCAAGAGCGCCCTCCATACCCGCGATCGCTATGATGACGCTCGCATTCATTATGTCTTCATTATGGGATAAAAGCCGGTGCAAACCTGCGACACCGACGTCGTACAAACGCGTAACTTTATTGCCGTAGAACTCAGCCGTAAGTGCCGCCTCCTCGGCGACCGGGATGTCACTCGTGCCGCCCGTTGCGACCACGACAGTACCGATACCGTCAGGAGCGGGCGGAGTGCCAATGTACCCGATCCGCGCGTCTTCTTTATATGTGATAGCGTGGGCTTCAGCGACGCTCTTAGCAGACTCGGGCGACAGGCGCGTGATAAGGATGCGCTCCTGGCCGTTCTTCTTCATCGTGTCGATGATCCCTGTTATCTGCGAGGGAGTTTTGCCTGCGCCGTAAATGACTTCCGCCATCCCCTGGCGCACCTGCCGGTGAAGATCCACCTTCGCAAAACCAATGTCCTCGAACGGCTCAGTCTTAAGCCTCAAAAGCGCGTCTTCAACCGTCAGCGAACCGTCCTTAACCTGTTCTAAGATCTTGCGCGCGTCGTTACTCATGAATTCTTTTTAAGTGCGGCAGCCACTACACCCTTGGGGTCCTTGATGAGGATGATGACAAGCCAGATAACAAGGCCGAGCGCAACTACAGACAGTCCTAAGAAAGTGTCGTTTAACATATCAGCTCCAGCCGGCGCGAAAAACTCATCTCTCAATTCAATAAACTCATAAATGGCATCAACAAACCACATGATCGAAGCACCCCAGTACATAAGTGCAAGAGTGCCGATCCGCATCTCGCTCTGAGGCGCGTTCTTATACCAGATAACAGTTGAGATGACCGCAGCAAAAACAGTGATAAGCAAAGTCATGGTCAGCCCTCCTCAACTTTCAAAGCCGGAGATACAGCCTTCTTCTCGATCATGTTCGTCACAATGACCATGCCTGCCCAGACCGCCGTGACAAGTATCGCCATCGTGACACCGACGGTACTCATCTCGTGGATAACCTCCGCCATATCTTCAGGATTGCCTGCAGCTGTCAGGAACGGGAACCACGGTACGATCTCACCGTGCCACAGATGCTCAAATGCAAGAAGCGCTGAGCCTCCCCACAGCATATTGTTAAGCCACTTGATTTTGTGTGTGAAACGGCTTGTATCAACACTTTGATCCTTCTTATCGATAGCCTTCGAGATAATCGTCGTTACAACAGCCTCAGCTGCCGGTACCAGAAAACATGCCATAGAGATATCCTCCTGCAAAGAGTACTTATTAAGTATGTATATTCTACCACACGTCAAAACACCCGGCGGCTCTACTTGGAAATAAGTTTGACCACTCCCGCGGCGCCGTCTACGGTGACGCGGTCGCCGGTCCTAAGCAAAGTAGTGGCATTGCCGCAGCCGACAACTGCAGGTATGCCGAACTCGCGTGCGACGATAGCCGCATGCGACAGCGGTGCGCCTATATCCGTTATGATTGCCGAGACTTTGGGAAATACGAGCGTCCAGCCGATATTCGTCGCGACGGTCACCAGGATATCTCCGGTCTCGATCTTTTCAATCTCGCTTATATCCTTGATTACACGGACCGTTCCGGTAACAACGCCTGAAGCCCCGGGGAATCCCTTGATCACTCCGTCGCCTGAAGTATCAACATCACGCGAAACATCATCACAATAAAAGTCATTGCGCCTGTTCGGATCATTCATCCACTTATCAGGATCGAAGCGGCCGAGGATAACAGCGGGGAACGGCGGATATTCAAGATACGAATCGTAATTTCTTCTTCGTTCCTTAATAAAAACATCTGCATTAAGTTTGCCGCGCAGAACATCATTTACTTCATCGTGCAAAAGCATAAACACATCGTCACCGATGTTAAGTAAAGATCCCGCACGAAGTAGATATTCACGGTAGACGCAGAATATCCAAACACCCTTGCTTCGTATTTCTTCCCTGAACTGATTCGCATGAACAAAAGATGCGATCTGCTTATCGATCCACTTGGCTTTATTCGGATACGAAGACTTGAACTCAGACAACGCAGATTCAAACAATGAAGCCTGTGTTTTTTGCATCGCGTGAAGATCTGCGCCGCTGTTCTTATGTTCTTCAATCAATCGGTCGATATAATCTTCAGACTCGTAAGGGCGGGGCGACATGAGTTCCATCTCATTCACACATCTGTGGCCGCAGTCGCGCATATATTCCTCGCGGGTAATACGGCCGGCGATTACATCTTCGATAAGAAGCACGGGCTTCATGCAATCGACAACTCCTAACGACCCGCCGCACAGACGGTCCGCCATCTTATCACCTGCTATCGCGGCGATCTTCTTGCGTGTTGAGAACAAAGGCATCATCGCGGTACCGCAGGCTGTAAGAACAGACGCAAGTCCGTCGTTAAGATTAGGAACGAGAACATTGTCCCAGAAATCAGCAAGCGAAGATGCATCATCGATCTTATGTATCTGCCCGATCAGGTCGCGCGCGATATCTGCGAGTCCATCGACCATCTTGAGTTTTTCTTTCTTACTTAACTTCGACTTATTCTTCGGAAACAGCAACGCCTTGATCTTACTGAAAAACACCTTCTTCGAGAAAGGCGATACCGGAATATCAAGACCAGAAGGCACGTTGCCGACCAGGTCTTTAATAGACAGAAACGCTTCTTCGCGCGTCTTGCCGAATGCAACAATCGCACTCATCATGACCGTGATGTTCATGTAAGTCTGGCCGTTGATACTATCAAGCCATTTGGGAAGACCGATCATGTTGCTTATCTTATCAAGCACACTGAATGTGATGGGCGACACGGGCTGCATGAATATCTCGCCAACATTCGTCTTGGTAAGAAGTTTATATCCCGATAAGCTTCCGTTTATCTTATACGTTGAAGGATCATATCTTCTTAAAGTCGTGATCGGCCGCGCCTGCAGAATATAGACAGAGCCGCCTGACACCGCCCACTCGATATCCATCGGCATGCCGTAGGATGAGCGGATAGCAAGGCACGCACGGCCAAGCTTCTTTGCAAACCCACGCATCTCATCCGGTCCTTCATAATTAAACTTCAAAGCATTGATCTTAAACTCATAAGCATTCGCGTTGCCGGACACGAGCTGCTCGCCTTCACCCTTAACATAATTACCGGTAAGATATTCATCCTTGCCGTTTAACGGATCCGACGTGAACACAACACCTGCATATAAAGGTGCAACAAACTTCTGGATAACAACTGCTATCCCCTCACCGCCGTGTGCGATGCTGTCGTTATATTCTTTGACGCGTCCGCTGTCAGCCGACGCAACTACACTTCTGACAGCTTCAGTAATACCGTCAGCCTTAACATCAGTCACGGTCTCATACTGGCCTGCATACGAAGCATTCTGACCATCCTCCGACAGCGCGGAAGACCTGACTGCATACGTACATGATGTATCCAGTGAAGACACGAGTGCTTCTATATCGCCTTGTGCCTCACTTCCGATTTGCCCTTCTTCAAAAGCCGGCGAGATAACCACGAATCCTGAAGGAACATTAAGCTTTAATTCCCGGATCATGTAATCCAGAGAATACGCCTTGCCGCCAATCTGATCCTTAACCCCTGCAGGCACTTCACCCAACTTATAAATATACTTCATTACTTTCCGCCCAGTAAAAGTTCAACCCTCAAATCGATGACAGACTTAAGCTGACCGTCGTCATCAAGATCTATTCCGAATCCCTTCTTTATCTCCTCTTTTCTGAAGATAATAAGCTGCATCATAGAAGACAGTTCATACGCGATGAGCCTGCACTGCTCATCAGTCTTCTTACCATTGTAGTGAGCCTTCACGTACTGTGAACTGAAAGACGGCTCCGTAAGGTCACGCTTGAACAACACAAAATTCGTGATTACCTGCGTGAAATTAAAGTTCTCAAGAAGACACTTCGCCACCACAAAATGAAGCTGCTTTAGTATCTCCTTCGGCGGCTGCCCCGACTCAAGTATCTCCTTAACACCCTTGTCGATAAGGAAACTCTCGTACTCCTTCTCGAAGACTTTGTGCAGCAATTTGTCTCTTGTTCCGAAGCAGTAGTTGATCATGGAAGGCTTAACTTCCGCCCTCGCCGCTATCTGCCTGGTCGTTACCGAGAGCGGATCCTCCCTCTCCCTCATAAGCTGCATCGTAGACTTCAAAAGCTTATCTTTTGTTATGTTAAGTTTTTCTTCTTTAGTCATTTTTCACCAACATAAAAGTAGTATTATTGAACGCGTTCAATAATACTACTATACCACACATTTTATCTTATGCAACCCGGATTATTTTTCGCGCGTGCCCTCAACTAACATGTCGTAGGTAACGCCGTATTTGCGGGCGATGTCAGACGCATGCGATGAGCCCTCGGGTGCCATCTCGGAGACCTTGAAGCAGCGGTTGCCGCCCTCGCTTTCCATGACGATCGAACTCACCTTCCCGTCAAAGCCCATAAGTTCTGCCGCGAGCTTATGCATGTGCGTGTTGTATATCGTGCGCACATTCTTGTGACAGATCGCCTTCACCGCATCTTCCGCGATATAATACCCCTCTTCAAACGATGTTGTCGAGAAGCTCTCGTTAAGAAGAATCAGACTCTCAGAAGTCGCGTTCCCGAAGATATCCTTGAAGCGCACACACTCCTCGCCCAAACGCCCCAGATCCGTCGTCTTGTCCTCATCCGCAGGATAGTGCGTGAAGATCATATCAACCGGCGTGTACTCGAACTGACGGCACGGCACATAAAGGCCTCCCTGCGCCAGCGCGAAAAGCAGCCCGACCGCCTGCGTCAGTGTCGTCTTACCGCCTCTGTTGGCGCCCGTTAACATGAACACGCGATGTGACTCATCAAACTTAAGATCGTTATCGACGATGGTCTTAGAATCATCAACTGTTGTTGCAAGACGGATGTTATAGAAGCACTCGGCATTCATCGTGAAATCACTGCCGGAAGAAGCGATGCGCGGCTTACAAAAGTAGTATCCCTTTACTCTTGTCTTCTCAATAAACTCGGCGAAGCGGATGTAGTACAAAAGCTCGGGGATGAGCTTCGATAAAGTAACCATCGACACTTCTGAATAAGCGGACAAAGTATTCTTAAGTTTCTTAACGATATGTGCAGTAAGCTTGGTCGCGATGTTCGAAAGATAGAATGAAGTATTCGATGAGCCGTCACCGTCCGGCACCTTCGCGATGCTGTCGCCGGAGCCGATGAGAGGATTCGAGTATTTCGCCATCATCATTGCCTGCTTATCGAGCCTGTCCATGAAGCCTTCCTGGTCAGCAGGTTCCGCCGGATAGTAGTGCATATCGCCGTCCCACTCGGCATCCTTGTTTATCCTGTCCTTAGAAGCTGCGATCGCATCGGCGAAGTTACCGATGACACCTGACTTTTTAAACGGCTTCGCGTTAACGGAAACAAGGCCCAAGCTCTCGACTTCAAACCTCGGATTAATATTGATTCCGATGGTCATGCTCTGTATGTTCGACGCATCGACTTTAAGCTCTGAGATATCCTTCTTTAAAGCCTCGTAGTGATTGTCGTTATAAAGATCATCAACATACTTAAGAAGAGCCTTCAGTCCGTCCGAGCGGATGCCCGAATCGGACAGGCACTCGCGCATCGCCTCGATGCAGGTGATGTAAGTATCAAGCTCATTCAACCTGTGCATCAGGTCCCAAAGACCAGGCTTCTCATCGGCGTTCTTGCGCCATGTTCCGTAGTCCTTAAGATAGTCGATCTGATTCATAAGTTCGAGGAGTTTCTCGCGCACCGCGGGAAGAGTAAGAATATCGTCAAAGACATCCTGTCTGTAGCCTGCAGTCTCTATATCCGAAGTCATCTTCCCCATGACGCGCATTATCATCTGCTCTTCCTTCGCGTCCTCTGTGATCACCTTGCATAAAGCATCGATACCGAGATCGTGCAAAGTCGTCTCGCTGACAGTCTTGTAGACCGCGTCGTTATCGGGATTAAGGAGGCTTATCTGATATATCTTGTTAACTGTCATACTTTTATCCTCTGATAGTAAAAACACGCAAGCTGTGTCCTGTCACGCAGGTCAAGCTTCGATAATACGGAGCTCATCATGTTGCGGACCGTACCTTCGGAAAGATACATCTTCGAGGCTATCTCCTTGTTCGATAACCCTTCCGCGACAAGCTCGATCATCTCCTGTTCCTTGGCGCCGATATCAAACTCCGAATAGTCGAATCTCTCCTTGCGGTTAAGAAGTTCCGGAAGCTTCTCGACAACCTTGCCTGCGAACACCGTCTTACCGTCCATGACCGCTCTTACGCAGGTCGCGATACCTTCGCAGTCCTGTTTAAGTATATAACCTTTCGCACCGACGCTCAAAGCCTTGTTGATGTATTCGTCATCAAGGAAAGTCGTTAAGAATATGATCTTCGTATCAGGCTTGTCCGCAAGTATCCTCGATGCCGCTTCAAGTCCGTCCATGCCGTCCATACGTATATCCATGAGTATGACATCGTAGTTGTTGCCAAGGGCTCCCGCAACAGCTGCTTCGCCGTTACTTGCCTGATCTTGTACCTCTATCTTCTCGCCGTCCGCATCGTTCTCGAGGATAACCTTCAAAGCTCCGGACACGAGCGGATCGTCATCAACGATAAAAATCTTAATCATCTCTTCCCTCCTTCGGCAAAGTAACGAGAACCGTGAAGCCCTTCTCGTCAGAGAAGATCCTCACATTGCCGCCCGCCAGAAGCGCACGCTGACGGATGTTCTCAAGGCCTATGCCGGCACCTTTAAAATCATTCTCAGTATAATCCTTATTCTCATTCTTGCCGTTATCATTAACAAACACGCGCCAGAAAGTATTATTCTCGATTACCTCAACTCTCACCTTATCTCCGTTACTGTACTTTGCGGTGTTGGTAAGAGCCTCCTTAACGATGCCGAGGACTGTCTTCTTAAACTCGCTTCCCGTCGGCGACTCAATCGATGTGACAAGCTTGGCATCAAACTTTCCGGGGAGCGTCTTAATAAGATCATTAAGACCGAGCGACAGATCTATCGAATCATCATGAAGCTCGTGGACCGACTTACGGATAGACGTCATCGCCGTGTTGACGGACTCATCCACCGAGGTAAGATACGGCGTTAATTTCTCATCCTTATTTATGACCATGAGCGCCTTCATCTGCACCACGGCACGCGTAAGGATGTGGCCGACGTTATCGTGTATTTCGCGCGCGATACGGTTACGCTCCTTTAGGGTTGCAAGGTAGATGTCGTTCTCGCTCTTGTCGGTCGCGCTCCTTCTTCGTCTTCTTTCCGCGAGCATCTGCTCACGCGCTTCGTCGTACTGCTTTAGAAGCCTCGTGGTATCCTGCTGTGCGCGGCTTGTCACGATCGCCATATAAGACGCGAGTACTGTCAAAGCCGCGACAACTAATGCCTGCTGCCAGGGGAGCATGAAGCTCACCCCGGTAAGCGCTGCCGGTACTGTAAGCTTGTAAAGAAGTTTTCGCGCGTTTGACGCCATGGCCCAGTATGCGAGGGCCGCGAACGCTATCGCGATGCTCCTTATCCCTAATGCGAAAACGATCACCGCAAGCACTGACACACCCGCGGCGGGGATAAAACTTTTGAATATGAGCGAGAGGCAAAGGATAAAACAGAACACCAGAAGTGCCGCGACAACATTAATCTCCGTCAGCGAAAAGCCGGCGGCGGAAGTTCCCGACGCCAGCAATAGAAGCGTTATCACAAAGATTATTATCCTGTCCGTAACGGACCTTGTCATAGAAGCCTCTTATATTTTTATTTACTTAATTTTACTATAAGTCTGAGTCTTCTTAACAACTATTCCTCCTGCAACGAACACTGCCGAGAACAGCGTAAGCATAAGAACGCTTTTTACAAGAAGCCCGTCTGAATAATCGGCGATGCTTCCCGTGATCTTCGTTACTGAATCAAGCACGACAACCGACCAGTAGAACGGAAGGAATCTTGATGCATTGACCATACCCGTCGACATGACAGACTGGGGGACAAACACGCCGCACAGGAAGCTCATGCCAAGAGCAACTATATTCGTGATCAAAGGCAGCGACTCGACGTCGATGTTAAACGATGCGATGAATGATGTGAGAGCACAGTTGCAGATGCATGCCATGAACATGATGATGAAGATCACATAGCCCTGATCCTTAACTACCTGCAGGTCGCTGCCCGTTGCAAGGATCAACACTACTGCAGCTATCCAAAGGACAATGCCGCAGACGAACAATCCGATTGTATTCACGATCGACTGGGCGACGGGACTTACAGGAGACACCTTGATCCTGGAGCTTACCTTGCGGCTGTTGCTCTTGATGATGACCATTCCGATACACTGGGTAAGAACACCGAAGCTTATATAGATGAAGAACTTCGACATATATGCAAGCGTAAACAGCTTCCCTGATGAGTCAACTTGCTGTCCCTCCAGCGTATAAACATAACTGTCGGAAGAAAGAGAAAGATTACCGGTTGTTCTTGTGGCCGCCTGCTCGGGTGTATATCCCATACTCAAGAAAGTATTGTATGTGCGGATGTATGAGTTAATCATCGACTCGATGATATACATGGAGGGACCGGACTCGGCAACGCATGAATATGTAACTGCCGTATCGTCGCCTTCACTTATCTTCGTATCGAAGTTCTCATCGATTGTGATCGATGCGTTGACCGTCGTAAAGAACACCATCGTCTTTACTTTGTCTTCACTCATTCCCTTAAGGTCGATGAGCTCATTATTGGCATTTAAGTACTCGAGCAGACCCTTGCTTGCAACGGATCCGCAATCGTCCTCATATCCTATTACAAACGAGGCATCTGTTATTGAACGGGATTCATCGGAATTCCCGTATCCGCCGTTCATAATGAACGCTATCATCATTACAACAAATATAATCGAATAGATAATCAGCGTGGTCTTATGCTTGCCGACCATCTTTATGAAATTCTTATAAAGATGCATATTTCTGCCTCCTTAACTTCATGGTCGCGACAGTAAGGAAAAGAACTGTGAGAAGAACTATCTTTACTATCTCTATGTAGAACGACGTAAGATCCTCGTAGTAGACCAGTCTGTACAAAGCGAAGTTCAGAACAGTCGCGGGATTAATATCGTTTACGATGGGCAGGTAGCGCTCGAACATACCGGGAAGTGTTGCTATCATCTCACCTGACAGGAAGACTGATGTCATGATAAGAGCGGTTCCCTTGTTGCCTCTGGTATGTACAGGCCCTTTGAAGAAAAGACCGAACATCTCACCCATGCTTAGCGCAAACATATTAGAAGCGAGAATGAACAGTATAAGCTGCGGCATTCTCTTGCCTACAGGAATATCGAAGAATCTGTCCATGCAGAACAAAGAGAAGGAGGAAATGACAATTGACACCAGAAGCCTCGAAAAAAATCCCGTCAGTACGATCACGGTCTTGGATACCGGACTTACCGATGTTCTCATTGCAACTTTACGCTCGCCGACATCCGCCTGAAGTTCAGCTACGAGGTTAACACCTGCCATCGCCTGGAACATGATTCCCATTACGATAGTTGCGTAGTAATACCAGTTGTAAGGGTTCGTTTCTTCCTGATAGATACCTGTCTTTTGACTCACATAATCTGTCTGGGAATTAAGGTTATCTATCATGCTGTTTACGGTATCCATGTCGCCGCTCGTGAGAGCCTGCTCAACGAGATCATATTCCCTGATATAGTAATCAGCGACTGTCTTTATGATCATCGAATCAGTCTCCGAATACTTTGGACACATCGCGACTTCGACAATATCCTCTTTAACTATGTAGATGCCTTCTATCTCGTTCTGACCGAGAAGATCATATAAAGTTTCCTCGTCTTCATCGACTATGTTCAGAACATCTATCCTGCCTGTTACTGTTCCGAAGAAGGATGTGAACGGGTTGTCTGCCTCGTATATCACTCCGACATCCCTGGGTTCTATTGTATTCTGATCCGCATAGATAGAAGAGAAAGCAAGATGGAAGAAGAACATCAAAGTAACGGGAAACACGAAGCTCCAGAAGATGAACATCCTATTGCTTAATGTCTTTTTAAGGCTGTACTTGAACATCATCATAAGTCGTCCCTCAATTCCTTACCTGTAAATTCCAGGAATACATCATTCAATGTCGGCTGCTCGGAGAATATCTTCTTTAATCTCAGTCCCCTATCCTGAAGGATATTAATGATATCGATGACGTTATGCTTTCCGGATCCCGCCTCAACCTTGAGAATATTGTCCTCGTAGGAGACCGTATAGATATTCTTAAGTTCGTTGATCTTACTTAATGTATCCTCATCAAGTCCGGGAACTTCGATCCTTATAAGTTCACTCTTCTTGATCATGCCCTTTAATTCATCGACCGTACCCGATGCGATCGCCTGTCCCTTATCCATGATTATTACGCGGTCGCAGATCTGCTCGATTTCTTCCATATAGTGGGATGTATACACGATCGTTGCTCCGCCCTGTCTTAACTTCAAGATACCTTCAAGAATGTTGTTGCGGCTCTGCGGATCAACGGCTACTGTCGGTTCGTCGAAGAAGATCAGCTTCGGCTTATGTGCGATTCCGCATGCAATGTTAAGTCTTCTCAGAAGTCCTCCGGAGAGCTTGCCGGGCTTAAACTTAACGAAGTCCTGCAGTCCTACAAATGCGATTGCTTCATTAACGAGTTTCTTTCTTTCTTCTTTGTCCTTGATATAAAGGCCGCAAAAGAAATCTATATTCTCATATACTGTGAACTCATCGTAAACCGCCACTTCCTGGGGAACGATACCGATCAGTCTTTTAAGGTCATATGACTTCGGAGTCATCTTTTTACCGAAGACCTTGATATCACCACTGTCGAACTCAAGTATGGATAATATACAGTTGATCGTTGTGGATTTACCGGAACCGTTGGGGCCCAGAAGTCCCAGGATCTGACCTTCATCGACATCCATGCTGAAATGATCCAGTGCGATCAGTTCCTTGTAACGCTTAACAAGATTATCAACGCTTATCACTTTTGAACTCATAATAAAACCCTCCATATGTTTGATCATATTATGGAGGATTCAATTGTCATTAATAAGTGAACAGCATCACTATCTTATGTGACAAATGTCATTTGTCTTTTCCGACGTACCTTTCGCGCTGCGAGAGTATTCGTGTGACATTACGTGCGATCTTACGGGGATCCTGCGTCTCGGTATCAAAGTACTTCGTAAGCTCGATCTCGTTATAATCACCCCATATAAGGTGAGCCCTGCAAAGGAAGTACAATCCGACAGTCGACGCAAGCTCATCGATCTCCGAATTCTCAAGTACGTTCTTGGCAAGAAGCATCGCATGGTCGCGCTGCTTCTCGAGGAGCACAAGAATATCTTTCAACGTATGGATATTTATAAATTCAAGCTGATTGATGTACTGCTCGGCACTTACCGTAATAAGTTCAGCACCGGATATAGCAGCAATGGACTTCGTGAATTCGTTAAACGCTGCGTTGTACTTGATAAACTCACCGATACTGATAGCATCGATCGTGATGTTCTCGACGTCGCCGGATTCGAGAGTACTGATGACGGAATCGGTATAGTCCTTAAGATCATTCTTAATACGCATGAAGCCTTCATCGGCAACTTCAAGCAAACTTGCCATACGAGAGAATTCACGTCTTATGTGACGGGGAACACCGAACTCGGTCTTATATCCCAAGTCATGTTCGATCTCAGCCCACGTATGCTGAAGGACCGTTCTTATCTGAACTTCGAATCTGTAATTTGTAAGTTCGTCATCATACTCGTCGGACTTTCGAAGAGAGCAGATATTATGCAAAGACATATAACCGAATGTATTGGCGGCGATGACATTACGTCTGTCAATGGAGTTTTCTTCATCGACAACAAACAACTCTTTAATAATATCGCCTATCGCATCGATCTTATCAGCAAAGTAGCAGATGACCCGCATACCGACGACATCAGTCATATCAAGAATGGTCGAGTAGTGATCGGGTTTTCTTCGAAGTTTGCCCATCACGGACTCAGCAGACTTAACGCGGCTCGTTACCTGCATGATCCTAATGCCTGATGCGTCGATAGCATCACGCAGCTTATGCCATGCAATATCTTCCACCTTCTTATAATTCTCAAGGTGATCGTAATAGCCAATAAGATTGATGTTTATCATTTATTATTCTTCTTACCGTCCGGGCCGTAATACTGTATGTTGAGCATTGTAAGATCATCGAACTGATCTGCGCCCTCAATAAATTCATTTACTTTTGAAGTCATATTCTCAAGAACTTCCTTCGGGTCATTTGAAATGTGGGAGTTCAAGACATCAAGCATTCTGTCTGTTCCGAAGAATTCGCCGCTCCTGTTGTTTGCTTCAGGAAGGCCGTCCGTATAAACGAACAGACTGTCTCCGGGATGAAGTTCGAACTCGTGCTGCTTAAAGACAGCAATATCAATGGAGGCAAGCGGGGGCGAGTGTCTGTAAACTACAAGCTCATACTTGCCGTCAGCTCTCTTAATTACTGGATGCTCGTGACCTGCATTGGCTGCGACGCCCTTACCGGTCGAGATCTCTATAACCGCAAGCCAAACCGTAACGAAATGCTTAGTATCGTTATTTACGAGCA
Source organism: Saccharofermentans sp. (assembly GCA_024691325.1). Classification (GTDB taxonomy): domain Bacteria; phylum Bacillota; class Clostridia; order Saccharofermentanales; family Saccharofermentanaceae; genus Saccharofermentans. The sequence goes on along the minus strand of JAILNR010000048.1, from coordinate 92,258 downwards.
GTTGTTTATTAACCCTGTCGAGAGCCTGTGCCGGGCTGTCACCGGCCTGAATGCGGTTCTTAATGAGGATCTTGGAAATCATCATGAACAAAGCCGCAGGAACTCCCTTGCCGGAAACGTCAGCCATAACCAGCGCGAGGTGATCGTCGTCAACGAGGAAGAAGTCATAGAAGTCTCCTCCGACCGCTTTCGCGGGATCCATGGAAGCATAGATATCGAACTCCTTCTTGTCGGGGAACGCAGGGAAATTACGGGGCAGCTGGTCTTCCTGGATGGAAGCAGCCATCTGAAGCTCGGTACTTATCTTCTGCTTGTCGGCCGTGATCTGCATGTTCTGCCTGATGTAGTCACGAAGCTCGGCATCCATCTTCTCAAAAGACCGCGACAATTCTTCTATCTCGTCACCGGTATGTATATTCGATATATATATCTGGTCGGAATCGAGGTTATTAGTAAGGTCAGAGGTAGCACTCGTGAGTCTTTTAAGAGGAGTTACTACGTTGCCCTTAATGTAAAAGTACAAAATAACAGACGATATTCCCGTGACGGTAGCGATTGCGATGATGATCATCACGATTGCATTGCGTACCGTTTCGTTTATTACCTCGATGGAGAAGTTAGCGTAAACCAACGCTACCGCATCACCATCGCTGTTATAGATAGGAGATGCCGCCGTAGCAACCTCACCGTAAACCTCATCGTCAAAGGTGTGGAGACCATGTTCTGCTTCGCCATTCATGCGCTCCATAGACCATTGGAATCCACCGGGAGAACAAGGGGACCAGCGGCCAATGTTGTAATAGTCAATCTCATCACTCGCATCCCAGATGTAGACGATTCCGCCTGCTCCGTCTTCGTTCTCCTCAGGTTTTGCGATATAGATACTGGTAACACCGAACTCTTTTCTATAGCGGTTGAGGCCTTCCTGGATTTCTTCGTAGTAGGCATCTACCCTATCACGTATGTCTTCATCATCACTTATGTTCTCGATGTAAGATGAGACCTTGTCACCGTTGAGATCGACAGCAGACGCAAGTGCACTCGTAACCGATATGCCTATGTCTTCATATCTCTGCATATTGGAGCGGCGGAGCATAAACGCAACTATGTAAGATATGCCTGCGGCGAAGACGATCTGCATTATGACAATACCAATGAGCAGCTTAAGTCCAAGACAGTTTCTGATCTTCATTACGCATTACACTCCTTCTAAATCTTTGTCTTACGATTCTCATGATCCATACATCAGCGAGGATAACTGATATGATGTTCAGTATTAATCCAAGTATCAGTGCCGGGATGGGCGCGATAAGCACATCACCCTTTATTATAAATGTAAAGAAGTCAACTGCCCACCATACGAGTACCCACTGGATAAAATAAACTTCCGTTACATTCTTACTCATCCTGGAAATCGCGTTGATCACCCGGTCAGGAAGAAGCTTGGAAACCAGGAAGTATATGCCGAGCACACTGTCAAAGAAATACGGGATTCCCGATGACAGTCCTTCTTCTGAAGTACACTCAACGAAGACATAAATAGAAGCAAGGGAAAGTATAACTATAACCTTGGCAATATCAACCTCAGGCTGTCTTCCCGTGTTTATGTTATCCTGTGCAAATATCTTGTTACCGGACAAAACCACATTCCCTCTTATAACTCACAAAAATACCCGTAAAGTATAGCATAAGACCCGGGGGACCAAGCATCCCTAATTTAATAAAAAGTAAGGCAATTTATAGTTTTTTTAATGCAACTTCTACACCTTAAGGCAAAATAAAAAGCCCGGGGGCGAATGAGCCCCCGGGCTTATCTACGGTAATCAGTTGAAAGGGACAACCGCACCGTCGTACGTATTGTTGATGTAATCCGCGATCTCCTGTGACTGAAGTACATTTACAAGAGCCTGGATCTTCTCCGAATTCTCATCGCCCTCATATACTGCGATAATGTTTACATAAGTCTGGGCTGCATCTGAGTCAGGGGACTCTGTTACGAGTGCATCGGAACCGACGGACAGACCTGCCTCGAGTGCGTAGTTACCGTTAAGAACCACGAAAGCAACTTCCTCTCTTACACGTGATACCTGAGCTGCTTCTAATTCCTGGAAAGTAATGCCGTAAGGATTATCCACGATATCGTTAACTGTAGCTGTAAGACCAACGCCGTCAGCTAATGTAAGATAACCGTTATCCTGCAAAAGCAGAAGAGCTCTTGCTTCGTTAGTTGTGTCGTTAGGGATGGCGATTACGTCACCTTCAGCAAGCTCATCGAGGCTTGTCTTCGTACCTGCGTAGATGCCGAACGGCTCATAGTGGATTCCGCCTGCATTTACAAGGTGTGTTCCCTGCTCTTCGTTGAAGCTGTCAAGGTAAGGTATGTGCTGGAAGTAGTTAGCATCAAACTCGCGGCTCTCAACTACATTATTAGGCTGTACATAATCATCAAATACCGTGATCTGAAGATCGTATCCCTGCTCGGCAAGGATGGGCTTTGCCTGCTCCAGGATTTCAGCGTGAGGTGTGGCACTTGCTGCCACCTTGATCACCTCAAGATCCCCGTTGCTTTCTGCCTCCCCTTCTGCGGCGCAAGCAACAACTCCGATTGACAATGCTGCCGTTACTGCAAGGGCAGCTGCTTTCTTTACCAATTCTTTCATGTTCCTTTTCTCCTTCTCTTTTGAATAGGCTTATTCTATTTGTTTTCGATTGCCTTGCCTAATACCAACAAGTTATGTTCAGTTATAGGCAAAACTTATAACTCTTACTTGATGCGCCTGTCTGTCTTCGCGGCGATGCGCATGCCTACTGTCTGGAATATCTGTACAAGTAATATAAGAAGAACGACAGTGACAATCATGATGTCAGTCTGGTATCTGTAGTAGCCGTAACGCACTGCGATATCTCCCAAGCCGCCGCCTCCGACCGTGCCCGCCATCGCGGAGTAACCGAGGATAGTTCCGAACGCGATGGTAACTCCTGTCATGAGCGATACACGCGTCTCCACGAGCATAACTCTTGTTATTATCTTGAAGTTGCTTATGCCCATGCTTCTTGCCGCCTCGATGACGCCGCGGTCAACTTCGTTCAAAGACGATTCGACCATTCTTCCTATAAACGGGACCGCCGCGATCGTAAGAGGTACTATCGTTGCCGTGCTTCCGTAGCTTTTGCCGACGAGCGCTCTCGTTACCGGTATAAGAAGAATAAGCAGGATAAGAAACGGCACGCTTCGAACGATATTGGTAATAAAGTCGAGAACCTTATATACATACCTGTTGGGCGTAAGTCCGTTCACATCCGTAGTCGAGAGGATAACTCCGAGCGGGATCCCGAACAGGTAGCCGAACAGACAGGAGAAGCAAGTCATCTTAAGTGTCTCTCCTATTCCCTGGATTATCATGTTGGTAACTTCAGGTGTCCACATATTCATTCTCCTTTCGTCCGGCGCTCGGACTGCTCTGCCTTCGATATAAGTATCCTGGCCTCATCAGTCTGCGGGTTATCAAACACATCACTTACAAGTCCTGTCTCAACAATCTGTCCGTCACTTAAGATCGCGACATGCTTGCAGACCCTGCGCACCACACTCATCGCGTGAGTGATGATTATTATCGTGATGTTGTATTCGCGGTTTATCTTCTGCAAAAGGTTCAGGATCGACGCCGTCGTCTCCGGGTCGAGCGCACTTGTCGCCTCGTCACAAAGCAGTATCTTCGGGTCCTGCGCGAGTGCCCTTGCAATCGCGACACGCTGCATCTGTCCGCCCGACAGCGATGCGGGATACGACTTCATCTTCTCCTTAAGTCCCACGACTTCCAAAAGCTCCGCCGCCTTTGCACGCGCTTCCTTCTTGGGCACGCCTGAGGCCGTCAGCGGGAACGCGACGTTATCAACAACATTCTTCTGCATAAGAAGGTTAAAGTGCTGGAATATCATGCCGATGTGCTTACGCTTGGCGCGCAGCTGCTTCTCACTTAGCTTGGTAAGGTCCTCACCGTCAGTGATGACTTGTCCTGATGTCGGCTTTTCGAGCAGGTTGATGCAGCGGATGAGGGTCGATTTACCGGCGCCGCTCATGCCGATGACGCCGTATATGTCGCCCTCTTCTATCTTAAGGTTTACATTATCGAGTGCCTTCGTCGTGCCGTAAGCAGACGAGAAGATCTTGGTTACTTCTTTAAACTCAACTATAGTGCCCACAAAACACCTCCGTTTTATTTACGGAAGTTATTTTATGGGTACGCGTCTTATCGGGATAATATGTTAAATCTATAACGTGCTATAGGTTGTACCTATACCTTGAGATACTCGTTTATCTTCTCGATATAAAGCTTGCCTGTCTTACTAAGCAGCTGGTTCTTGCGCGTGATGTACCCAATCTGCATACGGCTTGCCTCTTCCTCGCCCTTCGAGTCAAACGGGACCGCAACATAATCATCCCCGTTAAGCTCCTCGCAGATGATGCCGGAGCACAAAGTGTAGCCGTTAAGACCGACCATCAGATTAAGCATCGTCGCGCGGTCATTCGCCTTTATCGTCTTAACATACTCCTTCGTGCTCAAGATCTCCTCGGCGTAGTAGAAGCTTGCCTGATCTCCCTGCTCGAACGACAGACACGGGTAATCTGAAAGCTGCTCGAAAGTGATCTTTTTCTTCTTCGAAAGAGGGTGCCCTGCCCACAGGTAAACGTAAGCGTCGCAGGTAATAAGCGGGTGGAACTCAAGGTCGGATGCCCTTAAAAGCTTGGTTATCGCGGACTTGTTAAACTCACTTAAGTAAATGATGCCGATCTCGCTTCTTAAGGAAGCAACGTCAGATATAACATCTCTTGTTCTCGATTCTCTTATCGCGAACTCGTAGCGCGACATATCGCGTTCCTTAACAAGCTCGACAAAAGCCTTGACCGCGAATGAGTAGTGCTGCGTCGAGACACCGAACTTCTTCTTTATGTTCTTGGAGTTGCCGAAGCGCTCTGACAATTCGTTATAGTCATTAACTACCTGTCTTGCGTAGAGGATAAAATCCGCACCTTCCGAAGTTAGAGATACACCTCTTCCGCTTCTTAAGAATATCGTGATACCGAGCTCCTTCTCAAGCTCCTTGACCGACTCGGTAAGCGACGGCTGCGAGACATAAAGGACTTCAGATGCCTTGTTGATCGAACCCGCTTCGGAAATTGTTATCGCGTAGTTTAACTGCTGTATTGTCATGATGTTCTCCGGCGTTTTTTATTAATTATAATACATATCCGTTGTGTAGGGTTTATCGGTTTTGTTTTTACGCTTCGCGTTAGATTTTTAATGTTTATCGTTAAATTGTTATTGACAATGATTAACTACTCATGTATAGTGAAATCATCTTCGAAGAGGATTATCAAGAAATGGGGTATAAAGAAATGAATGAAATGAATGCAAAATTGGCAAAGATCAAAAAGAGCGCACATGTAGGCAAGATCGTAACGAATATTCTGTGCATTATCGCTATCGTCGGATGCGTAATGTCCTTGATCTCCGGTATCTACATCTACAGCTTAGGACCGAGGTTCGACCGGATGCTTGACGAGGCAACCGAGGCAGGTTATGTGGATACAACAGACACCAATGAGATCGGTTCGGCAAAGACGATCAACATCCAGCTTATCGATCCTGAGAAGTTCGATTCCGACATCCCTGCAATTCAGGAAAAGCTCGAGAATAATCCCGCCAGCTTTGTTTACGGAATCTATATGATGGGAATAAGCGTCGTACTTGCAGGTGCGGCGATTATGATCAAAGTCGTAAGCAGCACATTCGGCCTTATCGAGAAGGATGAGAATCCTTTCACAGACAGGATCATAAAGAGAGTAACTACTGTTCTTATCGTTGTCAGCGTACTGTTGCTCCTTACTAACGGCGCAGGTCTGGGTGTCGTATCCGGTGTAGTCACATGGCTCATATATACAGTTATGGATTACGGCAGAACACTTCAGATTCAGTCTGATGAGACATTGTGAGGTGGCTTATGGGACAGATAATTTTAAGATTAGACAGAGTGATGGCCGACCGTAAGATATCTCTTAACGACTTATCCGAGAAAGTCGGGGTGTCGAATGTAAACTTGTCGAAGATAAAGAACGGGAAGATCTCGGCTATCCGCTTCTCGACTCTCGAGGCAATTTGCGACGCACTCGACTGCCAGCCCGGAGATATACTCGAGTATCAGAAAGCATAATTAGTAATCCCCCTTTGACCACGTTTGGCTTCAAAGGGGGATTATATTTTCTTACATATCCTGATGCGCAAGATCCAAAGAAGTGACGATGGGGTTTAAGTAATCCATGCTGCTCGGAACCTCGGACATAACAACGATTATGTACGGGCCGTTATCCGCATAGACAATGCCGGCATCGACCGTGCAGGTGCGGTACGGGTCCTCATCAACAAACCATCCGCCCTTGGAGCGTGTGACGTACTGATCGCCCAGCATCGCGTGTATCGCAGACTCGTTAGGGTTCTCATACCAGCTTGCAACCTGGGCACCCCACTCACCCGACTCGAAAAACTCATAACTTCTAAGCCATAGCGCAGCCATCTGGCGTGAGTTTATATGAGGGTACTTGTAAGCAAAAGGCGCAAGGTCGAGACCTAACTGTTCACACCACTGGCGGATGTAAGTTCTGTGATAGGTCTCGTCGAGCGCGGCATAAGCGTCGTTATCGGAATTTTGAAGCAGGCTTATAAGGCTGTTCGTCCAGTTGGCGGCCTGCTCGGGATCGAGATCACAAAAGCTTGCGGCAAACGGACCTTTGATCGAACTTGCGGTGTAGTAGATCTCATCAAGGTTATATGCAAGCCCCTCTCCTGTGTTGATATCAACAAGAAGGAACGAGAACTTATAAGTTAAGTTATCCATGCTCTCATAAAGGGAAGCAAGAACCTCATCGGAGGGCACGTAGCCTCCTATAGGCATCATAGAGTTCGCATCCGGAAGTTCAGCCAGATACTGATAAGGTGCGGTGGCATAAAGCTCCGGATTATTATTAAACTCAGGCGTCAGACCGTAACCGGAACAAACCTGTGCAAATCCGTCACTTGCCATCATCATCCCGGCAATATCAGAACGGCTCGTACCGCCTGCGATAAGATCAGTATAAAAACGCATCTCATTATCAGAAGGCGCGCGGCGCATGAAAGTATTAAAACAATCATTTATAAAATCCGTATCCTGAAGATCTTCAGAAGAAAAATCCGACGACTCGATCATCGAGGAGACGATCTCATATATATTCACTGAACTGTTCATGAGTCCGTCAACGTAATAAGACATGGAATCTGACGGCATCTGCTGACCTGTAAGGTCAAGATAAAGCCCGGACAGGAAAGTCTCGTAAGACTGTCTTCTGACAACCTCGGGATCAACGGTAGTCTCGGTAACAACTGTAGTCTGCACAGTCGTCTGTGAAGCAGCAGCAACCGCAGCAGTAGTAACGGGTGCTGTAGCAACAGGCTCCGTCACGGAAGGAGCCGCAGGCAAAATGCTGCACGAGGAAAGCGCGAGGCACATTAATAATACTGTTGTTATACGTTTAACCTTCATACGAACGACATTCTAACATTCTTTATGTGCAACATAAAACCTCCGGGATTAACCGGAGGCTATGAACAAACTCTACTTACTTTCACCCTATGAGGTAATAACTTTATGATTTAAGTATAACCATCCATTTCGAAGCGAGTATGAAAATTGATTAACAAATTGTTAATTCGCTTATTCAACCCATTCAAAAACAAAATCATCAATGCGGACTGAGTCACCTTCCTTGATGCCTGCCTTCTTCAAAGCGTCGTAAACACCCTCTTTTATAAGGGCCCGCTGGAAATACTGCGCAGAGTCGTAAACATCAAAATCAGTGGTCTCGCGAAGTCTCGAGATCCAGGAACCGCTGATAACAAACATGTCATCCTCGCGGCTGATCTCATATTTCTGTTCGGGTACATACTTATAGACCTTCTCGTTCTCCTCACCGATCTTGTCGTGAATAACGGGCGGCGGAAGCTTGCTTACAAGCTCTGTTACCTTATTCGTAAGCTCCTTTATACCCTCTCCTGTCGCGGCACTGATCTTGAAAATATCCTCGTAACCTAATGCGCGGACTTCCTCAACAAACAACTCGACCTCTTCGTCGGTTGCATCGTCGCACTTATTGGCAACGACCACCTGGGGACGCTTCGACAGTTCCTCGTTAAACTCGGTAAGTTCTTTGTTTATTGACTTGAAGTCATCGACCGGGTCACGGCCGTCGTGTGCCGAGACATCAACAACATGGATAAGAAGCCTCGTGCGCTCGATGTGTCTTAGGAAGTCGTGTCCCAAGCCCGCACCCTCGTGCGCATCCTCGATAAGTCCCGGGATATCCGCGATTACGAACGACATGTCAAAGTTCTGCACTACACCCAGAACAGGCTCGAGCGTAGTAAACGGATAGTCCGCAATCTTGGGTTTCGCGCGCGTCATGACGGAAAGCAAAGTGGATTTTCCTGCATTCGGGTAACCGACAAGTCCGACATCAGCGATGAGCTTAAGCTCGACCTGGAGATTCTTCTCCTCGCCGGGACGGCCTAAGTGCGCGAACTGGGGCGCCTGCCTTACGGAATTCGCGAAATGCATATTACCCGAGCCGCCCTTACCGCCGCGGCAGATGATCTCTTCCTGACCGTCCTCGGTAAAGTCCGCAAGAATCTTGCCTGTGTCGGCATCTTTGATAACGGTACCGACGGGAACTGCGATCTTAAGATCCTCTCCGCCCCTGCCGTACATCTTGCGGTTCATACCCTTGCCGCCGTCAGCGGCAACGAACTTGTGCTTGAAGCGGAAAGACTGCAATGTGGTAAGTTTCGCTGCAGCAACGAAAACAACGTCGCCGCCCTTACCGCCGTCTCCGCCGTCAGGTCCGCCGTTGGTTATGTACTTCTCGGTATGAAACGATACCGCACCGGGACCGCCGTCACCAGCTTTCACGTAAATCTTCGCGTGATCTATAAACATATTCTCACCTGGTAAAAAAATGCCTGCCGAACAGATATTCGACAGGCGTTAAAAACTTCTTAAAAGCTCTTATCAGTTTGCAGGATAAACGCTGACCTGCTTCTTGGAAGAACCAACGCGCTCGTACTTTACAAGTCCGTCAATCTTCGCATAAAGCGTATCATCAGATCCGATTCCTACGTTATTACCGGGATGGATCTTTGTTCCGCGCTGTCTGTAGATGATATTGCCTGCAATTACGCTCTGTCCGTCGCCCTTCTTAGCTCCGAGTCTCTTGGACTGGGACTCACGACCGTTCTTGGTGGAACCCATTCCCTTCTTATGAGCGAAGAGCTGTAAATTCATGTTAAGCATTATCTTACACCTCCGTGTCTTCAAATTTCCTCAATGATGTTAATGTACTTATTACCGTCCCGGTTTGCTGACTCGGCGAGTGAGATGAATCCCAAAACTATAGTCTCCATTATCACCTGTGCTCTGTCTGCCGCCCCCTCATCACGGAATCTTCCATCCGGTATGATTATCTCGGCGCTTACATTGCCGTCTCCCATATCCTCTGCGATCCTGGTCGAATACTCTGTGTCTATCCCGCATATTCTCTCAAGAGAATTAGCAAGTGTATAAACGAGTGTCGACGCTCCTGCACAGATTATGTCGGACCCCGCTTCGGCGTATCCCGAGTGTCCGTTAACGAACAGCCCTGTGACCTTACGGTTCTGGTCTCTGACGACTCTGACGGTAATCATTACGAAGCTGCTATTAAGCGATGCCTGTAATACGTACTCTTGTATAAGGCTGTCTGTGGCCGTTCTTTCTTCTGTAGCCCTTCTTTGCCTTGTACTTAAGAACAACGATCTTCTTGTTCTTGCCCTGCTTAACGATCTCGCCCGTTACCTTAGCCTTTGCATCTGCGCCAGCCTTGATACCGTCATCACCGCCTACAGCCAATACTTCATCGAAAGTAACTGCTTCACCGGTCTCGCCTGCGAGCTTCTCAACAAAGATCTCGTCTCCGACAGCAACCTTGTACTGCTTGCCGCCTGTCTTAATAACTGCGTACATACTGTGTCCTCCTGTTCTTCCAGTCTCGCTGCTTCATCCAAGGCACTGCGAAGTCTTGATTTACCTCAAAAAAACGCAAATTTAAAAGCCCGTCGCATGCGGTCACCGAGGTATAATATCATCATTGTTTTGAAGTGTCAATTCTTCTTTTATTTATATATATGACATCAAAAAGATGTTAAAATAACTTTATCTACTTGCGGGAGAGTTCTATATGCTTCTATCAGAGTTAGCTAAGTACCAGGACATTGTTATACAGTGTCATGATAACCCCGATGCCGATGCATTGGCTTCAGGATTTGCGATTTATGAGTTTCTTAAGTCGAAGGGAAAAGAATCAACCTTCATCTACAGAGGCAACCACCCTGTAAAGAAGAGCAACCTTAACATAATGATAGAAGAGCTCGGCATTCCGGTCGAGTATGCTCCCGACTTTGACAGATCGCCGCAGCTTCTTATCACCTGCGACTGCCAGTACGGCCAGCGAAATGTCACAAAGACGGAAGCGCGTAATATCGCGGTCATCGATCACCATCAGATAACAGTTGAACTTCCGAGACTGTCAGAAGTCAGATCCAATATCGGTTCGTGCTCGACGGTCATCTGGGATATGCTCCGCAAGGAAGGCTACGACGTTAACGAGAACAAGAACCTCGCGACGGCTCTTTTCTATGGTTTATATACTGATACTAATAAATTAACTGAGGTCTCTCACCCTCTCGACAGGGATATGGTCGATACTCTTATCATCAACAAGTCTCTTATAACCAAGATGAGCAACTCGAACATCTCGCTTGAGGAATTGAAAATAACGGGTAAGGCCATCTTCGACTATGAGTATCACGAGGACTTAAGATGCCTCATCATCAAGACCGAGACCAACGACCCTAACATCTTAGGCGTTGTTAGTGATTTCGCGATAGAGACGGCAGAGGTCGATGTGTGCGTTGCCTACTATATAAGTCCTGTCGAGATCAAGTTCTCTGTAAGGTCGAGTACCAAGGAGATACATGCGAACGAGCTTGCCGAGTTTATAGCTGACGGCATCGGCGGAGGAGGCGGCCACATCGTTAAGGCAGGCGGCACGATCCGTCCCGAGAAGATCGACCTTCCCGCGACTGAACTTATCGAGCAGCGCATCCGTGATTACTACGGCACATACGAGATCATCTACGCTGCCAACACATACCTCGACACTTCAAAGATGAAGGCATACACCAAGAAGGAACAGAAGCTCGGCGCCATCAGCCTTGCCGATGTCTTCCCCATCGGAACCCCTGTTGAGATCAGAACACTCGAGGGCGATGTTAACATCATCATCACGGATCAGACCTACCTCATGATAGGCATCGAAGGTGAGATCTACCCTATCAATCTTGACAAGCTCATGAGCAGCTACCAGCTTACGGGTTTTGATTTCCATGGTGTGTTCGAGTACGAGCCTTCGGTCAAGAATCTTGATACAGAAGAAGTTAAGAAAGTAATGCCCTTTGCAAAGACTGTAATCAGCCCTGCGGGAACGACGAGGATATTTGCTTTGCCTCTCGATCATCCGATCAAGCTGTTTACAGCATGGGATGATGAGAAATATTACTCCGGCAACATCGGTGATTATATCGCCGTAAGAGACGATGACCCGCACGATATATATATCATTGCGGGACATCTGTTTAATGAACTTTACAGACCGTCAAGTAATATTCCGGGACTTTTATAATCCGTACATTGCACGAAGATCTTCAGGGACAGGCATTCCGCCTAAGATCTCGTTAGCCTTCGCCAGCAACTCCTCGACGGTATAGTGTCTGAAGTATCCTAGCTGAGGTTCGTCACCCTCGGTATATGATAATGTGAAGAATCTGTCGGACTGCGCATTGTGACCGAATGAATTCTCGATGTATGTCAGTTCGATCCACGACTCGAGATCTACAATACTGGTAATCATATACTGCTGTATGTACATGATACCGGCCTGCTCATCCAACACGAATTCCGCAGTGGGAATATAGTTGGTGTAGTAGGAGATCTCCGTGTTTCCGAGGAACTCACCCGAAAGGGCATCATACCTCAGCAAAGATCCGTCACTGCACGATACGAGCAACAGGCCGCCTTCACCGTACTGTTCTCCGTGAAGTAGTGTGTAACCTGTAATGGTCCTTCCGCCGCAGGAGATAACAAGATCTTCTTCTCCTAATTCATCGAGGAAGAGAATGGATCGTCTGTCAGATATCATTATTCTTCTTGATTCAGCGTCAAACTCAACGATTTCCGTGTTATACCAGGACTCAGGCAGTTCAACCTGCATATAATCGTCTGTCTCGGTAAACACGATCGCGTCTTCGCCTTCACTTGCGATATAGATTATGCCGATATCTTCGAAGTATTGAGGTGCGTATGTAAGATTAAGACCGTTCTCTATATCGTATTCATCAGTACGGTGAGAAATCACATTGTAAATAACAGCTCTGTCTGTCACATCGCTTCTGTCAATACAGGTAACAAATTCATTCGTCATTGAAGCTGCAAACTCGGAAATATAGTACGAATCAGATATATGATCCGATGAGATCCTTCCGGTCGTAAGATTAAGTTCTAATAATTCCAATCCTTCCAGAACTTCGCCGTAAGTGATGTAGGCTTTTCCGTCAAAAACTCCAATAACATTGTAATCTGAATAATAAGCCGAACCTAAGTTTACGCTGAACCTTACCTCGCCTTCGACAGGATCGACTACCGTAACATCAGTTCCCGCAGAACAAGGCTCAAGGAGAATAAGAGCTTCGTCGGCCATATAACTTTTGGGTGCACTCGAATCGAGATCGCCGATATACTCCCATTCTTCGTCACAAACATGCACATTGTAGTAGAAGATCTGGGAACCGGAATTCTGATACGTATATACTCCGTGATTAACTACCGCATCAGCAAGATTATCCGTGAACTCGTAGGTTACATCTATAACATCTATAGCCATAGTCGGACAAACAGAGACAAGTCCGCCCCCTTTGGTTATCATGATGGGCCAGCCGTTTCCGTCTCTGTCACTTACATCGATGATCGAATCATTGGTATTCCATTCATAGCGGACAGTTCCGTCATCGATGTCATAAGCACAACAGACATTGGCACTGTAATATGCGATCATTTCTGTAGCAGGAAGAACAATAAAGCCGGAACTGAAACCGACATTTGTGGCAACCTGTTCCTGTGACCATACTATATTGGCACTGTCGCCTGCGAAGCAGGTTACATAGTTCACATCATGACCCATGATAAATGAACCGTTAAACATGGCATTGTTCACATTGTCGCTGTTCATCTCCATAGCAGCAACAACAAGGTGGTCATCGTCCGACCATGTCATCGCTTTTTCAAGACCTTCCACGCTCTGAGACTGACTCGTTCTGCCTGTAGTCATATCGTAAATGACCACATAGTATTCATCTACGCCTACCTCGATAAGTATGGCAACCCTGGTCTCATCAGGGGACACGGCGAAAGCGTTCGGAGTTACCATGACATCCAGGTCATCATTAGGAATCTGGTACTGGGATCTTACACTTCCGGAACCTGCATCAAGACAGAAGATAGCTCCGTCATGATCAACTAATACTAAAGATCCGTCAGAACAAAGAACAGGATCATCAACAATGAAGTTACCATTATTCGGTTCGAAGACCCATTCGACCTCACCCGTGTCAGCATCGTAGCATAAGAGCCTGGCGTAATCGCGGACTACCAGCTTTGAATCATCTATAAACTTAATCGAAACAGCGTTGTCGGATGTGACGCTGTGGATATTAAAAAGCATATCGTGCGTCTCAGTATTCCAAACAGTTAGAGAACCGCTTGTATCAAGTGCGGCAAGGTGGGTTCCTTCCGGACTTATCTCGATACATTTTATCGTACTTCCGAGACTGTAATTCCAAACGGTATCAATGCTGTTTCCGTTCAATGACCGGTAAGCAAGCGTGGCCTGTGCAAGAGCGCTGACAGCTTCAGGAACAAGAGGCGTGGCATCGTCCTCGCCCTGAGGAACAGCTGACATGGCAAGATAAAGTGCATCGATACGTCTGTTTTCATCGAGCATCGAGATAGACTGATTGGCAAGATATCTCGCACGGTTTGCAAGAGACTCATTAAGTGCATCATCAACCTTCTTCTTGCTTTGCCAAGTATAGAAAGTCAGTCCCAGTGAGGCAGCAACGATGGCAGCACCGATCGCGATTCCCTGCTTTACCCTGTACGCTCTCTGGCGTCTTACGAGTTCGTCGTAGGAGCAGCCGATGAGGGCCGACGCGAGTCTCGGGATTTCCTCTTTCTTTGCTTTTCGAAGGGGCATCCTGTAGTCGCAGGACAAAGGCTCAATCGGGATCTTTACCTTCTGCGCTTCTTTCCAGAATTCCGAGACATCATGCTCCTCGTAGGTCAGGATCTCCGGGATAACATCCTGAGGCTCGCCGTCTGCAAGGACAGTCAGGATCTGCTTCTTGGTATGGTTTTTAAGGAAGTATTCGATCTCCCTTTGAACCCACGCGGACTCCTTGGTGTTAGGAGAGCAGATAACGATCAGGTAGTCAGCCTTCTCAAGCGCATTCGAGATCGTCTCCGTAAGATCACTCGTAATAGGAAGCTCGTCCTTGTCTCTGAAGATCCTCTCGATCTTCTTAACACCCGTCTTCTTACGGATGCTGTGAGGTATGTGGAACCTCTCGAGACTTCTTTGCACATGCTCGGCAACCTTCGAGTCGAGCGGTGCATGTCTGTATGAGATGAATGCGTTGTAGTAGTTGATCACGTTGACTCCCCCTTATCCCCTGTCAGAGTATCGCTGCTATAACCAATATATAAATAATACCATGTAAAACGCCTGCTATTAATGATCTGTCTGAATGCCTTACGATCGGGAGCACCGCAAGGAACGGAATGCCCGTCGCGGCAAGTCCCGCAAGGCCGCAGTAGAACACCTGTGAGTGTCCCGGCAAAAGGCCGTAGAGCAGGGCTACTATGCATGGCATGAACATCAGTCCGAATATGTTCTTGTTGCCGAAGCAGTTCTTCGCGCCCTGCCCTGCCACTGTCGATTTGCGGCTCGCGTAGATAAGTCCTGTAGTAACGATAAGGTCTGCGACAAGAATAACTCCGAGTATAGCTGCCGAGAGGCCTGCGTCTTTTATCGCATGCACCTTAAGATCTGCTGTCATCGCGAGGGTAAACATGATCATGAGCCCGATCACCACCGATATGAACAGTGTGGGCACAAGGCTTGTTTTACGGGGGATGAATTTACCTTCTTTCGCGTAGATCCACTTGAAGTTGATGCCAAACAGACACGCCATGAATACTGTGGGAACGAGAGTCAGGATCCACAGCAGAGCATCCAGTATCTGTGTGACGGAAGTCGATGCAACTATGCCTACCGCGACCGCTATCGAGATGCCTCCGATAAATCCGAAGACCCACTTCGACACGGGAGCTTTCTTAGTATCGTAGCCTGACTCATCAAGCTTGATGTTAGACAGGAACAAAAGCACGCTCACTATCGAGAACATGATGACAAGCCACGAGAAAACGAACCATGTATTAATGCGGCCGAACGACACCTCGCGTGTTGACTCATCGATATAAGTTACGCTTAAGTATCCCGCAAGCTCATTCTGGAATAAAGGCGAGAACAAAAGCTTCTGCGGGTCTCTTACGCTGAAGCAGGAAAGCGACAGCATCCTGTTCTGCGCATTGTTTACATAAACCTCGGATGCGAACAGGCCGCCTCTTTTGACAGGGATTCCGTAAAGTGTGTCATCACCCGAGAGCCTCTCGTAAATGACACGCGCCGCACTCATATCCTTCGTGTCTTTGCATTTATTACGCCCTGCGAAAATCGCGATATCGCATGTGGGATTACCACTCGTAAGACCGGTCATATAAGTCTCGTTATACTCGGGGCAGATGAGGATGAATCCGGCAACATGGGGATCGTCTTTGTGGTCGTTTATTATCGACAGTGCATCAGACCCCATCGCTGCAAGAACAACGGTTCCGTACGAAGAGATGTCTTCTCCGTAGTCGGCGATAACGTATTCAAAACCTGCCGCGTGAAGAGTGTTCGTAAGCGAAAGATTCGGGACGTTGCCCTTGTCGCCGTAGATGACCAAAGTCGGGTTCTTTGGGTTCTTGCCGGCACCCGGTACAAGGCACATGATGATCATCGTAAGAATGACCACGCCCATCATGGCAAGCGCTATGAAATGAATCGGCGCTCTTTTAAGAGCGAGCGGGGTGCCTGATGATTTACCTGATGGTTTTTGCGGTGCCCGTTTATTGTTATTCATTATTCCTTACCGGGGCACAATTCGTTGCCGAGTTCGCGTATGTCTTCAGGGCCGAGAATAAGGATCATGTCACCGGGATTGATGAGCTCATCGATCCTTCTTTTAAGAACTTCCTTATCCGCATAGAATTCGGCATTGCCGCCGCGTTTGTTTATCTCATCCGCGATATTCCTGCTCGAGACCATTCCTTCGTGGATAACCTCGCGGTCAGTGAAGATCTCGGAGAAGAGTATCTTCTTGCAGGGAAGAAGGCTCGTTACATATTCTTCGAACAGCGCATCGACTCTGTTAAAAGTAAGAGGCTGGAATACGACAAGAAGATTGTTGTGAGGCATGTGCATCGCCGCATCGATCGTAACTCTTGCCGCAGTCGGATGATGAGCGTAATCGACAACAACTTCGCAGCCCTTGTAAGTACCCTTGATGGTAAATCTTCCGTCAGCGCCTCCGAACTCATTAAGAGCTTTGATTATCGCCTCGGCGGATGCTCCGTTAAGGTAAGCACACGCAGATGCGATCAGGGCATTACTTATGTTGTGTGCACCGGGAACTCTAAGCTGAACTCTTCCGATCTTCTGCCCTGACGCTACAAGGTCGAATGCGGGAAGACCGTCGTTGTACTTAATGTTCTGAGCCTTGAAGTCAGCATCGGAGCCGTCGGCTGCGCACGTGATGACCTTGATGTTCTTTTTCGCGCGGGCGATGGACTCTTTTATGTTCCTGTCGGAGCCGGTTACGACGAGGTAGCCGCCGTCATCGACCTTGTCTATAAACTTCGCGAAAACATCGATAACATCTTCAAGTGTAGGGTAGCAGTCGACGTGATCGTGATCGATGTTCGTGATGGCCGCCGTCGTGGACCTGAACTCGAGGAACGATCTTTTGAATTCACATGCTTCGGAGACGAGAAGGTCCCTGTTGCCGCCCATCTTAACCGAGCCGCCGATACCGTCGAACGGAGCGCCGAGATGGATAGTGGGATCGAGTCCCGCTTCTATGAGCATCATGGATGTCATGGAAGTGGTTGTCGTCTTGCCGTGTGTACCCGAGATGTTGATAACGTTCTTATAAGTATTCGTCATGATGCCCAGGAACTCGGATCTGTCGAAGACCGTAAGCCCCTTCTCGAGGGCACGTGCAAGCTCCTTGTTGTGAGGAAGGATGGCTGCAGTCTTGACGATGTAGTCAGGCTCGAATTCATCGATATTCTTTGCTTCCTGGCTGTTATATATAGTGATGCCGCTTTGTGCGAGCATCTGTGTTCTTTCTGACGGATGGTTATCGGAACCGCCGACGGTAAATCCGTAGCCCTTGGTAAGCAGCGCAAGTCCGCTCATTGAGATGCCGCCGATACCGACGAAGTAAACCTTTGCATTACTTTTAAGTTCATCAAGTCTTAGATCAGACATAGTAAATACTCCTATTAACGCACTAAAGAGTATTATACCTTATTATTTATTTAAAATGCGCGTTTATAAGATTATCGACAGTTTCGGTGTCTAATGGATTGTTATCCGTCTCGAATGTGGCAATAAGATTATCACCTATGATGATCCCCTGCTTTGAATACTTGTTAAACCTGTTTACGGCATAATCAGAATAACTTTGCTTATCCATTATTCCGCAATGCTCCCAGTAAATGACTTTCCGTTCCTTGATCTTCAATACCGTAAAATCAGGATGGAAAAGCTTGTTGCCGACCATGATCGGACACTCGTATTTGTACGGGACATTATTAACGAATAATCTGTCGGCTATTATCTGTTCTGACTTCGATCTTACTCTGTCACCTTTAAGCGTTTTGAAATTCGGATCAGTCTCACTAAACCCCTTTGGCGTATAGGGCTTTGCTATCCACTTTTTAACATATTCCTCATCTGACAAAGCAACGGGCTGAAGTAATTTAAGTCTGTCGCCTTTAATATTATCCAAAGCACTCTCAACCGTCTTCTTAGGATAACCGTCCAACAACCATCTTATAGCTTTGGCTTCAGCGACCGCGTATCTTCTTACATTGTTGATATAACTTTTCTGAGCTAATGCAGCAATCAGATTTCTGTTACTATTATCGATACGCTGTCCGTTATTATCCTTGAACTCCTTACTGTTTTGTACACAGTAATAAGCAACAGAATTCCCCTGTCTTTGAATCCTTAATCTGCCCGGCGGTGATTTCTTTAATTGTTTGTCCGCTTCGCTGACTACTTTCTCAAGAAAAACAAGCCTTTCTTTAAGGCTCTCCAAAGCAATGTCTTTTTTCATATTAGCTACCCCTCATTCGTTCCACGGAATGATAGGGATATTATAGTACGGCAACTGCATGAATTAAAGCATCTTGTATCACTTTGGCAAAACAGGTTTTTTGATACAAGAATCCGGACAATTTCTATTACTAAAAATAAGAAAAATCGATAGTGATACAAGGTTTTTCCATTTTCCTTGTATCACTATTAATAAAATGCATTTTTGATAATTAAATCACCTGAAATTCTTGTATCAATATCAGAAAAATACAATTCTGATACAAAGAACGGCCAATCAGACCTCGCTTTTAACAGCCGGGGCTTTTTCAGAATACAAAAGCTTTAGGATAACCGGCGTCAGGATTGACGAGATGATTATAAGCAAAATGACCGACGTGAAATAAGCACCGCTTAAAGCGCCGACGGACAGTGCTCTCTGGGCAACGATCAGGGCAACCTCGCCTCTGGTCATCATGCCGCAGCCGATCTTAAGATTGTCCTTGCCTCTGAATCCGCAGAGGAATGAGACAAGTCCGCAGCCGATTATCTTGGACAACAATCCGACAAGAACAAAGCATACGGAGAACGCGAGGATACTCGTATCGACATCCCTGATATTTGTCTGAAGTCCGATCGTTGCAAAGAACACGGGTCCGAAGATCATGTAGGAATTGATATCCATCTTACGTGAGATGTACTGGGAATCATCAAGTGAGCTCAGGATAACACCTGCAACATATGCACCGGTGATATCAGCAACGCCGAAGAATTCTTCTGCGATATAAGACAAGGCAAAGCACAACGCAAGTCCGATGATCGGGATTCTTCTTGTGTGAGGCCACTTCCTGTCGATCTTCTTGAAGACACGGTAGAAAACGTAACCGAATACAACGGAACCCAGGAAGAACAGACCGGTCATAAGAAGAGTGTTTCCGATGTCCTGTGAAGGATCTTTCATACCGATAACGAGAGTCAAAACAAGGATGCCGATTACATCATCGATGATCGCGGCACTTATGATCGTCGTTCCGACAAGCTCATTTATCTTGCCTAATTCCTTAAGTGTCTGAACCGTGATTGATACCGAAGTCGCGGTAAGGATAAGACCTACAAACAAAGCCTTGTAAAACTGATCGTCACCCCAGGGTGCGAAGCCGTAGAAGCACATATAAAGAACAGTACCGCAGACTAAGGGTACGAACACGCCGGCACATGCGATAAGCAGGGCCTTGAATCCGGTCTTGCGAAGATCGGAGATACGTGTCTCAAGTCCTGCGGTAAACATCAGGAGCATGACGCCGATCTCGGCCATCTGACCCAGAAAATCCGAGTAGCCGACGAGACCCAACACAGAGGGACCCAGGATAAGACCGGCTACGATCTCACCTGCAACCTGCGGTGCCTTAAGCTTTCTTGCCGCCAGCCCGAAAAGCTTGGCAGCAATGATAATTATTGCAAGCGCTCTGAAAACTTCATACTTCTCCATGTAAATCCACGCCCTCTCAAAATGTAATAGGTCCGACCGTCGCTTCAGTGTAGCTTATAAGATCAGAAGGCTTAAGTTTTAACTGAAGACCGCGCTGACCGCCGCTTACGTGGACCGTATCTACCAGTTCGATCATCTCGTCGATGAACGTTCTGTATTTCTTCTTCATTCCTATCGGGGAACATCCCCCTCTTATATATCCGGTCACCTTGAGAAGATCCTTAACGTGGATCAACTCAACGCGCTTTACTCCTGCCAAAGATGCGGCCTTCTTAAGGTCGAGTTCATCATCGACCGACAGACAGAAAACAAGGTACTCACCCGAATCAGTTACTGCTGTCAGTGTCTTAAAAACTTCCTCATAGGGAATGCCGAAGAACTCCGCGACGTGATGACCATCGAGATCATTCTCGTCGTACTCGTACTCCATTGCTTCGTAAGGGATCTTATCCTTATCGAGCATTCTCATCGCATTTGTCTTCTTAATACCCGCCATAATCTTCAGAAACTAATTATCTTCTTATACTGAGCATTATTCAATTAACGGGTGATGTTATAATTTAACAAAAAACTACACCGTGAGGTCATACATGCTTGGTAAAAACTATCCCGAACATGATATTAACAAATTGTTCGACATGTTCGAAGAACAGATAAACAAGGGAGGAGTATCGGATAACTGTGCAGACGAGCTGTCTTTTATAAATAAGCTTTTCGCCTCGCTGCCGCCGCAGGCTTCCTCCTACGCACTGATGGCTTTAAACGGTACACCCGTCTCGGAGCTTCCCGATAATGCCAAGGAGATAACGCCGCTTTATATCAGGTTACTAAACCTCGCAGATTACCTCGAGAAAGTCGAGTGCTTAAGGGTTCTTCCGGATCTTCCCTCCACGGAGGAGATCATGAGAAGGCACAAGATGATGGACTCTTTGTCAGAGCATGAGAAGGTCTTCGCGACTCCGCTTCTGGGTTTCTCATATAACTCAGGAACAAAGCAGCCCGAGCAGGTTCCCGGGCAGGAGGAAAAAGAGGAAGGAAACGGCAAGCTTCACCTTATGAACGCACAGGCGACGGTGTTTGCCTGCACGGATCCTCTTAAGACAGCTGTGTTCTATGAGAACAACTTAGGCTTTAAGGCAACGCACTTAAACGACGAGAAGATGCCCCACATAAGACTTGTAAGGGATAACATCATAATCGCTCTGGTCGAAAGCCCCGTAAGGATCGCATCTCCCGTCATGTACGAGCTTATAATCTACGCTTCCGAGCCGATGCTTCTTTACCACGAGTTAAAGTCAGCAGGCGTGAAGATCATCGAAGAATTAAAGGATGCGAAGGAATCAAAAAACGAACTGTCAAACAGACAGTTCGTCTTTGAAGATAACGACGGCAGAAGGATCTGCGTTTCGCAGTCTACCGAGATTATCTGATCCTTACCTGTTGGTGTAAGGGTAATTGCCTCTCGTTACTCCGTAAGAGTTACAGATACCCGTAAACTCCTGGGACTCACCGAAGCCGTGGATGATGCATCCATAGTCATTGCCGCGCTCGAGAAGTCCTACCCAGTAAGAAATGCCTGCAGGATCAGGAGTTCTGTTAAGGTAAACAGTATAAGCTCTTCTTACGAATTCCTCGTTCGACAGATGCATGTCACGAAGCTCATTCGAGAATACGAATCCTGCTGATACATCAACGGCTGACATTCCGTTAAGGATCTGGTTTACCCAGTACTGGCGTCCCGCATCGTCAGCAGATCTTCCCAGGAACTGTGCATAGAGCCTGTCGACAAAAGCACTGATCTGCTCAACGTTCGCGCCTGACGCGGCAGGTGCGGGAGCTGCAGATGCGCCTGATGTTCCGGTGATTCCCAATGCCCCCGCATTGACCCATACGCAAGGTCTGACTCCGATCAAAGAACCTGTGGGAGACTCGACACCGTCAAGCCTTACGGAACCTGTGTAGTTAACATAAGCCGTGCTGTACGGGAACATACCGGGTGACCTTAACCACCAGTATGTGTTGCCCGTTGTAGGATCGCTTTGAGCAGAACCGTTACGGCCTGCACCTACACTTGCAAGTGCGGCATCAGTTGCGACAGCCGTTCTTTGCTGGTCATTTGCGAAATACTGGTTTGCTTCCTCAACACTTAAGACGAATACACGGTCTGTTACCGCACCGCCGTTTGCACCGACTGTGCCGAACCTCGAGTTAGCCGGGGTCGAGATCGATGTGGGTACGATGAGAGCCTGCTGGTCAGCAGGGATCGTGTTGATCCACTCACCGTTAAGCCAGCCTCTTAATGCACTTCCCTCCCAGCCTGTATTCATGCTTCCGCGGCTTGAGTAGTTGGGAGTAAACATCTTGAATGCGATTACATCGTGAGTGATAAGAAGCGCGTTGCCGCCTGATACGGAAAGAACATCCCATGTTATTCCGCCGAAGTTTACTGTGCTTCTGTTAGGTGTGATCGAGGCGCCGGCAGAACCGAATGTGATGCCTCTCCAGTAAGGATAAGTAACGACCTTGTTGTAACCGGAATTAGCAGCAAGTGTGTTCCAGTTTGCCTGTGTGCTTCCGTAGTGGATGTTGCGAAGTCCGCCCATCTCGTTAAAAGCATTCGAGCCGATGTAAGTTACACCCGCGCCGATCGTGAGGTCCATAACAGAACCGCAGGCATTGAAAGCCCTCTCTCCGATAACGCCCTGATTGACCACGATATTCGATGTCAAAGGTGCACCGTTGAAGGCACGCTCACCGATGTAGGAAACACCCGCAGGAATACCCGTGTGCATCTGCGCACATGAAGCAAATGCGAAGCTTCCGATAGTCGTAAGTGAGTTAGGAAGCGAGGCCGTCGTGATGTTCCGGCAGTTGTTAAATGCGTACTCACCTATCGTTGTGCATCCTTCGGGGATAGTGACGGAAGTGATCGAGTAGCAGTGCTCGAAAGCGTAGTCGCCTACCTTCGTTACGCCGCCCGGGATCGTGAGATTCGTAATAAGAGCGCCGTTAAGATAGAGGTTGTGAGCATACTCGAGCGGGCTTGCCTTGTTGCCGCCAAAGTAGATCCTGCACCACGCTGCGACATCACTTATGTACACGCCGTTAAGACCTGTGCAGCTCTCGAAAGCGCTGATTCCGGATGCCGTAACACCGGGGCCGATCGTTACCGTGCGAAGACCTCTGCATCTTATGAAAGCGGACTCGCCGATGATTCCGTTCGGAATGGTTACGCTGCCTAATGCCGCATCATCAGCGAAAGCCGCGAATCCGATTCTTTGGACAGAACCCGGGATAGAAACTGATGTTAAGGCATTGCAGCCCCAGAATGCACCTGCACCGATGGAGGTTACGCCTTCGTTGATAACGATGGATGTGATTGAGGGCTTTAAGTGAAACCACGGCTGCGCGAGCTCGTTGCCCGAATCGGGACCGTGAAGATGCTCGGGATAGTCGTACATGTCACCTGAACCTGAGATGGTAAGTACACCTCCGCTGAAGCTCCAGGTCAGTCCGGGGCCGCAGCTTCCGCCGTCAGCTCTGACGACGCCCTGAGGAATCATGATGAAGATCATGGCGATGCTTATAAGCAAAGCTATGATACTTATGTCTTTCTTTGAGACAGTTTTTGCACTAATCATAATCATGCCTCCTGTTATTCTTTGAAAGAACTCAATAATAAAATTATAGAGGCACGGAAAAACACGTGTATTATTATCGCATTAACTATTTGTAAACTATGACCCTTCGGGCTTTCTTACCTCGACTGTGGATTTCTCTAGCTGAGGTCTCGTCATGACCGCTAATCTTCCGCATGTGTTGCATGTCATTTTGCAGTCTGCGCCGACGCGGGTAAGTGTCCACTCGTAACTTCCGCAAGGGTGCTTCTTCTTCATTTTGACGATGTCGCCGACCTCATATTTGTACAAGAAAAACTTTGAAGGCATGTCAGATCTCCCCGTATGTCACTCTGTCGTTTCCACCATAGTCTTTTAACACTTTAACATTGTTAAACCCAGCATTTACAAGGGTTTGCGGGACCGTCTTTCCCTGGTCGTAGCCGTGCTCAACTATCAAAACCCCGCCTTCTTTAAGAAGTTTACGGGCGGAAAAAGCTATCGCGGGATAGAACTTAAGACCGTCTTCACCGCCTTCTAACGCAAGGTGCGGTTCATGTAATTTTACGCTGTCGTCAAGCTTTAACATGTCGGCCGAATTGATGTAAGGAGGGTTCGCCGTGATGACATCGAAGGTGCCGATATCCTCCTCACACTCCCCTGTAAGCGCGTCGAGTTTTACCGCTTTAATTCCCGCAGGAGCCGCTGCCTGGGAAGCGATATTCTCGCGTGCGACTGCCAAAGCCTTGTCCGAGATGTCAGAGATTATGACCTCGGCTTGAGGGTACTTGGGAAGCAAAGAGTTATAGACCGAGATGCCGACGCACCCGGTTCCGGTGCAAAGGTCGAGTATGCGGGGGGATCCCGTAATCTGCCTCTCGGGAATGTCGGATACGCTGCCTGCAGCAAAACTTAAGGCCGCACAGGAACGAAGAGCCGCCTCCACCAAAAGCTCGGTATCAGCCCTGGGAATCAGGCAGTCAGCCGTAACCTTGTACTCTTCCTTATAGAAAGCCTGCTTTCCCAAGATGTAAGCCACAGGCACACCGGCAGCGCGCTTTGCTATGGCCTCATCGAAAGCCTTATCATCGTCACCTAAGTAGGAAAAAATCAAACTTATATCAAAACGGGCATCTTCTGATCCGATGCCCGCTTCGGTTAATATCTTAAATGCTTTTTTGGTGTCACCAGACATCCGCGTCCGCATCCTCGGGGATGACCGCCTGCATGGCAGCTATCGCAACCTCTACGATAGGAGCATCAGGCTCAGCCGTAGTGATCTTCTGAAGCCACAGGCCGGGCTTGCTTAAACCGCGGCAGATAAGGTTCTTATCGTGTCTTCCGACGAATCTTAAAATCTCGAAGGAGATACCGCAGATGATCGGGATAAGAATAATCCTTGTTACTGCACTTATGAGGAATCCCCTGTCGCCGATCAGGATACCTGCAACCGTATAGATGAGGATCGATATGGCAAGGACAAGGAACATGAATGATGTTCCGCATCTGGGGTGGAATCTCGGATACTTAAGGATATTCTCGACTGTCAAAGGCTCACCCGCCTCATAGCAGGCGATAGTCTTATGCTCGGCGCCGTGGTACTTCCAGACGCGGTCAATGCCCTCGATCTTCGAAGAGAACTTAAGGTACAGGAAGAAGATGATCATTCTTAAAACACCTTCTGCGAGGTTAAGAACGATCTGCATCCAGCGTGTATCGGCAAGAGCGCTGCCCATGATCTTGGTCGCGAGGAACACGATAAGCCAGGGCAAAAGGATAAACAGTCCGACACTCAAAAGGATTCCGAGGATCGCAGACAATGTAACCATGAGGTTATAGTGCTTCGTCATATACTGGTCGAGAGCCGAAGGCTTCTTGCCTTCCTCTTCCGCGGGCTTGGGAGAACCCTCCTCCGACAGGTCGGCTGACTTCATGAGCGCATCCGTACCCTTAACGAGCATCTTATAGAATCTGATGCAGCCCCTTATAAAAGGAACCGTCTCAAAGAAGGTTACCCTCTCGCTCTGTCCTACCTCTTCGACATGGATAGTACCGTCGCCCTTACGTACGGCGATGGAGGAGCGGTTGGGACCGACCATCATGATGCCCTCGATGAGAGCCTGACCTCCGATGGTCGTCTTCTTGATTTCAGGTTTTACTTCTGACATATAACTTTACCGGTTTCTAATTAAATAATACTTTAAGTATTGTAAAAAAGAACTGCCTTGGTTTCAAGGCAGTTCTCATTCGGGTTTCTCTTAAGATCTTCCCATTCTCTTATTGAACTTGTCAATTCTTCCGCCTGTATCAACAAGCTTCTGCTTGCCTGTGTAGAACGGATGGCAGTTAGAGCAGATATCGACGCTGATCTCAGGCTTTGTAGAGATTGTCTCGAATGTAGCTCCACACGCACACTTTACAACAGCGTTGTAAGTCTTGGGATGGATGTCTGTCTTCATTTCTTCACCTCGTAATCAAAGATACGGCGCATACCAAGCGCATGTATGCCATATCGGATTTCATGTAACCGCGTAATAATATATTATTTATTCAGCTTTGTCAATCACATGCCAAAGGCTTCTGTGATATCAGATAAAGATTCGATAGCTCCTGTTGCCAAAGCGACGGCGATAAGCACGACCGTGATAACAAATGAAAGAATGAGTACACAGAACTTGGATCTTGCAAAATTCTTAAGATTCTTGTTCCTCGGTGCGAATGCGAAGATGATCAAACAGATCAATCCTACTACAGGGATAGCAAAAAGGATCTCATATCCGAAGTATCCCCACATACCAATCGGCTTGTACTCAGCAGGTACATTGTTCTCACTCATTTTTTAATCCTCCTCCAAAGATTAATTATTAACTTCAAACGACTTCTTAGCCGACAATACAAAGCTTGCATTATCAGGCGTTCTCTTTAAGAAGTTTAGCACGGCTTCCGTTCCGGCGATAGTATCAACATCAGCGATAGCTTTACGTGTAAGCCATACGGAAGACAGCTGCTCTTCCGTAAGAAGCAGATCCTCGCGGCGGGTACCGGACTTATCAACGGCAATCGCAGGGTAAACACGTCTGTCGGCAAGCTTTCTGTCGAGTACGACTTCCATGTTACCTGTGCCCTTAAACTCCTCGAAAATAACCTCATCCATTCGCGAGCCCGTCTCTATCAAAGCGGAAGCGATGATGGTAAGGGAGCCTCCGAACTCAATATTTCGAGCGGCACCGAAGAATCTCTTAGGTCCGTAGAGTGAACCCGGATCGAGACCACCCGAGAGAGTTCTTCCTGTAGGGTTGATAGTAAGGTTGTATGCACGCGCAAGTCTTGTCATGGAGTCGAGAAGGATAACGACATCCTGCCCGAGCTCAACCAATCTCATTGCTCTTTCGAGAACGAGCTCAGTTACTCTTACGTGGTTTTCAGGACGCTTGTCGAAGGTTGAATAGACGACCTCACCCTTGATGGAACGCTGCATATCCGTAACTTCCTCAGGACGCTCGTCGATCAGAAGCACGATTACTTTACATTCGGGATTGTTTGCGGTGATTGCATTTGCAACCTTCTTAAGAAGTACTGTCTTACCTGCCTTCGGAGGAGATACGATCATACCTCTCTGGCCTTTACCGATAGGGCAGAAAAGATCGATGATCCTGCATGACAGGTCTTCCTTGTTAGTCTCAAGCTTCAGTCTTGAATCAGGATAGATAGCTGTGAGGCTTTCAAATCTCGGACGCTTCTTTATCATCTCGAAGTCGGAGTCTTCAGGAATAACGATTCCGTTTACTTCAAGGACTTTACGAAGCGGAGCATATCTGTCTTTACCGTGGGGAGCGACTGCAAGACCTTTGATGTGGTCACCCTTGCGAAGACCTAATCTTCTTATCATCTGGCCGGGTACATATGCATCCTCTTCACCGGGTAAGTAGTTTGTCCTGTGGACAAAACCGTTAAAGTCATTCTTGTTATCGCCGCTGCCGATCTCGAGTATTCCCTCGATCTCGATGTACTGGATCTCGGGCTGAGCGGGAGCCTGGGGCTCTGCGTTCTCTTCTTTTGCTTCTTCATTGGGATCGATCTCAATCTCGTGTGTCCCGGTCTCAGGACCAAACGCGATCCTTCTTTTCTGGCGTCCCTTGGACTTCTTGGAGGTGTTTTCAGCCTTTGAAGCTTCCTTCTTCTGCTCTGAATCCTCAGCCGGCTTATTATCGGCCTTATTATCGGCAGGAGCCTGAGGCTCTTCTTTTGAAGTCTCTTTCTTTACCTGTTCGGAAGGATTCTCATCCTCAGCCTTCTTCTTAGTCTTACGTGTTGTCTTCTTCTTGGGTTTTGTTTCTTCTGAAGCATTCTCTCCATCTTCAGAAGAAGATTCTGATTCTTCAGCCTTTTGAGCCTTCTTGGACTTCTGGGCTTTGGGAGCTTTCTCAGTCTTCTCAGACTTTTCAGTCTTCATTTTTGCTGTGCGCTTCTTGGGCTTGGCTTCTTCCTCACCCTCTTTTGCATCCGGCGCTGACTCGCTGTTTTCAGGCTCTGTCTTTACAGGCTCGGAAGCGGGTGCTTGTGAGGGTGCAGGTGCGTCCTTCTTTTCCATCGCATCAACAACGTCTCTTACAGACATTCTTGTGATTGATGCGATCAGTTCTTCTCTGGATTTTGTCTTAGCTACGGAAGGAGTGTAATCGCCAAATTGTGCAGCAATTGCCTCGAGGTCTTCCTTTGACTTTGACATCAAAGAATCTAATTCTGACATGTATACCTCATTTGAATCGTGATGATAAAATTATCTCAATGAACGATAGGGAAATTTGTTAAGGTCTTTGAACCTTGCGCAAATATTATCATTAGTTATAATTATCGTCAATATGAAGATATTTAAATTAACGCGTAAACAGATAATAAGAAGAGCCGTTGTGATTGGCTTGTTGCTTTTGTTCTTCATTCCGGGCTTTTACAACAAGCTTAAGATCGTGAACTATACTGTCGAATCAGACAAGATAGATACGCCTGTGCGCATCGCTCTTATTACCGATCTTCATTCATGCAGATACGGGGATCACGAGTCTGAATTGATAGAGGCGGTCGACTCACAAAATCCCGATATTATTCTTCTGGGCGGAGATATCTTCGACGATAAATCAGGTAACGAGAACACCGTGGACTTCCTTCAGGGAATTAACGGAAGATACCCCGTTTATTATGTAACCGGAAACCATGAATTCTGGGGAGGCGTCGGCCGTTATAATGAACAGATGTCGATACTTGAAGATATGGGTATCCCGAGGCTTCAAGGTGATGTTTTGTCTTTGGATATTAACGGCAATTCAATAGGTCTTGCAGGCGTTGATGATTATGACGGATATCTGGTTGATGAGGATCTTATCTTAGAGGATCAGTTCGTCGATGCATATCTTGATCTTGATGCACAGTCTTATAACATAATACTTGCCCACAGACCTGAATATATAGACACATATGCGGCTCACAATTATGATCTCGCATTGTGCGGTCATGCGCACGGCGGTCAGTGGAGAATTCCGGGATTATTAAATGGTCTTTATGCTCCGAATCAGGGACTGTTCCCCGAATACGCAGGCGGTCTTTATGTGGTTGATAACACAACCATGATCGTATCCCGCGGTCTTGCGCGCGAATCGACCCGGATTCCCAGGTTATACAACCGTCCTGAACTTGTGATTATCGATCTTGTCTGAAAGAATTACTGATCGCCCAAAGCTGCGAACTTATCCATCATATCGAGCGCCTTACCGGTTCCGATAGCAACGCAGGAGATAGGATCCTGAGCGATGTAAACATCGATACCGATCTTTGTTGCGAGCATACGGTCGAGACCGTAGAGCAATGCACCGCCGCCCGTCATTACGATACCTCTTTGTGAGATATCAGCCATCAATTCCGGAGGCGTCTTCTCGAGAACTACGTGAACTGCTTCGAAGATAGATGATACAGGCTCTTCGAGCGCCTCGAGCATCTCGGTAGATGATACTGTAACTGTTGCAGGAAGACCTGTGATAAGGTTTCTTCCTCTTACATCAAGTGTGAGCTCCTCATCTCTGGGGTATGCACAGCCGATCTGTATCTTAAGCATCTCAGCCGTCTTCTCACCGATGAGGATATTATGCTTACGTCTTACGTGCTTGATGATTGCTTCATCAAACTTATCGCCTGCAACCTTCAGTGATGCATCAACAACAGGCTCGCACAATGAGATAACGGAGATATCTGTCGTACCGCCTCCGATATCAACTACCATTGAACCGCTTGCCTTTGTGATATCGATACCTGCACCGATTGCAGCAGCTATAGGCTCTCTTATAAGGAATACATCCTTCGCACCTGCGTGACGGCAGGCATTCTCAACGGCCTGCTGCTCAACGGGAGTGATTACCGAAGGAACACAAACTACGATAGTGGGCTTGAAGTATGTGGCACGAAGACCTGTACATACACGGCCGATAAAGGCCTTGAGCATAACTTCAGTCGCACGGAAGTCTGAAATGACTCCTTCACGCAAAGGTCTTATGGCTTCCACAACACCGGGAGTACGTCCAAGCATCAGTGAAGCGCTCTCACCTACTGCGAGAACACGGCCTGTCTTATTGTTAACTGCAACTACGGAAGGTTCTTTAAGAACAACACCCTTACCGCGGACATAAATCAAAACGCTGCTGGTACCGAGATCGATACCGATTTCCATTCCTAAACCCATAAGTACCTCATATATCAAGAAAGTGCCCGCAAGCACCATTTTTCAGATTAAATCAGTATTATTTTACAGTAACCACAATTAAAATCAATTGCTTAAGCGTGTAAAATGATGTCAAGTATGTTTCATTTTGACTTAAAAATCAAGATAAAACGCATTTTCGCGTGGATTCTTGCAATAAACCTCGCATTAACGGCTGCCTCCTGCCTCGGTGAAACACGCTCGAAAAGCCCGGTTGAAGCGCACGGCATGCTCAGAGTCGAGAACGGAAAGCTTGTTGACGGGCATGGCGACTGCATTCAGCTTCGCGGCATGAGTGTGTGCGATCTTATCTCGTGCTTTGAATTCGTTACCGATGAAGTGGCGGACACACTTATAAACGATTGGGGATGCACAGTGATAAGGCTTCCCGTTACCGTGCACAGTCTCGATAACGGTTATGCGTATTTTCCTGACAGATATTACGAAGAACTTTGCACATATGCTGATGTTCTTATCGAGCACGGTTGCTATGTCATTATTGACTGGTTTAACAACCATGACGGCAACCCGTTAACATATCAAAATGAAGCAGTGGATTTCTTCACAAGAATATCGGAAAGGTATGGAGAGAATCCTCACATTATCTACGAGATAAATAACGAACCGCACGGCGATGACGTAACCTGGAGCGGAACCGTGAAGCCCTACGCTTTAAGCGTTATCGAAGCGATAAGATCTAACGATCCGGACAACATAATAATCGTTGATATAGCGGATACAAGCACGGATATTGCCTCCGTGATAAATGACCCGATCAAGTGTGAGAATCTGATGTATTCTTTCCACTTCTACGCAGGGACACACGGACAGGAATTACGGGATGAGATTCAGGTTGCAATTGATAACGGTATCCCTCTTTTTTGCACCCAGTGGGCGACATCTTACACAAACAAAACAGGCGGTGTTTTTGAGCAAAGCACGATCGAGTGGATAGAGTTTTTAAACAGCAATAACATCTCCTGGTGCAACTGGTCGATAGGAAGCGGACACGTTGAATCTTCCAATGCTTTACGCCTTTATTCAAACAGGTTTACAGTAGAACAAAAACGCGCCGGACACTGGCCTGATGAGATGCTCTCGGAATCAGGTTTATTAGTCCGTTCTTTGATACAGGATGACTGATCAATCGAAGAAATAATCCTCGGAATAATCGAACACACCGTCTCCGTCAGGATCAAAATGATTCTCTACATCATTCTCCTCATTCGGGTGCGGGTAATTGGATGTGAACTCGTCTTCAAAGGTCTCTCCTTCACTGTTCGTGATACTGTAAGAACAGTAGTGATAGCCGTTATTTCCATAGTCCGAATAGTCGGGGAACAGATCAACTCCGTCATCAGAATTATCAGGCAGAACACCTTCAACATGACAGTCGATAAAATCAGTCGTGCTCGAGTCACAACACATAAGATGAGACCCGTCTCCTGTGATATAAGCTCCCTCGATATTTACTCCGATGATATTACTAAAATACATGCATCCGAAGAAGCCGTTATGGTCATTATCATTATCAATTGTAAGCCCGCTTATTGTGTGACCGTTGCCGCAGAAAATTCCGCCGAACATAAGATCATTCGTACCAAGAGGTGACCACTCATATCCGCTAAGATCAATGTCTTCAACGACATCAACCCAGACGAAGAAACCGTCGTCGAAACCCCTGGGATATGTGTTGATAAAATACGTCAAAGAAGCAAGGTCTTCAGCGCTGTCGATCACAAATACGGAGTTATAGCTTTGCTCGATATAATCCATATCTACAAGGTCAGGAATATCCCCTGCCGCACCGCTTCTTGCCCATTCCGAATCGTGCGGATCCGTTGCAAAATAATTCTCCTCCGAGATAGCTTCGTAATTACCGATCTCGTACGAGAGAACATACACTCCGTCTTCGCTTATAGAAGCAGTCGCAGTGTTCCCGGAAACAACCGTATCCACAGGTATGAGATCGTCATCATCGGTTATGCGGTAGATGCGGACTTCGTTAGAGGAAGGGCTGTCAAAATTAAAGCTTATCTGCGCTTCCCTGTCTTCATTAAATTCAGCACAGTACCCGTCGGTTAATGCCATCGTCGTATCATAATCAGGGA
Source organism: Saccharofermentans sp. (assembly GCA_024691325.1). GTDB lineage: Bacteria > Bacillota > Clostridia > Saccharofermentanales > Saccharofermentanaceae > Saccharofermentans. The sequence continues at coordinate 59,635 of JAILNR010000048.1, read as the reverse complement.
AGGCCGAATGCCACCTGTAATCAGCGGTCCTGTAGAAGTGAATCACATCGGAAGGCCACTCGTTATCGTACTTTTCAAACGTGAGGCTGCCCTGGTCAAAATCATATTGATATTCTGTAAGTCTTCCCTCCGGCTGCTCCATATATTCCGCACGTCTGATGAGTTCATAAGCATACGGATTTGCCGCGTTTATCATGTACTCAGTTCCTGCATTAAGCCTGTAAAGGCCATCACAAAGACTTAACGGAGAATAGGACTGCCGCTGATAAGACAGATCCTGCGAACCGTAAAGACCCAGCATGACAGGCACATCGTCATCATCAGGTGATGCCTTGGAATCGAACTCAAGCACAGTCACTTCGCCCGTATCACTGTCATAGAGTATCCAGCCCGACGGATCCGCTATCTGATAACTCGCAAGCTGAAGCACGTCGCCTTCCGCGCACCAGACAAGCTCGCCGTTAATATATCTGATGATCATCTCACCCGAAGCACCGGTCTCATCCTCATACGCCATTATTCCGCCTTCATAATCAGTGATCTCGACGGAAGTCTCGGTATCAAGACCGGATATGGATATCCCGCTCATGTCATCGTTAAAGGTCCAATCGATATTGCCAAGATAAGTTCCGATTGAGAACGTCTGTCCTGCGACACCGGATCTCAAGCTCTCAGCATACTCTGATCCCGTATCTGAATCACTTCTGTAGCAGGTCCGGCCCAGAAGGTCCATGGAATCTCCATAACAATCAACATCAAGTTCTATGACATCGTTAACAGGCAGAACAGTCGCAGGAGAAAAATATGTGTAATCCACGGGTCTTATTTCTATCATGAGGTGATCTTCCTCAAGGGAGATTATGTCGTACTTCATCCCCCACAGATCACGGAACATCATCTCATCCATGTCGAACTCGCAGAAGTACCCGTCCTCTGTAAGCCACACTCCGTCAAGAGCATCCGCCGTCAAAGGAAGTTCATCACTTAGCACGGTGTCACTATCCGTGGCTTCAGTCTCCTCTTCATCATCCCTGTCTTCGCCGCGGGATCTGCCCGTTCTTCCACATGATACGGAAGACATCATTACCGCTGCTGCCGTCATAATAATCATAAATTTTTTTGAAGTTTTCATAGCCCAATTATAACAGCACTTTGACAGCAAATTAAAGCATGGTAAAATTGTGAAGTTTAATTATTAAAATAATAAGAGGGTAAAGACTATGTCCTATTCAGTTGAGACCGATCACAAGTGGCAGAAGAAGTGGGAAGAAACCGGACTTTATAAGTTCGATCCGAACAAGGAAGGCAAGAAGCTATACTGCCTCGAGATGTTCTCCTACCCTTCAGGTGCCAACCTTCACTTAGGTCACTGGTATAACTATTCACTTACAGATTCCTGGTCAAGATTCAAGCGTATGCAGGGCTACAACGTTTTCCACCCGATGGGATTCGATTCCTTCGGTCTTCCTGCCGAGAACTACGCTATCAAGACAGGCATCCATCCTCAGGACTCTACACTCAAGAATATAGACACAATGGAAAAGCAGCTGCAGGCAATGGGTACTACAGTTGACTGGTCATACGAGGTTAAGACTTGCGAGCCCGAGTACTACAAGTGGAACCAGTGGTTCTTCTTAAAGCTCTACGAGAGAGGTCTCGCATACAGAAAGAACGCACCTGTTAACTGGTGTCCTTCCTGTAAGACGGTTCTTGCCAACGAGCAGGTTGTCGACGGCGCCTGCGAGCGTTGCGGAGCTGAGGTCGAGCACAAGAACATGACACAGTGGTTCTTCAAGATTACTGACTACGCACAGGAATTGCTCGATGATCTTCCGAAGCTCGACTGGCCTGAGAAGACCAAGAAGCTTCAGACAAACTGGATAGGAAGATCACAGGGTGCGCAGGTAGCACTCTGGGTCGAGAAGGACGGTCAGCGTTTGAAGAACGAGGACGGCACGGACATGAAGCTCGAAGTATTCACGACACGTGTTGATACGTTCATGGGTGTTACTTATGTTGTTATCGCACCTGAGTCTGAACTTTGCGACAAGCTCACAACAGACGAGTGCCGCGATGCAATCGAAGAATACAAGAAGGCAACTTCCAAGGTTACTGAGATCGACCGTATGTCCACCACACGTGAGAAGACAGGTGTCTTCACGGGTGCATACGCTATCCATCCTTTGAACGGCCGCAAGGTTCCGATCTGGGCTGCAGATTATGTTGTTGCAGGTTACGGTACCGGTGTTGTTATGGCGGTTCCTTCACACGATGACAGAGACTTCGACTTCGCACACAAGTACGGTCTCGATATTATCCGCGTTGTCCAGTCCGAGAAGGGCGTTGACGACGAACTTCCTTACTGCGAGAAGAAGGGTTACCTTGTTAACTCAGATAAATTCGACGGCATGGAGATGCACGAGGCCCAGAAGGCTATCGTCGAGGAGCTTTCCAAGATCGGCATGGGCGAGTGGAAGGTCAACTACAGACTCCGTGACTGGCTCATCTCCAGACAGCGTTACTGGGGTACACCTATCCCGATGATCCACTGTCCTTCATGCGGTGTTGTTCCCGTACCCGAGAAGGAGCTTCCTGTGCTTCTTCCCTACGACGTCGAGTTCACACCTGACGGAGAAAGCCCGCTTGCAAAGTGCGAGTCTTTCATAAACTGCAAGTGCCCCAAGTGCGGCGGTGATGCAAAGAGAGATCCTGATACCATGGACACATTCGTTGACTCCTCCTGGTATCAGTTCAGATATCCCGACAACAAGAATTCAAACGAGATGTTCAGCAAGGATATCGTTAACAAAATCTGCCCTGTCGATAAGTATGTAGGCGGCGCCGAGCACGCATGCATGCATCTTCTGTATGCAAGATTCTTCACAAAGGCAATGCGTGACATGGGTCTTCTCGACTTCGACGAGCCGTTCACGAGCCTCGTTCACCAGGGTACGATCTTGGGTTCCGACGGACAGAAGATGAGTAAGAGCAAGGGCAACACTGTAGCTCCTGACGATTACATCAGCAAGTACGGTTCCGACGTCTTCAGAACATATTTAGGATTCGGCTTCGCTTACATCGAGGGCGGACCCTGGTCCGACAAGGGACTTCAGGCTATCCTCAAGTTCATCCGCCGCGTCGAAAATCTGGCGGCCGAGGCAGCATCAGCTTCCTCCGACATCTCATCCGTTAATATGGGTGCTGCCGAGAAGGAATTGAACTATGCTTTGAACTACACGATAAAGAGTGCAACAACTGACATCGACAGATTCCAGTTCAACACATCCATCGCACGTATGATGGAGCTTTTGAACGCTATCACGAAGTACAGCCAGACAGAAGGCTACAGCAAGGAATTCTACCGCTATGTCGTTGAGAAGCTGATCTTGATCCTCTCACCTTTTGCACCTCACTTCTGCGAGGAAACATGGTGCGAGACATTGGGCAACTCCTACTCGGTATTCGACCAGAAGTGGCCTGAATTCGATGAGTCCGCTCTTGTTAAGGATTCAGTTGAGATCGCAGTTCAGCTTAACGGTAAGATCATCTTCAGAGAAGAAATCCCTTCCGAGGCTGATCAGGCTCAGGTTGAAGAATTGATCAAGAATGACGAGAGATTCATATCTGCACTTGCAGGAAGAAATATAGTTAAGTTCATCTACGTTAAGGGCAGAATCGCAAACATCGTAGTCAAATAAATGATTAAGCCTGTTCTTCGCTAGGTCCTCGGCGCTAAAGCGCCATGCGGAAGCCGCTCAGAACAGGCTCAATCATATTCTTCTTCTATGAATGCACACTCATCGAGTACATTAAAGAAACCGTCGACGGGCATCGGATCGGGCACCTGGCTTTCCACCGTTATCCCCCGCGGTTCCATATACCAGTGAAGATAAGTTAAAGGAAGTGACGTCGTTGATACGCCTCCCTGATAGAACATCAGGATATCACCCTGATGGATACCGAACGAATCAGTTGCATAATAAGTAGTCTGTACTCCGGACTCATCCGTCTCTACCCACTCAGTGCCTTCCGCATACTCAAGATTAAGCTCTACAACTTCTACCGCATATACGTTATCTCTGATGAGTCTGACATTGCCGAGGCGTCCGGTCGCATGACATATGTTATACGTATTTATATCTGAATCATGATAGTTATAGTTTATGGTTCCGTCAGGGTTAACAACCAGGATAGCACCTCTTCCGTCGGTTCCTCCGGGCATCAGATAATCGTCCTGGATCAATGCAAACAATCCTGCTGCCTGATCATCAGGCAAAGGTGCATAGTGACTTGCCGATGCTGCACTTAGAACCTCATAAGCATGATCATAAGTCATGGCATTTGAGTTTTTGGAGTAAAAAGCCGAGTATATAGGCTCATAAATAACGAAGTTGTACTGAAGAAGTGTTCTAACGGATGAGAGTATCTCGGACTGCCTTGCATTAAAGTCTTCCTCTGACACTTGTGCAGCATCAATATAATAATTGTATGTAATTTCCGTATAATCCAGATTTGTCTCTTCAACAGACGATATAGACGAACTTAAGGTAAGAGCTTCCCCGTCAAAAGAATAAATGTAGATACTGTCTTCCCATGTACCATCATCATTGTAGCAGCCATACATCATTAGACTGCCGTCATTAAGCTTTGCAAACAGGTAGCAGACGTTTCCCGTTCTGCTTCCTCTTACATCAAGATCCGTTGCTTCAAAAATACTTACAGGAGCATCTTCAGCCGGGTCATATGTATATATATTCATAACCGCAGCTATAACGTTATTTGATTCTTCATCTCGATGAACTTTAAGTACCATAAGTTCATCGAGACCGTCACCCGTAAGATCGACAAGTGCACACGGCACATCACGAACTGATTCCATCCATGATGCATCATCACTCACTACACCTGATTCTGAACTCATCCATGTGTAAAGAACGATCTCATCTTTCTGCTGCTCAATTAGACCAAGATAAGATGCGTACGCCGCTGCTCTTAAAGAATCCGGAACTGAAGGCTGAGGTTCAGAGGGAGCCGTCTCGGGGCTGCTCTCACCGGGAGCAGCTTCAGGTGTATAAGTCTCATTAGCAGAGGTTGATATGGGCTGTTCTGATTCAGCCGTCTCATCAACAGAAGTCTCATCGGTAACGATTTGTTCAATGCCTAAGTAGGCCTTGAGCCCGTTGCATGATGTCAGCAACAAAGCAGATACCAAAACTGCACTGATGAGCTTTATTCTTTTCATATAGAAGATCAGGTATAGATCCTTCGGATAGTAACGATACTCGATCGGTCAATCGATCCGTAAACAGTACCATAAGCACGGCCTCTCGCATCAACGCACTGGCCGTTACCGACATAGATACCTACGTGTCCGCTGTATCCGCCGGAACCCCAGCAGACAATATCGCCCGGCATTACCTGATCACGGGGAACCGCAACGCCTACACTCGTAAGTGACTGTGAATAGTGAGGAAGCGATACGCCCATCTGTGAGTAACAGTAGCAGACAAGACCGGAACAGTCTACGGCTGAACTTGAGGATGCACCCCAAACATAAGGTGTACCTACCATTGATTCAGCGATACTCGCAATAGTGTAGCCGTTGTTACCATAGGAGACCCATCCGCCGCCTCCACCGCCGCCGGAGGAAGAACCGCCGCCTCCACGTCCGCGGCCGTTAGACTGAGGTCTCGGTGTAGGTGTCGGAGGTGGTGTCTGAGTTGTATAGGATATATAAACATACCCTTCTGTACCATCTTCGGCTACAACGTGATACCACTTATCGGAAACTCCGATGCAGTGGAGTCTGTCTTCATCATAAAGTGTGCCTACCTGCTCTGACTCTACGGAAGGCTCAGCTCTTAAGATAAGGGAGCCCGTATCGACCCAAACAGTTCTGTCGATCGCAACCCATACCATCTCATAAGAGAGTGTATCAGTAAGCACATATCCCTCGGCACCGTCCTCGGTCCTGATCAAAGACCATGTATCACCGATACCGATTCTCGTTACTCCGTCAGCGAAGTCCAAAGTCTGCAAAGTTATTGAACTCATGTCAGGGGACTCCTTGAGGATCGAGTTGGGAGCATCAATGTAGTATGTCGTCTCATCGGGAGCGAAATACATAGGATCCAAAAGCTCGATAGGAAGACCTGCCTCATCGACTCTCTGCACGACTGTGTATGCAGGCACATCCTGGTACTCGGTGTCCGTGTACTGAACCTCGAACTCATCGTTGTAATCAGAGTCTATGGTACCGCCGTTAAGGAAGTAATCATACTCGCCGGAGTCAACAATATCCGCCACCTCTTCAGCGGGAAGCTCAGGTTCAACCTCCTCTTGAGGAGGAAAAGCCGTGTTATAAGCCGAGCGCACGCGTAAAGCGGCTGAAAGCCCCTCGCGTAAACCTAACGGCAAACAAACTATGGGAAGCGCAACCGACACACTGACGATCAACGCAAGTATACTTTTCTTAGAATTAAACTCGTTCTTCATATAATCACACCAATAGCATAATAACAGATACTTTACTACTGTGCGGTTACAATTATATATTATTTACTTCTAACTAAGTGGGGCAAAAATAAGGCAGACGTATCAGCGTTCAGCTCTGTAACCAAGAAAATCAGCGTTTGCGATGACTTTTCCATTATCGTCTGTCACATCAACACGGTAGTTAGAGATAGTCTTCCCGGTCTTGATCACCTTGGTCTCGGCATAAAGGTATTTCCCCTTGCCGGGCGCATTGTAAACGATGTTGGAACTTAAGGTTACGCAGGACATGGGACCGCAGTTGCTGGCGATTCCGAATGTGTAATCGGCAAGAGTATAAATGCAGCCGCCCATCACGACATTGTTTCCGTTAAGGTGCTTATCCTTGATCGCAAGTCTTGTCTTCGCGTAGCCTTCAGAGATCTCGAGTATCTCGATCTCGGTCGTATCATTCGCATATCTGTCAGTCTTGAAAAACTCGCGTGCCTCATCAGGATTCATATCGTCGCACCCCTTATCTGAATTGCTGTCGATTATACAAAAAATGCGGTGAACGTGTAAACATTCACCGCATAGAAAAGCTCCAGCGAACCTAAACTCAAATCTTCTTCCACCGAACGCCCTTTCAATAACCTCCCGAGCTTCTAATCATCGCAACGACCAACTTGACTGTACAACTTAAACCTTACACCGTGCTTACTCGTATCTCCCATTCGCCGCATAATCCAAAATTGCTTTCTTCCCGTATACCGCCAGGTGGTCCGATAATGTCAAGTCACCCGCTGCCGTACACTATACCGGCTACTCGGTTTGCACGAACCGATGTAACGTCCGTCGCACCTCGGAATCTACCTGTCGGCTATGACATCTCATAAGCTCGCGGATCGAAATCCGAATCAACTAATCAGTTACAACTGCGACCTGTAAGTGGAAACCCACTCCGTCGATCGCTGTGCTCGTAATTCCTTCCTGTCCTTAGACTCTGCTTCGTATCCTCTGCGACCCATTGCTATGAACAAGGATCCGGTTCGTTTCCTCGGCTTCGCCTCCGGTATGACCTTTGGTTCAACCCTGCGCCCGCTTCGTTCAGGTAAGGCGGCCTCCGTGTCCGAATACTTTTGTCTCAGTATTCCCTGGAGCTACCTTAATAGTACTACGCACCCCTGTATTACAACAATGTTACAAAGCATACAATTACACCCGTAATTCTTGTAGGAAATTGCGGGTAGGCAGCGCATATATACCGTGTTATAATGAATATGTTGCGGGTAAGAAATCTCGCATTTTTTATTGCTCTTTTGAACTTAAGAAAGACACGATCTTATCCCGCATCTTATACATTTCCTGCACACTGTTCTCGAGAAAGTAATAGTGCATAACATAAGGCACGAGAAGCACCAGGAAAAGGATACAGAATACAAGAACGGTAATGTTCCCGGTAATAAGAAAAGCATATATCGACATCATCTCAAGCACTGCAAATAAGACGGTTACTATAAGATGAATGAGCCTCTCGTGCTGGAAGTAAGCGATCTTGGTTTCAAACTCACTTAGAACGGCACATGTTTTTTCTTTGCTTGCAGAAGATAATTCTTCCGATATGAATTTGCCTGTCTCGAGCATGTAAGCAAAAATGTATTTCTTCATAACAGATCTTTGAATCTCCTGTTTATGTAGTTTACGACCTGACGTTTGTTGAAGGTCCATGAAGGAGCGATAAGAGTCTTCTTCGGTCCGTCTCCCGTCAGCCTGTGCACTACAGTGTCCTGAGGCAGAAGTGATAATGCATCTTCTACGATATCAAAATACTCCTGTTGATCCAACACTTCAATCTTGCCTTCGTTATAAAGCTTCTCATAACGCGTTCCCTTGATGATATAAAGGCATGTGAATTTGACTCCGTCCGTTCCGCACTTAACTGCATGTTTTACACTTCGAAGCATTCCTTCGCGCGTCTCGCCGCAAAGGCCGAAGATGATGTGCGTTATGACATTTATCCCATGCTCATGAAGAACCTTAACGGCTTCGTCATAACACGATGTCTCGTACCCTCTCCCGAAGCTTTCCGCGACCTTGTCATCAGAAGTCTGAAGGCCCAGTTCCACATACAAAGGAATGCTGCGGTTAATCTCCGATAACACTTCAACAATATCCGGAGGAAGACAGTCAGGTCTCGTTCCTACCGACAGGGCTTCCACCTTGGGATGGGAAGCGGCCGCGGTAAGAACTTTTCGAAGAGTGTCAGCATCGCAGTAAGTGCTCGTGAAGCTTTGAAAGTAAGCGATGTATCCCGTGTCCGCAGGCACCTTGGACGAGAGTTTTGATATAGCGGCATCGATCTGCTCGCACACAGGCAGAGTACACGATGAAGCGAATTCGCCTGAGCCTTCCGCGGAACAGAAAGCGCACCCTCCCGTGCCCTTGGTCCCGTCGCGGTTCGGGCATGTGACATTAAGGCTTACCGCAGCCTTATACATCTTGTGTCCGAACTTATCCTTAAAGTATTTTCCTGCACTTATCATGAGAGCGGATCCCTCTTGCCTGCCGTTATCCCGCCGTCATGAAGTTCGGGGTCGTAATTGGGACTCATTATCCCCTCAAGCTCAGCGCAGCTTCTGACGGTACCCGTACCGAACCTTTGGTTTAATTCGTCGATAGCACTTGTAAGCTTGTCGGACCCGCCGCTTCCGGAATGATCCTCGGGAAACATCGACATCTGGACCCCGCTTCCCGCAGGCTGCAGCTTCGTCACTCTGACACCGAGACTTCTTATTGCCGAATGCCAGTCGTAAGACTCGTTAAAAAGCTCCATAGAGGTCTCATAGATCACCCGCTCGCTGTCGGTCGGCTCGAACAGCATCCTTTGATGCTCGTAAGTGTGTAAATCTTTGTCCCTTACCGTTATCTGCACCGAGTTCCCGATAAGCCCGTGACGGCGCAGCCTGGAAGCCACGGAGGCGCTCAGCGTCCTGAATGTGCCCGCCGCCTGTCGTTTATTGATTATGTCCGCGGGCGTTGTCATCGAGTTTCCCACCGACTTTAATTCACGCTCGTAATCTGACGGTGCAACAGGAGACTCATCAAGCCCGTTGCTGTAGATCCAGAGCATACTTCCCGCCTTGCCCAGGTAATCCTCGAGAAACTCCCTCTTGCTTTGCGCGATGTCGCCTATCGTCCTTATGTTAACGGCATTGAGCTTGGACGCTGTCGCACCTCCCACGAAAAGCAGATCCGACGCTGGAAGCGGCCACACGATGTCCCTAAAGTTCTCTCTGGTAATAACCGTGGTGGCATCGGGTTTCTTGTAATCCGACCCGAGCTTCGCGAAAATCTTATTAAAACTCACGCCTATGGAGCATGTGAGCTTAAACTCAGCTTTTACCCTGCTTCGTATCTCATCTGCGAGGTCTTTGGGATCGCGGTCTGCTATAACCGATGTAACATCCATCCAGCATTCGTCGAGGCCGAACGGCTCTATCCTGTCGGAGTACTCCTCATACATCTTACGGAGCTTCTGGGAGTAAAAGACATATTGATCGTAGTGCGCGCTGCATTTTACAAGGCCGGGGCATTTTTGCTCGGCCTGCCAGATGGCCTCTGCGGTCTTGACGCCGGCCTTCTTGGCAAGATCGTTCTTCGCCAGAATTATGCCGTGGCGCTTGCTCGCATCCCCCGTTACAGCCATAGGAACATCACGGTATTCGGGATGGGAGATCATCTCAACAGAGGCAAAATAGCAGTTTTGATCAATGTGGAGTATCGTCCTGTCCATTTTTTTATTTTATATGAACAATAATCATATGAGTTGTTTTTTTCGCTAATCGGTATATAATATTCTATAAGTTGTCAAAAATTTTATATAAAGTAAATCTAAATGAAATTTGGGGAGGTAAAGCATGGAACAAAACAGAGTTCTTCTCGTGGATGACGATACAGATATTCTCGAGATCAATAAGACGTTCCTCGAGGGTGAAGGGTACGAAGTAATCACTGCTACTAACATTGCTCAGACAATGGAGAAAGTACAGACTTATAATTTTGATTGTATTGTACTTGATGTAATGCTTCCTGACGGAAGCGCATTCGAGCTTCCTCCTAAGATTCAGGTATATTCGAATGCACCTATCATTTTCCTTACTGCAAGAGAGCAGGCAGAGGATAAGGTTATCGGTTTTAAGTCAGGTGCGGATGACTATATCACCAAGCCCTATTCACTTCCTGAGTTATCTTTGAGAATCAATGCTCACATCAGACGTAACATGAAGTCTGAGGGTTTCCTTATGGAGTTCCCGCCTCTTAAGATAAACATTAAGACACGTGAAGTCACATTGAAGGATGTTCCCGTTCATCTTACAAACAGAGAGTTCGACATTTTAAGACTCCTTGCCGAGACTCCTAATGTCATTGTTCCTTTCTCAAGGATCTACTCTCATGTCTGGGGCAACGATACTCCCTGTGACAACCATCTTGTCATGGTTAACATCTCATACTTAAGAAAGAAGATGGACAAGATAGCTCCTGACATCACATTCGTTAAGACTGAATGGGGAATCGGTTATTCATTTGCAAATCCCCCTGTAAAGAACAGCCTTCATAACGAGTTCTGATGGCGGCCGCAAGCTCTAACGAACGCAAGAATATCTCAAAGCAGCTCCTTCTGGTGCTGCTTTTTATTCTGTCGTGCATTTGCCTTTCGACAGCAATAAATACTGCTAACGCGCGTAACGACTCAGGGCTTGCTTTTGACCACGGTGTTTACTATGTCCCGTTAACACCTGATGCGAACTCGGATACCGTTTACATCGGAAACAACCTGGTATTCGTCCCCAATGTCGACTACACCGATATCGATTCTGGCGAGTTTGATTTCTACGACTACGCACAGATGCCCCATGCAACAGGCGTAACCGTATCGAGCACTTACGGCTGGAATGACTTAGGACCGAACGTAACCTGGTATAACTGTTCTGAACCGCCGCAGATGAGAGTAATAAGCCGTGAGGGCAAGGACAAGCACTGCGGTCTTTATATCATGACTTTGCACTTTAAAGATCCGGATGGCACGTACTACTTAAGCATCCCCCATTCGAACGGTCTTGTTAAGGTTTATTGTAACGGCAATAACCTGGGATTCCTCTGGGGAAGACACGACGAGTGGACTCCCTCATTCGGATTCGGTTACGAGTATGTTCCGATCATTCCCGATTCTGACGGTATCGCAAGAGTAATGATCACTATAAGCACGCATGTAAACATCCATAATCCGGGACTGCTGTCACCGCCGGCGCTCGATTCTTCCGTTGACTCGATGAGCTATGCGATAATTCCGGCGCTTTGGGTAATGATGCTGTTCGTGCTGTATCTGTTTATCCTCATAGGAGGATTCCTGATCTCAAGAACGTTCAAGAATAAACTTGTATTCTACGAACTTATACTTATCGAATTCCTGTCGTTAATGTATATGCTGGTAGATTGCAACTTCATTGTATTTAACGCGTTAGTTAAGGAACAGATGTCTTTCATCTTGCTGATCCTTCTCAACACGATGGTGTTTGTATTTATCGATTCGTTCTATACGACATCCGTTGCATACAAGAAACACTTAATCTTACGGGCGGCTCCGGTCATAGTATCTTCGATTGCTTTACTGCTCATACTTTGGGCTATATTCGGTAATATTCAGTTTACGACCTGGATACCGCTTGTACCGGAACTCCTGTTCACGCTTCTTGTTGCCTGTATATGCGGATTTAACCTTCTTACGGTGTACTACGGCGAGACCGCATCTTTCTACGTGTGCATCATAGAGATATGCCATGTCTTCTTCAGTTTCAATGCGATTGCCGGTTTTAAGGGTGCTTATAATCTTCCCACCTACTCGGTATTCCTCGCGATAGCAAACCTGACGCTCGAGTTCTATTATGTTTCACGTTATGTTATTCAGGCACGTGCTTTGGAAGACACAATGGAGCACATGCAATTCCTTGTTCAGGAAAAGACGCTTCGTATATCGGAGATCAACAGAGACCTGTACACGACCAACAAGAAACTCATGGAGAACGAACAGGCAAGAAAGACGGTACTTTCCAACGTTTCACATGACTTGAGAACTCCTATCACTGCTATCAGAGGCTATGCGGAGATGCTCTACACCTCAGGACAGAACATGCCGGAATCCCAGAAGACCAATTATCTTAAGAACATCATCAGAAGATCGGAACAGATGGAAAGGATAATCTCTGATATCGTCGAGCTTACAAGACTCGAATCCAATGCGAACGAATTCCAGTTCATGGATGTATCGATCTCAGAACTTCTCGATGAAGTCTATATGATCTATGAAGCAGATCTTCAGGGTTCAGGAAAGAAGATCACACTCGATATACCGGATAATGATCTTCTGTTCGTAAGAGCAGACCCCAAGAAGTTAAGCCGCGTATTTGAGAACCTTATCTCCAATGCGATCAACTATACCTTTGAAGAGGCAAAGATCGAGATAAAGGCATGGAGAGAAGGCCAGGAAAAGAGCATAGAAAATCAGACTATATGCATTGATATAAAAGATAACGGTATCGGCATACCGGCAAATGAAGTGTCCATGATCTTCGACCGTTTCTACAGGGCGAAGAATTCCGGACAGAATATTAAAGGCACCGGTATCGGCCTGTCGATCGTAAAAACGATCATAGACCGACACGATGCCAAGATCTCAGTTGAGAGTGCTATCGGAACCGGAACCGTGTTCCATATAGTAATGAGAGCTAACTGATATCAGAACTCTGCCTGTGCTTCCTTCGGCTCAGGATTCTCCTTAAAGAACTCATTGATATCGTTTACAAGCTGATCGGCGTCGATACCGTGTACCATGCACGCTTCCTCGATCGTCTCACCTGTAGCCATTACACAGCCCAGACAGTGAAGTCCGGAAGCCATGAGAATGGGAGCGATATTCTGATCTGCCATTACTACATCACCGATGATAGTATCTTTAGTTACAACCATATAAATTACACCTCTTCTTTAGATTCATTCCAATAAAAAACTGCTTAAAAAGCATACACCGATTGAATTGTTTTTACAATCAATAAAATCAAGGGTTTCCGCCCTTTCTAAAATAGCAAAAAGGCTTGACAGAATAGGCTGTTCAGTACATAATTAACTTGCAAATTGCCTAAGAAATAGGCTAATAGGAGGCACATCTATGAATAAAACAGAACTGATTGACGCAATCGCTAAGAAGGCTGACATCTCCAAGAAGGATGCAGAGGCTGCTCTTAAGGCTACAATCGAGACAATCGAGACAGCACTCACAAAGGGTGACAAGGTTTCTCTCGTTGGCTTCGGTACTTTCGAAGTAAAGAAGAGAGCTGCTCGTGAGGGCCGCAACCCTGCTACAGGCGAGACAATCAAGATCAAGGCTTCTAAGGCACCTGCTTTCAAGGCTGGTAAGGAGTTCAAGGATAAGGTTAACAAGAAGAAATAATCTATCCGATTCAATCGAAGTTCTTTTAAGGCAGTCCTTCACCGGACTGCCTTTTTCAATTCTCTGACACGCATCCTGACTTCATCTGCGAAGAATCTTAAGATTGTCGTTGTCTTGATGCCCATGCTGTCAAAGCTGCTCTTTCTCACAGCATATCTGATATCTCTCTCCGTCTGCGCATATGAAAGACACAGATTCTCTCCCGCGATCATCAGAAGTTCCCTTACTCCGTGATAATATACATCGCGGTACCTTACCATCTTCCTTACTATCTCGAATATGGCAGAGGTGCCGATCAATGAAAGATCAAAATCATAATCAATAAGGATAGACTTAAGCACACTTATTATCATCGTGTCCGGTATGTCATCCTCCAGTTCGTAAAAGCTGTTTACCACGATATCATTTACCTTCGACGGAACCTTGCTCTTATTCTTCCTCCCGTCAACGAAGTAATGATACTTGCCTTCCGCATCGGATACACCGATAACGCCCTTGTTCTTAAGCATGGAATTGATCGAATCAAGAAGTGCCTTGTCACTGCAAACGACGAATATCCCCGTCTCCGTTCCGGTCCTGTTGCTCTTGTAATACATACATAAATCCCCCTATCCCTTATTACCGTTCCATAGCTATATTTTGCATTGGAAAACGGGCTGTTTTCAATACAAAACATGCCTTCTTACAAAAGTTGGGACAAATAAGGGGGTGTGAGACAGAAAAAATCAGTATTTATGCGGTTTTTCAATCATTGTTGGGAATTCCCACCGCAGTCTCCATCTCTTCGCTTATAGCACCGCCTACATCAAGCGCATCTACAGGTTCAACGGAGATGACATAATTACTGTATCTCGTATAACGTATCCTGACATTGGTACCTTCACTCGGAAGAGCCCTTAACGGGTTAATGTAGTATTTAACACCGTCGACGGTAAGATAGTTATTAAGAGGCGCCACCTCATCGATAACTCCGGTATAGGAATAGTAATTTTGTGTTGCAACATCAGATATATCGAGAAGTCTCGGTGCCATTATCTTAAACACAAACAGGCAGGCAATGACCGCAAATACAGTAGGCAGGAAATAAAAGAGCGGACTTTTGGTCTTTCTTTTCCTGTTTCTGTTGGAAAAGATTACTATGAGTATTAAGAGTGCAAGTACGATAAGGAAGTGCACTCCAAGATTTACAATATAATACTTCACGATCTACACCTCATACGCACAATACCACATCTGCACGAATATCGGAAGAGCAGGAAGGTACCTTCGGCATCATCTGAAAGCTCATACATACGCCGATAAGAAGCGGTCGTTTGTCCTTAGGTATGGAAGATATCCACCTGTCGTAGAAGCCGCCCCCCTGGCCAACACGGCCGCCTTCATTATCAAATGCGATACCGGGCATTACCACAATATCTATAACCTCATTACTTACGGCTTCGATCTCGGAACGCGGTTCGGGGATAGCGAAGTTTCCCGGGAACAATTCAGAAGCCGGGTCAGTTATCACACAAAACTCCATATCCTTGCCAACAGTTCTCGGATAAAGAGTATTCTTCCCCTGCTCCCTTATAAATTTAGCAAGTGAATCACACGGAAGCTCGCCCCTTGCAGACTCGTAAAGAGCAATATTACGGGCAGATTCATAAACACTCCCAAGGTAAGCATCTTCTTTAACGGCGTCCTTAAACGCGGCAAGAAGGTTTTCCTGTGCCTTCTTAAGCTCATCTTGCGTCAGCTCCTTGCGCTTCGCTCTGATATCCGCCCTTACGCGCGTCTTCGCCAGGAATATGTCTTTCTCTATACTCACGCTTCGCCCTCTTGTGCGAGCTTTATAAGCTCTTCCTCGCTTAAGATTGCAATGCCGAGCTCCCTTGCCTTGACTGCCTTGGAGCCTGCGGCCTCACCCTCAACAAGATATGTGGTCTTTTTCGACACGGAAGATGCGACCTTGCCGCCGTTGCTCTCTATGAACTTCGCAGCCTCATCACGCGACATGGAAGGAAGCGTTCCCGTTATAACGAATGTCTTCCCTGCGAAAATATCAGATGCGGCAACATTAGTGCTCACGAAGTTAAGCCCTGCCGCCTTGAGCCTTCCTATAAGCTCGCGGTTGCCTTCGTCGCGGAAGAATCCGTTAATGCCTTCTGCAGATACCTCCGCGATGCCTTCAACAGCTGCAAGTTCCCCGACGGATGCCTCACAGATACTGTCAATTGATCCGAATGCCTTAAGAAGGTCTCTTGATGTGGCCTTACCGACATTGGGAATACCGAGGCCTGACAGAACGTTCTCGGCGGATGCCTCCTTAACTGATGTATCGATTGCAGCAAGAAGCTTGTCCGTGTTCTTGGCAAGTCCCAGGACCTTCTTCTCTATAAGCTCGTCACGCTTTTGATAAAGCGTAAATATGTCGGCAAAATCCTGAACGTATCCGCCATCGACGAGAGCTTTAACAAGTTCATATCCGAAGCCTTTGATATTCATCGCATCACGGCTTACGAAGTTTAAGATCGAGTTGACGATAGTTCCGGGACACTTTAAATTAACGCACTTAAGATCCGCCGCATCCGCTTCCCTGACAAGCTTGTGACCGCATACGGGACAGATCTCGGGGAGCTTGTAAGGCTGCCAGTCTGAAGGTCTCTTCGCCTTGTTTACACCCTTAACCTTAGGGATGATCTCGCCTGACTTATATACGATGAGTGTGTCTCCGATACCGATTTCCATCTCATCGATGAAGTCCTGGTTATGAAGTGTCGCACGTGATACTGATGTTCCGCACAGACTTATCGGTTCAAAAACGGCAACAGGAGTCACTCTTCCCGTTCTTCCCGTATTGACCTCGATATCAAGAAGTTTCGTTTCCTTCTCTTCAGGCGGATATTTGTAAGCTATGGCCCATCTGGGGAACTTGATCGTGTTGCCGAGTTTCTTACGGGCCTCAATATCGTTAAGCTTAACGACGGCTCCGTCGATGTCATAGGCAAGATCGCCTCTCATATCACCGATCTTCTGTATGGCATCCCAGACCTCATCTGCCGTCTTGCATTTAAAATACTGCTCTATTGTGGTAACGCCGTTTTTTCGAAGGAATTCATAGCCCTCGCTATGAGTCTTGAATGTCTTTCCTCTTGTCTCCTGGATGTTGAAGATAAATAAAGAAAGTCCTCTTTCCTTCGTAACGTTAGCCTCGCCTCTCAAGGTTCCGGCAGCGCAGTTTCTCGGGTTGGCAAATGTCTTTGTACCCCGCAATGAAGCAGCTTCGTTGACCGCAGCAAAAGCCTCACGAGTCATGTAAACCTCGCCCCTTATCTCGATGTACTCGATAGGTTCTGGCATCTTAAGAACAACATCGGGGATCTGGGTGGCATTCTCGGTAACATCCTCGCCTTCTGTTATTCCGTCTCCTCTTGTAACTGCAGTGGTAAGAACTCCGTTATCGTATCTTAAAGACATCGAAAGGCCGTCGATCTTGGTCTCTACCAGAAACTCCGTGTCAGGACCTAACTCATCGCGCATGGAGTTAACGAATTCATATACCTCTTCCTTGCTGAAAACATCCTGCAAAGAAAGCATGGGAACATTATGCTTGACCTTCTTTCCCTTGCTGGCCTTCCATCCGACACGAAGCGACGGCGAATCAGGACTTACGATGGAAGGATACTCCTTCTCGATAGCCTTCAGGCGGTTGTTCATCATGTCATACTCATAGTCGCTTATCTCCGGCGTATCCTCGTCGTAGTAGCGCTTGGCATGATAGTTCAAAGTCTTAACGAGTTCGTCATACTCGGAAAGAATATCAGCGGGTATATTCATATTATCTGAATCAAACAGACTTAACTGCTCCATATTATCTCCTTAATGATCAGGCCTTCTTACGTGAGAAAGAGTAATAGACCACTGGTAATGAAAACAGAATGAAGAAGAAGATCCCCCAGACAGCCGCAGGAAGCGTTAGAAATCCTGCAAACGGCTGCGACAGATCTGTCTCCTGATAACGGTTGATGTAAAGCAATTTCCCAAGGACTTCCGAAGAGGAAGCCAAAGGCTTCGCAACAAGTGCGGTGAAAAGAAATGCACTCAGAGAATAAATATACAGGTCGCTTATCCATATAAGAGCTTTCTCAAGCTTAAGGATATGAACAAGGGCAAGGAGTGCAAGAGAGATACCGATAGTGACACCCGTGCGGGTATCAAAGATCATGGTCCTCGCACAAGTTATGACAAAGGCCAAAGCACTTATCGAGACGGCTGTAACCGGGATATAGACTGCGTAATTGGTCTTCGATAATAAAAGAAGCAGTACCTCGGCAGCAGCAAGCACCACAACGATGATACCTGTACCGACAGCCCGGGGAGCCGCTTCAAGAACACCACTCAGGACACCTCTCACGGTGCCTTCAAGGAAATTCGTAAATATGTGAAGGGGGAAAGTAAGAACAGTCCCCCAGAGCAGCAGAAGAACCGCCGCTACTATACCGGCGCGTTCCTCGCTTCTCAATTATTAAGCCTCTGTATCTGCGGGATCGAAGTCCTCGAGGAGTTCCTTGAGGATAGCAACTTCTTCGCTGTTAAGAGAGATACCCTTACCTACCTTCTCGTGATCGGGACCCCAATCTCTGATATCGAGCTTAGCCTTACCATCGTTCCACTTAACGATATTAGCTTCTCTCTTCCAACCGGACTTGTTAGTAGCAAGTGTACCGATTGTCTTGATGATCTCATACTTAATTTCTGTCTTAGGCATAATAGACCTCCTTAAAGGAATCAAATTCCATTTCCTGACGTATTATATAATAAAAGTATTATAATAAAAAGAAAGAATTATTATGAAAACTGTGTCAATTATCCTTTTCGTTATATGTATAGCCGCTCTGGTCCCTCTTATCTGGGGTATCACGGAAGCTATGTGCCTTAAAATCACCCGCGATAAACTGGTTATAAAAAACAAGGAAACGAAGGGCGGGCCCGATCTTCGGATCATGTACTTCAGTGACCTGCACCGTGAGTTATGCCTTATTCCATTAAGCCGGGTTATCAAAACCATCCGCCGTGAGAACGCATCAGGAGGGCTTGATGCTGTTATTTTCGGAGGAGATATCTGTAACGGGCACCATCATGCCCTGCACGGGCTTTCCTATCTTCAGGCGGTATCGGATACCTGCCGCGAGCTTTCGATCCCTTTTATGGCAGTTACAGGCAATCACGACGCAGGTGTGCCGCCAGAGGAACTCGGCAAGTTCTCCTTTGATAACATGGACGGATGCATCAAGTACTTAAAATCACGCCGTGACGGGGCCTATATCGCTCTCGCGGGAGTCCCCGACGCAGGAAGAAAGGACCGCGTGTGGGCCATGCCGCCTGCACCTTCTGCAGGCATAGAATACAAGGCATATGTACTTTTATCGCATAATCCCGATCTGTCGCTTCATCTTCCGCAGGATCTTCCTTTCAAGATAGACGCGATGCTGTCAGGACACATACACGGCGGCCAGATAAGGACACCGTTCGGTCTTGAATTCTACTTAAGGCACGACGAGCTTCCGTATCAGGGAATAATATCGGGAGTGCATGAAATCAACGGCATCCAGGTTCTGATCTCGAAGGGATTAGGCTGTGTCCTTCTCCCCTTGCGCATCGGATCAAGGCCTGAGATAAACATCGTCGAGATCTTTGCATAAAAAAACAAACCGCTCGGGTTAAGCGGTTTGCTCTAAACAACAACATAAAAAGTTCGGGCAAAATTTTTATGAGAGTGACAAAGACGGCAATCGCCTCAATCACAATTAAATGATAACATTACGGCTGTCTTAAACAATAATCGCGGCATTAGTCATAAACAACAAATTTTATTGTTATTCCCTTTGTATTATTGCAAAAAATAATAAAATATAGCCCCGGCATTTGTGATGCCGGGGGCCTTAAAAACACTGTAATTACAGGCTGTCCGGGATTACTTGATCTTAACGGGCTTAACCTTCCAGATCTCGTCTGCATACTGCTGGATGGTACGGTCTGATGAGAACATACCGGAATTAGCAATATTGAGCCAGCACTTCTTAGCCCATGCCATCTCATCCTTGTAATCTGTGTACAGGCGGTCTCTTGTCTTTCTGTAGTCGTCGAAGTCGCCCAATACATAGTAAGGATCGCCGGGCTGCCAGTTATCGCCGTAGATTAGACCATTATAAAGATCTCTGAACATTCCTGTACCCTCGTCGTTGAATGTGCCGTCGATCAATCTGTCGATAGCCTTCTTAAGGCCGGGGATGTTCTCATACTGCCACTGAGGATTGTAGTAAGCCTTTGTAGCAGCCATATCCTGTGCACGGCAGCCGAAGATGTAGATATTATCCTGACCTACAGCCTCGGAGATCTCAACATTAGCACCGTCCAAAGTACCGAGAGTAACCGCACCGTTCATCATGAACTTCATGTTACCTGTACCGGAAGCCTCGAGACCTGCTGTGGAGATCTGCTCGGAAACATCAGCTGCAGGGAACATCTTCTCACCGTTGCTGACGTTGTAGTTCTCAACAAATATGACTTTAAGTCTCTTGCTGACCTTAGGATCTGACTCGATGAGCTTGGCAATCTCGTTGATGAACTTGATGATAGCCTTAGCTCTGAAGTATCCTGGAGCAGCCTTGGCACCGAAGATGATCGTTACCGGAGGCATATCGAGCTTCGGATTCTCCTTAATCCTGTCATAGAGGTTAAGGGCATAAAGAGCATTAAGAAGCTGTCTTTTGTACTCATGGAGTCTCTTGATCTGGATATCAAATACGGAATCGGGATCAAGCTTGATGCCCTGCTTCTTCTCGATGTAGTCAGCAAACTTAACCTTCTGCTGTCTTTTAACCTTGAGGAACTTCTTCAATACCTTCTCATCATCGGCAAACTTCTCGAGTTCCTTAAGGTCGTCGAGGTGTGTTACCCAGTGATCGGAGCCCAAAAGCTCGGTAATGAGAGCTGCAAGCTCAGGGTTACATGTTCTAAGCCATCTTCTCGGTGTAACACCGTTTGTCTTATTGGAGAACTTCTCAGGATAGATCTCGTACCAGTCCTTGAGTGTCTCAGCCTTAAGGATCTCAGTATGCAAAGCAGCAACGCCGTTAACGGAGTGAGAACCGTAAACAGCAAGCCAGGCCATCTGGATCTTACCGTCGGACAACGGACTCATTCTGTCGATAACGTCAGAATAGAGGCCTGCCTCATACATCTGAGCTCTGAACTGGTTATTGATTCCCTCGATGATCTCGTAGATTCTCGGGAAGAGGAATCTGAAGATGGAGATATCCCATCTCTCGAGAGCCTCCTGCATTACTGTATGGTTGGTGTAGCAGAATGTCTCCTTTGTGATCTCCCATGCGTCTTCCCACTTAATTCCGTTCTCATCAACGAGAAGTCTCATAAGCTCGGGGATACCGATAACAGGGTGAGTATCGTTAAGCTGGATAACATTGTACTTGGCAAAATCGTGAAGATCGTCGCCGTTAGCGATCTTGTACTTTCTTATGATGTCCTGCAAAGAAGCGGAAACGAAGAAGTACTGCTGTCTTACACGCAAAACCTTACCGTCATAAGAAGAATCGTTAGGATAAAGAACTCTCCAGATATCCTGAACTCTGTTTCTCTCGATAACAGCATCATCGAATCTCTGTGAGTTAAAGAGGTTAAAGTCGAACTCTTCAGCAGGCTCAGCCTTCCAAAGTCTCAACAGGTTGATATTCTTTGTGCCGTATCCTGTGATAGGAAGATCATAAGGAACAGCCCAGACATCCATATCGTTATAGTGGACCTTAACTTTTCTGTCGTATCTGGGGAGTGTGAAAGGATAACCCTTCTCCATCCATGAGTCAGGATACTCCTTCTGGAAACCATTCTCGATCTGCTGACGGAAAAGACCGTAGCGGTAGAGGATTCCGTAACCGTCTACAGGAAGATTCAGTGTAGCGCATGAATCCATGAAGCATGCAGCAAGTCTTCCGAGACCTCCGTTACCGAGTGAAGGATCTGTCTCTTCCTCGAGGATATCAGTAAGATTCATGCCGAAGGCCTCCATAGCCTCCTTAGCCTGATCGTATATTCCGAGATTTACGAGATTGTTGAGCAGAGATCTTCCCTCAAGGAACTCTGCTGAGAGGTAGTGAGCCTGTCTTACAGGCAGATATGCTCTTCTCGTAGCGAGAAAATCATCTGAGATCAATTCGACTACTGTTCTCGAAAGGGCAGTCCAGTAATCAGAAGGTGTAGCTTCCTCAAGAGGAAGACCGGTGCTTGCTCTCATATGAGCCTGCATCTTGTCCTGGAGCAACTTTGCAGTAATATTCTTGGCCATAAAAGACCCTCCCTAATAAAAACTGAAATAATTTTATCTAAAACGGGGGAGTAGGTCAATTTGTACAAATGACTAAAGTGTAAAATGTTCAAATTGACATATAATCTTCAGGAAACAAGAAAACAAAGGCTTTATGACTATATGGATACCAAGCAGATTACTACAAAACGGAATTCACATCTGGACCTGATAAGAGTGATAGCAATGCTTTTTGTTATCGCTATTCACACAAGCTGGGAATACAGCCTGGGAATTTTCCCTGAAGTCCTTATAAGAAGCACTCTTTTTACGGCAAACGGGTTGTTTTTCCTGTTAAGCGGACATCTTACGCTTAATTTCGAGGAGGATGAACTGGATCCGGCTTCCTCATACCGCCGTTTTTACTGGAAAAAGTACTGCTCGCTCATTCTTCCGCTGGTATTTTACTGCGCCTTGCTGGTCTTGTACTCAGAAAGGCATCTGGTGGGTCCCGGAACCTTTATGACGGAGCTTTTCTGGAAGATCCTCCCCTCTTCACGCGAGGGACATATATGGTTTATCTACTCCCTCATAGCCTATGTTATGGCCGCTCCCTTCATCTCGGTTATGTTTAAGCACATCTCGGTCTCGGGACTGCGCCTTTTGTTCGGTATCGCGATAGTCTTCGAGATCGTTTCCGTAATGCTGTTCTCGAACATCATCGAGAGCCCTTTTACCATCACGGGCTGGCCTTTTCTCGGCTGGTACTTCTATTTTCTGAGCGGATACTTTATCTACAATCTCGAATCCTTCCACAAAAAGAAGGTCTTCTTCATAATTCTAGGGGGCGTCTGCCTTCTTATAACGTCCTCGCTCATTGCCTTTGTCGATAAGCCTCTCGAGGGCACGAACGATACCTCACCGGTCTATTTATTCGCCTGCATCGGCCTTTATTTACTCCTTGAATCCGTTCCGGTACCGAAGTTTTTGAATAAACCCCTGGAATTTATAGCAAGTCACGCCTATGCGGTCTACCTTATTCACATAGAAGTCCTTGTGTTTGTGAGAAAAACCATCCCTATATCGACCCCTTTAAGCTGTCTTGCCTGTGTTTTGACGATAGCGGCTATCTCAATAGCCATCGCATTTATCTGCGATTCACTCATATTAAGACCGGTCACAAAACGGCTCACAAAATCATCATTCAAGATAAAAGCGGCATTCGTTGCAGCGGTAACAATGATCACGGTTATAATCCCTATCATTTTGATCATCATATTAAGAGCGCAGCAGGCTTAAATTATTGTAAAATTACCGCTCCTATATTAAACTTCTATGTATAAATAAACAGGCAGGTTTTGACTGATGAATTATTGGGCGGCAGCCATTATTGCTGCATTATGCGGCGCTATAGTAGGTTATCTTCAGACTTTTGTTTTCGCTAAGATTCCAGAGAAATGGCTTCAGGATTACGGTGTTAAAGAGACGGATCCCGACTTCCGCCTGTCAAAGAGGATGAAGCTCATCCCTCACGGCGTGCTTTCTGCCCTGTTTTGTGCTTCTATTTACACGCTTTTCGTAGTGTTCTGCTATGAGCACTATATCGCTACACTTGCAGTGTTCCATATATTTGCGGTCATGGCAGTAACGCCTATCATCGTAATAGTTATGATGTCAGACAGATTGAATAGGATAATTCCTGACGAATGCTCTATCGCTATCGCGGTAATCGGCGTCTTAAGTGCTGCCGGAGACTTCTTCGAGAACGATGTATGGTTCTCCGATTCCGCCGCTTGGTATATTCCTCTTCTTAACAGGATCATAGCGGCTATCGTAGGCGGCGGTATTCTTTGGCTTATCAACTTCCTTTGCATCACTTTCTTAGGCAAGGAAGGCATGGGACAGGGAGATATGAAGCTTCTTGCCGCATGCGGACTTCTTACGGGCTGTTACGGCCTTATTGTTGTTATTTATATCGGCATTATCGTTGCACTGTTCTTTGCAGTTCCGCTTCTTGTCAAGAAATATATGCGTAAAGCTCAAGAGAACAAAGAGATTGCTAATGCGGAAAACCCCGCCGAGAAGAGAAGAGAGATTGCAAAGCGCAAGGCTCAGATACACTTTGCAGATGATCCCGATTATCTTGCATTCGGTCCCTTCCTTGCATTAGGCGCTGCAGTGTATCTTGCACTCGAGCCCTTCTTCGCTTCCCACCTCCTTCCTTCTTTGGAGCTTTTGGGGTTGGCTTTCTGATATGAGCGGCAAAAAAGATACTCTTTCTATTCTTAAACATAACTTCGGAAGACCTTCAGTAATGACATGGGGATGGCCGCTAATGTGGCTTTCGCTCATGACTTTTGTTTTCTTCGGTTTCAGATGCCTTCTTAAGAATGCCCCCATAACATTCGGAGTGACCACCATAGTCGGATGTTCGGTTTTTCTTATCCTTGAGGCTATGTGCATTCTGGTGCTTCCTGTTGCAGCGCTGTCGACGGGGTTCGATGACAGGATCCTCGGACGCTATACAGGCGTGGGAGCATTGCTTTTGTCGGTAATCTCCGGCATTCCCCTCATGATGCTCAAGGTCTCACTTTATAATATTGCTTCGTGGATCACTTTAAGGATCTGCGAAAGATCGGTTTTCCCCGTATTCTTCCACAACGAACCCGAGACCGTTTACGGCAAGGTTTTAACATTATTGTCCGACTCCGTTATTCCGGCATTCGGAATAGCGCTGTTCTTCTACGGACTTTTGTGGAGCAGATTTATAAGCACGGACAGATTCAGAGCATGTGTGATAATTACTGCTGCTTTTGTCCTGTTTAAGATGGACTTCACTTCTGCAGCGGCATTTACCGCAACAGGCATTTGGTGTTTCTACTTAAGGACAAGAGTCCACAACATCTGGGCGCCGTTCCTCTGCCTCGTATCCGCGGATATAGCAGAGCTGTTCCTGCCGCAGTCACTTTCAAAGATAGATATATTCTCAGTGCAGACTTACGCCGATATCGGAACAACATATTTCTACTCATCCATCCCCGCCTTCTTCATGGGAATGGTACTTTTGCTGTTTTTCATAAGGGTTCTTGATTCATTCTCGATCTCTTTAAGACACGAGATACACGATGACGAATATGACGATACCATCCCGGCCTTTGACAAAAGTATTAACCTGTCATTAATATTGACAATAGCAGTATTCATTACGATCTGGGTTTTGATAATACAAGGAGTACATCTTTGAACGATAACGAGAGATATATAAGAGACCGCGCGACGGTCATGAGCATAATAAAATATGTACTGATAGCGGCTGTTGCCGGCCTTCTGATTTACTTTGCAACCAGGATTATATCCATTCTTATCCCGTTCGTGATAGGATTCCTTCTCGCAAGGACGGCACATGCACTCTCGACTCCCATCCGTAAATTAAGAGGCAACAAGAGCGCTGCCCTGAATAAGAAGATCAAGCGTGCCGAGCTTGCTATATACTGGCTTCTCGTCGCCTTTATCATACTGGTGGCAGGTTATGCGGTATTCACACTCGTAGGACAGGCTTCAAGAGCTTTCTCCGCCCTGCAAAACTACGCTATCAGCATCTCCGATATGCAAAGACTGGAGCGTATACTGTGGTCGCTGTCGGAGAGCAAAGGCGGAATTATCAAGGATTCATTCATTGAAAGCATCCTGCTTAATATCAACGGTCTCGAAGAAGAGGCTATGACAAGGATACCGGACATAATAAGCACGACAGTAACCTCAATCTGGGGACTGATCGGCAATATCCCGTATGCAATATTCGTTGTGATCAGTATCTTCATGAGCGGTTACTACTTTATAAGTGACGCGCCTTATGTTCTCAAGGCTTATATGAAGACTATCCCGAATCATTCGTTCAGAAGGAAATCCCTTTCTCTTGTTAACGATCTGTCTGTTACACTGTTCAGAGCTCTCGGCGGTTACCTTTTGCTTCTCATCATAACCATGATCGAAGCCTGGATCACATTCAGAGTTGCAAACATGGAGTTTGCACTCGTGCTTGCACTTATAACTGCGGTTCTCGACTTCCTCCCGGTTCTCGGTATCTCTGCGACGATGATCCCCGCAGCTATCTATTGTGCATTCCACGAGAATTACAGGGGCGTTATCGTTATAGTTATTGCGATAGCTATCATGACTGTTGTAAGAAGAATGATCGAGCCTCCGATCGTAGGCAAGACACTTCACATCCATCCCCTGCTCATGCTTATATCTATGGCCTTGGGTGTCTATATCTGGGGTGCGATCGGATTCCTCATCGGACCCGTCGTATTCATCATCATCATAGATGTTCTCAAAGTCTTCGGTATGGATAAGAAGTTCCGTTCCTTCCTGTCGCGCCTGCTCGAGAAAGTAAATGCGCCCGAAGAAACCAAGGCTTCCAAGGAATCTTAATTCATCGGTTTAATACCGAAGTCTTTATCTCCGTCTCTTGAAAGGAAAGTAAGCCCGGGAAGATCCTCTTCGCGGTCAAACCTTATGTTAAATTCCGTTCCCGGATGCGGCACGCTCTCAAGGTCATTGCCATCCTTATCCTTTATGGATACGACCTTTAAAGGCTCGACATAGCCTTCAGGTCTTAACACATTAAGGACATCGCCGCAGTAAAGCTTATTCTTCTGTACCGCAACATAGGAACCGTCACCGTTCTTACCTGTAATCTGTGCCACCACAAAGGCAGGCTTTACATAAGTCCTGTCCTCGGCTATCTTCGCGTCATCCATGGGGGAATCATAGAAGAATCCCGTGTCGTAATCTCTGTGGGTAAGCTTTTCGAGCAGGTCAAGCCACCTGGGGTCTGCCTTCCAGCCCTCGGGATCGGCCTTATAAAGATCCACAGCCTCGCGGTAGACCTTGGCGGTTACCGCCGCATAGTAGTCGCCTTTAATGCGCCCCTCGATCTTAAGCGAGTCGATGCCTGCCTCTATAAGCTCAGGAACGTGCTCTATCATCGACAGATCCTTCGAGCTTAGGATGTATGTGCCTCTCCCGTCCTGCTCCACAGGAAAAGCGTCATCAGGGCGTTTCTCCTCAACCAGAGCATAGCCCCATCTGCACGGCTGTGCACAGGCGCCGCCGTTAGACCTTCTTCCCGTGAAGTAGTTTGACAGGATGCAGCGGCCCGAATAGGACACGCACATCGCGCCGTGAACGAACGCCTCAAGCTCGAGGTCGTCCGGAATGTTTTTACGTATCTGCTTTATGTCAGCAAGCGAGAGTTCGCGTGCAAGAACGATTCTCTTCGCCCCCTGCTTAGCCCAGAAATTACATGCGCCGGAGTTGGTGACGCTCGCCTGCGTCGAGATATGGATATCAAGATCGGGAGCAACCTGCCTCACCCTCTCGAAAATACCGGGGTCGCTTACAAGCACTGCATCCGCATGTGCCTCATGCGCCGTGAAATCGATCTCGTCGTCGATGACCTTCATGTCCGCTTCAAGCCCCATGATATTCATGGTGACATAGCACTTGACGCCGTGCTCATGAGCAAAAGCGATGGATGACTTCATCTCATCGTGGTCGAAGTTATCGGAGAAGGTGCGAAGCCCGAAGTGCTTTCCGGACATGTAAACCGCGTCAGCACCGTAGGTGATGGCTGTCTTAAGCTTATCGGGGGAACCTGCGGGGGACAGTACTTCAGTCATATATCAGTTACCGTCAACGCCCTCGGCGATAGTCTCGTCCGTCGTCTCCTCTGTTGCGATCTGCTCATTATTCGCAGCCGCAGCGAGATTTTCCTCATATCTTGCAACATTAGCCTCATGCTCGGACAAAGTAACGGCAAAGTATGTTCCGCCCAGACCGTCCGAACAGAAGTAATAGTAGTTGGCATTAGGCTCAGGATAAAGAGCTGCCTGAATAGCATCGACACCGGGCATGCAGATAGGTCCCGGAGGAAGTCCCTGATGCGTATATGTGTTGTAAGGACTGTCGACCGCAAGATCGGCAGCCGTAACACTTAAAGTAGGCTCCATGCCGTTCATTCTTCTTATGAAATTGATCGTCGCATCGGAACCTAAGTAACGCAGGCTCTCGTCATCCGAATTAAGTCTGTTTCTGAATACGGCTGAGATGTACATCATGTCCGTTATGTTTGAAGACTCGCTTTGGATGATCGATGCGAGTGTAATTACCTCATCCATCGAAAGGCCGATAGCCTCTGCTCTCTCGTAGTATTCGTCGTAGAGCTTGGTCTCGGTGTTATTAAGCATAGTGGATACTATGGTCAAGGGGCTCGCATTCAAGTCGAACTCGTATGTATCAGGGAAAAGGTATCCCGAGAGGACGTGATCACGGCCCTCTGTAAGTGCGATCTGAGAGACGAAGCGGTAGTCCGTAAACAGATTCGGGCTGTCCATGCACTGGTCCATCTCCTCATCCGAGAATGTAAGTCCCGCCTCGTGAAGCTTGGCCTTCATCTCCTCGTAGGTTATGCCCTCAGGGAACGTTACCGTTACGCTTACTGACTTCTGTGTCAGAAGGAACATTATCTCGTCGTAATCAAGACCTGCAATAAGATAGTGGGTACCTGCCTGATACGCACCGTCAAATCCGTTTACCTTACTTAACAAGGAGAACATGAACGTATTGTCGATAAGGCCCAACTCATAGAGCTTATCCGCGATATCGGATGTCATGTCACCTGTTCTTATGACAAAAGGAATGGCTCCTTCGGTATTCATATCAACCTGGAAGGAACCATCATCAATACTCGCCTGCAATTCATTGAAGCGCTCCTCGTGGTTGATTACATAATTGTAGCCTACATAAACACCGGTGATCATGAAACCCACGACCAGGAGGAGTACGAATAAAAGTCTAAAAACTACTTTAAGCTTCTTTGGCAGCATCTTTCTTCTTTGCTTCGGCCTTGAGACGCTGATCAGTATTGAGTATCTTCTTTCTCAATCTGATGCTCTTGGGAGTTACCTCACAAAGCTCATCGTCTTCAACAAACTCGAGACACTGTTCAAGGCTGAAGTTCAAAGGAGGTGTAAGACGCATTGCTTCGTCACTACCTGCCGCACGCATATTGGTTACGTGCTTCTTCTTACATACATTTACGGTGATATCATCGGCCTTAGGATTAATACCTACGATCATACCCTCGTATACTTCAGTTCCGGCGCCGATAAGCAGGCTGCCTCTGTCCTGTGCGTTATAAAGACCGTAGGTCATTGCCGTGCCGCTCTCGAACGCTACAAGGACACCATGTGAACGTGTCGCGATCTCGCCCGCAACGGGCTCATAGCCGCTAATTATGCTGTTCATTATACCATTGCCCTTAGTGTCGGTCAAAAACTCGGTACGGTATCCGATAAGGCCTCGGCTGGGGATTGTGAACTCAAGTCTGGTGTATCCCTTTGAAGGCGGAAGCATGTTTGTCATCTCTGCTTTACGGCTTCCGAGCTTCTCTATAACGGCACCTACGAATTCCTCGGGAACATCGATAACAAGGTCCTCATAAGGCTCGCACATTACGCCGTCGATCTCCTTCATGATAACCTTCGGCTTACTTACCTGAAGCTCATAACCCTGTCTTCTCATCTCCTCGATAAGGATGGAAAGATGGAGCTCTCCTCTTCCCTTTACGATGAAGGCCTCAGTCGTATCTGTCTCCTCAACTCTCATGGAGACGTTAGTCTCGATCTCCTTAAAGAGTCTGTCTCTCAAGTGACGGCTCGTTACAAACTTACCCTCCTGACCTGCGAAAGGAGAATCGTTAACAGAGAATGTCATTGCAATAGTAGGCTCATCGATCTTTACAAAAGGCAGAGCCTCGGGTGTGTTCTGGTCGCAAAGCGTATCTCCGATTCCGATATCGGGGATACCTGCAACGCAGACGATCTCACCGATGGAAGCTTCCTGAACTTCCTGTCTTCCGAGTCCGGAGAATCTCATGAGCTTAACGATCCTTGCGTTACGCTTGCCCTCTTCCTCCATGTTTACGACCACTACGGGAGCGCCCTGCTTAACAGTACCTCTCTCGACTCTTCCGATAGCGATTCTTCCGATGTAAGGGTCGGAATCGATATTGGATACGAGAAGCTGAACGGGAGCCTCAGGATCACCGTCAGGACAAGGTGTGTACTTAACGATAGTATCGAGAACAGGGCAGAAATCCGTTGCCTTGCCTTCCTCATAGTCCTTGAGATCGAAGCAGGCAATTCCTGTCTTACCTGATGAATAAACGATAGGGAAATCGAGCTGATCCTCATCGGCGCCTAACTCGATAAACAGATCAAGAACCATATCAACTACCTGAAGAGGTCTTGCATCAGGTCTGTCGATCTTGTTGATGCACACGATAGGTCTCAATCCCAATTCCAAAGCCTTGTGAAGAACGAATCTTGTCTGGGGCATAGGGCCGTCAAAAGCATCTACTACGAGCAAAACGGCATCTACCATCTTGAGTACACGCTCAACCTCGCCTCCGAAGTCAGCGTGTCCGGGAGTATCTACGACGTTGATCCTGATTCCCTTGTAATCAATAGCGGTATTCTTTGCAAGGATAGTGATTCCTCTTTCCCTCTCGAGGTCATTACTGTCCATAACCTGCTCAACTACCTGCTCGTTCTCTCTGTAGATTCCGGCCTGCTTGAGCATTGAGTCAACGATAGTTGTCTTACCGTGGTCAACGTGCGCGATAATAGCTACATTTCTTAAATTCTCGATCTTCATAAACGCTGATACTCCATTAATATAAAATACGATTTTTTGCCTTTAATATTTAACTACTACACATACGAATAAAGAACTCGTCTGTTTGCACAAATAATCAGGTCTCATCGCCCTTCTTATTACGCATTAATATCCTTATCGGAGTTCCTTCAAATCCGAAGTTTCTTCTTATCTGGTTCTCGATATAACGCTCATAGGAAAAATGCGACAGCTCGGTATCGTTTACAAACAATGCAAACGTAGGAGGCTGTATAGCAACCTGTGTGCCGTAATAGATCTTAAGATGCTTACCCTTATCCTGGGGCGTCGGCACCATGGCGATGGCTTCCGTGAGCATATCGTTAAACACACCCGTGGTAAGTCTCTTCCTGCTCTGACCGTAAGCATCCGAGATCGCCTCCCAAAGCTTCTCGACACGCTGTCCCGTCTTGGCGGATATAAACAGTATCGGCGCATAATCCATGAAGGGGAATCTCTCCTTCACGGCCTTAGCCATAGTCTCAAGTGTTCCCGTCTCCTTTTCGATAAGGTCCCACTTGTTGATGACGATGATTGAAGCCTTGCCGCTGTCGTGCGCAACGCCTGCAACCCTCGTGTCCTGCTCGGTGACGCCCACGGTGGCATCAATAAGGATGACGCACACATCGGCCTTATCAACCGCCGTT
Source organism: Saccharofermentans sp. (assembly GCA_024691325.1). GTDB lineage: Bacteria > Bacillota > Clostridia > Saccharofermentanales > Saccharofermentanaceae > Saccharofermentans. The sequence continues at coordinate 27,972 of JAILNR010000048.1, read as the reverse complement.
AAAGCTCTTACCATGGAGTACTTCTCGATGCGGTCCTCGATCTTGCTCTTCTTCCTCATTCCTGCAGTGTCGACCAGAATGAAGTCGCCGTATTTGTTGCTTACCTCGACATCGATCGCATCACGCGTCGTGCCGGCAACATCAGATACGATGCTTCTGTCGCTGCCGCTCATCTTGTTTGTAAGAGAGGACTTGCCTGCATTAGGTCTTCCGATAAGTGCGACGCGGACCTTGCCCTCATCGCCGTCACCTTCGCCCTCTGACGGGAAATACTCGAAAACCTTATCAAGCAGATCTCCGATACCTAATCTGTGGGATGCCGAGATCGGGATGATATCGCTGTCTCCCAATCCCAGGTTATAGAACTCATATAATTCCGCGGGAGGCTCGCCGACCTTGTCAGTCTTGTTTACCGCGATAACAATGGGCTTACCTGATTTTCTTAACATGGATGCGATATCTTTATCATCCGCTGTCATACCCGCTTTAAGATCGACCATGAATACAATTACATCCGCGGTCTCGATAGCGACCTCTGCCTGGGCACGCATGCCCTGGAGAATAACATCATCACCTGCAGGCTCGATACCGCCCGTATCAATAATCACAAACTCACGCTCGCGCCAAACTGCAGTCGCATAGATACGGTCCCTGGTAACACCGGGAGTATCATGTACGATCGATATCCTCTCACCGTAGAGCGTGTTGAAAAGTGATGACTTTCCAACATTCGGTCGTCCGACTATCGCTACTGTAGGTTTGCTCATGTGTGTTTCTCCTTGGCTTATGGTCAAAGACATAATAAAGGCGGTGTTAAGTTCATCAACACCGCCCGTTAATTCCTATTTAAGAAAGAATTACTCTTCTTCGCCTACTGTCACAACAGCCTTGCCGTCAAGATATCCGCAATTCTTGCATACGGTGCGGCGAAGCATCTTCTGATGACACTGCGGGCACTCAACAAAACCCGGAATAGAAAGCTTCCAAGCGCTTCTATGACGTGATGTTCTGGCCTTAGACCATTTTCTCTTAGGATGTGCCATATATTCCCACCTCCATCTTATGTAGGTATAGTGCTTTTCAAACGTGCTTGACGATTATACATTGCTTTTTTTGTATTTGCAAGACGTTTTTTATTATTCGGTAAATTTTTTCTAATTTACCTTCTGCACTTTCTTACTTTGTAACGCTTAACGCGCACGGATGTTGAATATACAGCGAACGAAACTGCTATCAACATAACACCCGCTATGGTCATTGCACTCATATCCTCACCGGTCTGGGGAACAGCTGTATCCTCTGCTCTCTCGGCTCCGAGAACCTGACTGTCTGTTGCTGCGTCAGCCTGGCCTTGTGTCCTTGTTGCGTCGAGAACACTGGTGTCCGCAGATGACTCTGTGGGGACTGTAGTCTGTGATGTCGTCGCAACCGTTGTCGCAGCCGTTGTCTGCTCTGCAGGAGCTTGAGCTGAAGCGGAGCCAGTTGAAGGAGCCCCGGTCTCATCAGGAACGGACTCGGTTACCAAAGCTGCCGTCGTCTCCTGAACAGAAGGAGTCGTCTCACTCGGAGCAGTTGCAGCGGGAGTTGTCTCAACCGGTGTGCTCTCGGCTGATGTGGTTGTTGTAGCCGCAGCAGCTGCAGCCACTGACGCATCATAAATATTCAGTGCATAAACGAAGTCATAGTTACCTGTGAAAGGAACAGGCATACCGGCAGTATACTCGGTAGGATTCATATTGCTGTTGTAGTAATAATATCCTGACAGTGAATACCAGGCAGGCATTGCTGACTCATTCTCAGTTAATATGATCGAATAATCAAATGAATCAAATCCCATCAGGGCAACCTGCTCACAAGCTCTCATAGGGAGAGTGATGCAGCCACTGGCATCAGTAGTTACCAGTGTAGTATCCAGATTGCCATAGTTATCAGCATACCTTAATAATGTAAGTGTCACACCCGGTACAGGGGTTGCTGTATTTCCTGTTCCGGAAAGGATCTGTACATTAAGCTCAAACTCAAAGGGGTTGTTTACATCAAATGTAGCCCATACACCGTTCGTGTCCTGAACACCCTTTCCTATCATAAACATACGATCTTGAGGAACGACAGGAGCCGGTGTTACAGGAGCAGTTGTAGGTCTGGACGTGGTTGTAGGCTTGGGCGTAGGTGTAGCAGGAGTCGGGAAACTCGGGAATACAGGATTAGGATTCGTTACAGCCACACTTGGATTATCAACCCTGTATGCATCACCTAAGATACGCTGATACCCGCCATCTTCACAAATATAAAGATTAGCATCGTACTCGGGGTAAGCAACGCCGTTTACAGTAAGGAAAGTATAAACAGGCACCAGGAATGCATTGTAAAAAGAATCCGGATCATTCAACGGATCCGAGGACACGCCGCCGAAATTAGTTGCTCTTGAACGGTAATTTGAAGAATCATAATAAGGCTGGCCATCATGTGCATCACTATAAACTATGCCCCATACTAAGTATGTAAACAGAGTATCGTGTGCACCTCTGCCTGTAGGCTGGGCATCAAATTCTGCTATAAATCTCGCAGCTATATAGTTCCCGCCTGATGCCATCTGACGGATATAGTCCACAACTGCATCCCTGTTGTAAGCGAAGGACAAAAGCATCAGCTTAGTGTGATCAGAAAACTCTGAAGAGGAAAGGGGTATTCTCGTGTATCTGTGGTTAGTGTTCGGAGAAGATCTGTGCTGATCAAGACAATAAGACCAACCCACGTTAACATTTGCAGTCTGGCTGGTGATCGCATCATAGTTGCCGTAACCGTTGATATAGAAATAATCAGGGACCTCAGTGGGAACCGTTGTCTCTGTGGTCTCAGTGGTTGCCGATGTTTCTGATGTCTCAGACGTTTCAGAAGTCTCCGATGTAGCCGTTGTCTCAGATGTAGCTGATGTATCAGCAGGTTCTGTTGACTCAACAGGCTCAGATGTCTCAGATGATTCTGAAGTCTCTGATGTCTCGGACGTCTCTACGGGTGTTGCAGGCTGCTCCTCGTCATCCGCACGAACAGAAAGTCCGAGCGACGATAACGGCAATGCTATTGCAAGTATCACAGATAAAAGGAGTGCCACCAGTTTCTTTTCGCGCTGCTTCATAATCCCTCCAAATAAAACAGAAAAAAACAATGGGGTAGTTTACATTCCGTTCATATTTTATTAAAGGATTTGAAATCAGTCAAGATAAATTTATTCCCGCGAAAATCATTCGCCTTTAAGGCAGGAAACCCATCAGCTGCAGTGTCTGAAATCCACGTCAGTAAGAACTCTCGCGAAGACAAGTCCCATAGGAAGCGCAATTACAGTAAGAAGGGCACTCGTAAGCCAGACTCCGCCCTCACTTATGTTATTAAGTCCTATGAAGTAAACCGCCTTGTACATGAACAGTCCCGGAACCATGATAACTATGGAAGGAACCGTAAGTGAGATTCTCGGAACACCTACCTTCTTATTGACGATAGAAGCAAGAAGGCCTGCGATCAAGGCACCGATAAATGCACCGATAGCGATATGAATACCGTATATATCACCGAGCGTAAGACGGGTAACATTTGCGATCATACCGATAATGCCCGCGGTACAAGCCATTCTGCGCGTGCTGTTAAACATACAGGAGAATCCGTAAACTCCGATAAAGCTCATGACCGATCTTAAAGCCATCTTTACAGGCCATACCATCTCTATCTTGGGGAAATCCGCAGGATTGAATCTGTAGATAAGTGCTGTAGCCCATCCGACGAAGGTAGCTACAACGATTATCATCGTCGCATATACCAGCCTCTCGACGCCGGACCTGATGTCAAGCTTGGCAAGGTCGAGACCGCCTGTGATCAGCGGGAATCCCGGGATAATAAACAGCATCGCGCATATATACCCGGCGTGATGCGTCGGAGGCAGACTGAATATAATCTCGCCTGCAAGGATAGCAGCCACATAGACGGTGTACGCAACCGCAACACCAACTGCGACATTCATGAGGATATTGATCTTACTCTTGATAAGAAGGGAACGCACAAAGCATCCCATACCCGCACCTAAGAAAGCGCATATCATCTCAACGGGACCGCCGCCGAGAAGGAAAGTAAATGCGAAGCAGGCAAAACCTGCAGCAAGTCCTAACTGCCAGGGCTTATAGTTGGGCTTCTTCGCCTCGATCTCATCAAGGATCTGATGAAGCTGTTCAACCGAATACTTATTAGCATACTCATGGAAGTTATCGACAAAGAGTTTCAAGTCCATGAGCTTATCTGTATTTATTCCGGTATTAGGAAGAGAGATCGTCTGACTGTAGTGACTTCCCTCGCTGAAACATGTATAGGTCAATGTAACAAGACCGATGTTCGCATTACAGGATATGCCGAGTTCCCTCGCGACATTATTCATCGCATTACGGATTCTCCAGGCACTGGTTCCCACTGCAAGGAACATGCTTCCGATTCTTCCTATTATGGAAGTCTTCTCCTTGAGAAGTGCATTAACCGCAGGAATATCGCTCTCCGAACGAACGATATCGTGCCAGTGCACTCTCATGTGCTGTCTTACAGCTGTTCTTTTTTCTTTCTTAGCATTCTCACTCATACGAGCATTATATCATCCGTTTCTTTTATTATATAAACTTTACTGCAAATACATTCTTTATATCATCAGCACCCATCTCGTAAGATATCTCGAACTTCGGAGACATTACGGACGGCAAGGTAATATACGAAGTCTTGATATCCGTCTTGATGGTTCCATAGGGAGTGTCGATCGAACCTTCCGTACGCTTGGATGTATCGAAGATCAGTTCGCTCGTATACTGACCTGAGCGTCTTACGACTGCGACTCCGGTCTGCTTATCCATCTTGATCTCATAGAAGGAAATCTCGTCATCCCCCTCATGAGTCTGCTTCCACTTTATGGTAAGAGTCGTGACGGATTCTTCGAAGATGCCCTTCGTCACGAGAGGCTTGTCGTACGCCCCTGTTGTTATCTCCATGTCTTTGATCACAGAAGATCACCCGTATCGTATCTGTCTACGGCTACCTTCTTAGTACCCTTCGGAAGTCCTCTTCCAAGGAACGGTGCAGCAACATTCTCGAAAATAGAAGGATCGTCGCTCGTAAAGAATCTGTGCTCCACAAAAGAACCGTCAGAGCGCATACCGTTCTTATCAAGTATCTGCTTCACGTCTCCCGCAACTGCGATTCCGGAATTAATGAGCGTTACGCCGGGACCCATGACCTTCGAGATCGTATTGGCAAGCAAAGGATAGTGCGTGCAGGCAAGGACCACAGTATCTACTCCCGCCTTCTTTAAAGGCTCAAGGTACTTTTGTGCGGTAAGTAAAGTCACCTCATCATCCCACCAGCCTTCTTCCGCCAGAGAAACAAACATCGGACAAGCCTGAGATATAACCTCAAGACCTTCTATGCCCTTGCCCTCTTCGCGCACAGCGGATTCATAAAGACCGGAAGCGACCGTCGCACGTGTCGCGATGATTCCGATCTTACCGTTCCTGGTAGCTTTAACTGAAGCACGCGCACCGGGAACAACAACCTCGATGACCGGAACATCCGACGCTTCCTTAAGTGCTTTGTATGCATGTGTACTTGCAGTATTACATGCGATTACTATCATCTTTACATTCTGGCTTTTGAGGAACATCATGTCCTGCAAAGCATACTTGATTATGGTCTCATGGGACTTGGTACCGTAGGGAGCTCTTCCGTCGTCTCCGAAGTAGATCGTACTCTCTCCCGGCACGGCGGATATGATCTCACGAAGAACCGTAAGACCTCCGATACCTGAATCAAATACACCTATCGGTCTGTTGTCTGCCATTAAATGCTCACCTCGTATCTGGGCTCTATCGAGAACTTTCTTCCCGACAATTCACGATGTTTATTATCGGAAGGAATCTTACCGAACAACAAGGTCGTGGACCATAACTGCTGGAAGCGTATCTTCCCGCCATCCTTGCTCTCAAAACCGAGATTGACCTGGTTTCTTCCGTAATTTCCGTCTCCTAATACAGGATACCCCATGTGTGCGAACTGTGCCCTTATCTGGTGTGTCCTTCCTGTTACAAGTTCACACTCGATGTCCGACAATCCGTTTGAATACGCAAGAACCCTGTACCTGGTCGTAATGGGAAGATCGCCTTCCTTCTTCACGTCATGGATATAGACCTCACCTGACTTCGTCTTCTCAAGGTAAGCCGACACCTCGTTCATAAGTGCGTCATCCGTACAGACAACGGGCTCGCCAAGATCGCCCGGTATCCTTCCTACCACCAAAGCTCTGTAACGCTTGGTCACAAGGTCCCCCTTGAAAAGCTTGACCGCATCCTCAAGGTAATCCTTATCCTTCGCGATCATGAGGATACCGCCGGTGTTCATGTCGATCCTGTGCACGAGTTCCGCATTCCTGTTATGTGTTTCCTCGCGGACTATATCGATCAGATTATCCTCTGTCGTCTTTCCGCTGTGGACTGCAAGTCCCTGCCTTTTATTGACGATAAGAAGACCGTCAGTCTGCGCAACGATGGAGAAAGCATCCTTACGCCTTCTTTTTAACTCATCTTGATCCTGCTCAAAAAGCCCATCGGGCAGCCACACCTGTACGACCTGGCCGGAACTTACCTTGATATCGGAAGACACTCTCTTGCCGTCGATCCTGATATCCTTGTGCTTGAGCGCTTTATAAAGATCCGCCTTCTTCAAAGACGGATAATTCGAGGTGCACGCCTTTACGACATGCTCTCCGTTTAATGCATCGCTTACGGTAAACTGTCTCATCAGTTCTTAAGAAGGTTGATGCCGAACATAGACAGTACGCCCATGATGATTCCTGCGAGGATAACGCCGCAGACAACAGCCAGTGTACTCTTCTTAAAATCGAGGTCGAGGATGCTCGCCGCGAGTGTTCCGGTCCATGCACCTGTTCCGGGAAGAGGAATACCTACGAAAAGCATGAGTGCTATGTAAGCGCCCTTGTTGCCCGACAGAAGTTTCTGGCCGCCCTTGTGACCCTTTTCGAGGCAGAAGGTAAAAAACTTGCCGATTACTTTCTTGTCCTTGCCCCACTCGAGCACCTTCCTTGCAAAGAAGAAGATGATCGGGACAGGAATCATGTTGCCCACGATACAGATTGCATACGCAAGTACGGGATTAACGCCTGTCGCGAGTGCCACAGGGATGCCTCCACGAATCTCGATAAGAGGGACCATTGAAATCAAAAACGCAATAAGACACTTATAAAACACTTACTCATTCTCCTTTTTGTTCTTCTGTCTCGCCTATCCAGCTTTTGTGATAATGCTTTTTACGGTATTCCTCAGGTGTCATGCCTGTCTGCTTCTTGAACACCTGGATGAAGTGACTCTGGGAAGAAAATCCCAGATAGTTCGCTATCTCAAGTGAGGAATCGTCAAGGTGACGGAGCATATTCTCCGCGATCTCGATCTTGCCGTCGCGGATATACTCGCTTATCGACTTCCCCATATCCTTCTTGAACAGCTTGCTCAGATAACTTGAGTTGACCGAGAGCGCATTCGCGACCTGCTCGACCGTAAGGTTCTCCTGAATATGGGCGCGGATGAAGTCTATCGCAAGAACGACATATCTTGATACAACATGCTTCTTGCTAAGATCCCTCATCCTCTTGCAGTACTCGAGGGAAATCTCGTCGTTAAGACTCCACACTTCTTCAGTAGTGGTAGCAAGATCCACCTTCCTTATGAAGATGTCGCTTAACGAATAACTGAGCTCGATATCCATCCCTGCTTCTATGCAGAATCTGGATATCAGCGCAGTCATTATCGTAGTGTGATATTTCTCACTTTGAAGATAATCTTTGGAAAGGACACCTTTTCTTGTCCTGGTTGCTCTTTCCGAAGATCTTGTCTCCATATACTTTTTCAACCCCTCGAGGTCTCCCGACGAGATCATTCCGTAAAAACGGATCTCAGTATCATAGGCGGTGCGCCTTACATCAGAATCGCGCTCGTTCTGAAGCTGCCGCTCGAGTTCCTTTGCAATATCCATTAATCAATAACCCTAATCTCAGTGATTACAGGCTGATTCTCAGGGAGAACTGTTCCGTTGTTGTCTGTAACGGGAACATCCTCACATATCTGATCTACAATCTCCATTCCTTCAGTTACATGACCGAAGCCCGCGTATTGACCGTCAAGGAAAGTTGAATCCTCATGCACGATAAAGAACTGTGATGAACCTGAATTATAGTCCTGGCTTCTTGCCATCGAGATAACGCCTCTTACATGTGAGATGTTATTCTCGATCCCGTTATCGGCAAACTCACCTACGATTTCCTCATCGGAACCGCCCATGCCTGTGCCCAGCGGATCACCGCCCTGGATCATGAATCCGGATATGATCCTGTGGAATGTAAGTCCGTTATAAAAACCGCTGTTTGCGAGATTGATAAAGTTTGTAACCGTAACAGGTGCAGTATCCGCATCAAGTTCAACGCTTATTGTTCCGTAGTCCTCAACATCGATCTCAACGTGATGAAGACCTGTAAGAAGATCCTCATCAGAGGAAGAGAAGTCTGTATTATCTGAAGACGACTGTGCCGTTTCACGGTTACGTGCCTGATCGGCCGGTGTCTCGTACTTGATGCATCCTGCAAAAAGCAACAGTGATAATGAAGATATAACTGCTGCAACTGCCAGTTTCTTTAATGTTTTCATTCGTAAAACCTCTTATTAATTAGTTAGCTGATCTGTCAACAACTCTGTATGGCTCAACATAGTATGAGTCAAGATCAAGATCCATGCCGTGAGGCAAGGAGATGATCATTCTCGGGCAATCATCAAATGCCCAGTCGCCGATATCCGTAACCGTATCCGGCACATATACATATGCAAGCTCATCACAATAATCAAATGCGCAGTAACCTATCGACTGCAATCCGTCAGGCAGATAGATGTACTCGAGATCCTCGCAAGTGTTAAATGCGTAATCATCGATCTTGGTTACTGTATCCGGAAGAACAACAGTCTCGATGATATCGCAGTCTGAAAAACATGCTTCACCGATCGTATCGATTGTGCAGTCATCTGCAAATACAACTGTCCTGAATCCGTTACAGCCGTAAGGCAGTTCAAGTGTTCCGCTGCCGCTGATCGTAATCGTTCCGTCTCTTGTGATCTCATAAGTTGCATGGTCTCCGCATGAACCGGTCTCAGGTCTGCCGTGAATAGTATCAGCATCACAGATCTTATGCGTATTGGAGAACAATTCCAAAGGCAAAAGATACCAGTTATATGAAGGATCTGATGTTGAAAGGGTTCCTGTGTTATGCGAGTCGCCTGTGTAAGCATTTCCGCAGTCCCATGTAGGATCAACGTGATACCACTGTCCGTCGATGCAGACAACAGCCCAGGCGTGGTTACAACCCTCATCATCAATATACTCATCACTCATAACAAGCTCCGATGACTCAGCACCGATACCAAATGATACCGCGGCAGGTACGCCGGCAGCTCTGCAAAGAGCGGTAAATGTATTACCGAGTCCCTCACAGATGGCGATCTTACGTCTTATAAGGTAAGTAGCACTGTCCTGATAGATATAAGACTGGTCATCCACCTGAACATAATCGTAAGCAAATTCACTTACCATATAGTTATAGATGGCATACGCCTTCTCCCAGTCAGAATTAAGACCGGCAGTTAGCTGTTCAGCCGTAGCGACAATCTGCGGGTCAGTTGAATCAGCATCGTTCTGAGGGCAAAGACACTCCTCGAGTGACTGCTGGTCTGTCCAAAGTTCGCTGCATCTTTCCACATTAAAGTCATAGCATGTGGACTTAACAAAGGTAAGGTTTCCGTCTGCCTTCCTTGTTAAAGCGATATCTTCATATTTGTTCTGTATACCGTCAGCCGTTACAAGGAACATGGCAAAATAAACCTTGTTTGCTTCAAGATTGTCGCCTGTTTCAAGAACAAAAGATGAATCGCCCGCCCCTGTCGAGACGATAGCTCTTCTGCTGTCCATAACATTGATCCTCATACCCGAACCGCAGTTGGTATTAACCGTTATCTGCGTTCCAGACAAGGAAAGGGTAGTCGTTCCTCCATTCTTGCTTCTGAATGTTATGGAATCATAATCCGCATAATAGTCTTCGATATTAAGTGCTGACGGGTCATAAGCAGGGTTAAGATTCTCAATAAACGAATCCTTCGCGGCAGCAAGTACCGGTGCCCCGAATCCATTGACCATAATAGCTGCAGTAATAACCGTTGCTGTCAGATTCTTAAAACTAAACATAGGCTGACTCCTTATCTGATTCTGCCTGCGGCCTTCAAAGCAGTTTCAAAATCTGCTTCTTCTGTTGTTCCATCCATTCTGAATTTCAATTCGACTATTCCTTCGGAAGCTCTTCTTCCGACAGTTACTCTCAAAGGTATTCCGAGAAGATCGGCATCCTTGAACTTAACACCGGGACGCTCGTTTCTGTCGTCGATAAGCGTCTCGTATCCTGCATCGATATAAGCGTTGTAAAGCTTCTCGGACAAAGCCATTACTTCCTCGTCGTTTGTCTTTGTAGGGATAACGATTACCTTGTAAGGAGCTGCGATAGCAGGCCACTTGATTCCGTCCTCATCGTTATACTGCTCGATGATGGCAGCGATAGTTCTTGATACACCGATGCCGTAGCATCCCATTACCATGGACTGCTCCTTACCTTCCTTATCAAGGTAGATGCATCCCAATGAATCGGAATACTTTGTGCCGAGCTTGAAGATGTGTCCTACCTCGACACCTCTTGCCATGCCCAAAGGCTGTCCGCACTTAGGACAAAGATCGCCCTGCTTAACATTCTTGATGTCCTTAACGATATCAGGAGTAAAGTCTCTTCCGACATTAACGTTCTTGAAGTGATAATCAGTCTCGCAGGCACCGACAACAAAGTTCTTAAGTCCTGCAACCTCAGTATCCATAACAACTTCGATCTTCTCCTTAAGTCCTACAGGACCTGCGAATCCGACCTTGGCACCTGTGATTCTCTCGACATCCTCGAAGGAAGCGAGGTCCATCTCAGTAGCGTCATAGATATTTCCGAGCTTAGTCTCGTTGATGTCTCTGTCGCCTCTTACCATAGCGGCAACGATCTTGCCGTCGATGTTATAGAGGATCGTCTTAACGAACTTATCAGCAGTTGTATTCATAAAGCCGATAAGATCCTCGATGGTCTTAACATCAGGAGTGTGGATCTTCTCTATAGCAAGCTCGGCATCAGTCTGGGCCTGCCCTTCCTTGCATGTAGCCTTCTCTTCGTTAGCTGCATATCCGCAAGCATCACAGAAACAGATAGCATCCTCTCCGATAGGGCTCTTTACCATGAATTCCTGGGAACCCGATCCGCCCATCGCACCTGAATCGGCATCAACTACAGTGTAGTCGAGACCTAATCTGTCGAAGATCCTTCTGTATGCGTCGTACATGATCTTGTATGACTTATCGAGACCTTCCTCATCAACGTCAAAGGAATATGCATCCTTCATTACGAACTCACGTGAACGGATTACACCGAATCTCGGTCTCTTCTCATCCCTGTACTTGTGCTGGATCTGATAAAGAGTAACAGGCAGATTCTTGTAAGATCTGAATGTATCCCTTACAGCCTCCGTGAAAGGCTCCTCGTGCGTGGGGCCGAGGCAGAAAGGTCTGCCGCCTCTGTCGCTCATACGGAACATCTCGGGACCGAACTTCTCCCATCTTCCCGAAGCCTGATAAGCCTCAGCCGGAAGCAGTGCCGGCATAATAAGCTCCTGTGCACCTGCTCTGTCCATCTCCTCACGGATGACTCTCTCAACATTCTTATAAACCTTGAAGCCCATTGGCATGTAAGCATATATACCCGAGCTCATCTTGCGGATAAGACCCGCACGAAGCATCAGCTTATGTGAAGGGATCTCGGCATCAGCCGGAACCTCTCTTTGTGTTGCGAAGAAAAGATTTGATACTCTCATTAAACTTACTCCTGCCCTAATAAATATTAAGATATTATAAGTTGCTTATTAGTATTTTTCAACGGCGCTTCTTGCCTTTGCCGAGACTTACATGACTTACGTTCATGAGAACCATTGGCCTTCTCTTTGTCCTGTCGTATAGATACTCGCGCACTCCGTTCCTGAAAGCTCTCGTAACTATCCTCGTCTCAATAAGCTCAGCAGGATCTGCCCTGTTCTCTATAAGTCCTTCAACATAATCCGCCAGCCCTTCATGCACATCATCCTTCTCATCATCGAAAAGGAATCCCATGGAAGCAACAGAAGGTCTGCAAGCAAGCGTCTCAGTGGCATCATCGATCGTAAGTGAGATCGAGATGCAGCCGGACTCGCCAAGATGCATACGGTCGCTCATAACGTGATCATCCCTTACCGTTGCGGAAGAACCGTCGATAAGGATAGCCTGTGCGGGTACCTCTCCCGTAACCTCTGCCCTTACGCCGTCAGTCTCGAACACATCTCCGTTTCTCAATATGAAGATATCCTCGGGATCCTGTCCGAGACTCTGTGCAAGCTGGGCATGTCTGAACAGCATTCTGTACTCGCCGTGAACCGGGATAAAGAACTTAGGCTTTAGAAGCGTATGCAGAAGCTTGATCTCATTCCTGTATGCGTGTCCTGATACATGGACTTCAGCCAAAGACTCGTAGATAACATCTGCTCCTCTTTTGAACAGCTCGTCGATGAGTTTATAGATAGGTTTCTCATTACCCGGAATAGGATGAGCCGAGATGATTACGGTGTCTCCTTCTCTTATCTCCACTTCCCTGTGGGATGCGAAAGCCATTCTCGATAATGCACTCATAGGCTCCGCCTGAGAACCTGTCGTTAATACAACGACTTCTTCATCTGCATATCTCTTAATCGCGCTGATATCGATGATGGTATCCGGAAGCATATCTATATACCCGAGGGAATTTGCAGCATTGAAAACATTGATCATGGATCTGCCGCATAACGCCACATGCCTTCCGTACTTCTCCGCAGCCGTGATGATCTGCTGCATTCTGTGAACATTACTTGAGAATGTGGCGACGATGATCCTGCCTTCCGCCTTCTGGAATATACGCTGGAATGATTCTCCGACGTACTTCTCGGAAGGGGATGATCCTTCCTTCTCAACGTTCGTGCTTTCACACATAAAGCAAAGCACACCCTCATGTCCTAATTCTCCGAACCTTTGAAGATCGATGACCTTACCGTTTATCGGCGTGTAATCGATCTTAAAGTCACCTGAATGAACCACGACACCTACAGGCGTACGTAAAGCTATTGCATAGGAGCAGGCAATACTGTGATTAACTCTTACGAATTCGGCTGTAAAGGAATTGCCGAGCTTTACCACTTCACCGTTCTTGCAGGCATTAAGCCCTATTCCCTTAAGGCTTATGCCGTTATCCTCAAGTTTATGTCTTACAAGCTCGATCGTAAGCTTACCGCCATAGACGGGGCACTTGAACTCACGAAGGAAATAAGGAAGACCTCCGATATGATCCTCGTGTCCGTGCGTCAAAACGATACCGCGAAGCTTGTGGGCATTCTGTCTTATGTAAGTGTAGTCCTGGATAACGCAGTCGATACCCGGAGTATCCTCGCCTCCGAACGCCATTCCGACATCAATGATTATCATGTCGTTGCCGTACTCGAAGGCCGTCATGTTCTTTCCTATCTCAAGAAGACCGCCTAAGGGTATTATCTTAAGCTTATGTTTGGGCTTTGAAGACTTTGCCGCCTTCGAAGACTTCAAAGGCTTTGAAGCTTTAACAGCCTTTCCTGGCTTTTGTGCCTTCTGTGCCTTTTGTGATTTAGTTGTTTTTTGAGTCTTCTGTGACTTCTGATTCTTATGAGTCTTTTGTGACTTCGAAGACTTCTGCTCAACGCTTGCTTTTGTTGTCTTTTGTTTTGTCTTGTTTTGTTTTTTAAGTTTATCGTTCACCATAATTTATCCTACTATGTATACTTCACAATCCGTCGGAGTGTGACTTCCTTCCGCAAATATATCGATGTGGGCTCCGTTTACACCCGGACCCATGTCTTCAACCGTGTAATATCCGTCACCGCCTAACGGATCATTAGCGATATAGATTGTCGTACCTGACGGGAAGATGCTCCAGTCAGCTGCAACCGTTCTTCCTTCGGAACAGGTGGTTCCTGTTGCCGTAGTCGTGCTGTATGTTCCGTCAGACCTTAACTGCGGACCATAATATGTGATGTGGCATGTCCCGTAATAAGTCATGCCGTCGATCGATGCACCGCCACCCGACGAAGGAGCCTGTGTCGTGGCAGCTGCCGTAGTCTGAGGTGTTGTTGTCGCCGCCGTAGTCGTAGCGACAGGTTCTCCCGAAGTATTCGCCTCGAGGATAAAGTTACCGCTGTAGGTCCTTAACCATCCCGAACCGGTCCTTCCCGTAACGTCTATCTGCTCACCTACATGTATTACTCTTACAACATCGTAGTCTGTACCGGGTCCCGTCCTTAAGTTTATGTCGCTTGACGCATATACGACAGCATAATACTCAACGACGGTGTTGGGATCCTGCGTGGCTTCAGCCTCAGTCTGTACCGCGGGCTCGGTGGCCTGTTCCTGTTCCGTCTCCTCACCTGACGGTTCGCTGACATCAGTTTCAGAGTTCGATGCAACAATGGGCACAAGATCCGTGCTTTGTGTCTCAACTGTCTGCTCAACAGTCGTGGTCTGTTCGGTTTCAAGGGACGCAGACTCCATAGCCTCAAGCAATACATCAGCTTGGGCATTGCGTCTCGCACGTTCAGCTCTGGACTTCGAATCCAAAAGAGTATAAACGCCGATCAATACCAAAATATTAAGGACAACTACCGCAAAAATACTCACACCCATGCGAATCCGGTCACGGGTCAGTTTGTCCTTCAATGTCGAATCGACAAATTTCATCAAGATATTATACCACAGACCTTAGTTTCACTTATTTTGTCAAGTGATTGTCATACACATGACAACATAGAAATAGTGCACCTTACTATAATCGAGATATGCCTAATGAGAACTTCAACATCAACGATAAATCCAAGGATGCAAAATCCCATAAGATCGCCGTTTACACGATCTGCGTGCTTGTTTTGCTGCTGACAGTTCTTCTGGATATTTACTTCCTTACAGGAATACTCGAGTAATCACTTTCTGAACACATTTGTGACATAAGACAGATTCTTCAAGCGGTTCATTACCCTGTCGAGCTGCTCTCTGTTCCTGAATCCCGCCGTAACTACAAACTCCGTAAACTCGCCGCCGTTTATCTTCTTCGGCTGCTTGATATCGTGTATCTCAACATGCTCGTCACTGAAGATTGCAGACACATCAGCGAAAAGCAGGGTGAGGTTGCAGTCCTGCGCGAGCATAACGACATTCGAATCAAAGGAGTTGCCGGGCTTGATCACGCGTCCGTCATTCCAGGAAGCTCCGATAAGTCGCTCGAACTTGCGCTTATCCTTATCAGATCTGTCTTTTGCCGCTTTGATATGGACGATGTTGGGACATGTCTGCTTATGAACGGTAACGCCGTCACTTTGTGTGACATATCCTATGATCTCATCTCCGGGGACAGGATGACAGCAGTTAGCAATACGAAGCAGCGGATGAGTCAATCCGTCGATTATTATGCTGTTGTCTCCGCTTCCCTTACGAGAGGATTTGGTCTCGGGAGTCTGGGGAACCTTGATACCGTCGCCCTTACCCAATTCCTCAGGCATCTTCTCGGGCATATAGTAGACTATCTGTCCGTCGGATGCGGTCCTGTATCCCATGGAAAGACGCTCGTCCTCACTTAGCGTCTTTATATACTCGTCACGAAGTCTTCCGAATACTTTACCAACCTGTATCGAGCCGTAACCTATCGCTGCAAACAGATCGTCAACCGAATTGCAGCTGAATCTGTCGAGAACGATCTTAATGTTATCGACGATGAGAAGCTGTGAGGTCGTAAATCCGTTCTTCTCTATCTCACGTTCGAGCCTCGATTTACCGACCTCGATATTCTCGGTACGGTCCTGCTTTTTGAACCAGGAATTGATCTTGGAACGTGCGGATGCCGTCTTAACGATCTTGACCCAGTCACGTGAAGGACCCTTGATCTTATCTGACGACAAGATCTCTACCTCATCGCCGGATTTAAGAACATAGGAAAGAGGAACGATCCTTCCGTTAACCTTCGCACCGTGCATATGGTTGCCGATACCGCTGTGGATAGCATAAGCAAAGTCAATAGGACATGAACCGGCCGGCAGACGGACGATCTTGCCCTTAGGCGTAAATACAAAGACCTCGTTAGGAACGATATTATTCTTCAAAAGTTCCATGAAGTCCTTCGGATCGTCAGAGTCTCTCTGCGCTTCAAGGAACTGTCTTACCCACTTGATCTTCTCGTCGTAGATATCCTCCTTGAAGACCTTCGAGTTGCCTGCTTCCTTATAGTGCCAGTGTGCGGCGATTCCGTACTCGGCCTCGATATGCATGCTGTATGTTCTTATCTGAACCTCAAACGTTGTCTCTCCGAATGTCTTACCGCCGTGACGCTTTACCGTTGTATGCAAAGACTGATATCCGTTCTCCTTAGGATTCGCGATGTAGTCCTTGAATCTTCCTGGAAGAGGAACATACATCGAGTGAACAATACCTAATGCCTTATAGCAGTCAGCGATAGTATCAACAATAATCCTGCAGGCAAACATATCGTAGATATGATTAATGTCGTTATGCCTGTTATCGTGCATCTTCTTATAGATGCTGTAGAAGTGCTTCGGTCTTCCGTCAACATCATAGTGGCCGACACCCTCGTCCTTAAGCCTGTCGGATATCTCGGAGATAACGTGTGCCATGAACGCTTCTCTCTCGGAACGCTTCGAGGAAATAAGGCCGACGAGCTCGTAGTAGCCGTCGTTATCGAGGTAGCGAAGACACAGGTCCTCGAGCTCCCACTTGATCTTAAACACGCCGAACTTCTCCGCGAAGGGAGCATAGATCTCGAGTGTCTCGCGCGCCTTTTCGACCTGCTTCTCGGGAGTCTGGTACTGCATCGTGCGCATGTTGTGAAGACGGTCTGCAAGCTTTATGAGGATGACTCGCGGGTCCTTCGTCATGGCGATGAGCATCTTACGCGTGTTCTCCGCCTGCATCTCCTCCTTGGAATGAGAGGAAATGATATTAAGTTTGGTAACACCGTCAACGAGAGTGCTTATGGTCTCGCCGAACAGTTCCTTTAACATCTCGTAATCAGCCTCGGTATCCTCTACCGTATCGTGAAGGAATGCGGCTGCGAGCGACTCGGCATCGACCTCGAGTTCGGCAAGGATCTCGGCGGTGGCGATAGGATGAACTATATAAAGCTCTCCGTTCTTCCTTTTCTGGTGCCTGTGTGCCTTAAATGCAAAGATGAAAGAGCGCTGGATAAGGTCCTGCTCAGAAGCAAGAACGCCTTCCTCGAGATTGGCGCGTGAAGCGTAGGACGTGAAAAGGTCCATAACGCCGTCAAATTTCTCCCTGATGTAATCAGGGATCTCCGGAACGAGCTCCATATTAAGAAGATAATCGCGTTCTAGTGTTCTCTCTTCTTCATCCATGCTCTAATAGTCTCATGTAAACTGCGGACTGTTTAAGGTCCGTCTTGCCTTCAACCTTCAAGAATCTGAAGCAGACCCTTACAGAAGATAATACACCAAGTTTGACAAGATGTGCTTCCGAGAATACCTCAAGACACCTCGCAACCTGAAAAGGAGTCACTTCAACCCCCGATTTAAGGGAGATCATCTTGGCAAGAAGCGGTGTATCAGCATAGGAAGTCTCGCCCTTGCACTCGTTCTTCAGGATCTGGTAGCAGGCAAGATAGGTGACCTCGGATGGAATAAGCCCTATGGAAGGCTCTGTCTTCGCAAGTTTGCCTATCTGATTTAAATCCATGCCGTTCCTGTAAAGATCCTCGGCGATGTCCGGCTTTTCCCACAAAAAGCCTTTCGAGCCTGCTATCTTTATGTCCTCAAGGTACAGACTCAAAGAAGTCTTTCCCCTGTAGGTGTACTCATTCATGGTGTATGCGATATCTATGGTGTCGCCGGGCTTAAGAAGCTTCGTGTAGATACCCATGCCGAAGCCTACGACGGATATCGTTCCTCCCTGACTGTCAGAAGGGTCCGTGAGTTCAAGCCTTATATGCGCGCCTTCGGTCATGTCATAGATTCCGGAAACCACAAGACCTCTTGTCTCGAACACCGGCTTCTTGTTGCCGATACCGTAAGGCTTAAACCTGGATACGACCTCATAAGTATCAAGATCAAGTATATTCGGGGCAAGCACCGCCGTTATCTCGAGTTCATCATCAGAATCATCATCGGGATTGCTGTTCTTGACGGTATCCTCCTCGAGAGCCTTCATGAACTCGCCTATGTGGTCTCTCTTTACCGTGACACCGGCAGCCTTCTTGTGTCCGCCGTAGTTCACGATGTGCTCACTTACTCTGCCAAGCGCCTCGAAAAGGTCATAGTCTCCGTAAGCTCTTCCCGAGCCCTTAACATTAGCGCTGTCAATGGAGTCGTCTGTAAACACGATTGCCGTTCTTCTGAAGTGTGTTGCAATTCTGCCTGCAACTATACCGAGAACGCCCTGATGCCATCCGGGTGCATATGCGACGATAGGTCCTTTTGTCCTTGCAAGGCTCCACTCGTCAGGGCGGCGCTCGTCGTCTATCTGACGGGTGGCCTCCTCGTAAACCTGTGCCTCAACCTTCTTGCGCTCATCGTTCTGCTGACCGAGCGAGACTGCTGCTTCATAGGCCTTATCCTCGTCATCTTCAAGGAAAAGATTCAACGCGGACGATGAATCATAAAGTCTTCCTGCAGCGTTAACTCGGGGAACGAAGCTGAAGGAGATGAATGTCTCGTCGAGCTTTCTTGAACCCGCCTGTTCAAGAAGAAGATTGTTCATGACCTTTATTCCGGGATTGACCGGATTTCTCATGCTTATAAAAGCCTTCTTGACTATGGTTCTGTTCTCGTCAACGATACTTACGAGATCTGCGATGGTTGCGATGCCCGCAAGCTCTATGGTCTGACACCATATGGACTTTGATACCGGGAATCTTCTGTCAACACCCATAGCCTGTATCACCTTGAGAGCAACACCGGCGCCGCAAAGATCGGCAAACGGATATGTGCTGTCCTTACGCTTGGCGCAGATGACCGCATCAGCATCGGGAAGTTCATCCTGTACATTATGGTGATCGGTTACGATAACCTTGATTCCCTGTTTTCTCAATTCACTCACAGTATCGATATTAGTGATTCCGCAGTCTACGGTGATAAGAAGTTCGGGCTTTTTCTCAAGAACCTCATCGAGGATGTTACCGGTAAGGCCGTAACCGTGCTCCTCCCTGTTGGGAACGATATATGACACATCGCAGTTATGGCTTCTGAAATATCTTACGAGGATGGACGTGGCTGTAACGCCGTCACAATCATAGTCGCCGTACACCAGAATCTTGTGGTGACCTTCCATTGCCTCACAGATCAGGTCAACGGCTTTAGTCATGTCATTAAAAAGGAACGGATCGTAAAGTGAGGCGCCCTGGTCCTGGAGAAAGTCTTCCCTTTCCTTAGGTGTATTAATTCCGCGGGACTTTAACAGTACCTCGAACAAAGCATCCGCGTCCGAGAATACCTCCTCGTTCACGTAATGCCGCTTTCGTGAAGTAAGCAACATAGCTAATATATCTCATTTCATTATTTTGAGAGTATTTTAGCATAAAAGCATATAAAAAGCCCCCGAAGAAGAACTTCGGGGACTCATATTACAGATTAGATAAACCGTATATCAGTGCTTACGCTTTCTAGCAGCTTCAGACTTCTTCTTACGGCGTACAGAGGGCTTCTCGTAGTGCTCTCTCTTACGAACCTCTGCAAGTACACCGGATCTTGCGCAGGAGCGCTTGAAACGACGAAGTGCACTGTCAAGGGACTCGCCTTCCTTAACTCTGATCTCTGACATCTCTTCACACCCCCTCTCTATCCAGGAATTTGTAAATTTGCTCGCTTATTATAATCGCTGAGGACATAATCGTCAAATATTACTTAATATCTTTTGTCTCAAATATCCTGATCGTCAACGGAAGGAATACTACTATGATGATGGAGGATACTATAAGTGCGTTAGCTGCAGCGATATGGGCGCCCGAACGAAGCAGTTCATCGGGAGCATACTCGGTTACGTCGATGCTGGCACGTACGAATATCTTACTTATCGCCATATTAAGGCCAAAGTAAGCGAGACCGAGCATACCGGAACCTAAGAATACACCGAATATCGTGGCCATAGTTTTATGTCTTATGCCGGTTGCGAAGAACAGTATGATTGTGCATAGAGCCTGCAAAAGCATGAGCTTCAGGAAGAATGCCCCTATTGCCTGCGGAATATCGGAATCGAGAGCGATCTTTCTTGTTACAATCTCACCGATAACGCTTGCCAGTAAAGAGGAAAACATGAAGATGAAGTTGTGAATCAGGATAACAACGAACTTCGATACAACGCTTAATCCTCTCTGAACAAGCTGGCCTGCATAATTCTTTACGTATCCGTTAGCGATATCCGCATAAGCGAAAGTAATAACGGACATAAGACAGAAGATGGTCAGAAAATAATAGCCGAACGGTGTAGCGATAAGTTCAGACAGATTGACTGATGCCGGGAACTCAGGCAGCGGCGGCGCCCCTCTTGTAGTCTTCTCAACATTCTCAGCAAGCTGTGCCGTAATGTTAAATATAAGCTTAAGAAGAGGCTTTGAAATGAGTGTAATCATCGCCACTATAATAAGATTAATCTTGAAGGTCTTGGATATGAACAGCCTGTACAGATCCATTCTGATCGTATTACCCATTGTGGTTACCTCCTGTTACGCTGAGATAATAATCCTCAAGTGAAGTGTTATTGATATATATCTCCTTAAGAGGAATACCTGCATTTACGATTGCCCAAGCCATTGAAGCCGTATCATCAAGCTTCTCATTGACGCGGATAGTGCCGTCATAATCGATCGAACAATCGGTGATTCCGATCCTGTTAAGTTCGCTTATAGCGCCTTCGTTATCATCTGTGCTTATAAGAACGAACTGACCGCATCTGCTCTTAAGTTCATCCGTTGTGAACTCATCGATAAGTCTTCCTTCATGGATGATACCGTAGCTGTCTGCAAGCTTGCTTAACTCATCAAGGATATGGCTCGAGATCATGATCGTTATCTTCTTCTCATCACGGAGGAATTCCAAAGTCTTTCTTACCTCGACGATACCCTGGGGATCAAGACCGTTAATAGGCTCATCCAATATGATCATACGGGGGTCTCCGACCAAAGCGAGAGCGATTCCCAGTCGCTGTCTCATACCAAGAGAGAAGGAACCTGCACTTTTCTTCCGGTCGACATTCTCAAGACCTACGACCTTAAGCAGTTCCTCGATATAGCCGTCGTTGTAAACACCCATACCGATACACTTGATCTTAAGGTTCTCATATGCTGAAAGATTAGTATAAAGACCGGGGTTCTCGATAAGGACACCTACATTCTTCCTCTGCGGTCCCAGAGCATTTCCGATCTTTCCGAAGATAGAGTAACTTCCGAATGTAGGCGTGGATAATCCGCTTAACATTCTCATGATAGTGGTCTTACCGGCACCATTACGGCCGATCAGACCATATATCTCACCTTCACGGACATGTATGTTTATGTCTTTTACGGCATACTTATTACCATACATCTTCGTAAGGTCTTTTGTTTCCATTATGAAACCCATAATAAGACTCCTTTCAGACTCACAAATTCACTAGACGATTATAAGTCATAAAAAAAGTAATAAAATTTATAATTGCGGAAGAATTGTATTAAATAAATGATGTATAATGCGCTAGTCGGTAAATACGTCCGGCTAGAAGGATTTTATTATGAAAAAGATCATTTCCATCATCACAACCGCAGTTATCGCATTAAGTTTTCTTACAGCATGTAAAATCACCCCGCAGGACGACAATACCAAGATAAAAATCGGTTCATTATCCGGTCCTACGACGATCGGTATCATAAATCTTATGGATGATGTTGCAAATGGCACTGTAGACGCTGACTACGAGTTCACCGTTGCTACCCAGCCCGATGAGATTGCTGCTGCGCTTAACGCAGGCGACCTCGATATTGCCCTCATCCCCGCTAATCTTGCGTCCATTCTTTACAACAGGACAGAGGGTGGAATACAGGTATTAAATATAAACACCTATGGCGTTCTTTACTGCATCACGGCAGACACATCTGTCACATCTGTTTCCGACCTTTCAGGCAAGACAGTGATCACAACAGGTCAGGGCGCAACACCCGAGTATGCCATGAACTATCTTCTTGAACAGTACGGAGTTACCGACTGCACATTGGATTTCAAAACAGAAGGCGCGGAAGTGGTAGCCGCTTTGGGCGAAGATCCCTCACTGATCGCCGTCCTGCCCCAACCTGCCGCTACAGCAGCTATGGTTCAGAACCCCGACATACAGATAGCATTCTCACTTGATGATGCGTGGAGCGAGGTTACTAACGGTTCCCGTCTCGTAACGGGCGTAACCGTCGTAAGAACTGATTTCATCGAGCAGCACCCGAATGCGGTCGCAAGTTTTATGGTCTATCACCATAACAGCGCCGCTGCTGTCGGGAACGATCCTGATAAGACCGCCCAACTCGTCGTAGATCAGGGCATCGTGGGAGCACTCCCCGTGGCACAAAGAGCGATACCTCTTTGCAACATCGCAAGCACAACAGGAGAGCAAATGAAGACGGATCTTCAGATTTATCTTCAGACTTTGTACAATGCAGATCCACAGTCTGTAGGAGGTGCTTTGCCCGGCGACGACTTCTACTACGGAGGATAAGGCATTGAAAGGCACGGTAAGAAAGCTCCTTATAGCGCTTATCTGGCTTGTGCTCTGGCAGATATCTGCCATTTTGATCCATAACAACATTTTGCTTGCGGGGCCTTACGAGGCTATGCTTGCACTTATAAGGCTTGGCGTAACCACTTCCTTCTGGATTTCGGTCCTTTTTACCGTGCTTAAGATCACATTAGGGTTCATGGCAGGTCTTGTTCTTGGAAGCTTATGTGCGGCGTTTTCCTACAGATCGGGTTTATTCCGCGAGGTAATATCTTTACCCGTGTCCGTTATAAAATCGGTCCCGGTTGCAAGCTTTGTCATACTCGTTCTTATCTGGGCGGGGTCTTCTTCTTTGTCCATCGTCATAAGTGCTCTCGTCGTATTCCCGATGATCTACTACAACGTGCTGTCGGGACTTAATACCACTGACCGTAAAATGATAGAGATGGCGGACCTTTTCAGATTCAGGTTCAAAGACAAGGCAAACCACATATATCTGCCTGCCGTCATCCCCCACTTAAGAAGTGCAGTCGCGGTAAGTGCCGGAATGGCATTTAAAAGCGGAATCGCGGCCGAGGTCATCGGTCGTCCTTTAAGGTCCATCGGAAGCGGTCTTTACCAGTCAAAAGTCCTGCTTGCGACGGACGAGCTTTTTGCATGGACTTTCTGCGCGGTGATACTTGCCTTCCTTTTCGAGAAGGCTATTACCGCTTTCATGAGGAGGCTGTTAGCGCGATGAGGATAGTTCTTAGTGATGTAACCAAATCTTATGACGGCCGCGTTGTCATCGGCGGTTTCTCACAGGAGTTCGAAGAGCGCAGCGCTTACGTAATCGAAGGGGCTTCCGGCATCGGAAAGACCACGCTTCTTCGCATCATCATGGGACTTGAGGATTGCGACTCGGGTACCGTCACCTTTGAAGAAATTCAGAATATCAGATTCGCGCCCGTGTTCCAGGAGACGAGGCTCATTCCATACCTTGACGCGGTCAGCAACGTAAAGCTTGCCAATAACGGTCTGTCCGGCAGCAGGATAAAAGAGGAATTGCTTAAGATAATTCCTGCTTCGGAATTAAACAAGAAAGCATCCGAGTTATCAGGCGGAACCGCAAGGCGCGTCGAGATAGTAAGAGCGGTGCTCTCAGATTCAGATGTACTCATTATGGATGAGCCCTTATCAGGCCTTGACGATAAGAACGCAGACCTCGTGGCGTCCTACATCATGGACAACATAAAAGACCGCATCTTCATAGCTTCCTCGCATAATAAAAGGCTGTGTACCGGAGCACACAGCCTTGTGTTGCAATAATCGCGGAAGATTACTCTTCGTCCTTCTTCTCCTCTTCAGCAGGAGCTTCTTCACTCTTCTGCTCCTCATCAGGAGTTTCTTCCTTCGCAGGCTCAGAAGCGGGCTCGTCAATGACACTCGTCTTGGGAGCGTTAGCAGAATCCTCGTCAAACTTGGATCCGCACTTGAAGCAGAAACCATACTCGAGACTGTTCTCTGTACCGCAGTTAGGGCACTTCTTGAGGCCTCTCTCGAAAAGGATCTTGAGCTTGTAGTCCTCAATCTCGTTGCTTAATCTTGTTATAGCCTCGCAACGGGTGTTGATATCCTTAGTGTTATCAACATTCATGTCTTTATACTGATCATAGTATAGCTTGCCGATCTCGTCGTAATATTTACGGATTGAAGCCGTACGGTCATCGATAGACCTCTCATAGCCGGAAATGATCTTAGCCTTAGGATCAAATAATGCCATTTGTAAAACCTCCGATTCGTCTGATAATGTGTATTATACATCATTTTAGAAATGATATTAGGCAGTAAGGACACTTTAACAGTTAATTAATATTTTTTTACTTATAATCAAATTAAGGATATTTTTCCTTAGAACCTCTAAAGGAAGGATGTGATTTCATGAAGATCACTACACAGGGCAACGGTATTAAAATCGGGCAGAGACTGGAGAACAAGATCACTGACAAGTTAAAGAAGTTCGACAAGTACTTTGGAGATGAGGGCTCTTGCAACGTTCGCATCAGACCTGAAGGAAGCAAGATGGTAGTCGAGGTTACAATGAAACTCGACAACAAGTTCTACAGAGCTGAGGCTAGAGACGAAGAGATCCTCTCCGCAGTTGACAGAGCAATTGATAAGCTCGAATCTCAGATCAGACGTAATAAGACAAAATTTTTGAAGAAGAAGAAAGAGTATCCTCAGATTGCAAATTATCTCGAGGACGATAACAGTTCAGACTTCGACTACGAGATCGACAATCCTGAAGATTCAAAGATCGCACGCCGCAAGACATTCGAGCTTCGTCCCATGACATCAGAGGATGCAATCCTGCAGATGGAGATGCTTGGACATAACTTCCTCGTTTACCTTGATGCAGATACAGATTCCGTATGTGTTATCTACAAGAGGAAAGACGGAAACTACGGTCTGCTTGAACCTAAGTACTGATTGCTTTAAACTATGATTAAATAATGAGAGCCGCCCGCGGGCGGCTCTTTTATTTGTTCTTTTCAATAATTATCAATGGCTGACAGCAGATGAGCAGACAAGATTGCCGTTACTGTCAAACAGCCTTACCTCATCACTTCCCGTGAGAAGGAAATTACCATCCATGACCCTTACCGAATATCTTCCGTCAGTCTCGAACACAGGCTCGTAATCCGCAAGCGAGTAGATCGTAGTTACATCGTCAGAATACTCGCTGACATACATATCATCAGTAAATGAATCATACAAAACATCGCCGTAATCATCACCTTCGAGAACGAGATTGAACTCGTTGTCGTAGAGGTACCAGTGGTGCTCGGAAAGGTTGCCGTTATTTATGTCATCTGCAAAGATGTAATCTCTCTCATGCGAGTAGAAACAGTCGTCATTAACATGCATGACCGCACCGTTCATAACATTGGTTATTGTGTTTTCATCAAATGATACGAAGATGATGTTGCCGCCCATTCCATCACTGAATCTTCCCGATAAATATCCGTCATCAAGATTCACATCAGGAGCCTTGGCAATCTCATTAAGATCATCATCATAGAAAGTCGTTCCCGTATTGTCAGTTACGCCGATCACACCGCAACCCTGGTCAACAATTGCATTGGAAGCAATCTGTATGGATGCATGATCATTCCCCTCTCTGTCGATGACAACAAGAGTGGTGTCAAAAGCCAGAGCAAATCTGTAGGTGTCAAGATATATTCCTGTGGCATCATCATCGTCAAAAAGAAGTTCGCCGTCGTAGGAATAGATCTGCACGGTTTCCGCTATTCTGTCTGCATCGATTATGAGATCCCCGTATATCAACTCATCACCGAACGACTCCGTAAAGTCATGCAGCACTTCACCGTTTTGTACATCAATAAGAACATTGTGAGGGTAGAACTCGCTGCAGTCTCTTATCAGAGCCCCGCTCATGTGCATATGGCAGACTGCAAGATTTGATGTTTCAAAAGGAAGGGCCTCCTCATCAATCGTGATATCGATGCCGTCATCTGCAATAACGAGGTCGTCTTCATATGTTGTTACATGAAGAATTCCATCGCTATAAGTCGTCATGTAGAAGCTGCCTGACTCATTCTCCGTCTTACCGGTATCGTAGTAAGCTCCGTCGTAGATAAGTTCCGTGAAGTCTTCCCCGTCGTCATTCATGATGCCATAGCGTGTAACACCGTCAACTTCTCCGCCTACGATATAAGCCCCGCACGCTTCGATATAATTAACAGAAGAGAACTGAGGTTCATAGATAACGTTCCCTTCAAGATCCATCATACCGAACAGGTACTGATCGAGTTCCGGCATAAATTCGTCGGGAATATGCTCTGCCATAAAAGGAGTAATGAATCCGTCTGCTGCCACAGGTTCCACGGCAGGCTCTACGGGTTCAACATAGGGTTCGGGATCGATCTCCATGGGCTCGGGGAAAACAATCCACTCGGCCTCATCCCATGAATCACGGCCCGCATTGTAAGTCTGAGTAAACTCCTCACGGCAATCGCCGCCGTAAACAACCCCGAATATAACGCCATCTTCGAAGTCTATATTTATTTCAATAGATGTAAAGAATAAGACTCCCGTAATCTCATCTGTATCGATATCATCCACTTCAAAGACCATCGTCATCTCATCGGCATCGACCTTTATGTCATCACCCTGCACACGGTACTCTTCATCTCCGGCAAATACAGTAATGTAATCGCGCTCAAGAAATGAGCCCCGCTCAAAACAGTACCCGAATCCGGGCCCCGAGCGGTTACTGTCAAATACAACATCCTCATCGAAAATCAGTGTCACCGTATTATCTTCTGCATAAGCACCTTCAAAACCCAGAAGGTTATCAGAGTCACAGACAAAGATCTCCTCAACATAATCAGATGATTCTGTTTTTTCAGAACATCCTGCCAATGTGAATAATAATGATGTTCCGACCAACAGTGATACAGCTTTCTTCATAACTATAATCTCCCCGTTCAATTGATTCTCACCCTATTAGACGGGAATAGTCAACCAAGGTCACATGATGATCATCTTTGATTCGCTTTTATATTACTATTTCTCATCTTATCCCGATTTAGTACTGTAAATTCTGTTTTTTACAGTATCTTTTTCGATAATTAGTAATTTTGGTACTGTTCTCTGCTTTATGTTGATCCCCGAAGAAGGTAAATGAGCAAACAAAAGTCCCCCGGGATAACCCGGGGGACTCGTATTCACTTTACTTAAGCTGTTAATTAGCCGAGCTCTGCGAAGTACTTGATTGTTCTTACCATCTGAGATGTGTAAGAATTCTCGTTGTCGTACCAGGAAACAACCTGTACGAGAGAGTTGCCGTCGTCCATCTTGGAAACCATTGTCTGGTTTGCATCGAAGAGTGAACCATATCTCATACCGATGATATCGGAAGAAACGAGCTTCTCCTCTGTGTAACCGAAGGACTCTGTAACAGCAGCCTTCATAGCAGCGTTGATACCC